>JACCVV010000089.1 GCA_013697955.1 Tatlockia sp. | reverse complement strand
ATTTGGGGTGTCAAATTGTTAGAAAAAAAATTAATATAACTATTCAGTTAAAGGAAATTCAACAAACAGCATGGGATGAGCTAGCTTGGAACATATTGTGTTAACAAAAGGTGACGATCCCTCAGGGGGTAATCTCTTCTTTAAAGTGAGATTTTAGTGCCTGCAAATCTTGCTCAAGCCAAGGTTTCTTTTTTCGGTTTTTAATAACAGATTTGCATTTGACATCGATTAAGGCTTCGCAGGGGGTAATAAAGCCATAAAATTTTTCTATTAATAATTGATATTCACTTAATGTTATCTCTTTGCGCAAAATTTTATTAAGCAAGAAGGTTTGTTCAATTTGGTTGTGAAGACTTTTTGTTGCCTCTTGAAGTTGCTTCCGTAAATCCATTTATATTAATCCTTAATGATAAAATTGATTTTAGTATTTCAAAGTTGGCAATTTCAATTCCTTTTAGTTCAAAATATTGATGAATATCAAGGATTTATTCATCGATTAGATAAGGGGGACAGCATTATTCCTAAATATGAATAAAACTCTTAATAAAACAATTATAGTGGATAAAATTCAACTTCCTGCAAATAACCTCTCTATTTCCAAACTTTCCCTACTAAGACCCTATTTTGTTATATTTATCAATCAAAAAATTTTAACAAAAGCCTTGATACCTTAAGTCGATTTTATGCATTTAGAAATCCTCGCAGCCCAATTGATGTCAATTCAGACGTTCTTTAGAAACCATAATAGTGCAAGCAAGTTGGTTTTTGTTCATATATAATGATATTTCTTAACGAAATAAGGGCACATTATATGCGTAATTTTTTTTCATTCTTTTTAATTGCTTTGCTAACATTTGGTTTGATTGTGAATGAGGCATCTGCCAAACGATTTGGCGGTGGAAGAAGTTTTGGAGTTCAACGCTCAAAGAGCAGTCTGTTTTCCTCACCTGCAGTAAACGCTTCTAAAGCCTGGAGCCCAAAAACAACAAAGAATAGAAATTGGGGCGGTATTATAGGCGGATTACTAGTTGGTGGTTTATTAGCAAGCTTGTTTATGGGGCATGGCTTCGGCGCTGGTTTGTTGTCATGGTTAGTTGTAGGCGGGCTCATCTTCTTTGTCTATAATATTTATCGAAGAAAAATGCAGCCAGGGTTTCAATCTGCGCAACCTAATTTGTTCAGGCAAAACTCAGAAACATCTAATATGTACGGAACAAGCGGCGGTTCAGGTAATTATTCATCTTATCCCCCCAATTTTGTACCAGAAACATTTTTACGTGATGCAAAGGTTAAATTCCTCAGAATGCAAGCCGCCTATGATCAAAAAAATCTGTCAGATTTGCAAGAATTTACAGCGCCTGAGGTTTTTGGTGAAATTAAAATGCAATTAGATGAACGCGGTAATGAACCTAATAAAACAGAGGTTTATGATTTAGAAGCTGAACTGCTTGATGTATCAAAGCAGGTAGATTCTACAATGGCGAGCGTTCGTTTTACAGGTAGAGTTAAAGAAAATGATGAGCCAATTTCCAATTTGAACGAAATTTGGCATTTCCGTCAATTCTATAATGATGGCCCTTGGGTTGTTGGCGGCTTGCAACAAGAGGTTTATGAGCCAAAATAATTTTTTTAAGAGCAATTTAGATTAGGTTAATAATTTGAGTTGCTCTGCTAATTAGTTGCTATATTGTTACAAATTTGATACAGTTTATCCACTTTCAAAGCATTCAAAAAGCCTCGATGTTAACTAAAAATGAAATAAACAAACTGTCACAACTTCATTTTGAAATAAAAGAAGAAAAAGATTTAGATCTTTGTATTGAACATTCAACTAATGAGATTACACAGAGCTCAATACATTTCACTGCGAACAATCTTCCTGAAGAAAAATTAATTAGCCTTCAACAAAATTTAAAATCTCAAAAAACATTAAGTAGTCTGTCTCTGACAGCAAATCTGTCATGCCAGAATAGCTCCAATATTATTGCGGAGCTTTTTGGAAGCATCTTCGAAAATTTAAGACATTCCTTGGTAGCACTGACTTTAAGAGGTCTTTATGGAGAAAATACCTGCGCCTATTTGGCACAACTTATTTTTGAAAATAGTCATTTGACTTCCTTGTCTGTTGGCGCTTTTTGTAAAGATCAAAGTTATTCAGGCCTAAATAAGGATACAGCCCTACAAATTGCCAACGCAATAAGTGCAAATAAAACCCTAGCTATTTGTGATTTCAGTTTAAATTTAAATTTGAGAGAGGGTGCTCTTGCTATTGCCGACTCTCTTAAGTCAAATCAAAATTTGCAGAAAATAGATATTAGTAATTGTTCTTTATCTCACTACCTTGAATGGGTATTTTTAGATTTTCTTCAGTTTAATCCAACTATTAAAGAAATTTTTCTAGATTATACCTTTATTACACCTACAGGCTTTAGCAGCTATATTGACAGTTCTGATGCTTTAGAAAATTCACTTTTTTTTCTGGAAAATACTAAACAGCTTTCTAATATCGAGTTAACCTTTTCTATCACTGACCCGTTAATTAATAATAATTTGCAACGCCTCAATTTAGTAATTCAGCAAAATAAAAGTCTCAAAACATTACAGCTGTTCAATAAATTAGATACTCAAATTGATTTATTATCGGAACTAACTGATGCAATCATAAATCACCCCAAGCTTGAAGTTTTAGTGGTAAGAACTTCGATGGGGCTTAATGATGTGACCATTCCAAGCTATGTCGCCTTGATAAATTCTAATAGCGTTCTGACAAATATTTCAGTAGGCGTTTTTAATGGCGAATTATTTACAGAATGTTCCGTGACAGGTGCTGATATTTTTAAAGCTCTGGAAAGCAATAGCAATTTGACTTCTGTTGATTTGAGTAATAATTTTTTTCCTGAATGCGAGGAGACTGCTAATTCTATCGCCAAAATGCTTAAGACTAATAAAACACTTAAGTCACTCAATTTATCAAACCTTTTCTATACTAAAGGGAATAGAGCAGTCCAAATAATTCTTTCAGCCTTAGCTGAAAATCAAACGCTTACGAGCTTGAATCTCGATACCAATAATAGCTATCTTACCCTTTCTGTAATAAATCAATTAAGAAAAAATTTCAGCTTAACTCAGCTTCATCTTTTAAATTATGAGGATCAAAAAGAAAAAAAAGAGAAATTTTGCTATACCATGGCTTTTTACTATGAAAATGACATTTCAAAAACAGTTTCATTAGGAATACAACATATTATTGAAAGAAATATAGATCTTAAAATTAGCTCTCTATATCAAACGTACCTGCTTCTTAGCAAAATTGGGTTTCCTATGGATTTGAATAAATATATCTTTACACTTGTCCTAGCGAAAATTGGAATTGAAAATTTAACAAAAATTTCTGAAAGACCTTACTTTCTAGAAAGAGACTACCTCAATCCTCCATCAGTGGAAGAAATAATTGATCAAAAAGAAGATCATAAAATTAATTATTTTAAAACCATTTATAAAGCTTTATATGCAGGACAAAGTTCTTGCTTTAAACAATGGAATTCTTTGGTGAATAAAGTAGATTTAAGCGAAAACGATATTAATCAGTATATTCAAATTAACCCTAATTCCAGGACCGCCAAAGCCTGGGAACTTGCAAATGATTATGTTGTCGAAAGCGATTTTCAAAAAACATTCAAAACAGTGCATCAGTACTCTTATGCAAATAGCAGCAATTTCTTTGGTTTATTTAAACGCTCACCCACTTTTTCTGATGGGTATTATTACGGTATCAACTATCAAATTGAGCATTCAAAACCAGGCTCCCGAACAAAAACAATTTCTGAAATTCTGGATTCCGGTTCAATTAAACCTTAATTAAAGATTTAAAGACTTTTAGTCTTTTTAAAATTTAAGTAACGCGGTTCCCAAAACTTGTCTTCAATAAGCTTTTCTAAATCAGCATCATGATTTTTTGCTGCCAAACCCTGATCAATAGCTTTTTCTGCAACTGCAACAGCTATATATTTAGCCACCGCCTGCGCCTCTGCCAATGATGGTAATAACGATGAGTGACTATCGTTTTGAGAAGAGGCAAATTTGCTTAAGGCCTCAGCTGCCGCCCAAATCATGTCTTTTGATAATCGTTTCGCTTGAACCGCTAAAATACCTAATCCAATTCCAGGAAAAACCAGGGCATTATTGCATTGGGCTATATGAATTAATTGATTTTGAAATTGCACAGGGGCAAAAGCAGTTCCAGTTGCAATTAAAGCTTTCCCTTTAGACCAGGCCAGAAGATCGGCAGGTTTTGCTTCGCATTTTTCATCTGGATTTGAAAGCGGAAAAATAATAGGGCGCTCAGTGCCTTCGCACATTAATTCAACAATTTCCTGCGAAAAGGCGGATGTTTGCGCTGAGCAGCCAATTAGAACAGTAGGTCTTATTTGTTTGACAGTTTCTTTCAAACTATAAGTTGACCAGTGGCTAGTTTCCATCGGTTTACGGCAATAGGGCCGCTGTGCTTCGGTTAATTCTAGATCTGTATCAATTAAAAGACCTTGCCGATCGACTAACCAAAAGCGTTCATAGGCTTGTTCAGGGCTTAAGCCCTGTCTAATCAAGGCGTCAAGAATTTGATCACTAATACCAGTTCCTGCAGAGCCAGCGCCGAAGACAAGTATCCGGTGATCTTCAAGATTTATACCCGAAACTTCACAGGCTGCTAGCAGGGCGGCTAAGGTAACAGCACCTGTCCCTTGGATATCATCATTGAAAGTACATAAATCATCTTGAAATTTATCTAAAATCCGTCTTGCATTAGAGCGCCCCAAATCTTCCCAATGTAAAAAAGCATTAGGGAAATGATTTTGGACAGCGTTAACAAAGGTTTCAAGGAAGGAATCGTATTGCTCGGTATCAATTCGTGAATGTTGGCAACCAAGATAGAGTGGGTCATCAAGTAATTGTTGATTATTGGTACCGACATCAAGAAAAATAGGCAAGGTTCGCGTGGGATCAATTCCGCCACAAATGCTGTAAACCATCAATTTTGCTACAGGAATATCCATACCACCAATTCCCTGATCACCAATACCCAGCACGCCTTCACCATCCGTTACCACAATGAGATCTATTTCCGGATTCGTTCGATTAGAAAAAATTTCATCAATTTGACCTTTATCATAATGAGTAATATACAAGCCCCGCGGTTGGCGATACTCATGACTAAAGCGTTTGACTGCTGTTCCTACGATAGGAGTGTAAATTGTGGGCAACATTTCGGCTAAATAACAGGTCACTAATTTATAGAATAAAACTTGATTCTTATCGTGAAGATTGTTCAGGTAGATATTTTGCTGCAATCGGTTTGTATAACTGGAAAATTGCTCATAGGCACGCCTTACCTGTTCTTCCAAAGTTTCAATTCGATGGGGTAATTTCCCAAGTAACCCAAATTCACGTCGTTCTTCTTGAGTAAAAGCAGTGCTTTTATTTAATTGGGGAATGGTAAGTAGGGATTTACCGCAAACAGAAGTCTGGATAAAAGATTCATTTTCATCATTACGAACAATTTTAAAATCTAGCATAAATCCATTCTTATCAGTTTAATTGCAAATTTTCATCTGACAATGATAGCAATACTATGATAAACTATGCCAGTTTTTGATGCCTGAATTTTTGTCAGTTGTTTTCTGATGTAATTCTTAAAAAATAACATCGGTCATAGTGGGGTCCTTTCTTCATAGTGAGATGTAAACCAATCGGGGCTTAACCTTAAGTCCTAAATGAAGAGGAAAAGCCCATGACGTTCGCAGAACTGCAATTAGCAGAACCCTTATTAAATGCTATTCAAGAGTTAGGTTATGAAAATCCTACTCCCATCCAGGAGCAAGCGATCCCCATGATATTGAAGGGCAAGGATCTTTTAGCTTCCGCTCAAACCGGAACCGGAAAAACTGCTGGATTTACCCTGCCGATGATGCACCTTTTGGCTGAAAAAAACCGCGCTAAATCAAATCACGCACTGGCACTAATTCTTACTCCTACCCGTGAGTTAGCAGCACAAATACATGACAATATTATTCAGTACGGTAAATATCTTAAACTTCGTACTGCAGTTGTTTTTGGTGGCGTCAAAATAAATCCGCAAATGATGGCTCTAAGAGCTGGTGTTGAAATTTTGGTAGCAACTCCAGGCCGTCTGCTTGATTTACATCAGCAAAAAGCGGTTAATTTTGGGCAAATCGAAATGCTTGTGCTTGATGAAGCCGACCGAATGCTCGATATGGGATTTATTCACGACATTAAACGCATTCTTTCTTTACTCCCGCGGGTTCGCCAAAATTTATTATTTTCCGCAACTTTTTCCAATGAAATCCGAACTCTCGCAAAAGATTTGTTAAACAATCACGTCGAAGTTGATGTAGCGCCACGTAATGCGGCTGCGGTTAAAGTTCAACAATCAGTTCACCCTGTGGATAAAACACGCAAAGCTGCCTTACTGAGTCATCTTATTCGTGAAAAAAACTGGCATCAGGTGCTCGTTTTTTCTAAAACCAAACACGGCGCAAATAAGTTAGTAAAATTATTAGGCCAGGATGATATTCAATCATTGGCCATTCACGGCAACAAAAGCCAGGCACAGCGAATGAAAGCCTTGAGTGAATTCAAAAATGGCAAGGTTCAAATTCTTGTAGCTACGGATATTGCTGCAAGAGGTATTGATATTGATGATTTACCCATCGTCATTAATTACGATTTACCGCAGGTCGCTGAAGATTATGTTCATCGTATTGGTAGAACTGGCCGTGCAGGCGCCTCAGGTCAGGCTATTTCATTAGTAAGTGCGGATGAATTCTATCAACTTTGCGATATTGAAAAATTATTAAAACTGCGTATTGAACGTATCGAAATAGACGATTATGAACCGGATCACCGTTTGCCTGCTAGCCCTAATCCATTAACAGCAGCGGCTAAAAAATCAATTAATAACTTTCCTCAAGCTGCAAAGTTCCCAAGAAGTCAATCCGGAACAGGCCAAAAAAGTTCTGGAAAAAACTGGGGTGAACGCCGGCAAAAATCCAGAAGTCAAAGCTGAAATTATAACATGGCGTTAGTTTAAGACAAATGATAATATCGACAACTTTGTAGAATCAGTTAACATCAAGAGGTTAATGATGAAATACCTGTTAATGGCTTTTACTTTGTTGTTGGTAGCCTGTTCAAAACCGAATGAACATTATTATCAAACCCACCCCCAAGCCTTACAAGCTGCACTAAGAGAGTGTCCTGCAAAGCAGCCTTCTAGTTTAAGCTGTGAGCAATTAAGAGCTATCGCGTTGACAACCAATGAGATGTCTATTCAATTACAATCTAACCCGCAAGCCTTTGGTAAGAAAATTCTGGCTCTACAGGAATCAATCGCCAAGCAGACTATTGAAACTAAAACAAATCCCGAACTGAATTCAAGCTTGGAAAAAAACAGGCAATTGCTGGCGCAATATTTAGCAATTGTAAAATGGTTAGAATCACCAGTGAGCAGGTAATGAGAATTTTAGTAAGTAATGATGATGGTGTTCATTCACCTGGCATAGAAGCACTTGCCAATGAAATGGCAACAATAGGTGATGTTGTGGTGGTTGCACCCGACAGAAATCGCAGTGGCGCCAGCAATTCTTTAACTTTGTCATCTCCATTACGGATTAGGCAAATTCAAAATGGTTATTACTCTGTGGACGGCACTCCAACGGATTGTGTGCATCTGGCTTTGACTGGATTTATGGAGCCAGCTGCAGATATAGTGGTTTCCGGTATTAATGATGGCGGAAACCTGGGTGATGATGTCTTATATTCCGGAACAGTAGCTGCTGCAATGGAAGGCAGGTATCTGGGTTTTCCAGCAATTGCTTTTTCACTGGTAGGCGATAACATTCAGCATTACGATGCTGCAGCAAAAATTGCCCGCGATATTGTATTAAAGATGAAATCGGATGTTTTACCTCCACAGACAATTCTTAACGTCAATATCCCTAATTTGCCGCTTGAAGAAATTCGAGGCATTGAAGTGACAAGGCTAGGGACCCGTCATAAGGCGGAGCCTATCGTCAGAGCAAATGATCCTCGCGGCAGGACTATATATTGGGTAGGCCCTCCAGGAATGCAATCAGATGCTGGGCCTGGCACCGATTTTCATGCAATAAATCAAAACTGTGTCTCAATGACTCCCTTACAAATCGATATGACGCATTACAAAGTTTTTGAGCAATTGTCTGATTGGGTAAAGGATATTAATTGGTCTATAAAAGAATCAGTTTGGAATGAAAGCAGAACCACTGCCCGATAAATTGTTTGAGAGTATAAATATGTACAAAAAGATGTGCGTATTAATAGTAATGTTTTTTTTGGTTGGTTGTGGCACGAGGACCAGTCTTGCGCCTGTAGTTGAACTCAAATGGCAGCCGCAAAGACCTGAGCAAAGAATTCATAGGGTTCGCTCTCGTGAAACACTCTATGCAGTTGCCTTCCGATATGACATTGATCATCGGCAATTGGCAGCCATCAACCATTTACACCCCCCATATACCTTGCATGTGGGTCAAATTTTGCGGGTTAGAGGCGGAAAGGCTTTCATTCCTCAAACACGCTATGTAGAAAGACCTAGAGTATATTCAAGGTATCAAGCATCAAAAAAACAGCCTTCCTATAGAGATTTTAGAAAGCCCAATTATGAACAAAATAGTGGCGGCAAATGGCTCTGGCCTGTCAATGGTCGCCTAGCCGCAAATTTTATTCCGCAACAGGGAAAAAAAGGCATAGATATTGCTGGTGTAAAAGGAGAAAAGATTCGTGCAACTTCAAGTGGAGTGGTAGCTTACGCAGGTAGCGGTCTTTCTGGCTACGGTAATTTGATTATTATTAAACATAACAATCAGTTACTAACTGCTTATGGAAACAATTCGCGAAATCTTGTTACAGAAGGGCAAAACGTTAAAGCGGGGCAAGATATTGCCGAAATAGGTGTAATTGATCGGCGATTTTGGGGTGTCCACTTTGAAATAAGAAAAAATGGAAAACCTGTTAACCCCTTAGATTTTTTACAAAAAAAATAGGTTCTGTTGCTGTCGTGTTAAGGCATTAATTATAGAAATACAGGTAGTAGATTTAGAAAGGTCGTGCCGTTAAGTAGTGTTTTTTCTTAATAGATATAAACACCGAGGTGACATGATGCAACCAGTAGACAAATCAAAAAAGAAAGATGAAACAGAAACACCTGAAACTGAAAGTTGGGAGGAAACTTCGGAAGATATTCTGCCAATTGAAGAAGAATTAGAAGAAGTCAGTGAAGTGCCTGAAGAGCCGAATTTTTCTGATGAAGCAGCGTTTCCGACCTTTCAACGAGGCAGGCAGGCATCCAAAATTATGGATGCAACACAGATTTATCTTAGCGAAATTGGCTTTTCTCCCTTGCTTTCAGCAGAGGAAGAAGTTCATTACGCAAAATTAGCGCTCAAAGGTGATGTCGCAGCGCGCAAAAAAATGATTGAATCCAATTTACGCCTGGTGGTGAAGATATCTCGCCGCTATCTCAACCGTGGTTTACCACTTCTTGATCTAATTGAGGAAGGAAATCTTGGATTAATGAAATCAGTGGAAAAGTTTGATCCAGACCGAGGTTTCCGATTTTCAACCTACGCGACCTGGTGGATTAGACAGACCATTGAACGTGCCATAATGAATCAAACCCGGACAATTCGATTACCGATACACGTAGTCAAAGAACTAAACGTCTATTTGCGGGCAGCTAGGCAGCTAACCCAAAAACTTGATCATGAACCTTCAGCAGAGGAAATTGCTGAAATGGTTGATAAGCCTCTTGAAGACGTTGAAAAATTACTCGGTTTGAATGATAAGGTGGCTTCAGTGGATACCCCTATCGGTTATGATGAAAGCAAATCGTTACTTGATACCATTGCAGATGAAAATTCAGTAAATCCAGCAGAATTATTAACCGATGAAAATTTACGTAATCATATTGAATCGTTGCTGGATAAATTGACAGAAAATCAACAACAAGTCATTGCCAGACGCTTTGGTTTGCGAGGTTTTGAAAAAGCGACCTTGGAAGATGTAGGTAAAGAAATCGATTTAACTCGTGAACGAGTAAGACAAATACAGGTAGAAGCCTTAAAAACGTTAAGAGGGCTGTTAGAGCGAGTTGGGCTCACCCAAGAAGATTTATTTTAAGACAAAACCTTCATAAGACTCCCTAATCCAAAGGAAAAAGGGAGTCTTTTTAATACTACCCCCTAAAAGAAATGGTTAAATTCTGCCAGCAAGATGTGTAATCTTTTTGACAAGCCGGATGGTTTAGCGCTTCTTCAGAGATTAGCCAAGGCAAATGCGTTTCAAACATAAAAGCCAGTGTTTTTTCGTAAAGGGTAGGAACTAATTCCTGTGAAATAGCATTCTGATAGCTGTCATTATCTGGCCCATGCGCCGTCATGCAATTATGTACGCTAACCCCACCAGGCGAAAATCCTTCTTTTTTGGCATCATAATCACCATAAATCAGTCCCATTAATTCAGACATTAAATTGCGGTGAAAATAAGGCGGTCTAAAGCTATGTTCAGCAACCATCCACCGTGGGGGAAAGATGACAAAATCGAGATTAGCAGCGCCAGGAGTATCCGATTCAGAGGTAAGTACTGTAAAAATGGAGGGATCCGGATGATCAAAGCTAACTGTATTAATGGTATTAAAAAGGGTTAAATCATAGCAGTAAGGAGCATAGTTTCCATGCCAGGCCACGACATTCAAAGGTGAGTTGTTGGTTTTTGCAGTCCAAAGACGGTGCTGATATTTGCAAATTAAAGATAGTTCGCCCTTTTTCATTTCAAAAGAAGCTTGCGGATAGAGAAAATGACGCGGATTAGCCAAAGCGTTTGCGCCTAAGATACCTAATTGCGGCAAGGTAAAAGGGGCGCGGAAATTCTCACAAAGATAACCTGCAGCTAAGGGAGAACTAACCTGGACATAAAATTTTACACCCCGTGGAATCACTGCGATTTGACCTGGAGAGATAATCAATTTACCAAACTCAGTATGGAGAACAAGCTCACCCAGATAAGGAACCAAGAGCATTTCGCCATCATTATTAGAAAAATAACGATTTTCCATGGATTGGTTGCATTGATAAATATAGGCATTACAAAGTTTGTTACCCGCTATATGAAATAAGCCATCGACAAAATCCTGTTGCATTTTAGGCGGTTCAAAAGGAGACCAGCGAAAAGGATTTGGGGCTTGATCCCTGGCAAAAACCTGAGGCTTTGATTTTAAATAAGGCTGGTAATCTTCATGCACAACAGAAGGAAGGGTGCGGTAAAGCCAGCTGTGCAGATTAAGATGCCTTGGCCTGGAAAATGCCGTGCCACTGAGTTGTTCTGCATAAAGTCCCAGGGCACATTTTTGCGGAGAATTTTGTTCTTTCGGTAAGGCACCTGCGATGGCTTCGCTTTGGTGATGATTTCCAAATCCCGCTAAATACATTGCTTCTCCCTGAAATTTTTTTAAGCGTTAGAATAGCTCGAAAAACTTAAAAAAGTCGAGTCACCGTTCATTTTAATCCGGTGCCCATGTATAATTCAGATTTTTACCTTCTCGCTAACCCTTACTAAAGGTTGGTAAAACATTTTCGACTCGGAGTATATCAATGGCCGGACATAGTAAATGGGCTAACATTCGCTTTCGTAAAGGCGTTCAAGACGCAAAGCGAGGAAAAATTTTTACTAAACTCATTCGAGAAATCACAGTTGCAGCCCGCGCAGGCGGCGCTGAAGAATCGTCCAACGCCCGATTACGTGATGCAATAACCAAAGCGCTCAAAGCAAACATGAAACGCGACACCATTGATAATGCCATTAAACGGGGTGCTGGCGGTTTGGATGGCGACAACATGATGGAAATGCGCTATGAAGGTTATGGACCTGGCGGCGTTGCAATTCTTGTTGATTGTTTATCCGATAATAAAAATCGCACAGTTTCCGAAGTCAGACATGCCTTTACCAAACATGGTGGAAATTTGGGCACCGACGGTTCCGTTTCTTATCTTTTCAATAAACAAGGCGAAATTTTATTAAATCCAGGTCAGGCTGAAGACAAGGCTATGGAGCTTGCTATTGATGCAGGTGCTGAAGATGTGGTGATTGAAGAGGGCCAGATTGAAATTATTACTGCCACTGAAAACTATCATTCGGTGTTAACTGCAGTGCAGGAAGGCGGATTTGAAATAGATCAATCACACTTGACCATGCGCGCCCAAACAATGATACCTTTAGATAAGGAATCAGCAGAGAGTTTAATAAAATTGATTGATATGCTTGAAGATTTAGATGACGTTCAGGAAGTGCATAGTAATGCTGAATACCCCGATTCGATTTTTGCCGAATAGCGGATTATAGATTTTAAGAGACAGGGGAAGTTTAATAATAAATGACAATTATTTTAGGAATAGATCCTGGCTCTCGTATTACTGGTTATGGCCTTATCAAAGAGGAAAACCGGAAACTTTTTTATATCGACAGCGGCTGTATCCGAACCTCTGAGGGCGAATTAAGTCAGCGCTTATTGCAAATTTTTGATGGAATATGCCAGCTGATGGATAATTATTCACCCGATGAAGTGGCTATTGAACAGGTTTTTATGCATGAAAATGTAAGTTCCGCTTTAAAACTAGGCCATGCTCGCGGTGCGGCAATGGTCGCTGCTGCAACCCATCGTGTTAAAGTCAACGAATATTCTGCACGCGAAGTTAAACAAGCAGTTGTAGGCTATGGAGCTGCTCAAAAAGATCAGGTTAAGCTCATGGTCGTTAACTTGCTTCTGCTCAATTCTGCACCACAAAATGATGCTGCCGACGCATTAGCGATTGCTATTTGTCATAGCCTGCGCTGTCGTGGTTTGGCCGCTTTACAACAAAAATCACCACTACGTTCAAGGAGACGCCTAAGATGATAGGTTGGTTACGTGGACAAATCGCTGATAAACATCAGCTTGGCAAATTCGTTATTGACGTTAATGGTGTGGGATATGATGTTGAAACCTCCTTACAAACGTTTTTTCAACTTGAATCCCAACAGGGGCTTATTGAACTGCATATTCATACTATCGTTCGTGAAGATGCATTACTTTTATATGGTTTTATCGATAAACGGGAACGCGCCTTGTTTCGAGCTTTAATAAAGGTAAATGGAGTTGGCCCAAAAATGGCGATTAGTATTCTCTCCAGTATTACCCCGGGTGAATTTATTCACTGCATCAATCAGCAAGATATTCTCTATCTAACCAAATTACCCGGCATAGGGAAAAAAACAGCTGAACGACTGGTGATTGAAATGAAAGATTCCATGAAACAATTTATTTCGACCATAACTGAACCTTTATCCAAACACGTGACTAAAGTTCGGGAGCAAGATGAGGCGATTAGCGCACTGGAAGCGCTGGGTTACAAGCCGCAAGAAGCCCTAAAAGTAATTTCTAAAATTGATGACGGCTCGAAAAGTTGTGAGCAATTAATCCGCCAGGCTTTGCAGCTTTTGGCGAAATAATAATTTTTTCCCCCCGCGAAGGGGGAATTGAATTTCGCGAGGCATCAAATTTTTGATTAAATCTCTGGTATCGGCATGGCGGCTGCTTCAATAATGTCGTCTAAAAATTCCATTTTTGGGGTTCTTTCTGTGAACAATCCATAAGCTGTCAACAAACCGGAAACTAGACCTGAACCGCCACTAATCGCCAAAACTGAAATTGCTGCAGAACTTGCAGCTACGCCAGTTAAAAAGGCAAAAGGTCCCGCCCAAAGCCCAAAAGCATATCCGATAGCAAATCCAATAACTCCTACAAAAACAGTGACCGCAATAGCTGCTGCCAAGGATAAAAGTATATTTTTTATACAAGGAGTTTCGTATTCAAAAATAGCGTAAGAATTACGGGTAAAAATTTCTATATACTTGTCAGCCTGCATTGGATCACTATGACGAATCTTGTTAACCAATAAAAAAACTTCCCTGCCAAGCAGGCAATATTTCTCTTTGCGAAGATGTTGAACAGCTTCCATGTAATTGTCTATCGCCTCATAAAGAAGGGAGTTTTTTATTAAATAACTTTTTGCTTGATCAAAAAGATTAATTTTACATCCCATGAGCTCAATCAAGTTCATTTTTATAACTTTTTGATAAAGCGATTCTCTGGCAAGTAAAGATAAGCCTTCCAAAAATGCAGCTAATTCTTGATCTTTAAGGGCTGAGAGAGAAAATCGTTCATCAAAATGTTCATTCCTAATTGAATCTAGCCTTTCTTTTGCATTGGGAACAAGGTCTGCCTTTGTGCCAATTAAAATTATTTTAGCCTTAAGGTTTGATTCGCGAAATTTCTGGACGTCTAAATCAATTGAGTAATTATTAATGTCGTCGGATAAGTCAACGCAATAGACTGCAATATCTGCTTTTTCGAAATGGACGCTGCGATGACTAATATAGCGCTCCTCTCCCGAAAAATCCCAGATTTCCAGAGGTATGTTTTGAGAATTTATTTGCTCAGTCACAAAACCTGGAGTGGGTTTAGGGCTAAAACTTGTTGAAAGTTCAGGATGGAGCATGCGTTTAATAAGCTTTGTTTTACCGGATTGCCTATAACCAAAAAATACAATTTTAACTGACATAGCATTACTTAAGAATCACCTTGCCGAATTGTAAGTCATAATGTTTTTAAAAAGAAAGCTAAATTCAAGTACAAAAATGAATATTTTCAGAGGGGTTGCATAAACGCGCTTAAATTAGGTTTTTGTTGTAATCGGTATTGATAAACAGCATAAAAGGCAATTATATTTTTTAAATAATTGCGGGTCTCATGCCAGGGAAGAGTATCAATCCAAATATCCATATCTTTTGGGGTGTGGTTTTTTAACCAATAATTAACCTGACTTGGGCCAGCATTATAAGCAGCAGCAATCAAAACAGGATGATTACGATAACGAGCTTTTAACTGTTTCAAATAAGCCACGCCAATATGAATGTTTTTCTCTGAAGTGAACAGTTGGTTTTTATCGTTGTAGGCGATTTTTTCATGTTTTGCGACAACAGAAGCAGTACTTGGCATGACCTGCATCAAACCACGAGCACCAGCTGGCGAGATAACATCATCTCTGAAACCGCTTTCCTGACGAATAATGGCATAAATTAATTCAGCAGGTATTTGATAATTTTTTGAATTGAGCTGGACTGCATTGAGGTATATCACTGGAAATCTTAAGGATAACTGATTGCTGAGCTGTTCTTCACTATTAGATAAATATACCGATTTTCCATACCATTGCAGCACATTAGCGATCCAATAAATCATTGCTGATTTATCTTCTTTAGGTAATTCGCTTAAAAAATCGGTTAAAAGTCTGGAAGCTTGCAAAGACTGTTTTGATAAATAAAGCGTTTTGACTAAATTGGTAATGGGTTGATAGTCCTTTAATCGGGCCAAATTAGAGGTCGATTCATTTTCAAAGGAAGGTGTTTGATTTAAACGCATAGAAGCAAGAAATCCATAATAATTTCTTGATTTGGAAATTGCCTGATAAATTTCTTCAGCCTTCGCAGTTGACCCCTTTGCTTCTAAAGCTCTCGCTAGCCAATATTGCCAGCAAGGTTTGTCCTTATCTGGGGAGTTATTAATTAACCTTTCTACCTCTCGCCATTGAAGCCTTTTTAAGGCAAAGCGAATTTGCCAATCCAATAGAGCATCGGTGTAAAAATTGGGCTTGATCTTGGCAAACCAAATCGGTTCATCTTCATGATTTCGCATAGCTTTGTACAAGGCTAATTGTACTAGGAAGGATTGTTGCTGTGCTTCATTCAAAAATTTGTGGGTTTTTGGAGTGAGCCAAAAGTTAATAGCCTGCGTCATGTTAGAAGCTATCATGCGTTTTAAGCCGAAAAGGTAAAAATAGTCATGTAAAAGGCCGGGTTCCAATTGTGCTATTCGTGCCGGAGTTTGATTGATAGCACTCAGCAATTGCTCATCTTTTGTACGTGGTTGTTTATAGAGTTTCAGTAGAGAGCGAGCAAGAGAAATATTTCGTTTATCCAAAGCGAGGACAATGCGTTGAGTAATGAGTTGTTCGTCAAAATGATCGCTTTTAAGCAACAAGCTAAAGAGTAAGGTGCAAACGGGTGTAGAAGAGTCAACAGAAAGCCATAATTGTTTAGCATTTTGCAGGGCTTCTTCAATTTTGCCTTCATTAAAAAGGGCGATTTGGGCAAAGCATTGCAAATTTACATCAAGCGAAGGTTTGTAATGAATTGAAAAATTAGGCCAATCTTTTTGTCGAGCTAATTGATAAAGCCATTTTTCGCGTAGTTTATTTGAAAGTGCCGTGTCGCCGTCAATGAATTTTAAAAAATTATCGTCTGGTTGAGCCGGTAAATTTTGGTTCCATTTTTGATAGTCCAGAAATCGGTCCAGATAAATTTGGCTAGCATGAGATACTGCAGTGAAGCAAAAAAGGTAGAAAACAATAGTAAATTTTATATAGCCTCTCAATCGGCAGCCCCGGTTATCTGACTCCAAGTCAGAGTTTTTCACGCATTAATCTAATTGTTTTAGCATAATCATCGCTAGAAAATATAGCAGACCCTGCAACAAATTCGCTAGCACCCGCTTTAGCAAGGGTTCCAATGTTTTCAATACAAACGCCGCCATCCACACAAATAGGCAGAGTTGGGAATTTTTCATTGATCAAACGAATTTTATCGACAACTGCAGGAATCAACTTTTGCCCGCCGAAGCCAGGGTTAACCGTCATCACAAGCACAAAATCCAGTCGATGAAAACACCAGTCGATACAGTCAATTGAAGTGGCAGGATTTAAAACGAGGCCCGCTTCGCAGCCCTGGTCTTTGATGAGTTGTAATGAGCGATCGAGATGAATTGTAGCATCCGGATGGATGCTTATTCGATTAGCGCCAGCCTTGGCAAATTGAATAATCAATTCATCCACAGGTGTGGTCATGAGATGAACATCAATTTTCAAATTAGGAAAGCGTTGATGCAAAGCCTTACAAACAGGAGGACCAAAGGTCAAATTCGGTACATAGTGATTATCCATGACATCAAAATGAATCATATCAGCACCGGCTTGCATCACAGCAAAGACTTCTTCGCCAAGTTTGGTCATGTCGGCTGAGAGTAAAGACGGGGCGATTAGATAAGTCATAAATAAACCTTTATAAATTTAACCCGCTGTTAAGCGGGTTAAAAATGAACTAGTCAGTTTCATTAAACCAATAATTCAAATTCAGATTAAATGAATTTATGGAGTAACGGCCGCCTAAATCTTTGATAGATCTTGTAGTGATATGGCGAAAATCTAAACCAACCGCAAAGGTATCTGATGTGTAATAACTTATACCAACAATACCTTGTCCAACAGGAGAACTGTGGCTTGAATTGAGGGTTAAACTAAAAGCACTTTGAGGCACGCAAGCGAAGGGTGTGAAAAGGTTGGGGCAAAGATTTCTGGGATTAACACTCGTGATATCAGCTTTTGAGCTTATTGATGCAAGACCAATACCTATTCCTAGGTAAGGAACCCAGGTCGGATCATTGTCTTCATCATAAAAATCATAGTAACCATTCAACAATGCCGCGCCCAAGATGGTATGACCTTTTGCTCTTAGCAAACCTCTTTTTTTCCTCACTTCTAAACCATCAATCTTTAAACTGGATAGAGGAGCATAGTTGAATAATAATTCTCCCTCGATACGGAAGTTACAAATACGAAAACCAACCTGCCCTGCAAAATTACCGCCAAAAGAGGAATTTAAAGATACTTGAGAGTTGCCCATGATTGGTTGGATAAATCCGGGAGCAGTACTGGTATCAAAATGCTCATTGTTATTATTATTATTATTGTAATTATTATTATTGTAATTATTGTTATTATTATTGAAAGGATCGAATGGGTTGCTTGGATTAATAATGACATTAACAGGAGTAACAATTACCGGGTTCACAGGCACTACAGGCACGAGAGGGGCGAGAGGGTTTGTATTAGAGGTTGGGTGGCTACAGGTATTATATAAAGGATTAGGGTAGGAATACGGGTTAGGCTGAGAGAGTAAGGTTGCTGATGCATTATTCAACCTGCATATCTCATTATTTAAGGCAAATTGATCAGTCGCACTCAAAGATCCAAGACTAATATCCGGAGTAAAACTCAATCCCCCAGTAACACCCGCATACCATCCATCAGCCGGAGTGACTGCGAGGGCATAATTATTTGCAAACAGAAGACCGGCTAAGGCCAATTTTGATAAAACTTTCATTTGGCACCCTTTTTATTATTTGTAGTTATATTCATTAAACCGATAGACAAGGCCAACGCTCAATAGATTGGCTTGAAAACCTCTGCCGAAATTTTTCAGTTTGGTTGTGCCAATATACCTATAAGCAAGATTAAGAGCCCAATTTTCAAGATAATTAAAAGTTAATCCGGCTGTTGCTTGATAGGAAAAAGCAGAGTCTGAAGTGCTAAAGTCGTTGCTAAAATAAGCATTTTGAGGATAGCTAAAGGAATTAGGAAATAGCGGGTTTTCAAAGTCTAATCTCGTTTGAACCCATCCATAACCAAGACCTACACCGACAAAGGGTGAAATGCATGGGATTGTAGCGGGAAAATCATAATATACATTCGCCATTCCAAAGAGCGCATTCGTTTCACTTTTTCTTTTAGGAACATGGTTTGCAAAGGGATTGAAATAATTCAGGTGAAAAGGATAACGCTCGTGCGTGCTATAAGATGATTTATTTACTGCACCTACGTAGGTAAACTCACCCTCATAGCGCATGACATTGCTTTGAAATCCCAGGCGAGCGCCGCCATTATAACCATTGCGTGGAACCGTTCTTTCAAAGTTTCCTGGTATGCCGTAATGATTAAAGGTATTAAAATTATTGTTGAATGGGCTATTAAATCTTCTGAGGAAAGTTTCGCTGTTTATGTGATTTGAAAGATTTGAATATCCGCCAAAAATACTACCATACATCCCATCAATCGGTGTTGCAGCTGCAGCCTGAATTGAAGCCAGTAAAGCGGCAGAAAAAAGTGCAATTCTCATGACATCCCTTCTTTATTATTATTTTAAGCAAACCCAATGTTAGCGTTTTACTTTTATTTTGCAAGCAGCTTTTAAAAGCCTGCCGAATTTTTACCTGCTCCGTCCGAAAACAGTTAAGTTAACCTTTCTACAAAACCTGAGGTAATTGGCAAGCGCCAGTCTCTGCCAAAAACTCGAATAGAAATTTTTACACCAGGAGCTGCTTGTCGTCTTTTGTACTCATTGCGTTTAATCAAATGAATGACTTTATTAACCTGCTCAGCGGGTAATCCTTGCTTGACCAGTTCGTCCGCTGAGCCATTATTTTCCATGTAACCTTTAATAATGGCATCCAAAATTGCATAGTCAGGCAAAGAGTCCTGATCAGTTTGATTGGGAGCCAGCTCAGCGGAAGGAGGGCGTTTAATCACTCTTTCAGGAATCACAGGACTAATTTCATTACGGTAACGGGCTAGTTCATACACCTGAGTTTTTAATACATCTTTTAAAACCGCAAAGCCACCAGCCATATCACCATAAAGCGTTGTGTAACCTACCGCCGTTTCGCTTTTATTGGAAGTGGTTAAAACCATTTTCCCAGTTTTATTGGATAAGGCCATCAGCAAAACAGCGCGGATTCTTGCCTGTAAATTTTCTTCGGTGATGTCAGGCTTTAACCCTTCAAAACACGGAGATAGTGTGTTTAGGAAACTGTCAAAGGCAGGTTCGATTGATAGGGTGGTGCCTTTAACTCCCATTGCCTTTAATTGTTGTTCGGCATCTTCATTAGACATATCTGCAGTATAACGAGAAGGCATCATTAGTGCTTCAACCCGCTCTGCTCCCAAAGCGTCTACCGCAATAGCAAGTGTAAGTGCTGAATCAATTCCACCCGATAAGCCCAGTAGAATCCCAGGAAAACCGTTTTTATTAACATAATCCTGCAAACCGCAAACCAGCGCATCATAAATTAATTTAGTGGGCTCAGGTGTTTCACATAAGTCAGACTGCATTTTTTGACCGTTTATCACAACGGTTTGTAAATGCTCTTTAAAAGCCGGCGCACGGCCCTTTAGTTGTCCCTGATTATCAATAGCAAAGGATTGTCCATCAAATACCAATTCATCCTGTCCGCCAATTTGATTGACATAAATAATTGCCAGGCCTTTTTTTGCATAGTCTCGAAATAGATTTTCACGAAGCAAAGGTTTTCTATAGTCAAAAGGCGAAGCATTGATGCATACCAGAATTTCAGCTCCCGCATGTAGAATTTGCTCAAAAGGGCCTGCTTGCCAAAGATCTTCACAAATACACAAGGCTACACGACGACCTTTAATCGTTAAAATACAGGCATGAGCCTCACCGGGAGTAAAATAGCGCCTTTCATCAAAAACGCCATAATTTGGCAAATTTTGTTTATGATAAAGGGCAATTCTTTCGCCCTGATGAAAAACGGTAGCGCTATTAAAACAAAGCCCATGCTCTTTAGTGGGATGGCCAACAATGACATAAGGGTCTGAGCAAGCCTTTTTAATCCGCTCCATGCCTTTTTCTATTTGTATAAAAAAGTTTTGTCTAAGCAATAGATCCTCAGGAGGATAACCTGAGATGGCAAGTTCTGGAAAAACAATCAAATCATGATTTATTTGTTCTTTTTGAATAATCTTGATTATTTTTTCGACATTATCTTCGATCGCACCAACCTTCGGATTAATCTGTGCCATAAGTGTTTTAAACGAGGATTGCATAAGTATTAACGAAAAAAGATAGGAAATTAAAGCGATTATCATCGAAATAGAAGGTATAAAACAATCGTATTTTAAATATTCAATGTTAATAGGAGTACAAGTTAGTTATAATACTCCGTTTGACTGCGTCATTTTGAATAGGTATTTATGTTAAAAGAAGCATTATCGCGGATGGCTGATGTATTTTTACCCACTGTGTTGATGCATGGTCAGGAATATCAGCAAAAAGGTTTTGTTTTAAACATTCGTCTGAGCGATGGACTTCTCAAAGCTCGTGTAAAAGGCAGTTCTAGCCAAATCTATGATGTTCACATTGATCTTAAAACCTGGCCTGAGAATCCAGCACGTTGCTCTTGTCAAAACAATATCAATTGTAAACATGCTGCGGCCTCTTTATTTGCCCTTCAAATCAGAGAAAATTACGAAATCCCCGCACCGGCCAAATTAAAGGAAAAAATTTCCCTCAACGCCTGGATTAGCGCTTTACGTGAACAAGAAGAGTTAGACAACAAACCCAGCACCACTTTTGAAGTGGCTTATTTAGTTGAACCTCATTACGTCGATTATGAACATCGGATCGTCATAAGACTCGCAATTACCAAACGTCTTAAAAAAGGGAATCTAGGTAAAAAAGTAATTTTCAATTCAATCACAGAGAATCGAAGTCAGTATTTTACCGAATTGGATCAGGTAATCATTGAAAGCTTATTGGAAAAAACAAATTCCCGAGGTTGGTTTGATCGTTTATCGATTAGAAATTCTGAGTTATTAGAAAAAATCCTTAAAACTGGCAGAGCTTATTTAGCTGCTGCAGAAGAACCCGAACTCATTCTAGGTGATGAAAAAGAAGCCCAACTTAGCTGGCTTTTATCAACTAAAGGCACGCAACGTCTTGTACTGGAATCGGGTGGTGAATCGCTGCTGCCTTTATTTTTAGACAAAACCTGGTACTTCGATAGTGATGAAAATCTCATGGGATTTTTAAACATTCCCTTCAATACTGGAAAACTGAAACAGCTTTTAAATCATCCTGCAATAACCTTGGATGAAGTTGAATTAGTCACCAAACAAATGGAAGAAACGGATTCTGAATTGCCCAGGCCTCAATTTTTCATTGAAAAGAAAATCGAACAGCCAAAGTCTCTGCCGCTTATCCAGTTTAATGCGATTGAACTAACTGAGAGCAATCTTTCCAATGTCTCTGAGCAAAAATTTTTATACGTGGCTGATTTATCCTTTGATTACAATGGAATTGTAATTGGTAAAAATGAAACACAAAGTTCAATTTTCAAAAAAGAGAATGAGCATTGTTTAGTTGAAATTCAACGAAATTTACCATTTGAAAAAGAAGTAGCCACCGAGTTAGGGCATATCTTAAACCTGCGAGCGCCAATAATCTCTGAAAAATTACGAGTCGACTTTGATATCAGCAAAGAGCTGGTTTTATCACATATTAAAAATGAGTCTGATTTACAAATTCTTTATAGCCAGATTATTCCTCTATTGAAATCTAAAGGTTGGCGAGTCGAATTTTTTCACCCGGTTTATGAAGAATTAATTGATGCTGAGGAATTGCAGTGGTTTTCAGAATTAAATGAAAGCGGCAGCGACTTTTTTTCCTATGAATTAGGAATTTTAATCAATGGTAAGCCAGTAAGTATAGTTCCTTTGGTTGCTGAATTGATTGAACAACTGGGTAGGGACAACATTGATAGTTTAGCTGACGATAAACGAGTTAAATTACCCTACAGTGCTGGCAAAGTTTTGCATGTTACCTTGGGACGAATTAAACCGCTGCTTCGCTTTTTACTGCAATATGGCCTTCGCCATGTCAAAAAAGATCAGCCTTTAAAGATTAATCGTTACCAACTGTTGTTAATGCAGGAAACCGAACAGGCCATGCTTGCTGTTTCAGCACGATGGAAGGGATCTGAAGTGCTGCGCAGACAGCTTGAACAGCTCACAACCATAACTAATTTGCCTGCAGTAAAAGTCCCTCAAGGTTTAAAAACAACCCTTCGAGATTATCAGCAACAAGGCTTGGAATGGTTGCAATTTCTGCGAGAAAGCCGTTTTGGCGGCGTACTTGCAGATGATATGGGTTTAGGCAAAACGGTACAAACTTTAGCTCATCTGCAATCAGAAAAAGAACAAGGTCGCTTGACAAGAGCGAGCCTAATCGTTGCCCCAACCTCTTTGGTTGGTAACTGGTTTGCTGAAGCGAAGCGATTTACACCTGAGTTGAAAGTCTTAATCTTTCATGGTCTGGAGCGCCATAGCGGCGATTTCGAAGCTTATGATTTGGTGATTTCGACCTATGGCCTAATTCAGCGTGATAAAGTGCGTTTTATTAATTATTCGTTTTACTATCTGATTCTTGATGAAGCCCAGTCGATTAAAAATGCACGAACCAAAACCACACAGATCATTCAACAAATTCAAGCTGATCACAGATTATGCCTTTCTGGAACGCCTTTAGAAAACCATTTGGGGGAACTTTGGTCACTCTTTCACTTTCTAATGCCGGGTTTATTGGGAGATGCAAAACAGTTCCGACAATTTTTCCGATCGCCGATTGAGAAATTTAATGATAGCGAAAAACGAAACTTGCTCGCCAGACGCGTCCAGCCTTTTATGCTGCGTAGAACTAAAAATGAAGTTGCCAGTGAGTTGCCTGACAAAACTGAAATGATGCGTATCGTTGAATTAACCGGCGATCAACGTGATTTGTATGAAGCAATTCGCATGAGTATGGAACTTAAAGTTCGGGAAGCCATTGCAAAACAAGGTATGGGAAGATCTCATATCGTTTTTCTGGATGCTTTATTAAAGCTTCGCCAGGTGTGCTGTGATCCCAGATTACTATCCATGCCGGAAGCAAAAATCGCCCACGGCCAATCAGCAAAAATGGATACGTTGATGGAGTTGCTCGACAACCTGATGGAAGAGGGCAGAAAAGTGCTGGTTTTTTCGCAATTTACTTCCATGTTGCAATTGATAGAAGAACAACTCATCGCGAGAAAATATAACTATCTAAAACTGACAGGCCAAACCCAAAACAGACAAGCGCTCGTTGATAAATTTCAGGAAGGCGAAACCCCCATCTTTTTAATTAGCTTAAAAGCTGGCGGAACAGGCTTAAATCTGACTCGTGCCGATACTGTTATTCACTATGACCCCTGGTGGAATCCCGCTGTTGAAGATCAGGCAACCGATCGCAGTCATCGAATTGGTCAAGTAAACCCTGTGTTTGTCTATAAATTAATCACGGCAAAAACCGTTGAAGAAAAAATTCTGACCATGCAGGAAAAAAAGCGACAATTATTCGAAGGCATTTTATCGGATAACGCTAGCGGAATAACTAATCTGACTAAAAATGACGTTGAACAATTCTTTTTGCCCTTGGACGAAAAATAACAAATTGCAAAGCTTTTTCTCATAGCATATTCTGCTATTTAACCCTCTCTTATAACTTAAGGGAAAAACTGTCCAAGGAAAGCGGGTTTGGATTTTTTCTGTTCTAATAAATTTATGGAGAAATTTATGAATTGGAAGACTTTTAGTATTTTTTTAATCACTTTTTTTGTAACAACGCTGACCTTTGCAAAAGCTACTCCTGCTGGAAACTGGACAACAATTGATGATAAAACCGAAAAAAAAAGAGCTGTTGTACATCTCGCAATAACTAATGGCACCCTACACGGAACGATTGTTAAAGTTTATCCCAGACAGGGCGATACGGGAATTTGTACAAAATGTCCCGGTAATTTTAAAGGTAAACCAGTTAAAGGCTTGCAGTTCATTTGGGGTTTAAAGGATAAAGGAAATGGCGTTTGGGACGATGGCAAACTTCTTGATCCGAAAAGTGGTAAAATTTACCGAGCTAAAATAACTTTAGAAGGCAAAAAACTGTATGTTCGTGCTTATATTGGCGTTTCAACAATAGGTCGTTCACAAGTTTGGGTAAAATAACAATTTACCGCCAGCTCTTGGCTGGCGGTAATTAAAAGAAAAACTTTTACTTAGCTGTCTTTTTTTCTGTTCGGCATTACAATACCTATCAACTTTATTTTCAAAAATATGAATATGACTGAAGTGCAATCCCGAAAAAAAACCACTATAGATCCTTTGCGTCGCCCACCCCATTCCTCTGAAGCGGAACAAGCCATTATAGGTGGTTTGATGTTGGACAACCAAGTTTGGGATAAAATTAATTCAAAATTATGCGAAACCGACTTCTATCGTACTGAACATCGTATTCTTTACCGCGCCATTAATGAACTATCCAAAAAAGATCAGCCCTTTGATGTGGTAACCTTGCTCGATGCTCTAAAATCAGCCAATAATTTGGATGATGCCGGCGGTGAGACCTATTTATTTGAGTTAGCTAATAACACGCCTTCCGTCGCTAACGTTTCTGCCTATGCTGATATTGTGCGTGAAAAATCGGTTCAGCGGCAATTAATTTCAGTTGCCGGAGATATTGCTGATTCAGCATACAATCCTGGTAATAGAGGGGTCGCGGAACTTTTAGATACTGCAGAAACAAAGGTATTTGCGATTGCTGAACAAACTGGTGGCGATGGCGGTCCAGAGAGTATTAAATCTATATTGGTCAAAGCCGTTGAAAAAATTGATTCGCTATATCATAACGGAGATTCAATTACCGGTCTTGCCACAGGCTTGACTGATCTCGATGAATTGACTTCAGGCTTGCAAAAGTCCGATTTGGTCATTGTGGCAGGGCGGCCATCCATGGGTAAAACTACCCTGGTTATGAATATGGCAGAGCATGCAGCCATTAAATCCGGCTTGCCTGTTTTGGTTTTTTCAATGGAAATGCCCTCCGATTCCCTGGCAATGAGAATGATGTCGTCTTTAGGTCGAATTGATCAACATCGAATTCGTACCGGTAAACTAACCGATGATGATTGGCCACGAGTGACTTCGGCCGTTCATATGTTATCAGAAGCGCCTTTATTTATTGATGATACACCAGCAATGAGTCCTTCAGAAATGCGCGCTCGCTCAAGACGACTTGCCAAAGAGCATGGACAATTGGGGCTAATCGTAGTCGACTATCTTCAACTTATGCAAGTACCCGGTTATAAAGGCGATAACCGTACCGCTGAAATTTCTGAAATTTCCCGTTCTTTGAAATCATTAGCTAAAGAACTGGAAGTTCCAGTTGTTGCTTTATCTCAGTTAAACCGGAGTCTTGAGCAACGCCACGATAAACGCCCAGTGATGTCTGATTTGCGTGAATCCGGTGCGATTGAGCAGGATGCCGATTTGATCTGCTTCATTTATCGGGACGAGGTTTACAATGATGAAAGTCCGGATAAAGGTGTTGCGGAAATCATTATAGCCAAGCAGCGTAACGGTCCTATTGGTAAGGTTCGGGTTGCCTTTCTTGGCAAATACACTCGTTTTGAGGATTTGGCTTTTAATGGTTATCAAGGGGTAGATTAAGGTGGCAAGACCAACACGCGTGCTGATTGATGCCAGAGCGCTTTTACATAATCTTAATCAGGTAAAACGCTGCGTACCTAATTCAAAAATTATTGCTATGGTAAAAGCAAATGCCTATGGCTGTGGAATTCAAGCGGTTGTTCCTGTACTTGAAGGTCAGGTTCATGCTTTTGGAGTTGCTTGTATTGAAGAAGCGTTAGCAATTCGCGCCTTAGGGGTTCGATCCGATTGCATTTTATTTCAATCGGTTTTTACACCTGATGAATTACATTTGGTCGCTGCCCATAAATTCCAATTAGTCATACATCAGTCGCATCAACTGCAATGGTTATTAGCAACGCCTTTGACCCACAAAATAAAGGTATGGATTAAATTTAATACAGGCATGCATCGTCTGGGCTTTCAACCTGAAGAAAGCTATGAGGTCATTAATGCCATTACAAAATGCCCCTGGATAGACGATGAAATTGGTCTTATGACTCATCTTGCCTGTGCAGATGAGCCTAATCATCCTGCTAATCAAAATCAGTTAGCCCTTTTCAGAGATTTGGCTTTGCCTTCCAAAAAATTTATTAAAAGCATTGCCAATTCAGCAGCAATTTTAGCACTGCCAGAAACTCACGCTGATCTGGTTCGCCCCGGCATTATGCTTTATGGGGTTTCCCCTTTTCCCAATCAAACGGGTCAGGAATTAGGTTTAATTCCGGTCATGCGTTTTATTTCAGCGCTTAGTTCAATCCATCATTATCCAGCAGGTGTAGCTGTGGGATATGGTGGGAGTTGGCAAACATCTAAACCTTCCATTATCGGTGTTGTGGCAGCTGGCTATGGCGATGGATATCCACGACATATCAGTCAAAATACACCCGTTTGGGTCAATGGACAGCAAGTTACTATTGTCGGGCGAGTCTCAATGGATATGTTAACGATCGATTTAACCGATTGCCCGGACGTTAAAATGGGTACCCCCGTTGAACTATGGGGACAACATATTCCTGTCGAAGCGATTGCTTTATCATCAGGAACAATTGCCTATGAATTACTATGTCAGTTTTCGCCAAGGGTTCGTCAATGTTTGGATTTGTAATTGTTTGAATAATAAATAAAATAATGGATTTAGTTTAGCAAATTCGCATTTATGGATAATTTATAAACTTGATGCTAGAATGGCAGTCGATTTTATGAACCATTACACAGGTAGGTATAAATGAAAAAACTAGTTTTGGCGTCATCACTCTCTATTTCTGTTTTACTCACTGGTTGTGCTCCAATGACCAATCAAGATGCAGGTACTCTCACAGGTGGTGTTGTCGGTGGACTTGTTGGTAGCCAATTTGGAAGCGGCTCAGGACAAGTAATGGCTGCAGCGGGTGGTGCACTTCTTGGAGCTTATCTTGG
The DNA here is from genome assembly GCA_013697955.1 of Tatlockia sp. Lineage (GTDB taxonomy): Bacteria > Pseudomonadota > Gammaproteobacteria > Legionellales > Legionellaceae > Tatlockia. The sequence goes on along the minus strand of JACCVV010000089.1, from coordinate 135,294 downwards.
CGGAAATATAGGCCGGACAATGGATAGAGTAGATAGACTCGAAATGCAAAGAGCTCTGGAAACAGCTCCAACTGGGCGCGCAATAGTTTGGTCAAATCCGGATACAGGTTATCGCTACACAGTTCAGCCTACCAGAACTTATTACACCAATCAGCAACCCTGCCGTGAATACATCACTAAAGCTATGATCGGTGGTAAAGCGCAACAAATTTATGGTAAAGCTTGCCGTCAGGCAGATGGTTCCTGGCGAGTAGTGAATTAATCAGCCAGAGGGGCTTTTGAGTGCAGAAGCCCCTTTATAGCAAACAGTTGTGATCAAATATAATTCACTAAGGCTATAAAATCTTCGAAAAATACCCTATAATCTGATTTTTCTGCAGCTTTCAAGTTGCTTTTTCTAAAACAGGTTTCCTAATGAATCGCTTGCTCTTACTCGAAAAAATAAATCTTTTAACGGATATTAACTCTCGAAAAATTTTTTTAAATTTTTACAAGCAAGAAGATTTCAATACCATGTTTAGGCAGACTGCTGTAAAGCCTGAAAATCTGGACATTGCTGGCTTTCTGTATACACACAAAGAAGAATTCAAAATTGATGTTAATGCAAAAGGTAAATCAAATAAAACTGCTCTGGATTTTGCAATTGAAAGAGACGCTAAAGAAAATGTTTTATTTCTCCTTAAACTTGAGGAAATTGAAGTCAATGATCTTACCAGGGATAAAATATTCGATAAATTCGGTAATAATTTTAGAACTGTAAACGTTTCAACCAATTACGTGGCTTTAGGCGACAAACTCATCAGCATGAATTCACGTGTAAAGCAATCCACTCTTGATTATCAGAAAAATTTATCTTCTCTGGTCAACGATTTAAAAGATAAAGTTATGACTAATTTTGAGCTCGTAAAATCTCAAGGCTCTAAAGAGGAATTTAGCTCGATTCGTCAAAGCTTACTTCTTGATATGAAAAATTTTGTAGATAATTTTTTGTTGGAGCTATCAAAGTTAAATGAATTTGAAGATTTTGAAGAGCTATTTAACCAATATCTACCTTATTCTTACGCTCAGGAAAAATTATTAAATGGCAATGAATATGCCAAAAGCAATTTAAATTCCAGCATGAAAAATACCTGTTTGCACAACAGAAAGTATTTGCAAGAAACTGCCTTGGGTGTTCACCACAATAAATTGGCATTGATTTCGAATTTTGATGAGGTAATGCAGTTATTTATACTAAATTTGGTTCTTTTCGATCAAAAAATAACAGAGTCAACATATATCATAGTAAAAGATGAGGATCAGGGTGATGATCCAAACCTTAATATATCTAAGCCTGAACCTTCTGAACCTTCTGAACCTTCTTCAGAAAATCATCCTTCTTTAAATTTGGAAAAGTCAGTAGACTTCTCTAATTTCACTAATCACTCTAAAAAATCAAATCGAAATAAAAATTCAAACAATTCTTTTAAAGAACCTAACTTGAACAAGTCAAATGCAAAGCTTGAAAATTTGAAATACCTTTGTGATGAAATTAATCAATTAAAACAAAAGGGACAGGTAAAACTTTCAGCTTTCCAAGCTCTCATTAAAGATTTATCTAAAGAAATTGATCTACAAATTAAAACAACCAAAAAAGGCTTCATGGTAAGCCAATCAACTAATCATTTTTCTTTTCATAGACCTCATGAAGATAAGGGGATTGATAAAGCTGCCTTGCAATCTTTGAAAAACATTGTAGAAGAAAATATCCAAGGGATAACCAATTCCAGCTGTAAATTTTAAAAGTTAGTTGCCTGATTGAGATGTATCATTAATTTGAATATAAAAAATTCTGTGATCATCCTCTCATGCCTAAAGCGTTTGTTAGCAGCCTTTGTAATTTGAAAATCTGTTAGAATTCAATTTTTGATAAATTGCCCTCCATTTTTCCAAAATCTTTAATTCTTAATATTTTCTTAAGAAACCCCTGCTACTATTTCAAAAATTTTTTGGGCGATTGATATGAATTTTCAAGAACTGGCTGCAAAGCTAATACCCGGCTATGATCTCTTATCAAAAGACCAAATGGATGAATTTGAAGCAACAGAAGCAGGGCAGCTATTTATAACCGTAGTTAATGATTTACTCATAAAAATTAATCCAAAAAATGAAGAAAAATCTTTTTTCTCTTATGCCTATTCTATTGCCTCGACTCTTTTAAGTTCTGAATATGAACAAAAAAAAGAAAATTTAAAAACCGAATATGCTATCGCCAAGAAGAATCTAATTGATCAGATAAAAGATAGTCTGGCGTGGAAAAATTTAATATCCATGATTATCTTTAATTTTCTGGAGGAACAATTTTTTGATTTCTCAGTATTGACGGTAATTCAGCAAGAAAAATTGACTAAAGCTCGGTTTTCCTTACCGCTGCAGTCTCAATATCTTTTATTAGAAGAACAAAAAAAAGAAACCGACAATTTATTTCTTTTAGCCCAGTTGGATACTGAACAAGAAGCTATATACCAGCAATGGCTTGATAACTTCAAAATTGAAGAAGAAATGGGCCCGCTTCATGATGAAATTGCAATGAAAAAGGGTTTAAAACGGGTTGAAAAATTGGCGCAGCTCTTACCTATCCTTAACGAAAGACAAGATTCTTTAAAAAGTTCCTCAGAGATATTTCTCGAACTCTATTGTGAAGAATCTAAAAAAGAGATGCCTGATTTTGACGGCATGGAAGAGCAATTTCTTACCCATTTAATTTTCATGAAATTACAAAAAACGACTGCTAAATCTATTAATTTTGTAGATCTTAAGGATTTTGATAAGAAAATAGCTAGCTCTTTTGCCCGAGATATTATCAGAGCGTCTATTGATGATGATGACCCAAGAGTTGAAGCGCAAATTGCGAGTTATGGCTATGCACTTCGTAATGAGATTCGCAAAAGACGTCTTTTAATTAATAATAAAATGCTGGAAGTAGATAATAATAAAGAGGATGAAGGGCTACTGAATTCCTTATCTTATTTATTCTGGAATAGCAACGCAGTAAACAAATCAAAATTGTTTTTGAATAAAATGGCAGATGCTCATGCTTTTATTCAATATACGGGTATGTCCACGCAAAATGAAAATTCCTATTTTGCGGTGCTTGACCTTTATAACTATGGGCGATCCGCAGAACAAATCACCGAGACCGCCTCAATTTTCTCGAGCTTGTTAAAACCCTTCCTTCCTTTATACGAAGAATATAAGGAAATTGCTTTTTACGAAAAAAGCGGGTTTCGAAAAGTTGTGAGAGCTTTAATTCCTATATTAATCGTTGCCGGTATTATAGTTTTAGTGGGCACAATGCTATCTCCCTTGGCTATCCCTGAATTTGCTTTTTTAATTGCTGCCATTCCAGTTTTGTTAATTGGCCTCTATATAGCTAGTAAATACGTGAGCTGGAAAAACGAAATTTATCATTATGTTTATCAAAACTGGTTGAATGACGGTGCTTTCGAAATTCCAGAATTTCAAGTAAACCAAAGAATGATTGAGACTTTTGGCACAAAAGAGAAAGCAGAATTAGTTCGCTCAATTTATATCGAAGAATTAAAATTCTGTGATGACCTGGAAAATTCTTTTCGTGAAAAAGAGGTAATAGGTGGCACTGATCAAGAACTGGAGTTGAGAAAAGAGAACATCAAAAAACGTCATACTCTTTGCCTGGAATGGTACGATATCCATTCAAATACAGATTTAGGCTACGATAAAGTGCCAAAACTGGTTCAAGAACGTTTTAAAACCCTACTTAATGAAGAAATTTTAGGATTAGAGCGTGATTGCGAAGATATCGATGATTTGAGAGAAATCGATAACCTGATAAAAGATGTTGTTTCAGACTTAACAATTGACTTTATCCCTCCTCAAAACCCTCAAAATAATGAATTGAGGCTTGAGCCGGAGGTTGCCTTGCAAAATAATGTTAATCGATTCTTCCAGCCGAAGAGTCTGGAACATCAGAAAAAAGCTGAAAAAATTGATCAGGCTTTAACAATGATACTTCAATAGCAGGTTTTTCAGAGGACCAATGTTTGTGCTATATTTATACAAACGATGTGTGGATTCCTCAAAAATTATCGTTTTGCAGGGAGTAAGTCATGACGCAACTCATTTATTCAGCTTTGCCTCAACCTAGGCGTCCTTTGGTTTCAGTACCTCCAGTTGTAAGTGTTTCACAATGTATTACTATGATGACCAATCAAAATATAGGCGCGCTAGCCGTACTTGACGAGGAAAAAATTGTTGGTATTGTATCAGAGCGTGATATTGTACGAGCCTCGATAAAGAAAAATTTTGACTTATACACGACCACAGCCTTGGAAATAGCTTATCCAGATTTTTCAGTGTTAGATCTCAATGAACCTGTTGAGCTTGCCATGGAAGTCATTACCAAGACAAAAAGGCGCCATGTTTTTGTCTCAGACGATGGTGAGTTGGTTGCGATTCTTTCAATTGGGGACTTGTTATTCTTTTTGCTCGAAGATAAAACAAGGGTCATTGAGCAGCTTGAAAATTATATTCATAGTTATTAAATGGGTTTCGCTTATCCCTAAAAGGATTCTTGAATATGCGAGTAACGGTTAAAAGACGTTTAGCTTTTTTTTTCCTTCTATTTATAGTCTATGGTTTCGCAGTGGCCCTTCCAGCTCCCTGGTTTTTCAATGGTGAAAAAGATCAACTCAGGCTACGTGTTGATTTGTATATTTCAACTACCTGCCCGCATTGTCAACATGAAGAAGCCTTTATAAGCGATTTACAAAAACAAAAACCCTGGCTGGATGTACAACGTTATGAAATAAATACAAACAAAGCTTCATTAGAGCATTTCCATCAACAATTATTAGAACAAAATCTGGATGATTATTCGGTACCAGCTCTCTTTTTTTGTGGTTCCCGTTGGGTTGGATTTGATACAGAAAAAACGACTGGTAAGGCTATTAATCGTGCTTTGGATTATTGCTATCAGCAAATTACCAAAGACGGCCAATTAACAAATGCAACCCAATCGCTGTTAAATCAATGGTCAACTTCAAGCACATTGGCAACCAATACAGCTAAGCAACCGGCTTATCTATTTATTCCTATAATGGCACTATCGGATGCCTTGTCTTCTTGCTCCATTTTTGCTGTACTTGCTTTATTTGCATTCCTTTGGTTGCAAAAAGAAAAATCATTAATGTTTGGATATGGACTTCTCTTTATTCTCGTCGTTTCCTTAGTTCATTATGTTCAACAATCAAATACTGCCATTTTCTACCAAAACTTACCTTGGCTAAGAATCCCGGCTGCTTTGCTAGGCTTTGGACTAATTGCTTATGTCTTCATTGTTTATTCAAAAGGTTTACTAGTTCGTCCAGGTTTTCTTCTCCCAGTTTTAATAGGGGCGACTGCTTTATTAGTAATGTCCTATCAGCAAACCTGCTTACCGAATTTTCCTCTCATTTTTCGTCAATGGCTGGATTTGAATCAGTTTTCATCATTTGAAAAAAGACTCTATGTCCTACTTTATAATCTTATTTATATTCTTCCTCTGTTAATAATTATGGTGTTGATTATTTATTCTCGAATTTATGAAAAATTGGCAAAATCAAGGCTGCTTCTTGTTTATCTTGCCTGGTGCTTACTATTGGTTATAGGGCTAATCGCTATTATACATCCACAAGGTTTTGCCAATTTATTACTTTCTATAGCCGCGCTGATTTTCTCTTTGGTTGCTGCATGGGTGATGGTTAAAAAATCAAATAGATTAGCTTTAAAAGGCGAGTCCACTTTCGGAGGGAGGCATGAATAAGGAGATTTTGCCTTTTTTTCCCATTGGCTATGATGTAGAGGAAGGAAAAACCTATTTTTGGTGCAGTTGTGGAAAAAGTGAAACCCAGCCTTTTTGCGATAAGGAAAATTGCAGCCAAGCTTTTATTTTTAAGGCTACGCAGACTGAAACTCTTTATTTTTGTGCATGTAAAGAAACCAAAGATCCGCCTCTTTGTGATGGTTCTCATGCAAGATTACTGCGAGAATACCTGAAAAATTCTAAATCCTGATTAAATAAACTTGATCTGACTGGTTTGATTTGGGATTATCTCTGCATCTGATATTTCTGGCATGGGCATGAGCAAATTAATTGATATTCCAGTTGTTGTCGAAAGTGGCCATAAATACAAAACTTCACAAGGTTTTGTAGCAATAAAAGATGGAGTTAAATCAGCTGACATTTCTTCCGAACGCTTACCAAAGCCCAAATGGCTCCGTATCATCAATCACACAACACCGGCCTATAAACAAGTTAAAGAGCAGGTCGTTAAACATCGGTTGGCTACTGTTTGCGAAGAAGCGAAATGTCCAAATATCGCTGAATGTTGGTCGCATGGCACAGCTACCATTATGCTCATGGGAGCTGTTTGCACCAGAGCTTGCCGATTTTGTGCTGTAGATACGGGTAATCCCCAGGGTTGGCTCGATAAAGAGGAACCTGAAAATACGGCGAATACTGTTGCGCTTATGAACCTGGATTACGTGGTTTTAACTTCAGTTAACCGTGATGATCTAATTGATGGCGGGGCAATGCATTATGCAGATTCTATCCGCGCTATCAAAGCTCGAAGTCCTCAAACCAAAATTGAAGCCCTAACCCCTGATTTCCAGGGGATTGAAAAGGATATCGCCACACTGTTGGATAGCCCTGTTGATGTCTTTGCCCAAAATGTAGAAACTGTTGAACGCCTAACTCACCCGGTTCGCGATAATCGGGCAGGCTACTGGCAAACACTTAAGGTATTAGCCTTCGCCAAGAATTATCGTCCTGATGTTTTAACCAAGACTAGCCTTATGTTGGGTTTAGGTGAAACCGATGAAGAAATCATAAAAACCATGGATGAGCTGCGCGCTCAAAATGTTGATATTTTAACCTTGGGACAATATTTACAACCGACAAAAAATCATTTACCTGTTGCCCGTTATGTAACTCCAGAAGCGTTTTTAGAATTACGTGAAATTGGTTTGCAAAAGGGATTTTTCGAAGTAGCATCCGGTCCTTTAGTGCGCTCGAGCTATCGAGCCGATCGGGTTTTCAAGCGTGATAACTTAGGCTTATAGGGGTTTTACTAATATGCGTATGATACCAATTATTCTATGTGGCGGTGCGGGCTCAAGGCTTTGGCCTGTTTCACGTGAATTACACCCCAAGCCCTTTATTAATCTTCCAGATGGTCAAAGCCTTTTAAAGAAAACCTTTCTTCGAGGAGCACAACTGCCCGGAGTCGAAGAAATACTCACTGTTACAAACCGAGAACTTTTTTTTAAAACAGCCGATGAATACCGGGAAGCGAATCAAATTGGTTTAAAATTATCCTATATTTTGGAACCTTTTGGTCGTAATACGGCCGCGGCTATTGTGATGGCAGCTTTGCAAATCAAAGAAAACTATGATGATGAAACCCTCATGCTTGTTTTGCCAGCTGATCACCTTATTCACGATCAAAAAGCGTTTGCAATCGCAGTTGCTGAGGCAATTAAATTTGCACAGCAAGGTAAGCTGGTCACTTTTGGTATTCAACCTGACTGTCCAGAAACGGGCTATGGCTATATCGAAGCTGAAGGTAATCAGGTTATCAAATTTGTGGAAAAACCAACCCTTGAAAAGGCGCAGGAATATTTAGATTCCAAGCGCTTCTTTTGGAATTCAGGGATGTTCTGCTTTAATGTGAAGAGCCTATTATCAGAAGTTGCGCAATATTGCCCGGAAATTCTTAAAGCAAGCCAAACCTGTATTGAACTATCTGATAAAGCCTCAGGTCAGAATTTTACTCAACTTGAACTGGATAGCGAAACATTCAATTTGGTTCCTGATGATTCTATAGACTATGCGCTTATCGAAAAATCCAGGGAAGTAGCGGTTGTTCCTTGCCAAATTGGCTGGAGTGATATTGGTTCATGGAATTCCTTAGGTAATTTGACTGCCTCAGATGAAAAGGGTAATCGAATTGAGGGTGAAACACTCATTCATGATGTGACTAATTGCTATATTCGCGGTAAAGATCGCCTTATCGCTGCTGTTGGTATTGAAGATCTTTTCATTATTGATACACCTGACGCTCTTTTGGTTGCAGATAAAAAAAGGGCGCAGGATATTAAAACTATTTACAGCCAGTTAAAAAAACAAGGTCACGAAGCGTATAAACTGCATCGGACCGTTCACCGTCCTTGGGGAACTTATACCATTCTCGAGGAAAGTCCTCGTTTTAAAATAAAACGAATTGAAGTAAGACCTGGAGCTAGCTTGAGTCTGCAAATGCATTATCATCGTTCCGAACATTGGATCGTGGTTAGTGGCATGGCAAAAGTTGTCAATGGCGATAAAGAAATCTTCATTGGTACTAATGAATCAACCTATGTTCCGGCCGGACATAAACATCGTTTGGAAAACCCTGGCTTAACCCAATTAATTATGATTGAAGTGCAAAGTGGCGAATATATGGGAGAAGACGATATCGTTCGCTTTCAAGACGTTTATGGAAGAGCTTAAAAAGATAATTTTTCCTAAAATGTTTATTCAACCATTTTTCCTACATACCGTAGACAGCCGCGGTATGTAGGAAGTGTTTTCATGCTTGACCCACAATAAATTTATTTATTTATTTTAATATTATTTTTTAGCCAAGATCACATCAATAATATGGGTATCATGATATGGAAAGGTGAATATTTGCCCGAAAAGTCGTTTTAATCGCTGCAGGAGAAAGTTCTTTGGCAGCATTCGCATAGAAATGCTATTTAAAAACCAGGTACCTTCGACGCCAAAAAGCGCGAGTTCATCAATATTTTTTAAGGTTACAGGAATTCGTAGACGTTGATGTTGTACCACTTCAAATTTATGTTGGTCAAAGACGCGCATAAGCTCATCCAATCCTGAGGCTACTGTAGTGTTTTTAACCATTGCTTTGTAATAATGACCTACCACCGAGCTTAAAATTGAACCTTGAGCAATAAAATCGGCTAAATGTTGCTGCGCTATTGGGAAAGATTCATAGGTTGTAGTGATTAGTGAAAAATAACCATTAGCTCTGGTTAGAATATCGGCTTCATGAAAAAGTGTGTGAATAGGAATGTAAGCATTAACAAAATGAGCAAGAACTAAATCCTGACTATGATGAGGAAGATAATGGCTTGCTTCAGTAGCACTGGCTTCAATGGGTGTAAGCGGTAAGACCTTACAGGCTTGTTTTAGCATTTCTTTGGAAATATCAATACCAGTAAATTCTGCCTCGGGCATACAGGTCCGCAGTTTTGCTAGAAAAGCACCATTTCCAACCCCGAAATCAAGTACCTTATAGTGCGGTCTAAGGCCTATATGTTCTTTTTTAATCTGAGCTATTGCGGCTAAATGACTGTCACTTAAAGATCCAAATCGATCGGCAGTAGCATAATTTCCGGTAATGTCGTTATACATGGCCTTTAAGGACATGCAACTTTCCAATTTATGAACGTTCGCACAGTATATCCCCAATTCACCTTATTATGCGACTATCTTTTGAAGGAATTCCTGAGGATTTTCCATGAGCAGAATTAAAGAATTCGCTAATTTCTATGTTAATATTTCACCTAATTATTTTTTATGAACAGTGAGCTTCCGATTTTATGAAAATCTTGCATGTATACAAGACTTTTTTTAGTGAAGGTTTTGGCGGTGTTGAACAGGTTATTGCTCAGATTGCCTGTCATCCGCAATCCAAAAATGAACATACCATTTTATCACTTTCCCCAAATCCTCAACCTAAAGAAATCGATTTTTCAGGCAGCAAAAATATTCGTTATAAAGAAAATTTTAACCTTGCATCTAATGGGATTTCCTTTTCGCTACTTCGGGATTTCCGCAAAATTGCAGAAGAAGCGGACGTAATTCATTACCAATTTCCGTGGCCTTTCGCAGATATTTTGCATCTTTTTTCCCAAACTAAAACACCATCAATCTTAACTTATCAATCCGATATCGTTCGTCAAAAAAAATTACTGCTTCTATATCGACCAATTATGCACCGTTTTTTAAATTCCGTTGACAAAATTGTTGCAACTTCACCGAACTATCTCGCAACTAGTCCGGTTCTTCAGCAATATAAGAACAAGGTTACTATCATTCCCAATGGTCTTAACCAAGACAGTTACCAACAGCCTTCAGAAGAACGAAAAGATTATTGGCAGAAGCGTTTTGGTAGAAATTTTTTTCTTTTTGTTGGAGTACTTCGTTACTATAAAGGCCTACACATTCTGTTAGAGGCGGCTGCAAATACTTCTTTCCCTATTTTAATAGTGGGAACAGGGCCTCTCGAAGAAGAACTAAAGGCAAAGGCTCAGGAATTAAACCTAAATAATGTGCATTTTTTAGGAAAATTGGATGAAGAAGATAAAATAGTACTTTTACAATTATCTCTTGCTCTCATTTTCCCCTCTCACCTACGCTCAGAAGCTTTTGGTGTTTCACTTCTTGAAGGGGCCATGTTTGGCAAGCCATTAATTTCTGCTGAAATTGGGACCGGAACAACCTATATCAATATAGATAAAGAAACAGGCATCGCTGTGCCTCCAAATGATCCCTTGGCCCTGAGGAAGGCAATGCAAGATCTTTGGGAAAATCCCGGGAAGAGGACGGAAATGGGAGAGCGTGCGGCCGCACGTTATTCTGCTCTCTTCACTGCTGAAAAAATGGTAATGGAATATGAGAAACTTTATGACGCAGTCACAAACTAAGATAAACATTCTGCTGACTGGCGCGACAGGTTTTGTTGGTCGACAACTCCTTAAAAAGCTCAGCGAACAAAAAGAGATTGACTTAAGGATTGCAACCCGGATAAACGCGAATATTTTTTCACCAGAAATTTCTGTTTTTGCTCCAATCGAACTTGAATCTGAAAATAATTGGCAGGATATCGTCAAAGGCTGTGATGTTATAATTCACGCTGCTGCAAGAGCGCATGTGATGAATGAAAAGGCAAATAATCCCCTGGAAGAATTTAGAAAAATTAATTCAAAGCCTACATTAAAATTGGCAGAGCAGGCAGCTATTTCGGGGGTAAAGCGGTTTATTTTTATTAGTTCAATTAAAGTAAATGGTGAATTCACAACTGATAAACCTTTTGCTGCTGATGACTTACCCCATCCCGATGGTCCTTATGCTCTTTCTAAATATGAAGCAGAACAAGGGCTACAAGCTATAGCTTTAAAAACAGGTATGGAAGTAGTGATTATTAGGCCGCCGCTAATCTACGGTCCAGAAGTGAAAGGTAATTTCCAACGTATGCTTTATTGGTTGAAAAAAGGAATTCCTTTACCTTTGGGAGCCGTCAACAACAAGCGCAGCTTTGTATCGCTAGAAAATTTAAATAGCTTAATATTGGCCTGTATCACTAATCCTCGGGCTGCAAATCAGATTTTTCTTGTTTCTGATGATGAAGATTTATCAACGACCGAACTTTTAAGAGAAATAGGCTACCTAATTAACAAACCTGCCCGATTGCTGCCAATACCTAAATTTTTATTAAAATGGGCAGCAGCTTCGCTTGGAAAAAAAGAAATATATGATCGTTTATGCGGCTCATTACAACTTGACATATCCAAAACCAAAGAGATGCTTAGCTGGAAACCACAGATATCAGTTAAAGAGGGCTTGAAAGCATTTATTTAAAAAAATATAAATAAGCTAAAAGCCGTTTTATATTAATGTCGTAATATGTTAATTTAAAATACAAGCAACGAGATTAAAAATAATAATTTATAGCTACTGCGGAAGAGATAAACTTTGCAGCTTTCGGACCAGTAACCGAAAACCAGACTCCGGCAATTACGCCTAGATTTGCGGTAAAATTATATTCAATTGCAGGTGCTAGAGACGCAGAATCTCCTCCCTTTCCGCCAACTGCTCCCGCAGCTCCAGAAGGCGTTACACCGCCCATATTGGCGCCAAATCCGGTGAAATTACTATGGAGATATAAGGCTTCCATAACTGCTACCCAATTTTGAGTAAGGGTAAATTCTGCAGCTAAATCTGCTGAAAAATTATTTCCAGGGTGGACGGTGCCCGACGTTGTTTCATCCCCACCAAAAGTATTTAATCCTTCTACATGAACAGAGCTGGCAAAAGCCCCAGCTACACTAAAACGGGTTCGTAAATAATGCTTTGTGCCAACAGTGAATAATTTTTGAAAGTTAAAACTAACAATGTGCTGATAAGCGCCGAAGCCTGTTTGGTCAGTACCATTTTTTAGAGGATTTAAATTTTCAAACCGACCTGTTGGAATAGTTTCTTGTAGAATAATTCTTAAATCAGGTAGGAAAGATCCTTCTTTATGCGTTAAAGCCTGAATCCCCAAACCCAGACTGAAATCACCAACTCCTCTGCCATGCTGTTCGCGAACCCAACTGTAGTCATAAGGTAGGGAGGCTTGAAAATCCATAAAACTATTAATACCCACTGATATTATTGGATTCACTTCTACATTTTTAAAATTCTGAGGCGAACCATACTCTGTATAAAAGCCATAGGGTTCAAAATTGAAATGTCCCTTAGGAATGGTCTTACCGGTTGGAGCCAATAAGGGACCTGTAAACCAGGGACTTGCGAGGGCGGTCTGAGCAAAGGCTAAAAGAAACAAAATTCGTGAGAACATAATTATTATTTTTTTTTTGAAATTTAAGCCTGTAATACTAACGGAATTAATTAGTAGTTTAAATTCAAATTGAATAAAAATTATTAAAAATCAGGGCTCTCTATGGAATGTTAGCGATTTAATTGACGACGCTTCATCTTTTCGACAATATAAGCGGTTTGAATAAATGGAAAGAAGGGGCTTTGCGTGAAAAAATTTTTATCTTTTCTACTTATATTTAGCACAATCTTAATAGCTGGTTGCTGGAAAATTAAATCAGGTGATAAATCTGGAGTAATTGTTAAAGTTGCCAAGGAAGGGAAATATTGGGGAACATACGAAGGAGAGCTAATTAGAGGTGGCCTTGAAGATGCAAGTGGCGTAACTGGGCGATCCTTTCATTTCACCCTTGGACAATTCAAATCTCCGCTAGTTACACAAGCCATTACAGCCATGCAAAACAATAGCCATGTCATTCTTAGTTACCATTGTGACCAATTTGTACTTCCCTGGCGCGGTGAAACTAAATGTTTTGTAGATAGGATCAGAATCTTGGATTCCAGGAATGACAATAATCCTTTAAGACAAAAAAGCGGTCAGGGTCAATAAGTTTGAATTGCTGTTTTATGAGATGAAGCCGCAAGATAGAGTCAAGACTACTTATTTGAATTTACAGCGGCTTTGTTTATATATATCAAGGATTAAATATGTACCCTCATGTTGTTTTTTGAAGTTGAGCCTCGCTAGCCTGAGTAGCAGTTTTTGGTTTTTGGCGCTTAGCAGATTCAACACCGGGTTGGTCAAAGGGATTGATATTCCAAATGCCACTTTGGATATAAACTTTGTGTTCGTATAAGGCAATTAGAGCACCTATACCAAAAGGCGAACAAGATTCCAGGCTAATATGCGTTATTGGAGTTCCGCCTGGGATATAACCGTTAGGATTGTCAACAGAATTAATGCCTTCACTTAGCACATCAATTTTTGCTTCACAAAATTTATTAATGAGTTCATGACCAAACTCTTGGGTTGAAATAAATTCCACCGCAATTTTATGAGTTCCCTGGCAAAGTAATTGATAATAACTATGCTGTGCTTGATTACCTAAGCCACCCCACACGATAGGCCCAGTTGAATGGTTAACGGAGCGGCCAAAACAATCAATCGATTTTCCATTAGATTCCATATCTAATTGTTGAATATAAGGTACCAGTAGCTCCAGCTGTTTGGCATAGACTAAAAGTAAAAGACTGGGAATATGGAGGAAATTGATATTCCACAATCCTATTAGCGCCATAATAACTGGCATGTTCTCGTGCAACTCTTTAGCCCTAAAATGTTCGTCCATGGAGTTGGCGCCAGCTAACAGCTGCATAAAATGTTCTTCGCCTACCGCTATGCAAGTAATCAAGTTAATTGCAGAACAGAGGGAATATCGTCCGCCTACCCATTCCCAGATAGGTAAAACATTAGCAATACCGAATAATTTTGCTTTTTCCGGATGAGCAGTAACGGCAATAAAATGCTTATCTACATTTTCATTATTAAACCAGGCATAGGCCTTTTGAGCATTATATAAAGTTTCTTTAGTGGTAAATGACTTTGACGATATGATAAAAAGAGTGTTTTCTGGATTTAACCGCGCCACTGTGTTCTCAAAAGCGAGGGGATCAGCATCAGACACAAAGTGAAAGCCTAGATTAGCCGGCGCATATGAGGCTAGGGCATTAATACAAAAACGAGGGCCGAAATCGGAGCCACCAATCCCAATATTTACAACATCCTTAATAGGTCTACCCGAATAACCAAGCCAATGTCCTTCTCTTATTTTAGTAGCGAGTGCTAACATTTTTTTACGAGTGGCTAAAATTTCCGGAACAATATTACGGCCATCGACTAAAATAGGATTTTCATTGAATGTACGCAGGGCTGTATGCAATGCAGGTCTATTTTCGCTTTTATTAACCGTATCACCGCGCATCAGCGCATGAATTTTATCTTTGATATTTTGTTCATCAGCTAATTTAATCAATAATTCAATTGTTCTTTCATTAATTCGTTGCTGGGAAAAGTCAATGCTAATGCCTTCAGAGCTAAATTTTAGCTTTGCATTGCGGCTTGTTTTATGAGATGGATTTAACCGCAGGGAATCGGAGTGGTTTTCGAGTTCTATCCAAGAGCTTAGTTCTGTAAGTTGCTTCATGCTTTTAAAGTTATTGATTTTTTTGAGAAGATAACATTTGTTAAGCAATTTTTAAATAAATATTATAGATTTTAGGCATTAAACCTGAGACTCCGAGGCTAATGAATTTTATCTTAAATTTCTAATAAAAAATTAGCGACAGGCCTATGAATTTATTTTATAATCTGACGTTTTTTAGCGATTCTTATATGGGTTGGTTATTTTATTTCTTTATTTTCTCCTTATCCTATACTCTGACCTGGGTGCTTCTTCGCTATGCTTTAGTAACAAAAATGGTTGATATTCCGAATGAGCGCAGTTCGCACGTCGCTCCGACTCCCCGTGGTGGTGGATTATCATTTGTTTTTTGTTTTTTAATCTCGGTTTCTTATTTATTTAGCAATCACTTCATAAGCTTCCCACTTGCGGTGGCTTTATCAGGTGCAGGGTTTCTTATAGCCCTGATTGGATTTTTAGACGATCGGAAAGACGTCTCTGCAAAATGGCGCTTGATGGGACATTTTCTAGCCTGTGCCTTTGCCGTTTACGGCTTAGGTGGCATGCCGTCAATCGCTATATTTGGTTTGACTTTGACTGCGGGCGTCATAGCTAACCTGCTAGCTATTTTGTATTTGGTTTGGTTGTTGAATTTATATAATTTTATGGATGGAATAGACGGTATCGCAGCAGTTGAGGCACTAACTGTCTGTTTGGGTGGTTCACTTTTATATTATCTTTCAGGTAATTATAGTGCTGTTTTTCTACCCCTTTGTTTGGCAATGGCTGTTGGCGGATTCTTGTTTTGGAATTTTCCGCCTGCCAAGATTTTTATGGGTGATGTGGGTAGTGGATTTTTAGGATTGGTAATAGGAATACTGTCAATTCAAGCAATGATGGTTAAATCAAATTTTTTTTGGTCCTGGTTGATACTTATGGGTGTTTTTATTGTCGATGCTACGGTAACATTGTTGCTCCGTGGAATGCGTGGAGAGGTACTTTTCGAAGCGCACCGCAGCCATGCTTATCAACATGCCTCACGGTATTTCGGTAAACATCTTCCGGTAACCTTGGGTGTTTTGGCTATCAACTTGTTTTGGTTGTTTCCTATGGCAATAGCTGTCGGTTTTGATTTAATTGACAGCAGTTTGGGTGTATTGATTGCTTACCTACCGTTGGTTTTTCTGACTTTAAAACTTAAGGGCGTAAGAAAAGGATAATTTCACTCTTAAATTTTATTTCTTAATATTCCGTTAAGAAAGGTTGTGTAAACTTGCAATTGAACAATGAAGAAAATGGTTTATTATTAAACAGAGTGTAGTCACCAAGGGCCCCATGGATTTTTTCTATGAAAAGAGGGTGACTGCTTGTGTAGAAGGGAGATTTTGTCATGTTAATTTTGACCCGTCGTATAGGTGAAACATTGATTATTGGTGATGATGTAAATATCACTGTTTTAGGTGTAAAGGGAAATCAAGTGCGCTTAGGTATAAATGCACCAAAAGATGTTTCTGTACATCGAGAAGAGATTTATCTACGCATTCAGCAAGAAAAAGAAGCACCAGAAAGTGAAGAAGAACCAGAATAAACCGGATTCCATCCGCAGTCGTTCCGTCCCGAGTTGAACAGGAGGTTCAAAACTCGGGACAAAATCAAAATTCTTTCAAAGAAGTTCCAAGTGAAGCATCACCCGATGATATATTGTGTGTAATGTCTTTTTCGTCGAGGAGGACAAGCTGTCCCTGTTCATTAACCCCACAAGCTGTTCCGCTTAAAAACCCAGCTGACTGAGAAACCTGTACAAATTGGCCCCTTAGATAATCGAAATTCTTCCACTCGTCCATAAAAAAACTAAAGCCGCTTATAAAAAAACTAGCCAAATAGTTTCTTAGATGGAAAATCAAGTCCGCAATAATTTTGTTTCTATCAAAATAATTATCTGTGATTTCGTATAAAGAACACCATGGTAATCCTACCTTTGGCTGATCTTGAGTAGCCGTATTAACATTCAAACCGATGCCAATAATGACTTGTGCACAATTAGAACTAATATTACCTAATTCAATTAGAATGCCGCAAAGCTTTTTATTGCCCCACAAGATATCATTAGGCCATTTGATGCGGATATCTTCAGTGCTCAGACTATGTTTTAAAGAAGCTAATGTAGCTAAGCCCACCACAAGGCTTAGGCCCGATAAATCAGCTAGGCTACATTCAAGATTCCATCGACCTGAAAAATAGATATTCTCCCCGAAAGGAGAGATCCATTTTCTACCAAAACGGCCGCGACCTTGAGTCTGTTTTTCAGCGCAGCAAATATCAGGAACTGTGTCTAAGGGTAATTCCTTTAGAAACTGATTAGTAGAATTTAATTCCGCAAACAAATGAAAATTAAATGGATTCCTATAGCCCCTCAGTTCTAAATTTTGCCTAATTATTTGCTCATCAAGAATTTGAATAGGCTTAGAAAGTTGATAACCTTTCATGGGTACATGCTTGATGGCTAAATCTAATTCTGTTAACTGATTCAAAAGTCTTAAAACTTCTGGAATGGATAAGTTTAGGTGTAAAGCTATATATTCAATGGAATAGCAGGTTCTGTCAGAAAGTAAATGAAGAATTTTTAATTCAGATTCAGAAAAACGTTTCATCAGTTTGGAAGGCTAGAAATTTTCGCTAGTATAACAAAATTTGTTAATGTAATAAGGCCCCGTTCCGGGGCTATAAAGACATTAAATCATGCGGCGTAAGCCGAGAGCTAAAAAGATATATGCCCAGCCATCTACAATCAATTCAATTGCTATAAATAAACCAATCACCCATAGGCTAGATACTGGCCAATGCATCAAAATCATGATCCCTAAAGCAGTGGCTACAATCCCCGCAAGAAACATCCATAACCAACCCGGAGAATCTTTAAGTTGGATGGCCATAATGAAACGGCTAACACCGATTATAATAAGAACGCTTGCTAATAAAGCGGTGATTAAAGCTGAGGCAAGAAAAGGATCATATATAACGATGCAACCGCCAATTATATATAAAGCAGCAATGAAAGCATGCCAGGCTACACCGTCCCAACCTTGGGCATTGGCGACATCGATAAATTGAGAGCAGCCTGCGATGATAAGGATAATTCCGAGAAAGAGCATGGATGCTAGCGTAAGTCCGACAACCATTCCTAAACCAATACAGCCTAAGATTACGAATAAAATACCTAAGGCTAAAAGCCAACCCCAATTACGTTTAAGTGCAGCTTTTTCAGACTTCAATTTAATTTGTGCTTTAGTCATCAGATGTCCCTATTAATCAGTCACAAATTTAGATTATCTCAGGTTTTTCAATTATACAAATCAGCTTAAAGCTAATAAAAATGTGCAAGGAATTTTTCAGAATCATTAATCCTAATATATTGGATTTCAGTGACTTCAGGATGATGACAAAGTGCTGCTGCACATCCTATTTTTGGCATAAATGAACTTAGCTGCCATATATTTTTAAAAACATCATCCTTAATAGATTTAGCTTCAGCACCAAAAACAGGTACAGTAAAAAGCTTGGTTGGGTAAGCGAGTCCTAAGCCGCAGCCTTTTATAAAGGCTTCTTTCGAGGCCCAAATATTAAAAAAAGCCTGTGGTTTCAAATAATTTGGCAGAGTTAAAAATAAAGCTAATTCCTGCTCTGAAAATAAATGTTTGGCAATCCCATCATAGGGGCGGGCTGAATAAAATTCTAAATCAACCCCTAAAGAAAATTGTTGACCAATTGCTACTAAGGCTAAATCCCTAGAATGACTTAGATTAAATTGTAAAGAGCTGGAATTTTTCAGTTCGGGCTTTCCATGTTTATTGTAAATAAAATTCAGAGATTTCCCATTCTTTTGCAAATAATGTCCAAGAATAATACGTAAGAGAGCACGTGCTACAGTAAAACGTCGTTTATGCCTTTCAAAATAATATCGATCAGCCCGGTTTAGCTCATCTGCATTAAGAATTGTTCTTGCTAATGGAGGCAGTATATTCAATGGAAATTCCCAAATATCGATACTATTTTTTTTTAATTGACAATCTTCAGGGGGAATATATTTAACATTTAGTAACACGAGGGAATCTCAATATGCTGGCAAAGGTAGCGTCAAAAAGCAGTTGCGGTTATCATAGCGCATCAAAATAAATTCGCCAAACGAGTAAATAAATGAGTCGACAATTTTTGGATTACGAGCAACCCATCGAGGAGTTGAATCAAAAAATTCATGCACTACGCATGGTAGGTTCTGATAATGAAGTCAATTTGAGTGAAGAAATTGCCCGCCTTGAAGCCAAATCAGGTGAATTAACCGCACATATCTTCTCCAATCTGGAGCCCTGGCAGGTTGCACAAATGGCAAGACATCCCCTGCGTCCTCAGACAACCGATTATATTGAAAATATATTCACTGACTTTCAAGAGTTGCATGGCGACAGGCATTATTCGAGCGCTCCAGCCATTATTGGTGGCCTCGCTCGTCTGAATGGTGAGCCAGTAATGATTTTAGGTCATCAGAAAGGAAAGCGAACAAAGGAAAAGGTTTATCGCAATTTTGGAATGGCGCGTCCTGAGGAATACCGGAAAGCGTTAAGACTGATGAAAATGGCTGAAAAATTTGGAATCCCCATTTTTACCTTTATAGATACTGCCGGTGCCTATCCAGGAATTGGTGCAGAAGAGCGGAATCAGTCTGAAGCAATTGCAAGAAACTTACTTGAGATGGCTAAATTAAAAACGCAAATTATTTGCACCGTAACTGGTGAAGCTGGTTCTGGAGGTGCTTTAGCTATAGGAGTAGGTGATAGGGTTCTGATGCTTCAATATAGTATCTACTCTGTAATATCTCCCGAAGGCTGTGCCTCTATTCTTTGGAAGGACCCTGCAAAGGCAAGCGATGCAGCCAAAGCAATGGGAATTACTGCAGAAAAAATTTATGAATATGGCTTAATTGATGAGGTTATCAAAGAGCCCTTAGGCGGTGCGCATCGCAATTTGGAAGATATGACTTCTCGCTTAAAAACACTTTTGGTTGATGAGTTAAGCGCATTAAATTCACTACCTATAGATGAGCTGTTGCAGCTTCGCTACGAGAAATTTATGGCAATGGGTGCTTGTGATTAATTCGCTCTGGCTAGAGCTTTTAAGTCAATACAAGTGCCTCTTTGTTGGCTTTAGCGGTGGCCTGGATTCGACTGTGCTGCTCCATAATCTCGCAATTCACCCGATTTTAAAAAGCAAATTGATCGCGGTGCATGTTAATCACGGTCTTAGTCCAAACGCTCTCAGATGGCAAAGTCACTGTCAAACATTTACCAAGCAATTGGGCGTTAGGCTGACTATCAAGTCAGTTGATTTTGGGAGGCTGGCTAATATTGAAGAAGAAGCTCGCAAAGCTCGATATAAGGCTTTCGCAACCGAGCTTGAATCTGAGGATTGCCTAATTCTTGGCCACCACTTGGATGATCAGGCAGAAACTCTGCTCCTTCAGCTTTTTAGAGGCGCCGGTGTTGATGGTCTTAGCGCGATGCCCGCTCAAAAAGAATTTGCTGGTGCCAGCCTCTTACGCCCCTTTTTAGAATATTCTCGCCAAACTCTTGAGAACTATGCTAAAGCTCATCATTTAGAATGGATTAATGATGAATCTAATCAGAATATGGATTTTTCCAGAAATTATTTACGACTAAAAATTTTACCCGAGATAGACTCTCGTTGGCCGGATGTAGCGAAAAACCTGGTACGAACCACCAAACATTGTCAACAGGCTCAAAGCAATTTGGAAGCGCTTGCGAAACTTGACTGTCCTTCGCTCAATAGACCTACATCTGTGTTACCCCTTGCTTCTCTTTGCGATTTAGAAACAGGGAGACTTTCAAACGTAATCAGATTTTGGTTTAAACTTAATCAGGTCAAGGTACCTGATACCAAAACCTTTAACTGTTTTATTAAAGAGCTTATTCAAGTTAGAGAAGACGCAAGTCCTAAAATTATTTGGAAGGGGAACTGTGTCCGTCGTTATCAACAAAATCTTTATCTGACAAAAGTTGAAGAACCAGTCCTTTTTAAACCCCTAATCTGGTCAGATTTTCCACGCACTTTGTCTATTGCGGGTTTAGGGCAACTCAATGTAATTAAGGCAAACCATGGTTTATTGGTGCCTGAGCTAAGTCAAATAGAAATACGATTTCGCCAAGGCGGGGAATTATTTTGCTGGCACGGTCAACAGAAACAATTGAAAAAATTATTTCAGGAATGGAAAGTTCCACCCTGGCTGCGTGACCGCATTCCTCTTCTATATATAAATGATCAATTAGCCCTGGTTGTCGGTTATGCCATATCGGATTATTTCTATGGTGAAACTACTGCTAAATTCGAGGCATTTGAGCTTGTATTAACAGCAAAGCCTTTTATAAAGTAATTAATTGATTTACCATCAAAATAGATAGTTTCAAAGACGAGCAAAGGAATGTAATAAGTGCGGATTAACAGGCTTAAAACAAGCTCAGTTCTTCTTTCTATTTTTTTAACTGCTTGCATGGTTGGTCCCAATTTCCATAAACCAATGCCTCCAAGAGTAAAAGGCTATGAAGAGCGCCCGCGTTTACCTGCAAAAACCGCTCAGATTTTGGCCCCTGGAGGGCAAGCACAGGTTTTTTTGCATAATACTGATGTTCCCTTACTTTGGTGGGAATTATATCGCTCACCTGAAATTAATAAATTAATTCGCAGAGGCTTAGCTTGTAACCCGAATGTTGCTGCTGCCACCGCAGCATTAAGGCTTGCGCAGGAAAATTTAAATGTTCAGGTTGGAAATTTATTATTTCCAGCGGTTGACGCCAACGCTTCAGCGCAAAGACAACGCTATTCAACAGTAGCTATTGGCGGCGGTGATGTTACTAACAGGCCAAAAGCATTCACCTTTAATCTTTATAATGTTTCTGTTAACGCAACCTATAATCTCGATGTTTGGGGTGGCTCAAGACGACAAATCGAGTCTTTTGCTGCCAAAGTGGATTATCAGCAATTTCAGGTAATAGCTACCTATTTAACTTTGACCTCAAATATAGTTACCACCGCAGTCACAGTCGCTTCTTTGCAAGCTCAAATAAATGTAACCAAATTACTAATCAGGCAACAGCAGACCCTTTATAATATTTTAAAAACCCAATTTAATTTAGGCGCCATTTCGATGGCTAGCGTCTTTACCCAGCAAACCTTGCTCGAACAATCCAAAGCAACATTACCACCCTTGGAAAAGGCTTTGTCGAATAACAAGCATGCCTTGACTGCGTTGGTAGGTGCTTTTCCAGATGAAGAGTTGCCCAAACTTGATCTGAATAAAATGAAACTTCCTATTGGAATACCCGTTAGTTTACCTTCAATGCTGGTTCGCCAACGTCCGGATATAAGAGCTGCAGAAGCGACTATGCATGCAGCTTTAGCTGAAATAGGCGTTGCAACTGCAAATTTATTACCGCAAATTACGTTAACAGCCTCCTATGGTTTTGTAAGTTCTAAACTATCAAATCTCTTTTCACATCAAAGTAGTATTTGGTCAATTATGGCGCAGGCTGCTCAACCCATTTTCCATGGTGGCGCTTTACTTGCGCAACGACGTGCAAATATTAATGCCTATCAACAAGCAGAGGCACAATATCGGCAGACTGTTTTGCAAGCATTCCGGAATGTAGCCGATGTATTACGTGCACTTGAAACGGATGCACGAGCGCTTAAAGCCCAAGTTATTGCTGAAAATGCAGCGCGTCAGGCTTTAAATTTAACAATGCAACAATACCGTTTAGGGGCTGCGAATTACATTAATTTATTAAATAACCAACAGCAGTATGAACAAACACGACTAAATCGAATCAAAGCTCAAGCTACCCGCTATGCAGATACAGCAGCTTTATTCCAGGCTTTGGGTGGCGGTTGGTGGCATAAGCCTTGGTGTAAGAAACAATGTTTATAAATCTGGCAATATGGATGGCAGATATTAATAAATATATCTGACTAAAACTTTGTCTTTAATAGAGAGATTTTCTTGAAAAAACAGATGATCATTATGTTATTTTCCGTGGCAATTGTGTTTAGCCTGATTTTTGCCTGGAAATATTATAAAGGCCTCATGATTCAACAATATCTAAAAACTGTGAGTTCACCCATTAAAACTGTATCGACCATGAAGATAACGTCCTCTTTATGGCAACCAAAACTTAAAGCGGTAGGAAGTTTGCGTGCACGTGTAGGTGTGAATGTAACGACCGAACTTCCCGGAATGGTGCAAACAATCCATTTCACGCCGGGTGCTGAAGTTCAAAAAGGTCAGGTCATGGTGCAGTTAAATGCGGCTGCAGAAATTGGTTTATTACATGCATTACAGGCTCAAGTAGAACTGGCCAAAATTACCTATGAAAGGGATAAAAGACAATTTGCTGCCCGAGCTGTGGCCAAGCAGGTTGTCGATACGGATGAATGGAATCTTAAAAAATTACAGGCACAGGTTGAAGAACAAACAGCTACTGTTGAAAAAAAGACAATAAAAGCGCCTTTTACTGGAAGGGTCGGTATCAATAATATCAATCCAGGACAATATTTGAATGTGGGAAATATTGTTACTACCTTGCAAGCCCTTGATCCGATTTACGCCGACTTTTTTATGCCTCAGCAAGCCTTGGCAAAATTAAAAAACAATCAGGCGGTAACTATCACCGTAGATACTTTTCCGGGCCGAATTTTTAATGGAAGGATCACTACAATTCAACCCGCTGTTGAATCAGCCTCACGCAACGTTCTAATTGAGGCAACGATTCCCAATCCAAAATTGATTTTGACCCCTGGCATGTTTGCACAGGTTGAAGTCGATGTAGCTAATCCAATAAATTATATTACCGTTCCCCAATCTGCAATCACCTTTAATCCCTATGGCGATATTGCCTATATCGTTGTTGATGAGGGTAAGAAAGATGATAAAAATCAGCTAATTCTTACAGTAAGACAGGTATTTGTTATCCTTGGCGATTCTCGAGGGGATCAGGTTGCCGTTTTAAAAGGCTTAAAAAAAGGTGACATAGTGGTTACTTCAGGCCAGCTTAAACTTAAAAATGGCAGCCGCATTGCTATTAATAATAACATTCAACCAAGTAACCAGGCTGATCCGAAAGTTGAAGAAAAATAAATGGATAAGGTTTGAATTAATGCGAACAGGCAAATAAGGACTGTAAAAGATGCACTTTACAGATATATTTATTAAAAGACCGGTATTGGCGACAGTAATTAGCCTCTTGCTTTTAGTATTAGGTCTGCGTTCACTTAATTTATTGCCTATTATGCAATATCCCTTTACTCAAAATGCAATTGTCACTGTTACCACTGCTTATACGGGTGCCGATCCAGATATTATCGCCGGATTTATTACAACACCTCTTGAAAATTCCATTGCTCAAGCAAATGGTATTGATTACATGACCTCAGTGAGTACCGCAAGTACAAGTTCTATTACAGTGAATCTTCTGCTTAATTATGACCCACTTAAAGCATTATCCGACATTACTACCAAAGTAAATGCCGTACAGAACCAATTACCAAGAAACGCCCAGCTTCCTGTGATCACCGTGTCTGTAGGTCAGACTATTTCTTCTATGTATATCGGTTTTTATAGTGAAGATTTGCCAATTAATAAAATTACAGATTACCTGATTCGTGTTGTTCAGCCTAAATTGCAGGCTGTAAATGGCGTGCAGAATGCACAAATTTTAGGAAACCAAACCTTTGCTTTGCGTGCCTGGCTTGACCCAATTAAGCTGGCCGGCTTTGGTATTTCAGCAGGTGAAGTGGGTGAAGCTTTGGCAGCTAATGATTTTATCTCAGCTGCAGGGCGAACGGATGGTCAGATGTTTGTACAAAATCTTTCAGTTAGTACAAATCTTAGTGACGTTAACCAATTTAAAAAAATGATTATAAAGTCACAAAACGGCGCACTAATTCGCTTGGAAGATGTTGCGACAGTGGAGATGGGCGCGCAAAATTACAATACAAAGGTTAGTTTTGATGGCCGCAAAGCAGTGTATATTGGAATAATTGTTGCCCCTTCTGCAAATCTATTAACCGTTATTAAAGATATTAAACACCTCTTTCCTACTATTGAGGCACAATTACCCCAAGGTTTGAAAGCGAATATTACCTATGATGCGAGTTTGTTTGTTGAATCATCAATCCATGAAGTGGTTAGCTCTTTATTGGAAGCTTTTTTAATTGTTACCCTCGTGATTTTTCTGTTCCTTGGATCCTTTCGGTCGGTAATTATTCCACTGATAGCAATCCCCTTATCTCTAATCGGCGCTTTTTTTGTGATGTTGGCTTTGGGATATTCTATTAACCTGCTTACTCTTTTAGCCTTAGTGTTAGCAATTGGCCTTGTGGTGGATGATGCGATTATTGTGGTAGAGAACGTGCAGAGACATATAGAGGAAGGAAGTTCAAAATTTAAGGCCGCTATTATTGGCGCCAGAGAATTGGCAGGCCCCATTATCGCGATAACCGTTGTTCTGGTGGCAGTTTATGTTCCCATTGGTTTTATGGGAGGTTTGACCGGCGCCTTATTCACAGAATTTGCTTTTACTCTAGTCGGTGCTGTAACTGTATCAGCAGTAATAGCGCTTACTCTTTCCCCGATGATGTGTGCCAAATTTCTAAAAACAGGCATTGAAAGCGAAAAAGGTCGCTTCATGACCAAGGTAGATAATTCATTTAGAAGGTTAGAGCAATACTATGAACGAGTTTTAGGCCGCTCATTGAATCATTTACCCGTTATCGCCGTTTTTGCAGCCATTATTTTGATATCAAATTATTTTCTATTTATTTCTTCAGCTGCAGAGCTAGCGCCTCAAGAAGATCAAGGCATAATTATTGCGCAGGTTACTGCAGAAGCTAATTCTTCTTTGGAGCAAACAAGACTCTATTCTAATCAAGTAAGAGAGATTTTTAGAAAATTTCCTGAAACAGATCATATATTTCAGGTGGATGGACAGGGCTCTTTAAACAAGGCAATCATTGGCATGGTTTTAAAACCCTGGGATAAACGCAGCCGAACTTCCAATCAATTACAACCCTTAATCCAAAAAGAATTCAACCAAATTGCAGGGGCCAAAATCGCTGCCTTCCAATTACCTTCATTGCCTGGTGGCGGCGGCGGATTACCTATTCAGTTTGTCATTACAACCACAGAAACTTATAAAAATCTTAATGAGGTCTTACACAGTTTTATGGACCGAGTCAACGCTACCGGTATTTTTGCCTATGTGGACCCTGATCTTAAAATTGATCAACTGCAAACCAAAATCGTGTTAGATAGAGATAAAATTGCCCAGTTTGGTTTGACAATGCAAGATCTCGGTAATAGTTTTTCCTCAGCACTAAGCGAAGGCTATATCAATTATTTTGATTATGCTGGCCGTTCATATCAGGTTATTCCCCAAACCAAACGTGATACGCGCCTTAATCCTGAAGAAATTTTAAACTATTATATTAAGACCTCGACAGGGGCCATCATTCCTTTGTCTACTATAGCTAGTCTGAAGCGCTCGATCGTTCCTGAATCCTTAAACCATTTTCAGCAACTTAATTCAGTGACCATTTCAGCAGTAGCCTTTCCTGGTGTGCCAATGGAAGAGGCTTTAAATAAAATGGCTTCAATCGCTAAGGAGATATTACCAGCAGGTTATTTTATTGATTACGGTGCCCAATCGCGCCAATTGATTAATGAAGGATCGAGTCTGATAATCACTTTCTTTTTTGCTTTAATCATTATTTTTCTTTCATTAGCTGCTTTGTTTGAAAGCTTCCGGGATCCGCTAATTGTACTAATTAGCGTGCCCATGTCGATTTGCGGAGCGATGATTTTTATTAGCCTTGGCGTTGGCAATGCCACTTTAAACATTTATTCGGAAGTAGGTTTGGTTACTCTTATCGGATTAATTTCAAAGCACGGTATTTTGATAGTTCAATTTGCTAACGAATTACAACAAAGCGGCAGAACAAAACTGGATGCTATTCAACAGGCGGCGGCCATTCGTCTTCGCCCTATTTTAATGACTACTGCAGCAATGGTTTTAGGTGTAATACCACTTATTCTTGCAGCCGGTGCTGGCGCTGAGAGCCGGTTTAATATCGGCCTTGTTATTGCGACAGGTATTTCAATAGGAACCATTTTTACCCTTTTTGTGGTACCAGCGATTTATATGCTTTTAGCAGAAGATCATAAAAAGAAAGATATCTATGGCAGAATGGAAGATGAAGAAATTTTACCCTGATATATATTTAGGTATAATCCGTTATTTTTATTCGGAATTTTTTCATGGTTTCTAATTTTAAAATTGCTTTTTTACTAAGTTATATTTCGCTGGCGTCATTTTCTGCTGTCTTTATCACCCCAGCTCTACCCCAAATCGCTACCTGGTTTGATCTGCAAAATGGTCAGGTTGAATGGGTGGTTTCTGCTTTTTTGATTGGCTATGTTATTGGTCAATTGATTTACGGTCCCTTAGCGAATCGCTGGGGGCGTGTCACTGCACTGCAAACGGGTTTGGTTATTAATTTAATTGGAATTGCTCTTTGCATCATGAGTCTGGTTCTGGTTTCTTATTCTTTAATGATTTTTGGTCGTTTTTTTAGCGCTCTTGGAGCTGCTAGTGGCTTAGCGTGTACCTTTATGCTTATCAACGAATGGCTGCATGAATCGCAACGAAAGACAGCTATGGCCTATACGATTTTATCCTTTACTTTCGGAATTGGTTTGGCAGTTACCTTAGGAGGAATAATTAGCGAATATTTAAACTGGGTTTACTGCTTTTTATTCTTGGGAATTCATGGAATATTAATGTTGGCGGGAACAAAACTATTCAAGGAAACATTAAAACAACCTCAACCAATTAACTTGAAATCCATTATTGAAGGTTATAAAAAAGCGATCTCGTCAAGAACCTTGATTATATTTTCTCTGGTTGTCGGTTTTTGCTCTAGTATTGGCTATTGTTTTTCAGCAGCAGGCCCTCAGATTTCAATTGAAATGTTCCAATTATCACCAGCCGAATATGGCTATTGGAATCTGATTAATATGATAGGAATGTTAGGCGGCGGTCTTTGGTCAAAATCATTGCTCAATCGTTTGCCGGCGAAGCAGGTTATCAAACTAGGGCTTTCGGGTTGCGCTATTGGAATTTTAGGTTTAATTGTGATTGGAGCTTTTCATCTATCCTCGCCAATTTGGTTTTTTCTTTGTACTTTAATCATGTATTTATTTTCTGGCTTATTATTTGCCGGCGGCTCGTTAATTGCGTCAAACGCTTTGGCTGATAAGGCAAGCTGCTCGGCAATGATGAGCTTTATTAATATGTCGCTGGCTACATTGGCGGTTGTTATTATGGGTTATCTAACTAAAAATCCCTTACAAGCCTTTGTGGAAGTTCTTATCTCTCTGTGGTTATTAATTGTAATCCTTTTATTAGTTGATAAATGGTTAAGTTATAGACAGGTAAGTTTATGTAATCGTTAATAAGAAATTAATCAAATTTAAATAGTTCAGAAAGCCTACTGATCAATTCAAACAGTGGCAACTTCACAAGGACTTTGGAGGGCTTTTAAGATGAATGTACAGTTAATTAAAAAATTTGGAGATCCTGGGGTTTTTGAATTGTCAAAAATTCCAAAACCCGCTCTTGTACCAGGTCACGTAATAATTAAGGTACAGGCTACAAGCGTTAATCAAATTGAGTGTAAAATACGAGCCGGCCTAGTCCCTGCTATTGCCCCTGATTTTCCTGCTGTTTTACATGGGGATTTTTCTGGAGTTGTCGAAGCGGTCGCATCTGATCTAACTAATTTTGAAATAGGTAGTGAAGTGTATGGATGTGCTGGCGGTCTCAAAGGTTTAGAAGGTGCACTTGCAGAATATATGCTTGTGGATGCAAAATTAATTGCAAAAAAGCCTAAATCATTATCTATGCTAGAGGCGGCAGCAATACCTCTTGTGGGTATAACCGCATGAGATGCTTTATTCAATAAAGCAAAATTGTCAAACAAAAATAATATATTGATACATGGTGGTATGGGTGGGGTTGGGCACATTGCAGTACAACTCGCAAAATGGTGTGGTGCAAAGGTTTATACAACCGTACTTAAAAATGAGGATTTTTCGCGGGTGAAATCCTTCGGGGTTTATGAAGTTATTAATGCAAAAGAAGAGAGTGTTGAGTGTTATGTAAATCGATTAACAGGCGGACAAGGATTTGACATTGTTTTTGATACCGTTGGTGGTCTGAATTTAGATAAATCGCTCATTGCAGCCGCTATTAATGGTTCTGTCGTTACC
The DNA here is from genome assembly GCA_013697955.1 of Tatlockia sp. Taxonomy (GTDB): domain Bacteria; phylum Pseudomonadota; class Gammaproteobacteria; order Legionellales; family Legionellaceae; genus Tatlockia. The sequence goes on along the minus strand of JACCVV010000089.1, from coordinate 106,061 downwards.
ACAGCCTCCCGCTCCTCTCACGATTTAACGCCATTGCACAGTAAATCATTAAGTTTATCGGCTGTTTACATGCTCCTACCTCTTCTTAAAAATAGATGGCGAGAAATGCATGGAAAAATTTTATCTGAAATTGCCAAAATCGTAGATGAAGGAAGATTAAAGCCATTGATTGATTTGCTTCAATTTACCCTGGATACAGTAGGTGATGCACATGCATTGTTAGAGTCAGGGAATGCACGAGGGAAGGTTGTTTTATCAATATCGCGCTAAATTTGAATTGGGTAATTAGTAGACGATTAACTTTAATAGCGCGGGATTGAACTTTACCTGCTATAAATTTACGCAGGAGTTTGTCTTTTTTGAAATACAACTTTTTGTCAGTTCTTCGGAGGGAACCTTGTGATCAATGGAGATTAATTTTTATACAATTATCACATGATACATAGGTCATAAAAAAAATTAATGTTATGTTTCACAAAACCCCTGTTAACCCTCCATCAATTATTATAAGCCTTAACTAACATTCAGGATGATTAACGGCCAGGCCTCCAAGTGAGGTTTCTTTATAAATGCTTTGCATATCCTCACCAGTTTTCTTCATGGTTTTAATAACCTTATCTAAAGAAATTTTATGTTCGCCATCACCAATTAAGGCCATACGAGAGGCATTAACTGCCTTTACTGCACCCATTGCATTTCTTTCAATGCAAGGAATTTGCACAAGTCCCATAACGGGGTCACAGGTCATACCAAGATGATGTTCCATAGCTATTTCAGCAGCATTTTCGATTTGTTCGATTGTGCCGCCTAGAACTGCAGTTAATCCTGCTGCAGCCATGGAGGAGGCAACACCCACTTCTCCCTGACAACCCACTTCAGCCCCGGAAATAGAAGCGCCTTCCTTGTATAAAATACCAATAGCTGCAGAAGTTAGAAAATAAGTATAGATATCGTCCTTGCTTAAGCGATCGTGGGCTTCCTGACAATATCTAAATACTGCGGGAATGATTCCAGCGGCGCCATTGGTTGGTGCGGTGACAACTCGACCGCCAGCAGCATTTTCCTCATTAACTGCCATAGCATAGAGATTAAGACGATTCATAATATCGGATTGCTCAAAAATACTGGGTATGCCTTTATGTGCATTTAATTTACGATACAAATCGGGAGCTCGCCGTTTTAGATTCAATCCGCCTGGTAAAATGCCAGGATGTTTGCAACCATTGTCGATGCAATCATTCATTATTTTTGCTATTTCAAGAATTCCTTTTTGTATCGTATCTTCATCTCGCCAGTTTAATTCATTAGCCATCATTAATTGAGCAATGCTTAAGTTGTTTTCCTTGCATAATCTCAACAATTGACGCGCGGTAGTGAAAGGATAGGGCGGAGGCATAACACTCATTGTAGGTTTTTCAAATTCTTCTTCGGTACAAATGAACCCCCCGCCTATTGAATAATAAACTTGAGTTGATAAAAGATTTTGAATCACATCATAGGCTGTAAAACGCATGCCATTGGTATGTTTGGGTAAGAGCTCTTTTTGATAAAAGAGGAAGTCGTCTGATTCGTTAAATAAAATATTTTTTCTACCGGCAAGATAAAGTGTTTTTGTTTCAAGAATTTCCTGCATCCGTGGAACCATTAATTCGGGATTTACCGTCTCGGGCGATTTACCCTCTAAGCCGTTCAATATCGCTTTATCGGTACCATGGCCTTTACCAGTCAAAGCGAGAGAGCCATAAAGTTCAATTTTAATACGCTCAGTTCGCTCTAAAAGTTGATTAGATTCGAGTAAAATTAAGAAGGCATTGGCAGAGAGCATGGGCCCTACGGTGTGAGAACTTGAGGGGCCTATTCCAACAGAAAATAAATCGAATACAGAAATGCTCATTGATAAACCCGAAATGACTTAATTAATAACAATTTTAGAAGGAAACTAAAGGACAAACAACCCAATTAGGATCTAAATCAGTATTTAACTAGATATTTTCATAAATTGACATTTTCAACTTTACTTAATTTCCTGGCAATGCTCGGGAGTAAAACGTTCCAGGGAACGGATGCGCCTTAAGAAAATTGAATATCTATCTTTCTTTTTCATATCAGAAAACCTGTATTATTGGAATGAATTTGCCCAAGTGAACCCTGGGATGTCCATTTTATAAATTGATAATAAGAATAAAATTTCATAAACTAATTTTTTATTTTAAATCGTTCTATTTAAAAGCATTCAAGATAAAAGTACTCAGTAACTCACCCAGGTATGGCTTGTACATCAAAAGGTAAGTACGGCTTTTATCGCAATCAAACAATTCCGCCCAATTTAGAATTTTTACAATTGATCTAATCAAGGTCGGTTAATTTGCACCTATGAAAATCCTGAAGCATTAGTGTTGTATCCGATTTCCCTTAATTTACGATATAGGGAGCCTGCTCTTAAATAGGTTAGATTATTTTACATATATAGAAATTATAATTTGCGGAAAAGCGACTGGGGACAGCCGAGAAAAATGCCGTTTTTAAAACGTTTAATCTATCATCTGGAAGGTAAAAGAACTTCAGTTAATTTTGGGGTATAAATAAATGTTTAATTTTTTAAAATCTAACTTTATTACCCCAATTCTTAGTGTATCCCTAATTATTATTATGTGTAGGAATCTATTTTTTTGCGGGTTTCTGTTTTCGTAGAGGTAATAACAGTGTTTCTATTTTCTGAAAACAACCCAAGTGATGAGGGTGTTGTTAATAATTCCACCCCGGAGTTGTCTTTTAATTCAAAGTTTTTGGCTAAATAATCGGGTAGATCTTTACCTTTAAATACCTCGACCAGCCCCTTTTCAATGCACATATTGGTGATGATTTCCTCTGAAAATAACTCTTTTTTGGGCGGCAATTTTTCCTGTTCATTTTTTATTTGTTGCAAGCGCTTTATATTAAGGTTAATTAGTTTGGTTAATTCTGGATTGTATTTTGATAAAAGTTCCAGGATTGAATTACCTTCCCCAATTTGTTCTTGATATAAAAGCAAATCCAAGGGCGTTTCACCGTTCCCTTTATACTTTGTGGATCGTTCCCGAGTGAGTGCTGCTGAATCGACAGATGTGGCTAACAGTGGGTTTTTTTTAAGAAGATTAGCAAATATTTCTCTTCCTTCTGCAGAAATTGATAGCCAATACAAGGGCGACGTGTTAGCTCTTTCATTTGCAAGCTCCAACCTCGATTGTAATTCTTGTTGAAAAAATCGATTTCCGCTCAGACTTAAAAAAATCTTTTCTCTTGGATGGCAGAGAGCGAATGAAGGGATCTCTATAAAAAGTTTTTGGAATTTGGGCATGCACATACAGTGATAAAGGGCTTCAATCCTGGAATCTTCATTAAAAAGTGCTGTGAATAAACAAGGTTCATTCTGTGAATTATCCTTTATAGGTATATAAAATAAAAAATCTTTTGCTCGGGGGTTGTTTAAGAATTTGGTCAAGGTGTTTTTGTTTATATTTTTTAGTAATTTTTTTCTTGGGCAAAGAAGGGTCAACTTGTTTGGTCGCTTTATCCTCATAGGGATTTTTATATTCAGTTGAATCTCCTGGAATTTCATTAATATTTTCCAAACACTTATTCGTATGATTAATCTGTTCGTCGAAAGATCTGATAGCGCCAATATTTTCTTTAAGCGTCGGTTTAACAGGTTCAAGAAATAAATTTTTTAACTCCTGAAATTGCTCAACTGTTTTTCCCAAAATTTCCATGTAAATTTCTTTTGCCTTTTCAACATTACCTTCCCCAAGTTGAAGCTTGACCTCATTAAACCACTTTTCCTTTATTGTTTCAGAGTCTAGAGCCGGTTCCATAGAGATTTCTGGTGCTTTTATAATAGCCTTTTTAAGATGCTCGATGATATTTTTCAAATAATGATGATTTTCCTGGAATACATATAAAGTTTCTGTTGTCCTGGTGCAGGCGGTATAAAAGGCATTGAAAGGAAGACCAAGATGTTCTCTGCTTTGACCTCTTTTGGCTCGATTGTCTGATTTTTTTATAAATCCAGAGGACTTTTCCCCAATTATATTATCAGCCTTTTTAAATAGCGGATTATCCAATAATCGATAAGCCAATATATTTTTGTATTCCAAACCTTTGATTTCCTCCGGTGTAAAAACCAATAGAGTTTTGAACAATTGTTTAGCATCTTCCTTATTTTCTTTAGAAGTGACTATGGCAAAATCAGGCGATAAGGCGAGGTGTTGGAGCTCAGAGAGTTGAAAATTGTCAAGTTTTTCTATCCACTTTACTGCGCCCTTTATTTGATTTTCTCTAAATTTGATTTCTTGCTGACCATAATCGGTTGCCATGGCTTTAAGTTCTGTAACGGCATTGGCCATAATTACGCTTGCAACTGGGCAACGATATGAGGAAGGCAGAAAAACTTGATTCGAACCAGCTCCCCAGAGATTAAAACATTTTTCGAGAAAAGGAATTTTTGATTTATTGTCAGAAAGGCTTTGCCGATTATCTTCGCAATAGCAAATTTGTTTATCGGTTGCTAAATTAGCTAAAGCTGCTAATTGTAAATGTGAAAAGTCCTGGGCTTCATCGACAACGATCCGTTTAAAGTAATTTTTTTTCGTAAGCTGATGAAAGGGTGTGTGGATGCTTTTCGAATTTTCAAGCTTTTTTAAATAAACAGTGTAGGCGTTATAAAGCCATTCCTGTTCTTTCTCATTTGCAAAAAGCGTATTTTTTTGCCCTAACTTTTTATAGTCTTCTAGAGATGGGCAACCTGATATTATTCGAAATTCCTGGTAAATTTTATCGCTATCTGAATAAAAATCTTCACTTAAAGATTGCCCTTTAATCGTTTTTGCTAAGGTTTGATGAAGTTTGATAAACCTGCTAGCCAATCTAAACAATGGTTTTTATCCACAAAGGCCATAATTGCTGCTGCAGGCTCTATATCGATAATTAGTTGTTGATAGCTTTTGAATTGTACATCGTTGAAATTTAGATCTTGAGCAATCGGAAGCGACTGCCAAGAAAGTTGCATGTGAGTGGAAAGTTGTTCTGATTCAGTCACATAAAGCAGAGGATATTTATCTTCAGTTAAGGATTCGACGTAATTAGCTAAAATGGATAAACCGACACAGGATTTACCAGATCCTGCTGCGCCACTAATTATTAAGGGGAGTTTTGTCTTAGTTGCTACACCCAATTGTAGAGGATCCAGCTCTATAAATTTTTGATTAAAAAAATCGATGCGAGAATAATTTAAGGACTTATTCTGCCTTCTATTTTCAGTGGGGGGGTGCTGGTGGTTTATCAGTCGTTTTAAAATGAGCTTGAGATATTTCTTCGGCAAAAATTTCGCCATTTAAATCTAAGTAATTCTTTAAAACACCGCGTTTTAAAAAACGGGATTTTGCATAATCGTGATTCAATACTTCATCGAGAAGCAGCAAATAGGGCATGTGGTTTACGGTAATTGTGGTAAACAGCAGCCTATCACTAGAATTCACACGAACTGAGTAAACGTTATATCCATCCAGCTTTTCAAGATCCAGCCCTTGGTAGTTCCCTTCAAGAAGCTTCTCAACGATCGGCTCATAATGTTGAGCTAAATCATTGGGATCAAATAGGCCGTCCCAAAAAAAAATTTTTGAGGCTGAGGCTTTGTCATTGGTTTCGATTTTTAAATGCATTTTTACATCAATATAGAAAAGTGGTCGCGATTCTAACATGATGCATTATTTAAATGCACTCGTTCTTTGCTTTTTAAGAAATTTATCAAACATATTGGATAAACTTTCTTAAAAATTCACTCTGGTAATTTCATTTTAATTTAGGCAGAATGGTTGGGCATTTTTACAATATAGTTTTGATTATTTTTATTATTTTGACGAAAGAAGAAAGGGGATTGTTTATGAAGATGAGACTGGTCGCTGCAGCTGTTATGGGTTTGGCAATGTCATGTACTATAGCTGCGAGTGCTGCAACTGACGCAGCTAGCACTGCACCATCTGCAACATCATTAAGTACTGAAATGGAAAAGTTGTCTTACAGTATCGGCGCTGATTTAGGTAAAAATTTCAAAAAACAGGGTATCGATATTAGTCCGGCTGCAATGGCCCAAGGCTTACAAGATGGCATGAGTGGTAGTAAATTTCAGTTGACTGAGCAGCAAATGAGAGAAGTGTTAAATACCTTCCAAAAGGATCTTATGACAAAAAGAACAGCTGATTTTAATAAAAAAGCAGAAGAAAATAAGACAAAAGGCGAAACTTTCTTAAACCAGAATAAATCAAAAGAAGGTGTGGTTACCTTACCAAGCGGTTTGCAATATAAAATTCTGCAAAAAGGGGATGGCGCAACTCCTTCTAAAGATGACACAGTAACTGTAGATTACACAGGTACTTTAATTGACGGTCAGGTTTTCGATACTACTGAAAAAACCGGTAAGCCTGCTACTTTTAAAGTGTCACAGGTCATTCCTGGCTGGACTGAAGCTTTACAAATAATGCCCTCCGGATCTACTTGGGAAGTTTATGTTCCATCTGATCTTGCCTATGGCCCGCGTTCTGTTGGTGGACCGATTGGACCGAATGAGACTTTAGTTTTTAAAATCCATTTAATTTCTGTTAAAAAAGCTGGTGCCTAATCTTTAAACCTGACGGTTTTTTTTAGAGCTTCTATCGTTACCACTTTAGGTGCGATAGAAGCATCAATTTAGTCGAAGCTGAGTATTGTAAGCATGAATAAACGCCTATTTATTGTTTTTTTGCTTGGCTTTTCTTCAGGGCTTCCTTTAGCGTTAACCAGCTCTACTTTGCAAGCTTGGTATGCCGATGCAGGTATGTCGATTTTGGCCACTGGTATGTTGAGCCTGGTTGGGTTGCCATATGTCTATCGCATTGCATGGGGACCGATACTTGACCGTTATTCGCTTTGTTCTTTAGGAAAAAGGCGTAGCTGGATAATCGCTATGCAAATTGCTTTAGTCCTTGGATTTAATCTAATGGCCTGGCTTTCTCCTAATAGTTCACCTGAGCTCATTGCAATTTTAGCCTTTGCCTGTGCTTGTTTTTCCGCTACCCAAGATGTTGCAATAGATGCACATCGTGTTGAATTCCTGCCAACTTCTGAACATGGAATAGGTGCATCATTGGCAACGTTTGGTTATCGTTTAGCACTTCTTCTTGCTGGCGGTTTTGCCCTGATTCTTGCTCAAAATCTAGGCTGGGCTTTTACTTATCGGTTGATGGGTTGCTTCATGGGAATTGGAATACTGGCAACGCTTTGGTCTTGTGAACCGTCTAAGCGTTTAGAATCTCATCCTGGTTTTATTAAATCATTTACTCTGCCAGTTAAAGAGCTACTTGCTCGCGGTGGAATAATTCCACTATTTCTTTTTATAATATTTTATAAACTCGGAGAGGCGTTTACGGCAACCACGAGTGGCATAGTTATGCCTTTTTTGATTCAGGGACTGGGTTTTTCTATAGATACTATTGGTTATGTTAATAAAATAATGGGTATCTCATCTATTTTAGTGGGTGGTTTAGTTGCTGGAATTTTGTTGTATCGCTGGTCCTTATTCCGCGCTTTGTTAGTTTTTGGTATTTTTCAAGCAGTTACCAATCTTTTATTTATAGCCTTGGCAATAATTGGAAAAAATTTTTGGTTATTAGCTACAGCAGTAGTTTTCGATAATTTTGCAGCGGGTATGGGGTCGACTGCTCTCGTCGCTTTTTTTATGAGAATTGTTAAACAACCTTATACAGCTACGCAGTTTTCCCTGCTAATTGCTATATCTGCATTACCTCGTATTTTTTCTGGCCCTATTGCTGCAGTTTTGCAAATGTGGTTGGGCTGGACTGGCTTGTATCAATTGTCATTCATACTTGCTCTTGGATTTATTCCCTTTCTTCTACTACTTCGCGATCATACTCAAACAATTAACTTTGACATTATAAAAACAGGTGATCCGAGAGAGGAAAAGTTTTTACAAGAACATTAAATAGGGCAAATTAAAGAATGATGCTACAACATTAGTTGAAATGACTGTTGAGCAGGATATTTGAAAAAGGCTAAATCATATCTAATTCAATTAGTTAGAAGAGTATCCTAATTGGGGGTTCTAAACGCTAACCCCAGAAATTTTGGGACTATTTTTATTCAATTTAGAAACCTTTGAATCGAGTTGCAGACATTTCAGTATACCGCACTATATTCTGAATATTTATGCTCCAAGTAGTGCTGAATACCTCTTGTGTCCCGCTCATCATTTTCATTAATTCCAGTCTCTTCGCTGATAAACGCCCTAACACTTATGACAGTCACTGAGATGGGTTTCCTGATAGGGGTGGGTGTAAACGTCCATACAGGAGTACCCGCCTGGACAGTATTCATCAGCAATAATCCAGCAGCCCCTGAAAGGAGTAGATTTCTCAAGCGATTTATAGTCATTCTTTATGTCCCTATGCAAGATCAGTGAGGTTAAATAAAACCCCATTAGTGTAAAAATGGTTTAAGCTAAGGCCGCTGTTTTGAGTTTGCTCAGGCGCTCTACCCAAGCTGCTTTTGCCCATATGCGAAAAATAACGAATAGTTGAGGATGATTTGAGAAGTGGAAGTCAGTGTTATTACTATATAAATCAAGAAGTTATGTGCCGTTTTGAACCATTGAGAACTGTTACGAAATGTCTTAATGGTACCGAGGGTCGGAGTCGAACCGACACGGTGTCACCACCACCGGATTTTGAATCCGGCGCGTCTACCAATTCCGCCACCCCGGCACAACAGCTCGCCATTATAGCAAAGAAATATTATGAAACAATGGGTAAAATCAATTATTTCCAGGAAGATTTGGCAATATTAGTTAATTATTATACAATGGTAAAATTTAGAGCAGGAGATCTCGATGACAAGGTTAATACATATTGTGCTACTAGTAACTACTTCTCTCGTAAGTTTTTCAAGTCTAGCCGCTAGGATGACCTGTCCTGATCCCCAAAATTCTTCACTGAAAAATGGTATTCCTCCTACCCCATGGAGCGTTAATCCTTTTTCATCTAACGCTCCTAATGTCGATATAAATACCCAATTTGCAAAAGCAAATATATTGGCGACTGGAAGCAAAGGACTTGGCGTTGTCTGCTTTTATAAAAATCAAGCAGGACTTTATTCAATCTGGTGGCAGGCTTTAGTTAAAATTCCTGCTCCACAAGACTATAACTGGATTAATACTAATGGTGGTTTTATTTGTACAGAATCTTTTCAAAGTTGCCAATTTTCGGTGGCTCAACTTGAAAGTAACAAAAAGGGCAGTTATTAAAACTCCTATCCAGTTTATTCTGCTAATTACTGCGCTTAATTTAAGCTCAATTTCAAAAGCTGAGCAAGTTCAAATTAATTCCGGTGCGGCTATACAAGAAAGCACTAACTGTTGGCCTGCGCCTAATACAAAACTTGCCCAGTTTATAATTGGTTACGGTTCTTTGATGGAAGAGCAATCCAAGCGGAAGGCTTCAACTCAAGTGGGCGAGAATTACCCAATTTATCTTAAGGGCTTCAAAAGGGGATGGATTGAACAAGGTAACACTCGTAGTGGCTTTGGTATCACTTTCTTAGGTATTGAAAAAGATCCAAGCGCCAAAATCAACGCAGTTTATTATAAGCTTGATTATCCAAAAGCAATTTATGACTATGACAAACGTGAAAATATTTACTGTAGAGTAAAGGTTTCGCCTAGCCAAATTATGCCCCTTAGCAGTGAGAAAATTCCTTCAGGTGAATATTGGATTTATTTTACAAAGGCATCGCGTGTAAATCGACCTTCCCCTGAGAAACCATTATTTCAATCCTATGTAGATCTTTTTCTTTCGGGTTGTTTTGAATTGGAAGAGAAATATCATCTTGAGAATTTTGCCGAAAACTGCATAAAAACGACTCACTATTGGTCTGATATTTGGATCAACGATAGAGCTAAACCCCGAACTGGTTTAGGTAATATCGATTATAGCTCTAAAATTGATCATCTCCTTGCTGCTAAGCTTCCCTTATTATTTAAACAAATAAAAATCGAAAAAAAGTAATTATTTACATTTTGTAAATAAATTAATCCAAAATTCGCTAAATTGAAAATCATGAACTAGTCTCAAATAGTGTGCAAAAAAAAAAATAAAAATGGAGACAATAATGAGAGACGATTATTTGAATAATTGGAACATGATGACTAAGGAAATGCACAAGCAGTTTCAAGTGCTGATGGATCTTAATGTAAAAACTTTACAAAATTTGCATTTCATTAGAGCTGAAGACTTAACAGGATTACAAAATCCTGGAGAGATCTTAAACAGACAAATGAATCTTGCAATGGAAAATAGTCAAAGACTTTTGGATTATACCCATAAATCTTTTCAAATTCTTGAAAGCACTTTTTTCCCTTTCATTCGAGCAATTAATGAAAATACTGAACAAACTTTAAAACAGGCCAGAAACATTTCGTTGCCAATACAAAATCAGATAAAATCAGTTAGCAGAACATTATCTGGAACTTCGCCAAGTTCATCTGCAAAAAGAAAGGCTCCTGCAAAAGCTGGATCAAGAAGTCAAGCTGCTAACCAAGAAAGCGGCAAGTCTGAGCCTAGAAAGGCAGCAGCTAAAAATGCTTCTTCAACAAGATCTGCTTCATCTAGATCCTCTACTGCAAAATCAAGTTCAGTTGGAAATACTTCGGCTAAATCTGCATCTGCATCTGCATCAAAATCAGGTTCAGCACGAAATACTTCAGCTAAATCTGCATCTGCATCCAGAACAGCTTCAGCCAGAAAAACTCCAGCTAAATCTGCATCAAAATCAGGTTCAGCACGAAATACTTCAGCTAAATCTGCGTCTGCATCCAGAACAGCTTCAGCCAGAAAAACTCCAGCTAAATCTGCATCTGCATCAAAATCAGGTTCAGCACGAAATACTTCAGCTAAATCTGCATCCAGAACAGCTTCAGCTCGAAATGCTTCAGCTAAATCTGCATCCGCATCCAAAACAGCTTCAGCCAGAAAAACTCCAGCTAAATCTGCTTCTGCATCTAAATCAGGTTCAGCTAGAAAAACTATAGCTAAAACTGTTTCTGCATCCAGATCGGCAGCAGCTAATAAATCTGCACCTAAAGTAGCTGCTAGAAAAGCTACATCAAACCGATCTGCAGCTAAAAAAGCATCAGCTGCCAGTAAAAGTGCTTCTTCTAGACGCTCAACGTCTGTAAAAAGCAGGTCTTCTTCATCATTGTCCAGGATGAAAAGCGCAGGAAGCAGAACAAGTATGAATAATAATAAAAAAGCTGCATCTGCTAAATCAAGCAAACCTGTAAGCAAAAGTTCAAGACCACAATCTAAAACTTCTGTAATGTCACGTAAAGCATCCAGCTCAAAACCTAATTCTTCAGTATTAATGAATCAAAAAAGAACAGGTGAAAAGCGTAGTGGAAATTCTACATCTCACATCGGTATGTTTGGCCGCCCCTTAGGCAGATCAGATAAAGGCAGAAACAATCCTGCTCATAAATAGTAAATTAATGGTTAATTTAACGAATTCCGTCAGCTCTGCTACGGAATTCGTTTTTTTTTGATTCACTAATTTTTAATTATCAACTGCCGCTTCAGCTAGCACCATTTTAGAAGTTAATTCCTCATTAATCTTGCTATCTAATAGCACATATTGCGAGAGAGAAAGAATGGTCATGCTGAAAGGTAAAATAATAAGAATATCGAGCGGAAATTGTAATTGATGAATCCCGCCAAAAGAGCCTAAATAGGATAAAAGCAGCATGGATGCCATATAAAAAGTAAACCAATATAAACTGAGACTACATTCCGTAATACTTCTTTTTTGGTAGATAAGATTGATTAATAAGCCCAAAACCAATGCAAAATCGAGTTTCCACAAAATATCAAAACCACACCAATACAACATTAAATTACAAGCATAAAAGGCAAGATGACAGAAGAAAGTGCTAGCTGACAGCTTAAATGGCCGATGACGAGCGGGTTGGAGTTTACGCATTGCTAGAAGGCAGATTGGCCCAATTCCGTAAGATAAAATTGAACAGGAAGAGAGAAAGGCCACCATTTTTTGCCAACCAGGAAAAGGTAAGAAAGAAAAAATTCCCACCAGAAAATTAGCGTAGAGTGTGATATAGGGAATTTTGTGCTTATTTAATTTCAAAAAAAGTTTAGGTAAATGATTATTTAAACTCATCCCATAAATAATTCGAGAAGTCGCTGCCGTATAAACAAGCGTTGTGCCAAAAGGTGAAAAGGCTGCATCAAACATTAACAGCATTGCGACTATGCCCAGCCCCAGTAATAAAGTTAAGCCTACCAAAGGGCCGCTGTCACCTGGAAAACTCAAATGTTGCCAACCTTGAGCAAGATAGGATTTAGGAACGGCAGCTAGAAAACTCAGTTGCAACATAAAATATAAAATAAAGCCTATAAGAACAGCACCTAAGATAGCTATTGGAATATTTCGTTGAGGATTTTGTACTTCACCAGCAAGCATTAAACCATTTTGAAAACCTGTAAAGGCAAAAGCAATACCACCAGCGGAAAGAGCGGTAAAAATTTGTACCCAGGAATTTTTATCGCTCAAATGCAATTCAATGTTCGACATTGAATTTGCTGAATAAAGTAAAGTCACAATAGCAATGCCTGGGACTAAAAATTTTATAATGGAAGCTATCTTATTGCATTCAGCCAGCAACTTGATTCCATAGGAATTTAAAAATACGACAAAAAGCATGATACTTATTGCAAAAATATAACCAATTCCAGATAGAGTAAAAGTAGAAGCTTCTTTAATTAGTAAGGAGGGAAAAAAATGACTGGTATATTGCAAGATAGCTTGAATTTCAATAGGCGTCATAACGACATAGGAGAGCCAGGACGTCCAGGCAAATAAAAAACCAACATCACTGCCATGAGTGAAACTTGGATAATTAGTCATTCCCCCTGATATAGGAAACATGGCACCAAGCTCACAAAGAGGCAAGGCTATAAATAACATAAAAATGGCTGCGATAACCCAGCTAATTAATGCATTTGCACCAGCCATTTGTGCAGAAATGAACGGGCTAAATAACCAACCTGAACCAATCATACCCCCCGCAGCGGCTATTAAAACATTTGTTCGAGTGATATCTCGCTTAAGCATGCTCTATCCTTCCAGACGGACGATCCAAATCACTTCTTTATAGATATACATCGAATCTATAATCGACTCAACTCTACTTTTTTGAGATAACTTTTGTTTATGTCTGTCAAAGCCAGGAAAATTGTTTTAGGGATATATCTATATTCTTATTATGAAAAAGCTTTGACCAGCTGTGTTGCTAAGCCTGTGTATTTTTCAGGAGTCAATCCGATTAATGTTTCTTTTACATCCTCTGGAAGATCCAGGGATTTGATAAATAATTTGAGACTATCACTATCAATACCTTGACCACGCGTCAGCGCTTTTAATTGTTCGTAAGGGTTGGGTAGCTCATAGCGGCGCATGACTGTCTGAATAGCTTCAGCTAATACTTCCCAATTGGTATTAAGATCTTGCTCTAGAGCGCGACGGTTGATCTGTAATTTTTCATTACCTTTTGCTATCGCCTGATAGGCTATTAGGGTGTAGGCAAAGGCCACTCCAATATTTCTCAAAACAGTAGAATCAGATAGATCACGTTGCATACGGGACTGTGGTAATTTATTAGCAAAATGATCAAAAAGAGCATTAGCTAGCCCGAGATTTCCTTCAGCATTCTCAAAATCAATAGGGTTAACCTTATGCGGCATTGTTGAAGAGCCGACCTCTTCTGCAATGGTTTTTTGCTTGAAATAGTTGAGAGAAATATAAGTCCAAATGTCTCTTGTATAGTCAATCAAAATATTATTTATACGAATCATGATATGGGCAACTTCAGCGATACCATCGTGCGGCTCGATTTGCGTTGTATAAGCACTAAATGATAAGCCAAGTGAATTAACAAAATTAGCGCAGTGTTTGCGCCAATCCACTTCCGGATAGGCTATTAAATGAGCATTATAATTACCAACCGCACCATTAAATTTGGCAGGAATTAACACTTCAGCAAGCTGCTGTTGTGGTCGCTTCAACCGAGCAACAAAATTGACTAATTCTTTACCAATTGTGGTTGGTGTAGCTGGTTGACCATGCGTCCTAGCTAACATGGGTACATCGCCATGTTGTTTGCCGAGCATAGTAATGCTGCCAATTATTTCTGCAAGCGTTGGCTGGATAATTTGTGCTAAAGCTTCTTTGATCATCAGTGCATAAGCGACGTTATTTATGTCTTCAGAGGTACAGGCGAAGTGAATAAAGCCTGTGTAACTACTTAAGTCTACGTATTCTTCTAATCTATCTTTTAGATAATACTCGACCGCCTTTACATCATGATTTGTATGTTTCTCATAATTTTTGACCTTTTCGGCCTCTTCTTCGTCGAAATTCACTAAAACTTCCGCAAGATAGGCTTTTGCATTTTTATCAAATTCGCCCACTTCTTTAATGTATTTATTAGCTCCAAGCGATTCTAACCAGCGAATCTCAACCATAAGCCGATAATAAATGAGAGCAAATTCACTAAAATATGGGCTTAACGCAGAGGTTTTTTTCAAATAACGCCCATCAATAGGAGAAATTGCATTTAAGGAAGATAAGGTCATGGGTAGTTCGCCGGAATCATAAAGCGTATATGATATTAGATGGCAAGGCAGATGTGAAGCAATCCTGTACCTAGCGGAGATTTTGCGGATTTATTCTCTATTTGCTATTATCCGACTATTATAAATAGCTTAAGTTTCCCAATGCACACTTTAACTAATTCGCCTCTCGGTCAAACCACTGCATATACCTCAAATTATGACAACTCACTCCTTTTTCCGATCTCAAGACAACCTTCACGCGCCGGGCTGAATATCCAATCATCATTGCCCTTCAAAGGATATGATATTTGGACTGCTTTTGAGCTATCCTGGTTGAATAAAAAAAGAAAACCGGTAGTTGCAATAGCCGATATAATTGTATCCTGTGATTCCCCAAACTTAATTGAATCCAAATCTTTCAAGCTGTATTTAAACTCATTTAATAACAGTACATTTGATTCTATTGAGACGGTACGCGAAACTCTCATCAAAGATTTGTCGGAAGCGGCAGGTCATCCAGTTGAGGTAATTATCTATCCAGCTAAGGATTTTTCCCATTCCAAGGTTGGCAACTTTGAAGGCTTCTATTTAGATGAGTTAGACATTGCTTGTTCAAAATCTGAAGTCAATTCTGACCTTTTGTTTACAAATAATGAGAGGGTAGAAAATTATTCAATCTATAGCCATTTATTAAAATCAAATTGCCCGGTCACAGGTCAGCCTGATTGGGGTTCAATTTTAATCCAATATTCGGGTTTTCAAATCAATAAGGAAACTCTATTGCAGTATCTGATCACTTATCGCAATCATAATGAATTTCATGAGCAATGTGTTGAGCGAATATTTATGGATATTATGACAGGTTGCAGGCCTGATGAATTAACAGTTTATGCAAGATATACCCGTCGAGGCGGTTTGGATATAAATCCTATCCGGTCCAGTAAATCTCTAACCCCTCCACCAAATGAGCGAATGTATCGTCAATAAAATCAATTAGTAGTGAGAAAGAATTTTTCCCGGTTGTCGACAGGTTATAATTCACAATATCAAGCAATTTAAGTAGAATGGAAAACATTTTCCAAGGACTAGAGGTTTATAATGGCAGTAGGCAAGCATACAATTGATTTTCAGCATTTAGGCATGAAAGACTTGGAGCAAGTGGGCGGTAAAAATGCTTCTCTGGGTGAGATGATAAGTCATTTATCCTCTGCAGGAGTTTCAGTTCCTACTGGTTTTGCTACTACAGCTGATTTTTTTCGCGAATTTCTAGCTAATAACGGCCTTGATAAAAAAATCTATTCTCTTCTTGATTCTCTTGATCCAGATGATCTGAGCCAATTAACAAAAATTGGAAAAACTATTCGGGACATGATTATAGAGGAACCCTTTTCGACAGAATTTGAACAAGAAATTCATGATTCCTACAATAATTTGGCAGCAAGGATTGGGCATAATGATTTTAGTGTAGCTGTTCGTTCATCGGCAACCGCAGAGGATTTACCCGAAGCTTCATTTGCCGGTCAACAAGAAACTTACTTAAATATTCGAGGCAGTGATGCAGTTCTAATAGCTATCAAACAGGTTTTTGCTTCTTTATTTAATGATAGAGCGATAACTTATCGTTCCCATCATAATTTTGCCCATAATGAAGTTGCTTTGTCGGCAGGCGTGCAACAAATGATTCGAAGCGACCTTGCAGTCAGTGGCGTTATGTTCACGATGGATACAGAATCTGGATTTGATCAGGTGGTTTTTATTACTTCCGCTTATGGTCTTGGTGAGATGGTGGTGCAGGGGGCTGTGAATCCTGATGAATTTTACGTCCATAAGCCCACACTGAAAGCAGGTAAACCTGCTGTAATTCGTCGAAATCTCGGTTCTAAAGCCCTAAAAATGATTTACTGTGATAGTAACAATGTCAAAACCGAAGCAGTAGCTGCTGCCGAACGTTTGTTATTTTCTTTAACGCCTGAAGAAGTTGATATTTTAGCAAAGCAAGCTCTTATTATCGAAGAACATTATGGCAAACCAATGGATATCGAATGGGCAAAAGATGGCCTAACGGGCGAGCTCTATATTTTACAAGCGCGACCTGAAACAGTAGAAAGTCGGAGTAACAAACAGGTTCTGGAGCGCTATTCATTAAAAACCAAGAGTAAAGTACTCAGCGAAGGGCGAAGCATTGGGCAGCGAATTGGCCAGGGTCGTGCTGTTATTATTTCTGATGTCAGTGAGATGCATCGGGTGGAACCTGGTGATGTGCTGATTTCAGATATGACTGATCCAGATTGGGAGCCAGTAATGAAAAGGGCCGCGGCTATTGTCACTAATCGGGGTGGCAGGACATGCCATGCTGCAATCATTGCTCGTGAATTGGGTATTCCGGCAGTGGTAGGTTGTGGCGATGCCACTAAAACTATTCGCGATGGTGAAGAGGTTACTGTTAGTTGTGCCGAAGGCGATAATGGTTATGTTTATGAAGGTTTACTGCCTTTTGAGCGTGTTCAGCTAGATGTCAACACCATGCCTGAATTACCATTAAAAGTCATGCTTAATGTTGGTAATCCCGAACGTGCCTTTGCTTTTCAGTCAGTACCTAATTCTGGGGTCGGATTAGCTCGACTTGAATTCTTAATTTCCAATACAATTGGTATTCATCCTAAAGCTTTACTTGAGTTTGATCATTTAAAAGATCAAACTTTAAAGAAATTAATTGCGGATAGAACAGCAGCCTATGCTTCTCCTGTTGAGTATTATATTGAGCGTTTAAAGGAAGGCATTGCGACAATTGCTGCTGCCTTTTACCCTAAACCAGTTATTGTCAGACTTTCTGATTTCAAATCAAATGAGTATGCCAATCTTGCAGGTGGTAGTTATTATGAACCACATGAAGAAAACCCAATGCTCGGTTTTCGTGGGGCTGCACGCTATGTTTCTGAACATTTTGCAGATTGTTTTGCGCTAGAATGCCTTGCTGTTCGCAGAGTTCGTGAAGACATGGGACTTAAAAACGTTGAAGTGATGATTCCATTTGTCAGAACTGTTTCAGAAGCTAGTCAAGTCATTGAGGTATTGAAAAAACATGGGCTTGAACGTGGCAAAGAAGATCTGCGGATTATAATGATGTGCGAGTTGCCGTCTAATGCTCTGCTTGCTGATGAATTCCTGAATTTTTTTGATGGTTTTTCAATTGGTTCTAATGATTTAACGCAGCTTACACTTGGTTTGGATAGGGATTCAGGCCTCGTTGCTGCTCAATTTGATGAGCGCAATGATGCAGTGAAGGCACTCTTGCATATGGCAATATCAGCTTGTAAAAAAGCGGGGAAATATGTAGGAATTTGTGGACAAGGTCCATCGGATCATCCTGATTTTGCGCTTTGGCTGATGCAGGAAAAAATTGATAGCGTTTCTCTTAATCCAGATTCCGTTTTGGAAACCTGTTTGTTTTTAGCTAAAAATGAATTGATTAAAGAATGATAAATTGGGCTAAGAACCGTCTTGTTTCTAAACAGAAGACAGGCCTTAGGTTAGAAAAAAAATGCTTACTCATTCTTTTTGCCGCCTTCTTTCCTGCTTTAACTTTTGCAGGGCTTCCAGTTCACCACGATCCTGTAGCGCCCGTAATTCTTTGGGTAACTCTGCTCTTTTTTTTTGCTGTCATTGGTCGCTATTTAGCAAATTATTTTAATCAACCCTCAATTTTAGGTGAATTATTGATGGGAGTTGTTTTCGGTAATCTTTGCTATTTTTTTGGTTTGCAATTAATGGTCGTTTTACGTGAAGGTCCTGCAATTTTCAATATAATGCGTGATATGCTCATGGACGTTCCGCTTATTAATGCAGTCAATAACAATATTCCGAATAAGTATTATGCCAACCAGATTATTTGGGCGTTAACGGGTGATCAAGGTGTTGATCTGATTAAACTCGCTTATGTGCTAGACATATTTTCACGTTACGGGGTGATTTTCTTATTGTTTAAAGTTGGCTTGGAAACCTCTGTTGGAGAGTTGCAGCATACAGGACGAGAGGCGGTCCAGGTCGCTTTGCTTGGTGTAATTGCTCCAATCATTTTGGGTTTTGCTGTAGCCTGCCTTATCATGCCCAATTCAAATTACAATGCTCATCTATTTGTAGCAGCAACCTTATCAGCAACAAGTATAGGTATTACCGCTAAAGTTTTGTCGGAATTAAAAGAATTGCGCACCCGGGAGGCCAAAACAATACTTGGCGCAGCTATGATAGATGATGTTCTAGGTTTAATTATTCTTGCTGTAGTTACCTCAATGGTTATTTCCGGTGTAATTGATTTTTACGTAATTTTGAATATTCTCATAACATCAATTTTATTTTTTATAGGCGTTTTGTTAATTGGACCTTGGTTAATTCGAAAGGCTGTGTATTTGTTCCGATTTTTAGAGCCTTGGGAATTAAAAGTATTTATCGCTGTTACCTTTGTGATGTCCCTTGCCTGGATTGCGAATTTAATTCATTTAGCAACAATCATCGGAGCTTTCGCCGCCGGCCTTATATTAAACGATGAATTTTTTGATTCTCCAGAATGGTCAAATAATTCTTCACAAAAAATTAAAAATTTAATTGCACCATTGGAATCAATGTTAGCGCCCCTGTTTTTTATGCTGATTGGTATTCAGGTAAAACTCGAAACTTTTTTAGATTGGCAGGTATTGCTTATGGCTGGCGGTCTTCTCATTGCCGCAATTTTAGGTAAGCTCATAAGCGGCTTGGGCGGAAATCATAAAGATGACAGGTTGTTAATTGGGATTGGCATGCTGCCGCGGGGTGAAGTGGGTTTGGTTTTCGCATCGATAGGCAGGAGTCTTGGTGTTATTTCTGATCAACTTTTCACTGCGATTATATTAATGGTTATTGTCACCACCTTTATGGCACCCTCACTTTTAAAAGCAAGATATTCGCAAAACGCTAAAAAGCAGGCTTTAGTTTAGCCCAAATTTGATTTTGCAGGGGTATTGGCTTTGGCTTGAATAAATACAAGGCCAGTCAATACAATTAATAATTATTGATAAGAGATCTAGATGAATCCAAAAATTGTGTTTACTGGTGGTGGAACCGCTGGCCATGTGACACCTAATCTTGCATTAATAGAAGTCTTGCAAAAAGAAGATTGGCAAATTAATTATATTGGATCTGCTGATGGCGTAGAAAAAGAGATGATTAGCGCTTTAAACATCCCTTTTTATTCAATTAGTACTGGAAAATTGCGACGTTATTTCTCCTTTGAAAATTTCAAAGATCCCTTCAAATTCGTTGCTGGAATAGGGCAGGCTTACCGCCTATTAAAAAACCTTAAAACGGATGTCGTTTTTTCGAAGGGAGGTTTTGTTGGTTTACCTGTGGTTATTGCAGCCTGGCTGAATCGAATTCCGGTAATAGTTCATGAATCGGATATGAGTCCCGGTCTTGCTAACCGTCTTAGTTTTCCCTTTGTTAATAAAATTTGTGTAACTTTTGAAGCTGCAAAACGGCACTTTAAAAATCAAGAAAAAATTGAAGTAACCGGCACACCTATCCGTCCGGAACTTTTTCAAGGCTCAAAGGATAAAGGCCTGGCTCTCTGTGGATTTACTCATGGAAAGCCCTGTTTGTTAGTGATGGGTGGCAGTCTGGGTTCACTTCGTTTGAATAATACCCTAAGGGCAGCCTTAGCTGATCTTAAGAATTATCAGGTTATCCATCTTTGCGGTAAAGGAAAAGTAGATGAAGCTTATTTTGGTAATAATGACTACTATCAATTTGAATATGCTAATAAAGAATTAGCGGATCTTTTCGCCGCTTCCGACTTGGTTGTATCGAGAGCAGGAGCGAATGCACTTTATGAAATCCTTGCCTTACAAAAGCCCCACGTGCTAATCCCTCTATCATTAAAGGCGAGTCGCGGTGATCAAATCCAAAATGCACTCTATTATAAACAAAAAGGGATTAGTCGCGTCATCGATGATGATTCATTAACAGTCGAAAATTTTCTGCAAACTATTGAAGAGATAAATCTACATAAAGATGAAATTATAAATAAAATCAGAGATTTGGAAATTAAGTCCGCAACGTTAAAAATCATCGGACTAATTAAGGAGCAAATACATGTTGAATCCCCAAAAGTTGCTTGACTATATAAAGGATGAGTGGAGACAAACAATAGTACCAAGTTTATCTGCTTATATAAAAATACCTAATAAGTCGCCCCATTTTGATAAAGACTGGGATAAACATGGATTTATGGAGCAGGCTGTTCAGCACGTAGCTGATTGGTGTACTAAACACGCCCCGAAAAATATGAAATTATCAATTGAGAGGCTCCCTGGTCGGACTCCTTTATTATTTATGGAAATTCCTGGAGATTTTGAACAGACCGTACTTCTTTATGGGCATTTGGATAAACAGCCAGAGATGTCTGGTTGGGATGAAGGTTTAGGACCCTGGACACCAGTCATAAAAGACGAGAGGCTTTATGGACGAGGCGGGGCAGATGATGGTTATGCAGCCTATGCCTCATTAACAGCAATACGAGCCTTGCAAGAGCAAAATCTGCCTCACGCCCGTTGTGTATTAATAATTGAGGCCTGTGAAGAAAGTGGCAGCTATGACCTTCCTTTTTATATAGATCTTCTTAAAGAAAAAATTGGCGAACCTTCTTTAGTAATTTGTCTGGACTCCGGTGCCGGAAACTATGAGCAATTATGGATGACGACTTCTTTGCGCGGCAATATCGTTGGCGAATTATCCGTTGAGCTAATCAGTGAAGGTGTGCATTCAGGGGGCGCTAGCGGAATTGTTGCCGATAGTTTCAGGGTAACAAAACAGTTGCTCAGCCGAATTGAAAATGAGCAAAACGGTGAGATCCAACTAGATGATCTATATTGTGATATTCCCCAACAACGTATAGACCAGGCAGCAGCTTGCGCTGAGGTTTTAGGTAAAGAAATTTATCATTCATTACCCTTTCTCCCCGGAGTTCAGCCGGTAACTCTTGTGGAAAAAGAGTTAATTCTAAATCGGACATGGCGGCCGGCTTTATCTGTAACCGGTGCTGAAGGGTTGCCTTCAATAGCTAATGCTGGAAATGTTCTGCGATCAAAAACCGCACTCAAACTGTCAATGCGTATCCCTCCATTGGTCTCACCGCAAAAAGCAGCCGAGACCCTGCATGATGCATTGACCAAACACCCGCCTTATCAGGCGAAAGTTGATTTCATTATTGACGATTGTGCAAGGGGCTGGGACGCGCCTCCATTGGCTGATTGGTTAGCTAAAGCTGCAAATGATGCTTCGATGACCTTTTACAATAAACCTGCTATTTACATGGGGGAAGGTGGCACCATACCTTTTATGGGCATGTTAGGTGAACAATTTCCTCAGGCTCAATTTATGATCACAGGTGTTTTAGGGCCTCATTCAAATGCACATGGACCTAATGAATTCCTGGATCTGAAAATGGCTGAAAAATTAACAGCTTGCGTATCCTACGTTCTATACCAACATTTTATTAAATGAGCACTCGACGCCTTAAATAAATTCTGAGATACTCCGCTAGCTCTTCGATAAGAAGAGGTAGATGTGATTTAAAAAATCACTTTTAGTCCAATCAATAAGGAGTTTTAAAATGAAAGCAATAATCTTTGCTTCGGTATTATCATTATTAACTACATCAATACCCATTCAGGCTGCGAATACTCAAAATTCACCACCGGTTAAAGAAAACAAGGTAACAGCGAAAATCAATATTAATAAAGCTGATGCTCTCGCTCTGTCCAAATCGGTTAAGGGAATAGGGCAAAAACGTGCAGAGGCCATTATTGAATATAGAGAAAAGCATGGAAATTTTAATACTGTTGCTGATCTTTCCAAAGTTAAAGGATTTAGTAATCGTTACGTTGAAAGCCATTTGAAGCAATTGGAAGGTACTTTTTCTGTCAACTAGCTCTTAAGAACTCGAAGCCTTGGTTAACTTGGCTTCGAGTTTTGAAGCGAAAGGTAACATTTATGCTCTTTACAAAAAGATCAAAAATAAATCTTCGCAAAGAACAGTCGATTTTTATTTCAGGATAGGTTACATTACTCGCCAAAAAAAATGAGGTGCGTTAGGTCATGTTCAGAAAATTACGAGGTGTTTTTTCCAACGATTTGTCTATTGATTTAGGTACTGCAAATACGTTGATTTATGTAAGAGACAAAGGAATTGTTCTAAATGAACCCTCAGTAGTTGCCTTACGCAATGAATCTGGTCAAAAAAGAGTTGCTGCTGTAGGTTTAGAAGCTAAGCGTATGTTAGGCCGAACACCTGGCAACATCAACGCAATCCGACCCATGAAAGATGGCGTGATCGCTGATTTCTTCGTGACTGAAAAAATGCTTCAGCATTTCATTCATAAAGTTCATGAAAATAAATTCCTAAGACCAAGCCCAAGAGTTTTGGTTTGCGTACCTTGCGGTTCTACCCAGGTCGAAAGACGTGCAATTCGCGAATCGGCAATGGGCGCTGGTGCGCGTGAGGTTTTTCTAATTGAAGAGCCAATGGCTGCTGCCCTGGGTTCTGGTATGCCAGTAGAGGAAGCTAGCGGTTCAATGGTCGTCGATATCGGTGGCGGGACCACTGAGGTGGCAATTATTTCTTTAAGTGGGATTGTTTACCATCAATCTGTTCGTATCGGTGGAGACAAATTTGATGATGCAATCGTTTCTTACGTACGTCGAAATTACGGTACTTTAATTGGTGAAACAACCGCTGAACGCATTAAACATGAAATTGGTTCAGCCTTTCCTTCAAGAGATTTGTTCGAAATTGAGGTAAGAGGTAGAAATTTAGCAGAAGGGGTACCTCGTTCCTTTACACTTACAAGTGCCGAAATTCTTGAAGCTTTACAAGAACCACTATCTGGCATAGTGGGCGCAGTTAGAGCGGCCTTGGAATTAGCACCACCTGAACTAGCAGCTGATATTGCCGAACGCGGCATGGTGCTAACGGGAGGTGGTGCCTTATTAAAAAATATGGATACGCTGTTGATGGAAGAAACAGGTCTACCCGTGTTAGTTGCAGAAGATCCATTAACCTGCGTTGCTCGTGGTGGTGGAAAAGCTTTGGAAACAATGGATTTACGCGGCGGTGATTTCCTCTCAACAGAATAATTCTAAAAGCAGACTTTTCGCAAAAGGCAAACATAAACCCTTGGGTTTTATGTTTGCTGCGATGTTCTCAATGCTGCTTATGTTTTCTGATTATCATTATAGGTATTTGGATAGTGTACGTAGTGGTTTTGCCTTAATTATTTCGCCCTTACAATACGCTGTTGATTACCCGGTAAGAATTATTGGCTGGGTTCAATCCCTGGTGTTCGCCAAAAAAGCCTTAATTGACGAAAATATTAAATTACGTTACCAACAAACAATGCTGGAAGCAGAATTACAAAAACTACTGGTCATCAAAGAAGAAAATTCCCAATTAAAAGAATTATTACTTACTTCATCCAAAGCCAGAATGCGGGCAATGGCTGCTCAAATTTTAGCTGTCGATACCAGCATTTCACGACAACTGGTTGTTTTGAATAAGGGTAAGCGCGATGGCGTATACCCTGGCCAGCCAGTTCTTGATGCAAAAGGGGTGATGGGGCAAATAATTGATGTTGGCTATATGACAAGTACTGTTTTATTGATATCTGATTCCAAAAGCGGTGTTCCAGTTAGAAATAACCGAACTGGAGAGCGTGCTATATTGGTTGGCACTAATGATATTAGTCAGTTATCACTTATCAATTTACCTAGTACTTCATCAATTACAAAGGGTGACTTACTTGTTACTTCAGGTCTTGGCCGACTTTATCCAGAAGGTTATCCAGTTGGACGAGTTGAGGATATAAAAAGTATTCCAGGAGATGCTTTTATTAAAGTTGATGTAAGTCCGATAGCGTTATTAAATCGTAATCGCTTAGTACTTCTAATCTGGCCAGATAAAGAACAGGCAGAATTAACCAAGCAAATTAACGAGCGTATGAATGCCATAGGAGCGACTGTATGACTTTTATGAATTTCCGCTTTTTTGTCGCTCTTATATTTACACTCGCTTTAACAATTTTGCCATTACCTGAGCTTCTGGTAGGTTTGAGACCGCCATGGGTATTGTTAATCATTCTTTATACACAGTTTTTCCTGGCAGAAAATTTTAATTTGGCTTTATTGATTTTTATTGGTATGGCGCTTGATGTTTTACTTTCAACAGTTCTAGGTGAGCACGTGTTTGCGTTGGCTATAGTTGTCTGGATCGCGTCCTCTAAAGCTAGACGTTTTCGGCTTTTTTCAATGGGTCAACAGATGGCTTTAATCGGATTTTTCTGTCTACTTTATCAATCGCTCATTCTAATAATTGATGCATCACTCGGCTATTATTACGGCTTTATTATGCCTTTAGGATCAACCCTTATCTCCATCCTGCTTTGGCCTTGGGTTCGATTGCTGGCTGATGAAAGTTTAGCTCCAAAGGCAGCATATCGCAGTTAGAATCTATTGCTAGGATGTTTTCATTAAGGCATATTCTCCTGGTTTCAGTTCACCTATAGACCATTCTGCAATGCGATGGCGCACTAATCTTAAAGTTGGGAAACCAATTGATGCCGTCATTTTGCGGACCTGATGATTTTTTCCCTCTCTTAATATTATTTCCAGCCAGCTCGTGGGTATTGTTTTACGAAAACGTACCGGTGGTACTCGAGGCCAAATAAACGGTTCAGAAATAATCTTAACTTCAGCAGGTAAATACTTAATTCCTTGAATAATTATACCGCTTCGCAAAGGTATTAAATCTCTATCATCAGGTATACCTTCAACTTGCACCCAATAATATTTCTTCTTATTGAAATCAGGATGACTTAACCGATGCTGCAATTTCCCATCATTGGTTAATAATAATAGTCCTTCACTATTTTTATCGAGGCGTCCAGCGACATAGAATTCGGGTAAATCGATAAAGGGAGCAAGCGTTTCTTCACGCAGGTCACCTGTAAATTGGCTCACAATACCAAAGGGTTTATTAAATAATAAAATATCGCTCATGACCTGATTTTCATTAAGATTAAAAAAAAGAACATTATGCAGTTAAACGCATTTGGGACAAAGGGTTTTAGCATGCTATTATTACCGACTTTAACAAGTTGGAGTTGTCATGACCTTCGAAAAAATCCACGTACCGGCACAGGGCCAAGCGATCACTAAAACCGCTGATTTAACTCTCAAGGTACCTGATTACCCAATTATTCCCTTTATTGAAGGTGATGGAATTGGGGTGGATGTCACACCTCCAATGCGTGAAGTTGTTGATGCAGCAGTTGCCAAAGCCTATGGTAATGAAAGAAAGATTTCCTGGATGGAAGTTTACGCTGGTGAAAAAGCTACCAAAGTTTATGGGGGAGATAGTTGGTTACCTGAAGAAACTCTCGAAGCCCTACGCGAATTTGTGGTTGCTATAAAAGGACCTTTAACAACGCCTGTTGGAGGGGGTATTCGCTCACTCAATGTCGCTATTCGTCAAAAATTAGATCTTTACACCTGCATACGTCCGGTGCGTTATTTCACAGGTTCGCCAAGCCCAGTCAAAGAACCTTGGAAAACGAACATGGTCATTTTTCGTGAAAATTCCGAAGACATTTATGCTGGCATAGAATGGCAGGCCGATACCCCTGAGGCAAAAAAAGTTATTCATTTTCTCCAATCTGAAATGGGTGTTCAAAAAATTCGCTTTCCTGATGATTGCGGGATTGGAATAAAGCCAGTATCAAAAGAAGGAACTTTCCGCCTTGTTAAAGCCGCCATTCAATATGCAATTGATAATCACAGAAGCTCTGTAACCTTTGTTCACAAGGGTAATATCATGAAATTTACTGAAGGAGCTTTCAAAGAATGGGGTTATGAGATTGCGCGTGAAGAGTTTGGCGCTAAGCCTTTTCAGGGCGGTCCCTGGATGCAAATTAATAATCCAGTTACTGGAAAACCCATTATCATTAATGACGTAATAGCAGATGCGTTTTTACAACAGATTTTATTAAGGCCTGAAGAATATAGTGTTATTGCAACCTTAAATCTTAATGGAGACTATATTTCTGATGCACTCGCCGCTCAGGTCGGTGGCATTGGTATTGCTCCTGGAGCTAATATTGGCGATGAAGTTGCAGTATTCGAAGCTACACACGGCACTGCACCTAAATACGCTGGTCAAAATAAGGTAAACCCAGGATCATTGATTCTTTCGGCGGAAATGATGCTTCGCTATTTAGGTTGGTCAGAAGCGGCTAATTATATAATTAAAGGTATGGAAGGTGCTATTCAGGCTAAAACAGTAACCTATGATTTTGAGCGTTTGATGGATGGAGCGACTTGCCTTAGTTCATCAGATTTTGGAAAAGCAATAATCAAACATATGTAACACTTCTGACTTGAATCAAATTTAGTTACCCTAAATTTGACAGGGATTCTGCCTTGAGAACGGTTTAGACCAAGGTTTCAGGGCGGTTTAACTTTGATAGACTTTTTGTAGGATAAAAGTGATTAAAGAGATACATTCTTCCTCTTTGAGGAAGATATTTAGCTCTTCAAACTAAACTTTATTTAATTAGACCTAAAGTTTTTTTTGAATCCATAAAATACGGCTAAAGTGAATGCTAAGTAATCAAGATGTTGTCGATTACGTCAAGGTTTAATTTTTTAAATAATTAAATCATGTTTTTACTGGCCAAATGCGCTACGAAAGTCTATAAAATTAATAAAGGGTGTATGTTATGAGTCGGTGGTCATTAGAGGAAATAATTGAGCGTAGAACCGAGGAGTCTGAGACTCTACCCGCGCTTAAGAAACCTAAAAAATACAAGGTGATATTGATCAATGATGACTATACCCCGATGGAGTTTGTGATTGATGTACTTAAGTATTTCTTTCACTTTAATGAGGAATTAGCAACGCAGGTGATGTTACAGGTTCATGTATTGGGAAAGGGTATATGCGGTGTGTTCACAAGAGATATCGCTGAAACTAAGGTGGCTCTTGTTAACGATTATGCAAGAAGCAATCAACACCCGCTGCTATGTACGATGGAACCCGAATGATCAGGTGGTGTGGCTGGAGAGAGGAGCGACAAAATGTTAAACAAAGAACTTGAATTCACCTTAAATCTGGCCTTTAAGGAAGCTAAAGAGAAACGTCATGAATTTATGACCGTTGAACATTTACTATTATCCCTACTCGACAATCCTGCTGCAGGAAATGTTTTACAGGCTTGCGATGCCAATATTGATTCTTTAAGACGTGATTTACTAGAATTTATTGATGAAACCACCCCACGGATTCCAGAGGATGAATTAGACCGAGAAACCCAACCAACTCTTGGGTTCCAGCGTGTGTTACAAAGGGCAGTATTTCATGTTCAATCCGCAGGTAAAACAGAAGTAACCGGCGCCAATGTACTGGCCGCTATTTTTAGCGAGCAAGAAAGTCAAGCCGTATATTTTCTGCGCCGTGAAAACATTACCAGACTTGATGTTATCAATTACATTTCTCATGGCGTCTCCAAATATCATAATAATGATATGCACGAGGGTATGAACTCCTCTATGGATGAAGACGCTATGGGAGATAGTGAATCTCCCCTTGAAAGTTATTGCCAGAACCTTAATAAACGAGCACGACTCGGAAAAATCGATCCTTTAATTGGACGACATGAAGAAATTCAACGCACTATCCAGGTTTTATGCCGCCGCCGAAAAAATAATCCTCTATTAGTAGGTGAAGCAGGCGTTGGTAAAACTGCCATTGCGGAAGGCTTAGCCCGTAGAATCGTAGATGGCGAAGTGCCAGAAGCCATAAATAATTGCGTAGTTTACTCACTTGATTTAGGTGCCTTGCTTGCCGGAACTAAATACCGCGGTGATTTTGAAAAACGTTTAAAAGCGGTATTAAAACAACTCGGTCAACAAGATGGGGCGGTCCTCTTTATTGACGAAATCCATACAATTATCGGTGCAGGAGCTGCCTCCGGCGGTGTGATGGATGCATCAAATTTAATTAAACCTTTACTCGCAAACGGCGAACTAAAATGCATCGGCTCCACAACCTACCAAGAATACCGTGGAATTTTTGAAAAGGATCGAGCTCTAGCAAGACGTTTTCAAAAAATTGATATTACTGAACCCAGTATTGATGAAACCTTTGAAATTCTTAAAGGCTTAAAGGGTCGGCTTGAAGATCATCATAATGTTAAATTTTCCATTCCAGCCTTAAAAGCCGCAGCAGAGTTATCAGCTAAATATATTAATGATCGATTCTTACCTGATAAGGCTATTGATGTGGTCGACGAGGCTGGCGCTTATCAAAATCTTTTAACCGCAACAAAACGTAAAAAAATAATTTCGGTAACTGAAATCGAATCAGTTGTTGCCAAAATTGCCAGAGTTCCGGTTAAAAAAGTATCTGCACGCGATAAAGATACTTTAAGAAATCTGGAAAGAGACTTAAAACTTCTTGTCTATGGTCAAGACTTTGCGATATCTGCATTAGCGTCAGCAATAAAATTAGCTCGTTCAGGCTTGCGTGAACCTCAAAAACCGGTAGGGTGCTTCTTGTTTGCCGGACCTACAGGTGTGGGAAAAACTGAAGTTACAAGACAGTTAGCCAATGTTTTAGGCATTGAATTATTGCGTTTTGACATGTCTGAATACATGGAAAAACATACTGTTTCCCGCTTGATTGGTGCACCTCCCGGGTATGTCGGCTATGATCAAGGTGGCTTATTGACTGAGGCAGTAACCAAAAATCCGCACTCCGTGTTGTTGCTCGACGAAATTGAAAAAGCACATCCTGATGTCTTTAATCTTCTTTTACAAATAATGGATCATGGTACTCTTACTGATACCAATGGCAGACAGGCAGATTTCCGTCATGTCATTATGGTGATGACCTCAAATGCTGGCGCAAGCGAAATCACCCGTAACTCAATTGGTTTCTCACTTCAGGATAATTCAAATGACGGCTTAGAGGTAATTAAACGCCAATTCACTCCCGAATTTAGAAATAGATTGGATGCAATCATTAATTTTGCGCCTTTAGACTCTCTGACAATTGGATTGGTGGTTGATAAATTTATTATGGAACTTGATGAACAATTATCCAATAAAGGGGTTACTTTTAAAGTAGACAAAGCAGCCCGTGATTGGCTTGTAGAACATGGCTATGATAAAGCCATGGGTGCTAGGCCAATGGCTAGATTAATTCAGGAAAATGTTAAAAAACCTTTAGCAGACGAGCTACTTTTTGGAAAATTAGCTAATGGAGGTCATGTTACGTTGAAAGTTAAAGACGGCAAACTCCATTTTGACAGTCATGATCATAGAGAAGGTGTTTACTAATCCACAGGGCTCTTCTAAAAAGAGCCCGATTTTTTCTTATTTCATTTATCTTCTTAACTCAGTTAAAATAGTCGCTTTTATCTAATTGGTTCATCAATGCTATCGGTCATCATCATCGCGAAAAATGAAGAAGCTAATATTAGACGTTGTCTCGAATCAGTAAAATGGGCGGATGAGCTCATTGTTCTGGACTCAGGCAGCGAAGACAATACCCTAGCGATTGCCAAAGAATATACGGATAAGGTCTATAGTACCGATTGGCAGGGCTATGGCGTGCAGAAACAAAGAGCCTTAGCGTTAACAACCAAAGAATGGATCTTAAATCTGGATGCGGATGAGTCGGTCGATTTACAATTGCAGGCTGATATTAAAAAAGCAATGACATCCGACAGTGCTGATGCCTATCGAATACCTATTCGTATGTATTTTTATGATCTTCCGTTGCGCTTTTCTTCGAGTCCCAAACGTCATATTCGCCTTTTTAAACGGCAAGGGGCAAGATATAGCAATGACATTGTTCATGAAAAAATATTGCTTCCTGAGAGTGCCAGGGTTTCAAAAATCAAGAAATTTATAATGCACCATTCTTTTCAGGATGTGAGTCATGCATTGCACAAGATTAATCGCTATTCGTCCTATAGTGCGAAGATTAAAATTCAAAAAAATAAAACCAGCAGCTTTACAAAGACCTTATTTGGTACGCTTTGGATGTTTTTTCGCTGTTATTTCATACAAAGAGGTTTTCTAGATGGAAAGCCCGGTTTTCTTTTTGCAGTTTTAAATGCTCAAGGTACTTTCTATAGAGGTGTCAAGCAGGTTTATCCTGATTCAAAACTCGCTCATTTACCTAATATTCTAAAGGCTAATGATTAAATTCTGAACTATAATTTGATTGACCCTGTTCCAATGGATTGCTCTTGTGGGAGTGTTGCCATGCTTAATGAAGAGGAAATTCAGAAATTAGTTATAAAAGCCTACAGCGACCTATCTTTTATCTCCTACGATGAAAAAGATATTAATTTTACCTATTATAAATTGGGGGGATTGTCCGGTGAAAATGAGGCCATAAAGGCTGTTAAAAATAATGATCAAAAAAAGATGAACTTTATGCTTTCGAGAATTGAAAATATTATAAAAGCTTATGACACTGAAACTCCCATTTTTATTGAGCATATGGAAAATTATAAAAAAATCTTCGATAATCCGGGTTCTTATAAATATGTTGCTTTAAAAAATCCTGATGACTTAATTAGCCGTCGCAATCAAAATCTAAATCGCCTTAAAGAAATCAATCGTATGTATATTTATCATCAATATACTACCGAAAAACAAAATTTTAATGACCTAATTTATAATCCTGACTCAGCTCTAGACGAGATTATTAGTTGTACTAACACTTTGTTAAAGCACATGGAAAAAATCAAAAATTTTAGGGAAAATGAAATTTTTACAGTTCATCCGGAGTCAATCAGCGACCTTGAGACCGAATGGTTCAGAATTGGTTATGCCTTGGCTGAAAAGGGACTTTTTGATTTAGCAGTAGAATGTTGGTTAAAAATTCCTGAGGAGTCGAATTTATATACAAAAGCCCATTTTGAAGCCTTTGAATGCGTCTATCATGCCAAACTAGATTTGAAATCAAGCCCTTTTTCAGCATTTATAGATGCACTCCCAGCTTGTTATTCCGAGCAAGAATTTCTGATTACCTTTACAGAAAATGAGCAAAGGGTATTTGATAGCTGTTTATTAACTGCTGTAGGTATCGAAGCTAACATCGAAATTGTTAATACTTTAGACAAAAAAACTAGTGCTCTGCTTTTGAAGTATGTTCTTTTGAAAGCTGCCTCAGAAGATATTAAAATTAATTCAGAATTCCATTTTAAACAAATAAAAACATTTTTTGCAGAGGAACGAGTACAAGGTTTAGTTGCCAGATTAAATAAATTATTACCTGCACTACCTCTTTCATTTCAAACACTGCAAAGTTTAGAAGAGCTTATTAACGGAGTAAATGGTAAAAAAGGTCTGTGGGAAAAATCCAGGCCTGGCATTAATGCTGCCTTGTTTTCTAACGAAAGCTTAAAATTCATGTTGAAAGGGATCTATAAGCAAGAAACGCTGGAACAAGAACTTGAGCAATTAAATAAATCGAAATTTTCCGGGCAAGGATAAATGAATAACTGTCATTCCCTTAGCGTTAATGACAGTTGAAATATCACCAACTAGAAACAGCCGGCACAGCCGGTTGGCTACAAATTTCAGAAATTCCACCATTATTACAAAGGACATGCCCCCCCACCGAAGTGGTCATCACGCCGCCTTGCCATAAACAACAACCCTCAATTTTCTGCAGATCCATCACCGCATGGCGGGTACAATAACAAGCTGAATAATAACCATTATTGCAAACATAACGTCCAGCTGAAGAATCACAATAACTAATTCCACCCATTTCGTTACAGCATTTTTGCCGGTCACAAAAGGGAATAAAATTGCAGGAAGGATCTGTTTTAGGGCAATTTATTTTTGCATAACTCATAGTGCAAATACTCATAAAGATAGCACTAAGCAGCAAGTGAACCAGAAACCGCATGATATATTCCAGCAATTAGCATCTAAATAGAATAACATAAGAGCCTAATTAAAAAGAAGTTGATAACATTAATGATTTCCAAGATCCAAAACCTAAATGATTAAAAACTTAATTCTCCTTTGTTTGATGTTATCGAATTGCGCTATTGCTCAAAACATTGAGCAGCAAATGAATTCTATAGTTAAACTCGATAAACTTAGACCCTTAAGTCAAAAAGAGTTGCCCATTCCTTATAATTATTTACTCACCCAACCAAAAATGACCATTGGAATCGAGCATTATTACCAGCGAAAGGCCTTTATAAAAACGATTTATACAAAGCAAGGTAAAAAGCATTATTCAAGAATAATTCTAATGGTCTTGAATAATTCAAAAACAAAAGCCAATATAGACCCTTCCCCTGAAGAAAGCGCTGTTGCGGAATTGGCCTTCATCACCATGAATTTTAAGGAATTACCAATCAATTTAAAAAATGATGTCAAAAATACCAATATACCCTTTGGCAAGTTGCTCGAAATCCATCAAATAAAAACTGCTTCTTTAAACCGCAGCTATTTTTCAACCAAGTGCAACAAAATGCTTGCCAATCTGATATTTTGTAAAATCAATGAAACAATTTATGGGCGCCGAAATACATTAATAAGAACAGATAATAACCTCTGGGTTGCCCAAGTGGTAGAAATTTTACCTGCCCTAATATTACCTTAATGATCCTCACTTATAATTTAAATATAGTGTTCTTAAGTAAGGTTCAGCATGTCGGTTTATATTATTAATCGGGTAATTTCTACTGGGGATAGCCTCTCTGATCGCGGCAAAATGTATAAACGCCTTCTCTTCGGGATAATTCCTTTAGCCAAACTTTCCGGCTTGGAAGGCTCTTCTCCTTTTGGACGTTTTTCAAATCAATATACCTGGCTGGACCATTGGACAGCAGTTTTATCAGAAAGTACTTATATAAAAAATCTGGAAGCCCAAGGATACACGCCTGAAAATATCATGCAGCTTCTTTTAACTAATGAAGAGGCAAAGGATGCTTTTCACAAATCCTTTAATTTAGATGACAATGCTCATGTTCGCTACTATGGTCAAGAAGCTTTTAACACCTATTGTGAAGGTGGTGCTACAGCCTCTGATTGGTCTGGAGTATTTACTTGGAACATCGCCAGGAACGCGACACGCAAAATTGTCGATACTCTTGAAAAGCAAAGAATACTTTTTTTAGCTGAAGAAGAGGCAAAATGCGTAAACCAGGATGAAAAAGATCACACCTTAAATACCCTATTTATTGGTGCTAATGACCTTATTACCGTAAATGATCCCTCTGCGCTTTCCGAGGAAGAAAAAAATGAGGTGATTAAAAAAGCTGTAACTGCTCAAATGGAGCATATCCAAGCGTTAATTAATGCAGGTTATTCAATCTTTTCTCTAACTAATTTGCCCAATCTCGGTTTAACTCCTCGATTCCAAAATAATAATTGGGGAAATATAGGCACCGAATTAACCCAAAATTACAATACAAAGTTAAAAGAAGCTTATGAGAACCTGAAAGTAAAAAACAAAGACAATAAAAAACTGCAATTAAATTTTCACGATATCCATTCGATGTTTAATGAAGTTTATGATAATCCTGAAAAATATGGTTTTGATAAAGACAAATTAACCCATTATTTTAAAGATTCAGACGAATTTAAGGAAAATCCAAAACATGGCGGCGGCTATCTATTTTGGGATGAAGTGCATCCTACTTCAAAGATGGCCAATGAACTTGAAAAAATGATTGCCAAAAAAATGGCCTATAATAAACTTTACGATTACACTTTTGTTGCTGATACCCCTACACCAATCCTCGATTTCAAAGTAGTCACCGTGATCGGCGATGATTTAGCTCAAATTGAAAACGAGGTGGAACTTGACCACAATAAAGTTATCTTTGTTAAAAATGGTGAAAAATGGTCTTGCTATCGCTATGAGGAGGACAAGGTTTTAAATCATTATGTTGCAGCTGAGCATTCGCAAATACTTAATGAACTTTTACCAAAATTAAATCAATTTACTCCAGAGCAACAATTCAATCTAATGACCATGTCACAACGCCAACATTGGAATCATGGCATTTATTTCTATCAAGATTCTAGGGATGTTAAAGCCTTGGTGATTCATAAGCCCTATATACCCTGCAAAATAAATTTCGGTAAAAATATTTTGGCGGATAATCACTATAGCCTTAGATTCGATAATGGACTTAAGCTCTGGCAACTTTCTTATTTTCCTTCGGAGGTAAAAGGAAAAGATAAAATTATTGGTATTGGAAAAATCAATGGATTAGCTGAATTACTCAAAGGCAAAAGTGAGCTAAACAATTCGGACGAAGCCAATATCTCTAAAATTATTGATGATTTCCATCGTAAAAACTGCTTTGAAGAAATCAATTTAACTGAATATTTGCATCAAAATCCGAATATAGAAGTTGAAAATGACCTAAGGCGGATCACTAAAGGCAAGGGATCAGTCATACCCTGTGATGAAACGGTTAAACTAATTGCTTCCCAATGTCAGGGACCGCACGATCTTGGCAACCA
Organism: Tatlockia sp.; assembly: GCA_013697955.1. GTDB lineage: Bacteria > Pseudomonadota > Gammaproteobacteria > Legionellales > Legionellaceae > Tatlockia. The sequence goes on along the minus strand of JACCVV010000089.1, from coordinate 70,765 downwards.
TTATATCATTGAGCCTCCTTCCCCCGGGTTTCACCTTCAATATAGAGATAAATCCCCAACCGCTGAAGATAAAAAAATGGTTGAGGCGCGCCGAGGAACCAATGTTTTGGTTTATTTTAAAGGGGATACACTGACAATTGGTTTTTGTGGAAAGCATGGATATCTTGAAAAGGGTCTTGATAAGTTTGCCAATATCCAATTGATAGAAGCTATCGATCCCCTAAAATTTGACCCACCACAAACTCAGTGCACTCTAGAAAAAACCGCAAACTTAAGCAAATATCCCGAGTTAATCAAGGATGACAGTAGCCCAGCAGATAGTCCTTTTGAAATTCTGAATGCAATGATTAAAGAGAGTGGGGGATATGGTTATGATGAAGCCAGTTTGATGCTTGATTTTACTAAAGCCTATAAAGAACGTTGGACAGAAGAAACCTTTTCAGCCTTTTTTGGGTCATTTTTTATGAAATCTAAAATTAATCCTGCTACAGCCAATTTGGAACGTATTTTGCGACATGCCTTAAAAGACGGCGGAGAACGAACTCGTAGTGTTTTGGTAGACCTTGGGTGGATTGATGGAAAAAATAATCTTCAGAACCCCTTTGATAAGATTGAAGCTATTCAAAACGCTTATGATATTGTCAAGCCGGAAAAATCTGCCGAAGCCTTAATAACTTATGCTCATTTTCGACGCTAAACACAGCTAAAACTTGATATTTATTCAGCCTCACTTTAAAAATGAGGCTATCAAATTCTTGATGAATTGAATTCAGATAAATTTTGAACCTCCCTTTGTTCTAACAAGTTATGACTAGCTAAAACAACCTCGAATAGACAATACTTTAACCGAACAAATCTTGTTTTTGGTTGACCTAAAGGCGACTGTGTAAGGCTCAATTTAAAGTCAATCATTCAATTTAAATTAATTTCGAATCCGCGCTCTTCACGCCCTTAATAGCTTTTAAAGAATTTTTTTAGATTACATTGATATGTATAAAAATCGAACTTAATCTAATCGTTTTACATTTAAGACTTAGCTTGTTGGGCCTAAATTAAACTAACAAATTACTGAAAATAGGCTGTTTTTTAAAAGTTCATCTATCCATTTAGTTCAAATTGTGCTAAAAAATTTACTTTCATGGCCAAATTCTTTCTAGGCTTCATCACTTTTTTCGAGGATAATTAGTAAGTTAGCCAAAAGAGGGTGGATTTACATGTTCGTTGTGCGTTTTAGGTCATTTTTATTAAATGTTAAAGATACCTTTCAATCGGTTCTACTATTTGTCAGGTCAAACGCTTTACGTTTGCGTTCCTTCAACACATCTCCCTGGGGTCTGGTTTTAAAAACGATTTTCTCACTTACCTTATTGGTCTTAGTCCTTTTGCAAGCCTATAACCTTTATCAAAGCAAGCAACATGGCTTAGACAAGGTTTTACCTTTATTTGCCAGTTTATCAAGTGCTTTACTGAACAATACTTCTACTTTTGGCGGTATTATCGCATCAGCTATGCATACCACCTTTTTAGCGGGGCCCTGGGTTCTCTTGGCCTCCATGATAATTGGATTTTCTCAGCAATTTGGAATGTTTCTTTTCCATAGCTATAAGGCATTCAAGTCATGGCCGGATTCCATTGAACGAATGCATCACCTGCAGGCTGCGATGAATAATGTGTTCAATGCTGTTTTAATTATTTCGATGATGATGACTATTGTATTCGCATTGCTAATCCCTGGAACTGCCCCAGTTGCACTTGCAACCTTTACAGTGATTGGGGTTGGCATGTTAGCAGCCAATTTTATTTGGCGAAATATCTCGCATCGTTCACGAATTCAACTTAAACAAATGTTGGGATTTGGAAAACCTGACGACGAACTTTCCGATGAGGAAAATTCAATCAAAATAAATTCAGAGAGTGGATATCGAAAAAAGCCTTTGCCTACCGTAGATCAGGTAAGCCGACAAGTTAAGGGCTATCTTCGCTTTTGGTCTCCAGAAAGTGAGGATGAGGATACCAACACAGAATTGCTTACTTTGAACAAATTTAATTTTAAAAAATAGAAACAGATTTGCTTCTTAGATTTTCCATTGGTCTTATTGTATTAATTTCAATTTTAGAAGAGAATCTTTTACCGAATGGTAAATTAATTAATGTAACTGGAATGGATATGAGCAAGAATGCTGAACTTTTTGAATTTTTAAGTGAACTGATTTATATCCAAATTAATAAATATGACAAATTTGCAGCTCGTGGAGTAGTTTCAGATGCCCGCTTGAATGCTTCTTTAATTTATGATGAGGTTATTGAATTATTAGCTCTTCAAAAAACCTTATTAATTCAGATCAATAATTCCAATTTATTTCCTCTAATTTTTAACCAGATCAAATTTTATATTGAACAAGAATTCTTTCGCAGCTATGCCAGTTGGTTGCTGAATGAAAATAATTTACAGGATACAGTGCGTATCAAAAAACAGTTAGAACAGCTTAGAATAATAGCAGAACAAACTCTTGATAATTTCTTAGTTAAATCGCTCCCCGCTACAGTGACCCAACAGCAATGTCAACATGATAGCTACGAAATTTCTTTCCGGATTTTGACCTTAATAAAAGACATTCGAAATAACACAAGTATGGTTCTTGATGAAAAAATTCCTCTTTATGCTCAAACAATTTTAAGAAAAAATGGATCTACACGCTCTCTGTATTTGGCCGAAGATATAGACGAATTGTATAAGGAATGCCAAGAATTTCTTAGCAATTCGCCACAAAGGAGAATCTCCTTATTAAAAAAAGAAGAGGCAAAAAATTATGCAACCAATCATCTTATACAGTGGCATGAGGTTGTAAGACAATTTCAGCAAATAAAGCCAGATTCTCGTCTTTTCACGGAAGCCTATAAATGGGGCAAAGTGGGTTCTCAGTCGGAAAATTCATTATTTACCAAACGTAATTTAATGCTTTTTAGTGGTTTTTTATTAACCGGTGGGATGTTTGTTTTCAAATTAATTCCTTATTTTATGCAAGATCAAAATCCTACTAATGCAAATTCAGGCCCGTTATGTTCTTAGCGCAACTGATAAGTCAGGCAATTGAATTTAAAGCCTCCGACTTGCATCTTTCTACAGGTTTACCCCCGATTATTCGTGTCAATGGATATTTACAGAAACTTGATTTCGCTATTTTGCAAGAAGATGAATTAAGACCTCTGCTCATAAAGCTAATGAATTCTGAACAGCAAAAAATCTTTAACGAATTTATGGAACTGGACTTTGCCATTTATCTCGAAAATCTTTGCAGATTAAGAGTTAATGTCTTTAAGCAGGCGCGTGGGATTTCTGCAGTGTTTCGTATTATTCCCAATCGAGTTCCAACTCTGGAAGAATTACAGCTGCCACCTGTGTTTAAAGAAATTGCCGCTTATTCGAAAGGGCTTGTTTTGATAACCGGTCCTACGGGTTCAGGAAAAAGCACCACGCTTGCAGCGCTTATCGATTACATTTCAAAAAATCATTCAAAACATATTGTTACTATCGAAGATCCGATTGAATTTATTCACCAAAGCTCCCATTGTCTGATTCATCAGCGTGAAATTCATAGGGATACGCGTAGTTTTAAAGCAGCCTTGCACTCTGTCTTACGCGAGGATCCAGATATCATTTTATTGGGGGAATTACGCTGTCTTGAAACAATCCGGCTTGCGTTAACCGCTGCAGAAACCGGGCATTTAGTCTTTGCTACCCTGCATACCAATTCAGCTGCGAGTACTGTAAATCGACTGGTTGATGCATTTCCTGGTGAGGAAAAAAACTTAATCCGTTCAATCTTAAGTCAATCTCTACAAGCCATTATTGCTCAAACCTTGTTAGAAAAAAAAGGAGGCGGACGAGTTGCAGCTTTTGAAATACTCATAGCTAACCCGGCAATTAAAAATTTAATTCGCGAAAATAAAATAGCGCAAATTTATTCTGCTTTGCAGACTGGCCAACGATCAGGCATGCATACCTTGGATCAATACCTTTTAAAATTGGTCGAAAATGGATCAATTACAGAAGAAACCGCGACTCAGGCTGCCTTAACGCCAGACCTTTTGAGCAGTTGCTAAGCTTGCTATGTCTAAAATTGGTTTTTATAAGCATGGATTTTTTAATAAATCCTTTAACAGCAGTCAAAAATTATCATTTAAAGACAAGCATTTTAATTTAAATCAACTTAGCTCGGAGTTTTCTTCAGTCTATCGGTTAGTGGATTTAAATAAAAAAAATTTAAAGAAAGATTCTGAGGTTGTACTTTATTTAAACTGGCTTTGTAATCAATTAATCCTCTATTTTCAATGTGATTTTGTAGCAGATGAATTAAAAATATTATTGGAAAAAAAACAAAAAATTGAATTAGATTTTGCAGATTATAATTCATTTAAGTTTCAAGATTTCAGATCATTTTTACTTTATAAAATGAAAAATAATTTTAAAGAATTTATTTATTTACTCAAAAGTTCCTCCAGATTCAGATCCACGATATCAAGTTTACTTACCAATCGTAGTTATTGGAATTACAGCCGCTCCTTTGCAAAATATTTAACGCTATATTGTTTGCAGTGTTCATCATCCCATTTATTTAGAAAAATAAATGGTTATTTAGGTCTTTACTGTAGTCCGGAAAGATTTTTAGAGATTATCGAATTACCTAAAGAAATCTTGAAAATCACCAGTTTTTCTTTCAATTTGTTTAGGCTTCTTATTAATTTGATAATGGCAATAAAACATATTTACAAAGCACTATTAAACCAGGAGTTATCTGCTAAGAAAATACTGGTACAGGAATTGGAAAAACGTTCTTATATAGTTACCAATGATGTCGCTTGGTCGGTAGTTAATTTTTTATCAAATTACTATCAGGTTTTAGGCATTTCTATAGGAATAATTTCTTATCTGAATTTAGCTTGTTTCACCTTGGATTTTGTACTTTTTTCTGCGAAATGGGCTTACGAAAAATTGCAATATGATCAACGGATTAATGAATTAATTTTACAAAGAAATCAATCAAAATCGACCCTGGAATCGGCAATGATTATTCGACAAATTGAGCTTATAAATGATGATTGGGAAGCACAATGTCACTATTATCTATTCAATATTGCCGCTGCTTTGATATTCATTTTTGCCTTTGCAGCAACCTTAATTTGGACGGGACCTCTATTTTTTCTAGGTATAGCTGCATTAAATATGCTCGGTAATGCTCTTTATAATAGTTCTGAAGAATATAAATTTTATAAACAAGCAACTATTGCTGGAAAACGGGAATTATTAAATAAAGAATTTTCGGGTCCTGGGTATCACAATGCTGTTCTTCATGAGTTAAATGAAAAAAGTTTGGAAGCTCAAAATGAATTTATAAAAACTTTAATTTTTAATGCAGTTTTTACCACATCTATTATGGTTGTTGCCTCTTTTTCCTGGCCTTTAGCTACTTTGATAATGGTGACTTATCTTGCCTACAAAATTTGGGATTCCTATGAAAAAGAACAGAAGAAACAGTTTAAAAAACCGGAGCCAAATATTTACCGCTTATTTAGTCCAAAACAGAAAGAACCGGACTATTCTAATGACTATATTGCCTTGGGTTTGTCTTAGGATTTTTTAATCGTTAACCTTTGTTCTGATTCATGGTTTTGAAGATTTTTCTCAATTTCATCAATACCCCCATAAAGATTCACCAAATCGCCTAATCGGTCATTACGAAGTGCTTCTTTTTCAGCGGGTAGAAATGGGCGATAAGGATTGCCTTTATTATCTATGTTTTCTTTCAAAATTGTTGCCGCATTGATTTTTATTTCTTTGGATTTATTATTGAAATAATCGCTGTCTCCAATCAAATCAACCAGCCAATACATTAATGACATGATGCCTAAAAAATTATAATGAAAACTCCATTCCTTGTTTCTTTCAACAATATAATTTGCTAACTCAAAACTTAGTGAAGAAAGCTCTTGCTGTTTTCCCTCTTCAACAGGTTTTATATTAAAAAATGACCTTTTTTTGGGCGTAGGTTTTTTGAAATATTCTATATAAGGCTTTAAAAATGTAAGCGTTGTTTTGCAAGGGCTATAACCCTTTTTTCCAACGAGATTAAAAATCTTATCACAATCTTCAATAAGCTTTGCATAACCCAGGTTCAAGTGTCCCTGATATAGAAGAAACCGGGTTGCAGTTCGAAAAAGGGTCAGGCTTGCTAGTAATTTACTCGTATCAACCGAACTACCCATTAGTTTTAGTAAAGGCGTACCTTTTTGCAATTGTCTTAAAACCGTTTTAGTAATTTCACAATAGCGATCGAACAGGATTTTATTTTGCAGATAATCACAGGCTTCTGCAAAAGTTTTGATGCCAAAAAATTTAGCGTTTTTACTGTGACCCAAGCTTTGTATTTGAGGCAAAATATACCAAATCCAATGTCCATTTTTTGAACCTGAACTAAGCTCAGCAAGAGCCTGCTTATAGGAAGGCATTGCCATTTTACCATTTTGGGCATCGATAAACTGTTTAATTGTAGCCATTAATTTACCCTACTAATAAACCATTGTGAATACAACTTAAGCACAGGGAACACCTGGACTATCAGGATCCTCATCCACATTACGAAAATTCTTTAGATCATTGGGCTTACAATCATTGATAAAACCATTTCTAAACATCAAAGAATATCGAGAGTTTTTTAAATATTCCGTAGGTATCTGCACATTGCTTGGCAGGGTTGTCAAGTTTGTAGAATTTAGAGCTAATAAAGCTTCGCGACTAAACTTTTTCATTTATTAACCAATTTGATAAAAAAGGAACATAATCATAACAAAAAAGAACATCTTTGGGAAGGCGCTATTATAATCCCAGCCAACGTATAAATTGATTTGTAGTACGCAAATGAACAGAGGGTTTTGTTTCAAAATCGATGGAGTAGCTTTTGGAATTAGCCATGTTCATTTTTAGATCTTTTATTTTACCCAAATCAACGATATGCATTTGCGTTTCATAATATCCACGAACCATTTTAACTACTGGAACCACAAAGTAGATGTAATTTAAAAATTCTTTATTGTTCGATGCAACAATATTCTCAAATTCAGTATTAGATAAGGCAATGTACTCTTTATTATTGATTTGCCTGCGAAGCATACGCTCTAAAGGCGGTTTAACGTGAAATAAACGTTCATAATCATCGGCAGGCATGGTGACAATCGGTTCTTCTTTTTTAGCGGTAATTCTTGCGAAAAGCACATTATCCCTTTTATCAAGCTCTTCGATAGCTGGTTTCGCATCTTCAGTCTTTAAACTATACCGATTTGGCGAAAGGTTATCGCAATTTAAAAATTTAGATTTTACAAACCAGGAATCACTAGGGTAATAGACTACAAACAAGGTATCTCCCTTAATGCTATTAATTATCGCAGATGTTAAATTTTCAGGAAGAGCAGGGCAGCCCCAACTGCGGCCTGCTCTGCCGTATTTATTAATAAAACTCTCATCTACATACCAAGCACCGTGCATAACAACAGAACGGCTGGATGCATTGCTGTTAAATCCGGATTCGAGCCCATCTAACTGTAAAGAAAGGCCATGGCGTCCCATGTAGGTTTTGTCGGTATTAAAGACACCAATTGAGCTTGATTTGGAATTGTTTTTGTTAGAAAACCATTTGGATAACAAAGCCCCCGACTTTATTCCATGGGACACATACGTATTAAATAGAAGTTTTTTATCTTTCAAATCAAAGACCCAAAAACGTTTTTCATTTGAAGGCAGGGAATAATCAATAATAGTTAACATATTATTGTGTTGAATTTTAAATTCATTGGCACATTTCATCGTTTTCAAAACTTTTTCAATAACTGCGTTGCTTAAGGCACCCCCGCCGCCATTTTGCTGCAACATTTTTTGGACTTCCTCCAAAGTAATGGTTGGGGCTCTAACGGAAGCAATTTGTGGGCTAATCATGGAAAAAATTTCGCTAACGGCTTTTTCATCTTTATTAACAGATGAATGTTCTTGTTTAAGCGGTGGCGAAGTGTCAGAAAAACACGTTGAAGTAACTGCTAAAATCAATAGCAGATTTGTTCTCATGGCATTTTCCTTGATTAGTTCAATTCTACTACACTAGTTATAGCTCAAATTTAACAAAATGCTTACAATATGAGCATGTAGAACTTTTAATCCTTTATCTTTTCATACTCTTACCAAGATATTTTTCTTTAATTATGGAAATCTCTGTTTCAATGGCGAGGTCAACCTTATAAATGGCATCGTTTATTGCTTCAACCAGTAAATTACAGGTTTTTGTTTTATCTTTATTCCAATCGGAATAGGAAGAATCTAAATCAAGTTCCAGGATTTTATGGTTTCCATCCACTCTTGCTCTGGCATAGCCTTCACTGGAAAATCCCTGGACAACCAGAAATTCAAGCTCATCTAAACGTGAAGCAATTTCTGCTTCCATCTGAAGGCCCCTGGTTCTAATTGTTTTTAAAGTGCGAGCCCCCAAATTTCTTAGTACTGATTCATCAAATACAAAGCCATCTGAGGTTTTCATGGAATCTCCTTTGAGATTAAATCTTTAAATTTCTAGCTTAAATTATAGTCCATTTAGGCCGTGACCAAGGTTTGCTCCTTACAATAAAAGGCAAAGAAGCCGATAAGGGCAATGGCTAAGGTGATAGGAATTATGCTCAAGCCGTAAATAAAAGCAGAGGTTTCACCGGTGCCGCCAAAGGTGTTGATTAAGAAACCTATTGAAGTATGAAAGGCGTATCCAAAACTCATGATGATCATATTGGCTATCGCCGCAGTAATACCGGCAACACGCTCAGGCATATAGGTCAGAGTTTTAGAAATAGCTAGAATTTGATAGGCACAACAAACACCGACTAAGATAAAGCTAAAAGCCATAGTCTCCGCGGTCAAATGCTTTGAAATTAATGCTAGAAAGACAAGCATCATAACAAAGCCGGCTCCGATGATTACGCCGAAATAATTATTGGTTTTTTCAGCTAGATAACTGAGGGCTGGAGCACCAAAGCACATACCGATAAAAATCATCGAAGGTAAATAGGAGGCTAGTGTCGAATCAAACCCGTAAACTTGTTTAATAAAAGAAGAGCCCCATACATCGGCAAATCCTTCCAAAGGTCCGACCATAAGCCCTGCTAAAATACATAAAACAATAATTTGACGATTAGTGATAACGAGCCTAATGTCAGCCGAAATTGAAGCGCTCTGCTCTTCTTTTTCCATTTCCGGAACAATGATATAAGTGAGGGCGGCTAATAAGAGACCAATAATAATAAAAATCTGGATAACCATTTTATAACCTAAAGATGAGCAGAGATAACTTACGGGTCCACCACCGTAAATAGCGCCAAGCAAACCAATAGTGACCGAAAAACTAAGCATTCTCGTGAAATGCTGTTCTTTAAAGGTCATGCGAATAATTTTAAAAGTGCCAAGAATTGCAGCAGAAGAACCCATTCCTATTAAAGCGCGACCTATCATTGGATAAATCCATTGGTCTGCAAACAGGATTGGCAAAAGTCCAAAAACAGTTAGCAGAATGCAGATCGTCATCACTCTTTTAGGCCCATAGCGGTCTAACATAATACCGATTGGTAAGTGCATGAGCGAATAACCAAGGTAGTAAATACCAGAAAATTGACCAAAAACCACAGTATCAATATGAAATTGGTGAATAAAATTATCTAGCATTATGTTGGGCATAACTCTTAAAATATATTGATAAGCGTAAAAAAAAGAGGCAATTATCCATATTCCCCATGCAGACAGGCGCGTAATTGATTGGTTCATGACATACCACTTAAAATTAGTAAATAGTCTTAATCAAAGGTTATTTTCTTTGATTCGATTAAGTTTAGGATATTTTGATATTTAGAATAGTCTCCGCTCAGCGGAGAAGGAAGCTAGAAATATTGATGATAAGCAGCTTTTTTTCTCGATTGGGCATGCTTATTTTCCTTTAAAAAAATTGTAGAAATTATTAACATTGAAATCATAATATGTGCATTATCGAATAAAGTCAATCGTAAAATTGATTGAATTACTACTCACTTTGAATTACAAAAATTGAATTATAATAAATACGTAAATATTTGTAAATAATGTATTAAATTAATGCAATTAATTTTAATTTTGTTAGAATAGATAATTTACTGCGGGAACCTGAAAATATGATTAGCACGGAAATTTTACAAGAAGATCTTCGGCTTGAGAAAATGAATTCGAAACCCGCAGAAAACCAAGAAAAAATTGTTAAACCGGAAGAAAACAAGCTAGCTCACAATTTCAAAGATTCGATTAACGTTTCGGGAATCCTCGATAACTGCTTTTTTCATTCCTTAGCTTTATATTATCTAGCCAATGATATTTCCCTTCCCGAGGATCTATTCACTGAGCTCGAATGTGAACAAAGTAATCCCTACCTGATTCATCTAAAGAAGTATTTCAAAAATATAAACGATTTGGAACTCTTCAACCAATTCATCCTTTCAAAGCAGGAAGAAGATGACTACCCCAATCATCTCGTTGAAAAATCAATTATTCTCGGAATTTTTCTAAGAAGCTGGTTTGTTGAACAATTATGTAAAGATCAAGAAAATCGCTTAGCTCTCTTTGAATATGAAGGTAAAAAGAAGAGTTTAGAGGAAAAACAAATCACTTTTATGAGCTTGATTGAAGACTTTCAAGCCTCAAGAATTTCTGATGTTAAGGATCCTTCCCTTTCAAAAGAGTTTAATTATCACGATTTGTATTCCGAGGAGCTGGATGATTTTTTTATAGATGAAAATAATTTGCATCTCGAAGTTGACACCTTCAAAGAAAGCGTAAAGGATAATCCTATCTATCTGGCTAATTTGGAATATTTTGAAAGCCTTTCTGGTTTTGACATGGAAAAGGTTGTGCATTGGAGTTATTGGGATGCCTTCGGCTATTTAAATTATTGCAATTATCTAAATGAGAAAGTCAAAATTTCTCATTCGGATGTTGAATCAGTACTGCGCAAATTCGAAATTCCTTTTCATTTTTATAGTTATACAGACAGCAGTCTAATAAGAGAACATAATACGGATCGTTTAATTTCGCCCTTTGAATTGGCGATTGACGTAAGAGAAGGGCATTATTATCTATTACCAAACGAGAAAACCAAATCTTATCTTCAAGAATATAAAGCTCAAAAGAAAGACTATGATGAATATCGAACCATAGTTTTATCTACAAACGACCGAAATAAAATTATTCAATCGCATGATTCAACTGCCCTTTTTTTAGCAGCGACCCTGCCTTATGAAACCACTCAGAGCCCAACTCTTCAATTGATATTAGATAGGGTTGCGGATATGTCTGAAATGTTACAAAGCAGGAAAAAGCATGAAAAGATTCATACGAATGAACCTGAAGTGACCAAAAAGTCAGGCGCTAAAAAGTTTGATAAAAAAAAGAACGATTCTGAAATAACTTCTATTAAAACAACGGGTGTCATTTCTAATGAAATTGTAGAACCAATTCCAAGAAACAGGGAATCTTTAATTTCTCCTAAAACTAAAACTGTTATTAGAAGTGAGTGGGTAACTAAAATAGTATTGAAGCCAAATCATGATTTATCAATTTTTCCTAGAAATAAGGCTAAAACAAAAGGACATGAAATCAAGCCGCCTGTAATAGAGGCTGAAAAATTGAAAATAAGTACAAATAAACGAATCCACGATTCTTTTGCACTCAAAGCTTCATTCTTAGATTATGAAAAATCAATGAGCGAATCCGAATTCGAGCATTGTGAACAGATACAATCGTTCGAATCCAGTTTATTTGCGCTTTCTCTTAAAGTTGCTGAATATCAACAAAAAAAAGCTAATCCTCCAACAGACCTCACTGAACCTGAATTACTAGAATATACTGAAAAATATCAACGAGCTGAAAATGCTGCAGATCAGCTGTCTAAAGGCTTAAATGCTTTATTGGAGCAGTATATAGATACCCGGACCGAATCAAGAGTACCTTATGAAAATTTCAAAACTCAAAGTTTGAAATTAATTAACATTCATCGGCCGGAACTTGCAAAGCATCGTGATAATGACCTGCTTATTACCAAGTTTATTGCTTCAATTTTTGGCCTTGGAATTGTCTACGGTTTAGTTAAATCGACACTCAGTGGCTTGCGTGACTTCTTCTGGACAACAGACGGTGCAGAAAAAGTTGACCATATAATAGATGCTTTGGAAGAAATGCCTAGCCCTGGTTCCTAGGGATTTTCCTCATGCTCTCTACCTTTTCATTAGGTGTTAAACCCCTTTGGTAGACAGCCAGCTAAAATTGCTTTTATTTTCTCTAAGCCGAGTTCATGCATGGTTTTGATATTAGCCTCAGGAATCTTGTCGGTATCGCCGTAAAAACTGATTGCTTTTTCAACAGAAGCTTCGCGTAAAATATGGATCATGGGGTAGGGCGAACGATTAGTGTAGTTTGAGGTGGCATCCTCATTAACCTCTGCAAAACAATAATCGGGATGAAAAGTGGCTAGCTGATAAACTCCTTCAAAGCCTTGCTCGAAGAGCAATAAATCGGCTAGATCAACGAAATCCAGATAATCATAGAAATCTTTAAATTGAAAAGGAAAGATCAAAATTGTGGTCTCTATTGCTGGTTGCGTATCCAATAAGGTCATTTCAAATATCAATTCTTCCAAAGCTTGTTCGATCTTAATAGCCTTTGAAACTTGCATTTTTAAAGTATTTCCCTCAACTTCACGTTTAGCAAAAGGGCAAATGTTTAGTTCAATAATAAAAGAACGAATCCAATTTTTAGTATGTTCAATGTAGTAATCATCAGCTTGTGTCATATAATTTCCTAAAACATGTCAATTATTTTTTAAATTGGTCAAATCAATCCATTATCGCTTTAGCGAGGCTTTTTTTATAAAAATGATTTATTTTTTCCCCAGTCCACACATAAGAAAAATGGCTACCTTGTCGACATTGATGGAAGCATTTCGGTTTGAAAATAGCAAAATTTTTACTTGGGGGGGATGGAATACGAATCGATTGATAAACCAGTCCCTCTTCACTTCTTTCTTTCAATTCTGAGCCTAAGGATTGACTTGAGCGGTAGGAGTTTGAAGAGTAGAGGGCATGGTTTTCCCTGTCCAATTCGAGCAAGTTGTAAAGATTTGCGCTAAATTCAGCAACCAAGGTGCGCATATCAATTTCCTGGGCAGGTTCTCTGGTGTAACTCATAAATAATTCTCTATGATATATTGTTTCAGCGATGGCAGTGTCTAAGGATTCAGAAGCGTAATAAACACCAAAATCGCCATTTGAAAAACGGCTGCCATTCGGATTGACATGAGTAAAAGCTGCCATAATATACCCAGCGCCAGGTGCTGCAAAAAGTCGTTCTCCCTCCGGAACTAGAGAAAGTTCACCGATTTCGTCTTGAATTCTCGGGTTTGTCAACGCTTGTATTGCATAAAGCGCTGCAAAATCTTCCTCGTTGGCAACATCTTCAAAGAGGTAAACTGTGGGAAATTTTGAAGGTATTAAACGGTAACAACGCTGTTTAACAAACTCCATTTTGCTAAATAGATTAAGTGAAGTCATTAGGTTTTGCCGCCACGTTCCGCATTTAAACGACTTGCAATTGCCCAGAGATCAACCACTCGACCTTGTAACATGATATCCATTGCTGATTTTCCATTATAAAAAGGTGCAGAATTTGGTTTCCGAACCCAGCCATAAGTCGAATCGGGGTTGGAAAAAAGAATTCTTAAGGCTGCATGTATATTCAGAATGTAGGATAAACGCTCGGTCAAATCTTTGCTTATTAAGGCATTTTCAGGGAAACTTTTATATTTAAAAAGAGTTGATCGTTTTAACCCAAGTAAAATTTGCATTTCCTCAACACTGCACTCCCATTTGTCCAAGATATTTATAACAGCTTTTAAAGCAATCTGTACCTGAGTACCGTTAACCGAAGTGACATTGGGTTTAATCATTAATATTCTCCCATTTAGTCTAAATATAGACTATTAATATTATAAAGTCTATATTTGGACTTAAATGAAAATTATTTTTCCGATAAAAATTTTACTTCTTCAATCATTGCTTCGATTCTTGCCATAAGATAGGGATCATTTTTTGCCAATATTTTTGCTTGCTTAAGCTGTTTGACTGAGTCTCGCTTTCTTCCCTGCAAAAGTTGACACTTCGCCTTGGTAAAGTAAGCGTAACTTTTACGGTTGGCAGCTGATTCTGCGTGAGCCAGCTCTTCACATAAGGGCAGATCCTGTTTAAATTGTCTTGACCCCTTTAGTAAAACTGAAGCCGCATTTTGTGCTTGGCCTGCAGCAAGTAAACCTTGAGCATATGCCATAAGTGCGGCATAGTTTTCGGGATAAATTTTGTGTAATCTGTTCAATCTTTCCAAGGCTACAGCAAAGAGCTTAGTACCTGTTTCGGTCTGTGCCATAGCAATTTGATAAAAGAGATTATCATGATCTTGTCTTAGTAAAGGCTCTAATAAGCTTGCAGCCTGACTAAATTGATTAGAGTTAATCATGGCTAATGCATATCCATACTGGCAGGGGAGATCTATTTTATTTTTATGACATTGATTTTGATAATAGTCGAACATTTGTTTGCTGTTAGTTAAAACGGAAACGCGAATGACTTCTTTAAATAAGTGATAATTTAAATTATCGGGGTAGGATTTTTTAACCAAGCGCTCAGATCGATTTTCCGCTTCAGCAATCCGGTCTTCATCGAGAGGATGCGTTCTTAAGATCGCCGGAATATTTGCAGTATAATAATAGCGCGAATGTTGTTGCATTTTCTTGAAAAAACCGGCCATTCCGCGTGGATCTAATCCAGATTTAATTAGCATATCAATACCAATTCTATCCGCTTCTTTTTCCTTTGAACGAGTGAAATTTATATTATCCTGAGAAAAACCACTCATTGAAGCCATAAGCGCTCCTGTTCCTAAAGTGGGATTTAATACGCCCAAAGCAATAGAAGCTAACATTGAAGCCAACATGGGAATGCGCATCTGTTTTTGATGTTCAATCATACTATAAAGATGATGCAGGCGAACGTGAGCTATTTCATGAGCCATAACTGCTGCTAATTCACTTTCATTTTCTGAAGCTAAAATCAATTGGGTATTAATGCCAATATAGCCACCAGGACCAGCAAAGGCATTAATTTCATTGGACTTTACGATAAAGAAGTAAGGAAGTGGAATTTGAGCATAGCGTGCCAGACTTTTTCCTAAATGATTAATGTATTGATTAACCAAAGGATTGCGCTCAACGCTGTCTGACTGATTAACAAGCTGGATAAATTCCTTTTCCAATTCTTCAAGTTCGTTGGTTGAATAGGGTGAAAGTGCGAAGGCATTAAGTGGCACCAATTGCAAAATGGCGATCAGAAAACAGAAAATTGTTTTAATAATACATCGTTGAATAAAACAGAAAACCTGTCTCACAAAACTCCCTTAAGATTAGCAAAACTCAATCAGTATATCAGATCCTGCGATATTAGACCTGAATCGACAAAATGCAAACATAGACTACTTATAAATTGAATAATTTGTTATCATATTCGCATTTTTTACAAGTGATTTAACTATGCACACATACTTTATGCAGGCTGCTCTCGAACAAGCTTGGCTCGGAAGAGGTAAATGTGCACCCAATCCAAGTGTAGGCGCAGTAGCAGTTTACAAGGGTAAAATCATTGCAAAAGGCTGGCATCGTGGTGCTGGCACTGCACATGCTGAGCAATTAGTGCTCGATCAAATTCCTGCCGGATTAGAGGATCTTGTTTTATACGTAACTCTGGAGCCTTGCAATCACTGGGGAAAAACGCCGCCTTGCGTTACGGGAATTGTACAATATGGTGTCGCACAAGTTGTTTATGGTTTCACTGATCCGAACCCTATTGTTGCCGCGAACAACACTCCCCAACTTTTAAGAGATCATGGACTAGACGTGGTTCATTTTCCTCTGCCCGAGGTTAATGATTTTTATGAAAGCTATTGTTATTGGATTAAGACAAAAAAACCCTGGATTACTGCTAAATTAGCCCAGTCATTAGATGGTAAAATTGGCGAAAAAGGTTCGAGAGTTTATTTAACTAATCAGGCCTGCGCCGAATTTACTCATCAAAAAAGAGCTTCAACGGATGTTATTTTAACCACAGAAAAAACCATCAAGGCGGATGATCCTTTATTTAATGCTCGAGTTAGTGGGCAGGAGCAGGGAAAAATATTAGCAATTCTCGATAGCCGGTTGTTACTTTCTGCTGATGCCAAAATGTTTAGCAAAGCTGCTCAATGCCATATTTATTATGATGAGAATTTAAGGGTTGAAAATCCCCAAAAAAATTGCAGTTATCACCCTGCGCCTGCTAATAAGGGTTTGCTTGATTTGACCTTTATCGTTAATCATCTTGGTGGGCTTGGCTATCACGATATTTGGGTAGAGGCCGGTGGAAAACTATTTTCTGCAATGCATCGCGATAAACTTGTTCAACGTACTTATTTATATATTGCACCCGAGGTTTTAGGTGAAGAAGCCATATCTGCCTTTGAAGGAGATGAAATTTTCAAAAATAAACTGAAAATTAGCTGGCAAATAAAAGCCGATAATGTGATAGCATGCATCGATTTGCAGGAGAGTTTATGTTCACAGGAATTGTAGACGCTATTGGCGAGGTCCTTGTTAACCGTAAAGACTTGGTTGCGAACCGCCTGGAAATAAAATCAGCTTATCGAGAGTTAGCAATTGGTGAGAGTATTTCTGTGAATGGAGTCTGTTTAACCTTGGTTCCTGAATCCAACGAGCGCTTGATTTTTGATGTTTCTCCTGAAACCTTGGCTTTAACAAACTTGGGTAAGTTAAAAGCTGGGGATAGAGTAAATCTTGAGAGGGCTATGTCGGCTACGGCTCGGTTTGGCGGCCATTATGTTAGTGGTCATATCGATACTACCGCCTGTCTTAAAATCAAAAACACTATTGGTGATTATGTTGAAATGACCATCGGTGATTTTGCCTTGCCAGCTAATATGTACCTTTTACCTAAAGGCAGTATCTGCCTGGATGGCGTGAGTTTAACCATCAACACGGTAAATGCTGATGACATTAAGTTAATGTTGATTCCACACACTTTAGCAGAAACCACCTTGGGCCAACTTGAAACTGGCCAACGCTTAAATGTTGAATTTGATTATTTAACTCGTATTGTTGCTCATCAGCTCAAAATTGCGGGTCAATTAAAAGAGGTTGAAACCAGATGACAAATCCTTTTGCAACCATTGAACAGGCGATTGCTGCTTTAAAGGTTGGTCGTATGATTATGCTTTTGGATGATGAGAATCGGGAAAATGAAGGTGATTTGGTTATAGTTGCTGAACATGCTACGGCCGAAGCCATTAATTTTATGTCTCGTTTTGGCAGAGGGTTGATATGCCTACCAATGGCTGAAGAGCTTATCGATAAATTACAGTTACCTATGATGGCTGCAAAAAATGGTTCCCCTTATGGCACTGCTTTTACTGTGTCAATTGAAGCAGCTAGCGGCGTTTCAACTGGAATCTCTGCTAAAGACCGAGCTCGCACAATCGAAGTTGCAATTTCTAATGATTCCTCTCCTGAAGCCATCATTTCTCCTGGCCATATATTTCCCCTACGAGCGAAAGCTCAAGGAGTTCTGGAACGTGCAGGTCAAACTGAAGGTTCTGTTGATTTGGCTCGTCTTGCAGGCTTTAAACCCGCAGCAGTCATTTGCGAAATTATAAATGAAGACGGCACCATGAGTCGGCGCGATGAGTTAGCCCTTTTCTCAATAAAGCACGATATACCCATGGTGACGATTAAAGATTTAATTGAGTATCGCATTCGTCATGAAACCCTGGTTGATGAAACGGCTACTACAACTATACCCTTACAAAATTTTGGCGATTTTACGATGACGGTTTTTAAAAACCAACTTGATTCGGCTGAACATTTTGCTTTGGTTAAAACACCGGAATTTTCTAATCAGATTCCTTTAGTCCGTATACATTCTGAATGTATTACTGGTGATGTCTTTGGTTCCTGTAAATGCGATTGTGGTGCCCAACTTCAACAATCTCTTAAACAAATTGCTAATGAAGGCGGCGTTCTTATTTATCTTCGTCAAGAAGGGCGAGGAATTGGGCTGGCAAACAAATTAAAAGCCTATGCACTTCAAGAGCAGGGTTATGATACGGTTGATGCCAATCTAAAGCTGGGTTTTCCAGCAGACAAACGTGATTATTCCGTTAGTTTTCAAATTTTGAAATATCTAGGGTTGGATGCAATCAGGTTATTAACTAACAATCCTAAAAAAGTGGAAAATTTAGAAAAATTTGGATTAAAAATTTATGAGCGGATTCCTTTAATGGTAAAGCCGACTGCAGAAAATTATTTTTATTTGAAAACTAAGCAACAAAAACTTGGGCATTTGATGAGCATAGAAGAAATAAGTTAGCTAAACCGCTTATTTATGCTCGATTGAATTAAGTATTTTTTCGATTCTTCTTTTGTTAAAATTTAGTCCCGTTTACATGCGTCAACTATTTGGTCGCTTGTGCGGCTTTTTTAGCATTTCAAACGGGGTCAGCTATGACGAACTATATTTTTATCACAGGCGGGGTGGTTTCTTCTTTAGGTAAAGGGATAGCCTCTGCATCACTCGCGGCAATTTTAGAAGCTCGCGGTTTAAGCGTCACTCTAATTAAACTGGATCCTTATATAAATGTTGATCCAGGTACAATGAGCCCTTTTCAGCATGGAGAGGTTTTTGTAACCCATGATGGCGCAGAAACTGATCTTGATCTGGGGCATTATGAACGTTTTGTACGCACAACAATGACAAAACGTAATAATTTCACCTCTGGTAAAATTTATGAATCGGTAATTAAAAAAGAGCGTCGCGGTGATTATTTAGGTGGAACAGTTCAGGTTATTCCTCATATTACTAATGAAATTAAACGCTCAATCAAGCAAGGAGCGGATGGTTATGATGTAGCTATGATTGAAATTGGCGGAACGGTTGGAGATATTGAGTCTTTACCTTTTCTTGAAGCTATCCGTCAAATGCGCATAGAACTTGGTGCCCAACGTTCATTGTTCATCCACCTAACTTTAGTTCCGTATATAGCAACAACTGGCGAAACAAAAACTAAGCCCACCCAACATTCAGTAAAAGAATTGCGCTCAATTGGTATTCAGCCTGATGTACTTATTTGCCGCTCTGAAAAGGCTCTATCTATGGCTGATAGAGCTAAAATTGCACTTTTTACCAATGTCGAAAAAGAGGGCGTTATTTCTTTAGAGGATGCTAAAAGTATTTACCAGATTCCTATGATTTTGCATGAACAGGGTTTGGATGAAATCGTAGTTAAAAAGCTCAAAATAGAGAATATCAAACCAGCTGACTTAAGTGAGTGGCAGAGCGTGGTTGATGCTCAGGCAGTGCAAACGATGGCCGTAAAGGTTTGCATGGTAGGTAAATATACAGAACTAAATGATGCTTACAAATCAATTAATGAAGCCTTGATTCATGCCGGAATTCACACCCAAACCAAAGTTGAAATTTCTTACATTGACGCTGAGCTTATTGAAAGACATGGAATTGAAGTGTTGACTAATATTGATGCGCTTTTGGTTCCAGGTGGTTTTGGGGAGAGAGGTATTGAAGGAAAAATTAGAGCCATTCAATTTGCACGAGAAGAAAAAATTCCCTTTTTAGGAATTTGCTTGGGTTTGCAAACAGCAGTCATTGAATTTGCCCGCAATGTAGCTAAACTCAAAGGTGCCAATTCAACAGAATTCGATAAAGAAACCCCTTATCCGGTTATTGCTCTGATAACTGAATGGCAGGAAAAAGACGGTTCTATTACTCTTCGTGATGAACATACCGATTTAGGCGGAACCATGCGTTTAGGCGCTCAGCTTTGCCAAATCGAAAAAGATTCAAAAGCCTTTGAAATTTATAATAAATCGCAAATTATTGAGCGTCATCGCCACCGCTATGAGGTAAATAATAATTTAGTTGAATGTTTAGTTCAAAGCGGCTTAAACATAGCAGGGCGTTCCGCGGATAATGCTTTAGTTGAAATGATTGAACTACCTGATCATCCTTGGTTTGTCGCTTGTCAATTCCATCCGGAGTTTACTTCAACTCCGCGCGATGGCCATCCGCTTTTTAAACAATACATTTTAGCAGCTCGCGACTATCATCAAAAAAAGGATAAAGCATGAAATTATGTGGTTTTGAAGTAGGCATTAATTCGCCACTTTTTTTAATCGCGGGACCTTGTGTCATCGAATCTGAAACAATGGCTTTGGAAACTGCAGGTTATCTTAAAGAAATTTGCGCTCAACTGAATTTATCTTTTATTTATAAATCCTCTTTTGATAAAGCCAATCGCTCCTCCCTGAATAGCTATCGCGGCCCAGGATTTGAAAAAGGGTTAATGATTTTGGAAAAAGTAAAAAATCAGGTCGGTGTACCTATTTTGACTGATGTTCACGAAGATACTCCCCTGTTGGAAGTAGCTTCCGTGGTTGATGTTTTGCAAACTCCAGCTTTTTTATGCCGTCAAACTAATTTCATACAAAAAGTAGCTGCGATGAATAAGCCGGTTAACATTAAAAAAGGTCAATTTCTTTCCCCTTGGGAAATGAAACATGTGGTTGCCAAAGCAAAAGCGTGCAACAACGACCAAATAATGGTTTGTGAACGCGGCGCAAGTTTTGGCTACAACAACCTGGTATCTGACATGCGCTCTCTGCAAATCATGCGCGAAACTAATTGTCCAGTTGTCTATGACGCAACTCATTCAGTGCAGCTTCCAGGTGGAAATGATGGGGTGTCCGGCGGGCAACGTGAGTTTGTACCTACCCTTGCTAGAGCAGCAGTTGCTGCAGGAATAGCTGGAATTTTTATGGAAACCCATCCAGAACCAGAAAAGGCCCTAAGCGACGGTCCAAATAGCTGGCCTTTGGATAAGATGAAAGCATTATTAGAACAGCTAGTCGCTATTGATGAGGTTGTTAAAAGAAATTGCTTATTTTAGGAAAAAGGTAAATAGCTAAAAAACATAGCCCTTATTCAAAATGGGGGATACCGGCCCATAAATGCTGCAGCTTTGCCGCAGCATTTACCATTTAGACTCAATTACCAGCTAAAATAATGTTAAATCCGCCATAATTCTATGAATTCCGCGTAAGAATACGCAGAATCCAGGCAAATAAAACTTCTCAATCGTTAGGGCAATCCCATCTAATTAAGGTTGTTGCAATGAACTTATTACTTCACCTAAAAATCGAGTTGCCTCACCACCTGTAACGGCTCGATGATCAAAACTTAAGGAAAGAGGAAGCAGACGATGCGCCTCAACTTTTCCATTGCTAACAACTGCAGCCTGATATAAACGGCCAACAGCAAGAATAGCTACCATCGGCGGAACAATGATTGGACTTGCGAAGCGTCCGGCAAATTTCCCAAAATTAGATAAGGTAATTGTTGCGCCTTTGAATTTTTCTGGAGCTAAACTTCGCTCATTTACTTCTCTCTTGTAATCGTCAATGGTTTTTCTTAGCTGCTGATCTGACAAGTCTGCTGAGCTATGGATGACCGGAACAAACAATCCTTCTGCATTGTCCATTGCAAGACCAAGATTTACTTCCTTAAACATTTTAACTGCGCCATGCGCGGAATCAAACCAGGCATTAAGCGCGGGTTCTTTTTTGCAAGCATTGATGATTGCTCGAATCAAACGGATTGTTATATCACTGCCGCTTTGCCAGCTTTCGATGTCAGCTTCATCAAAAATACTAACCGGAACAATTTCCTGATGAGATTGCATCATAGAATTAAGCATGGCGCGTCGAACGCCACGTAAGGCTTCATAACCTTCTAAAAGTTCTGTTTTTGTTCTCGCCTGAGCATCTACATCTTCACGAGTAATCATCCCATGTTCGCCGCTTCCTTTCAGAACATTTAAATCGACCTTGAGCTTTTTTGCTAAAAGCCGAACGGCCGGCGTGGCTTTAATTCGATTGGACGGAGATTTTCCAGAGCCTATAATGAAATTATCCTCACTTACCTCTGCACTCTCTTCGAGATTACCGACAACGGTCCCTTTATCGGCACGAGGCGCTTCAGTTTCTCTAAAACCAACCAGGGGTTCTCCTGTTTTAATCACATCGCCGGGTTTGCCATACAATTTTTCTATAATTCCTTCTTGAGGGCAGGGAACGTCGACAACGGCTTTAGCCGTTTCCATCGAGACTAAAGGTTGATCTATAGTTACCTTATCGCCTTCTTTAACGAACCATTCATGTATTTCAGCATCGGGCAATCCTTCGCCCAGATCAGGTAAATTAAAAATATTCATTGTCACTCCATTATGCTCAATACCGATTCTTTAATCCGGGAAACACTGGGAATATAGTGTTTTTCAAGCTGAAAATAAGGCATTACCACATCGAAACCAGTTACGCGTTGAACTGGTGCAAGTAAATCATCTAAAGCATTTTCCATTAATTGAGCAGAAATTTCAGCGCCAACACCACCAGTTTTAGCGCCTTCATGCACAATTACGCATCGTCCTGTTTTAGCTACTGAAGCTAAAATCGTATCGATATCAAGCGGCTTAATCGTAGCAACGTCAATAACTTCGCAAGAAATTCCTTCCTCTCCCAATTGTTTTGCAGCTTGCAAAGTCTCATGCATGCTAGCTCCCCAACTAATTAAGGTTAAATCATTGCCTTCCTGGAGAGTGAAACACTTGCCAAGCGGCAAGGCTTCTCCGTTATCTTCTACAGGTTGCTTGACTAGACGGTATATACGTTTTGGTTCTAAAAAAATTACCGGATCAGGGTTTCTCATAGCCGCTAGCAATAAACCATAGGCTCTTTTGGGAGAAGAAGGAATGACAACCTGTAATCCAGGGATATGAGCAAACAAAGCTTCTGTACTTTCAGAATGATGTTCAGGCGCTCTGATTCCACCACCGAAAGGGGCTCTAAAAACCAGAGGGCAATGCAAGCGGCCGCGTGTGCGGTTTCGCATTCGGGCGGCATGAGAAATGATCTGGTTTAAAGCAGGATAGATAAATCCCATAAATTGAAATTCAGCAACGGGTTTTAGACCTTGCAAAGACATACCAATAGCAAGTCCTGCAATCATTGATTCAGCAAGTGGCGAATCAAATACACGCCTTTCGCCGAAGCGTTCTTGCAGACCAACGGTGGCACGAAAAACACCACCATTTTTACCCACGTCCTCACCAAAGACAATTACATTTTCATCATTTTCTAATTCATAGGCTAAGGCTTGGGTGACGGCCTCCACCATGGAAATATCAGGCATGAGAGGCTTCCTCCATTGCAATTGCACGTTGCTCGACTAAATAATCTGGTAATTCAGCAAAGTGGTAATCAAAAATGCTTGATACTGATTGTTTTGGACTATTTAAATAGTCATCCACCGCTTTCTGTACCCTGTCATTGCATTCCTTGATCAATTGATTTTCCTGAGTTTCATCCCAAATTTTTTGTTTTTCGAGAAAATGTTTAAAGCGGCTAATCGGCTCTTTTAATTGGGCTTTTGAAACTTCTTCAGGGGGCTGATAGCGAGTAGCATCATCTGCAGTAGTGTGATCGCATAGTCGATAAGTGAGGGCTTCAATCAAGGTTGGACCTTCGCCATTTCTCGCTTTCTCAATAGCCTCTCCAACAACCTGGCGGCAGGCTAAAATATCATTTCCATCGATTTGGATCCCTGCAAAACCTGCAGCAATTGCCTTTTGGGCAACAGTTTTAGCCGCTGTCTGTTTTGAAAGGGGAACGGAAATGGCCCATTGATTATTATTAACGATAAAAACAACAGGCAAATTCCAAATACCTGCAACGTTCATTGCCTCATAAAAATCACCTTCAGAAGTGCCGCCTTCGCCTAAACAAACCACAGCAACGCGCGGCTCTTTACGATAATTAAATGCAAATGCAACTCCAGCAGCATGTAAACATTGAGAGGCAATCGGTACACAAATCGGTAAATCTTCGGAGTTCGATTCAAAGCGACTTCCACGTTCATCGCCGCCCCAATAAGCAAAAATCTCTGACATTTTTACGCCTCGCTGAAATTGCGCTGCATAATCACGGTAATAAGGGACAAAGACATCTTCAGGACGCATAGCATGGCCAATTGCGGTTGAAATGGCTTCTTGTCCAGTTATTGGAGCATAAGTACCCATTTTGCCAGTTCGCTGTAAGGCAATAGCTTTTTTGTCGAAGGTTCTCGTCATTACCATGACGCGATAAAGATCTTTTAAAGTAGACGCGTTACTTGCAAAAGAAGGGATAGTATCGCGGACTTCACCTTTTTCATTAAGAATTTGGGTGAAGGATATCTCAAACTTGGCGATTGTCGTCACGCTCTGTCTCCTTGTTTACAACACCTGTCAACTAGGATACCTCAGATTTGTTTCTAAAAACTAGGTGATTTTAAAGAGGTGCTTAAGTAATTTTGCCAATCGTTTTTTATTTTGAAAATTGGGGATCGAACTGTACAATTTATCTTCTTAAAAGTTAAAACTGGAACCTCGTGTCTTCATTTAAAATAATTGAATTAAATTATTCCAATAACCTGACTAATTACTATAATAAACTGTCAAAACTACCTGGGTTTGTACTGCTTGAAAGTGCAGATAGAATTGGAGGACGCTATGATATAATTAGCGCTTTTCCTTATCATTCACTAAAGATTGATTATCAGGAATCAGTTACAAATCAATTTTTTAGCGTGCTCGAGGAATTAAATCCTCAAAAAAAGAAGTCAAATCTCGACTTACCCTTTCAGGGCGGTGCTATTGGCTATTTTTCCTACGATTTTGCTGCGCAATTGGCAGGTATAAATTCTCCAAGTCAACCAGGTTTGAAAACAATGCCCTTAGCGGAATTGGGTTTCTATGACTGGGCCATCATTAGCGATCATCATTTGAAAAAGGTAAGTTTATTTGCAGCGAATACCAGGCCTGGGACCGAAGATTTGGTTAGGGAAGTTTGCGCTCGTTGGCATGAAAGTGAAATAGAGCAAAACTCATTTATTTTAAAAACCCAATTTTTTCCCTTAGTCTCTAAAGATGAATATCAGAATGCATTCAATCTTATTTATGAGGAATTAAAAAGAGGGCGTGCTTATCAGGTTAATTATACTCAGCCCTTTCTTGCAGAATACACAGGCGACGCTTGGGGGATGTATAAGCAGGTAAAAGCTAACAATCCCGTTCCTTATTCGGCTTTTTTACGCTCTGACCACTCTGATATTTTAAGTTTTTCACCAGAACGTTTTTTAATGATGGATAAAGCTCTTCTTTTAACTTCGCCAATCAAAGGAACAGAACGCCGCTCAGATAATCCTGAAGAAGATGAAAATTTAAAAAAGAAATTGGGAGAAAGCGTAAAAAATCGCGCTGAAAATACTATGATTGTTGATCTAATGCGCAATGATTTGGGCAAGATAGCAAAAGCAGGAACTGTTAAAGTTCGAGAACTTTGTTCAGTGGAAAGTTATCAAGCAGTTCACCATTTAGTAAGCCATATTGAAGGGCAGTGTTTAAATCATTTATCTGCAATCGATGCCTTTAAATCCTGTTTTCCAGGTGGTTCAATTACTGGCGCGCCAAAGTTGGAAGCGATGCGGATAATTGCAGAGCGAGAAGCCTATGCGCGAGGTCTTTATTGTGGATCCATCGGCTATTTTTCCTCTCATGGTCGCTTTGATAGCAATATCGCAATTCGTACCGTTGTCGCTAGGGAAGGAAATCTACATATGGCTGCGGGAGGAGGAATTGTAATTGATTCCAATTATGAAGAGGAATATCTTGAATGTTTCACAAAAATAGCGGCAATTGTAAATAAATTATTCTAAAGAGCGGCGCGGGAAAGCTGGAAATTATTTATCAATTTTAAGTTTTCTAAGCTGATACAAAATCCCCATGGGTATTTTTCAAAGCTCGCCTTAAAATTTTGCCAACATTTGTTTTGGGAAGTTCGTTATAAAATTCGACCACTTTAGGGATTTTATAAGCCGTTAAATGTTCGCGACAATGGTTAATCACCTCTAATTCGGTCAAAGCCAGATCCTTTTTTACAATACAAGCTTTAACTCGTTCGCCAGACTCATCATCTTCAACGCCAACAACTCCAACTTCCAAAACGCCTGGCATCATAGAAATAACCTGCTCAACTTCATTGGGATAGACATTAAAACCAGAAACAACAACCATGTCTTTTTTTCTATCAACCAAATAAACAAAACCTTTTTCATCAACCTTAGCGATATCACCTGTTTTTAAAAAACCATCAGCTGTGAAAACCTGTGCTGTTTCTGCGGGACGTAGCCAATAGCCAACCATAACTTGCGGACCTTTAATGCATAATTCACCGGCTTCATTAAGTGGAAGTTCCTGACCCTCCTCGTTACGAATAGAAATAGTTGTTGAAGACAGAGGGAGGCCTATACTTCCATTATATTCCTGTAAATACATTGGGTTAATTGTTGCAGCAGGACTGGTTTCAGTTAATCCATAAGCTTCTAATATGGGTAATTTAGTAACCTCGCGCCATTTAAGCGCTACGCTTTTTTGCAAGGCCATCCCACCGGCTAAAGCGCATTTTAATTTAGAAAAATCAATTTCCTTGAATTTTGGATTATTTAGAAGGGCATTAAATAAGGTATTGACACCAGTAATTGCTGTAAAGCCCGAGTTTTTTATTTCTTCGATAAATTTTGGGATATCACGTGGATTAGTGATTAAAATATTTTTTGCACCAACCTTTAAAAAAGTAATGCAGTTCGCAGTTAATGAAAAAATATGATATAGAGGCAAGGCTGTAATAATGATGTCTTGTTCTGCTATTTTTAATGGAGAAATCCAGGCATAAGCCTGTAAAACATTAGCTACCATATTTCCATGACTTAAAATAGCACCCTTCGAAATACCAGTTGTGCCACCGGTATATTGAAGAAAGGCTACATCTTTGTGAGATAGGGAGATTGGCGTTAATTTACCTTTTTCACCTAATTTTAATGCTTTGTTAAAACTGATTTTATTTGGAAGTTGATAATCAGGGACCATCTTTTTAAGGTATTTTACAACTGAGTTAACCACCAATTTTTTTACAAAGGGAAACAAATCACCGATTTCGGTGACGATGAAATGTTTAACGGTTTTAAGTTTGGGCAGCGCTTTCTCAACTGTCTTGGCAAAATTGGCAAGCACAACAATGACTTCAGCACCAGAATCATTCATCTGATGAATCACTTCGTCTGGCGTATAGAGTGGGTTGGTGTTAACGACAATAAAGCCGGCTCGCAGAATACCGAATAAAGCGACAGGATATTGCAAAATGTTAGGCATCATAAGCGCAATCCTTGCACCCTTTGGTAAACCTAATTGCTGCAAATAAATAGCAAATTCCCTGGTATTCTTTTCCAGTTCTGCGTATGAAAGTTCAGTTCCTAAATTAACGTAGGCAATTTGATCAGAGAAGTTGCGGCAAGAGTCTTCAAAAAGAGAGACAAGGGAATTATATTTATTGACATCAATTTCCTGGGGTACTCCCTCTTGATAATATTGCAACCACAGCTTATCCACTTCAATGTCCTTCTGTTATCGAATCCTGCATGTTAGTATAAACAAAAAAAAGAGCAATGGATATCATGGCTATGGCGGATAATTTAGTGAAATCACAGGCTTTTAAACTTAAAGGTCGCTTGTATACATTTACTGTTTTGCAATTATTAAGCAACGATCGTGATGAATTTTCAAAGCATTTGGAGGATTTGATAGTCAAAGCTCCTCGCTTTTTTGATAAAACACCTATTGTTCTTGATTGCAGCTCTCTTCATGAGGTTGATTTTGATTTGGCAGCCTTTTACCAAATCATGCGCCAGCACAATCTGCTTCCGGTAGCTGTTCAAGGTGTTGATTCAACTTTGGAAAAGCTCGCTCAACAGCAAGGACTAGCAGTTTTACATTCCTCTTCTGCCCATGACAAACTTTTAATAGATGAGCAAATCGAAGAACCAGCGGTTGCCCCTGAAATAAACAAAGTCAAATTGCAAACAACACCTGTACGATCCGGTCAGCAACTTGTTCGCAAGGGAGGAGATTTAGTGATTGCCTCGTCAGTTGGACATGGTGCTGAGTTGCTTGCTGATGGAAATATTCATGTTTACGGAGCCTTGCGCGGTAGAGCTTTGGCTGGAATTTCAGGTGATAAACAGGCCAGGATTTTTTGTCTCTCCCTTGAAGCTGAATTGGTTTCTATTGCAGGATTTTACCGTTTAAGCGATGCCATTGAGCCACATTCGGGACCTTGCCAAATCTACTTGCAGGATGAGCATATTCATATTGAGTCTTTATGTTAGAGTTCCAAAAAAGTCGTTTTGAAGCAGTATTTATTTCTGATTTACATTTACATCCAACCGAACAAGAGATCACCAGCCGGTTCAATGCGTTCATTGATTGGGCTGCATTAAATACTAAAGCTGTCTACATTCTCGGCGATTTTTTTCATGCCTGGGCTGGTGATGATGAACTGGATAGTTGGTCTGAGTTGATTGCCAATCGTTTAAAATGGTTATCCGAGCAACAAGTATCACTCTTTTATATGCACGGGAATCGTGATTTTTTATTAGGAGAGGATTTTGCAAAATTGGCAGGTATGACCATTTTGCCCGAACCGAGTCTTATTAATATTAATGATAATTCAATTTTATTAGCGCATGGCGATAGATATTGTACTAATGATAAAAGTCATCAACGCTTCAGAAAGATTACCCGCTCCACTTGGTTTAAACCGCTTTTTTTGAATCTTCCGCTTAAATTACGCCTAAAAATGGTGAATAAGGTTAGACAGCATAGTCAGGCTAATTCAACCAAAACAGCAGATCAGATGGATATTGTCGCTCAACCTATGTTAGAGCAGATGCAAGAAAAGGCTGTAACTATTTTAATTCACGGCCATACACATAAGCCTGGCTTAAGGAATCATGTGTATAATAAGAAAATACATAGCCAATATGTGCTGAGTGATTGGGATGACAGTCCAAGTCTGTTGTGTTATTCTAGTGCAAAAGGTCTCGAATTTAATCATGATGTTTTCTAATGAGGTGTAATCATGGCGTTAACTGAAGAAGAGAAAAATTCCAAATGGGCTGAAAAAGACTCCAACTTTAAAAAGCGATTTCAAGATGAGGTTTTGCAAGCGAAACGCGAAAAAGATAGAAATTATGAGCGAACTGTCGGCGCTGAAAAAGCCGAGGCAAAGAAAACCAAAAATGCCAAGAGTCCCGCTACTGGAAAACTTTATTGGGATATCGTAAAAGAAAATGCTGAAAGAAGCATGGCCGCTGCTGGTTACCAGGAATGGGCTAACCTTATGAATGAATTCGCCCTATCAACCTGTGGGGCCTTAAACAGAGCTTTGAGGAATGATCCTATTGAATTAACCAATTTAATACCTTATAGCGATGAAATAGGCGGTATTTGGTTGGAGGTTAAAGATACAATTCATGACAAAATGCTTGCCCCTTATTTGCTAAATCCAATAAAAAGACCCTTTCTCGATGACAAAGAACTTCCAAGTGTTGGTTTTACGGTTGCTTTAAATAACCAAAATCAATTAGAAGTTGAAATTACGAAAGATGGCAAACCAGTGAATAATCCGGAATTTACAAAACATATTCAGGAAGGTTTTACTGCTTGGGCTGCGACTAAAAATTATGAATTGGATACTGGAACCCAAACTTATAAAAAAGAGTCTGGAAAAGTGCTTAATCAAGAGAGCCTTCTGAGAAAAAATACTGATCATCCTGAAGAGAGCTTTCTTGCTTTTGCAACAGGTCGGTTTGAAATGCCTTTAACAGGTGGCATGAGACCTTAGATCTCCGCGCAGTAGCCCTAATTGGGCTATTGCTTAACGGGAATACCACTATGAAATCGAAAAACCTTATCTTCAGTACCAATTAAATCATTTTCAATTTTCAAAAATTGATTTAAACGTTCTTCAATATCCCCACCATATAGTTTTGCTAATTCTAAATAATCATGAAAATGCCGCGCCTCAGATTTCACCAAAGAGGTATAAAATTTAGATAATTGAACATCCTCAAGCCTAGGTATCAAAGCATTAAATCGCTCACAGGAGCGTGCTTCAATAAGAGCACCGACAATTAACTGATCTCTTAATCTTTCATTTCCGTCGCGTTTCGTGACCAAAGAATGTAACTTTTGTGCATAATCACAAGGAGGCAAAGGGCCAAAACTGATATTACGGCTTAACATAAGCGCTCTAACCTTATCAAAATGAAGTAATTCTTCACGGGCCAAAGGCGACATTAAATCAACTAACTCTGAATGTTGTGGATATTTTGAAATGATATTGATTGCCGTTGCAGCAGCTTTTCGCTCGCAATGTGCATGATCAACCAACAGAGTAGGTATATTCACAACCGCCGCGTCTAGCCAAAGTTCAGGAGTAGGGAGGCGGAGAAGATCATTTATCATTTGCAAATCAGGTGTTAGAGCGTTTAGCATGGGGAATTTACACTATACTTTTAAAAAAGAATGTATATATATCATCTTTTTAAAGAATACAATATGGGTGAAAAATGAGCGAAGTTAAAGAGAAAAATGAATTATCACTCTGGATGTCAACTTATGGTTTGATCACCGCTGAGCGAATTCTAGAGCGTTATAATCTTCGCTTGGGGCATGAAGACCTCTTCGCTGCAATGAAAAATCCGAATTCCTTTTATCATAAAATTTTGAAAATTCCTCTAAGAAATGTCTTTAACGGCATTATCCTGCAACAAGCTTATGACTATGAAATTTATGCTCAGAAATTGTTTGTTGACTATCTTATTTCTGGAGAAAGCGGCAAGCCTGAGGATTCGCCAGGCGGTTTTACCCGTGAAGATATCGAAAAAGAACGAAGAATGTTAATGGCTATGGCTGAAAATTTTCGTGAATCCGAGGTGGATCATAATACACTGATTGCTTCTTCTCAAAAGGCACTCATCGAAAAATCCATGATCTGGTTAAATGCTTTAGCTAATTCTGCCACCCAAATAAGTTCGCTGATTAAGAATATTAAAGAAGATAATATTAAAGATATGCTAAATAGTTTATTAGTGAATCCAGAAATTACTGATGTTAATTCTGTTAATTACAGAGCGACTGCATGGAAACCAATTGAGAAAATGCTTGGCGAGGGCATTTCAAATGAATTAAAACAGGCATTTGTAGAGGAAATTACCAAACTTAAGGAATTTATTAGCGAAATCGAAAATTCTCTTTCCGATTTTTCTGCCAAAAGTAAAGGAATGGAACTAAGCTTGCGAAGCTGGCGTTCTGATTTTCATACTTTAATCATTCGTGTTCAAAACTTACTACAACTACTTCCTGAATATCACACGGATCAAGCACAAATCCAACAAAACAAAGAATCTCTATTTTTTGATGCAGAAATTGGTGAGTGAAATCTGGAATAAACACAGACAGAATTTAATTATTCATGTTGATCTCATGCAAAAATTAAACATCCTGTCTTAGGCTAGCTACCAGACCCTGGTTTCGTGTATAATGCGCCGCTTGATATTCATTATACTGGAGTGTGACATGACAACTGAATTAACCCTTTCTATCATCAAGCCTGATGCAGTTTCTAAATCAGTTATCGGTGAAATCTATTCACGTTTTGAAAAAGCAGGTTTGAATATAGTTGCTGCCAAGATGGCTCAGCTTACTCGTGAGCAAGCAGAAGGCTTTTATGCTGTTCATAAAGCACGTCCTTTTTTCAATGATTTGGTTTCCTTCATGATTTCCGGTCCTGTTATGATTCAAGCCCTGCAAGGTCCTGACGCTATTGCTAAAAATCGCGATTTAATGGGTGCAACAAACCCTAAAGAAGCGGCAGCAGGAACAATTCGTGCTGATTTTGCTGATAGCATTGATGCCAATGCGGTACATGGTTCTGATAGCGCAGAGACTGCCGCGCAAGAAATTGCATTTTTCTTCGAACCGCATGAAATTTGCGAAAGGTAATTAAATAGATCTCAGTATCGAGATCTATGGTTCTCCTAATGGAGTGTTGTTCATGAGTCAGAAAATTAATTTGTTGGATTTTTCTTATCAGCAAATGCGCGAATTTTTTACTGAACTGGGTGAGAAGCCTTATCGTGCCCAGCAGGTAATGCAGTGGATTCATCAAGCGGGTTTTCATGATTTTGAGCAAATGACTAATCTGGGTAAGGTGCTACGTACAAGGCTTAGCGAAATTTCTGAAATTCACTTGCCTGAAATTGTAACTTGCCAAAAATCAAACGACGGTACCCGGAAATGGTTGCTAAAACTAAGTTGCGGGAATTGCATTGAAACCGTTTATATTCCAGAAGCAAATCGGGGCACGCTCTGCGTTTCATCGCAGATAGGTTGTGCCTTGAACTGCAGCTTTTGTTCTACTGCCAAACAAGGATTTAATCGCAATCTTTCCACCGCTGAAATTATCGGCCAGGTATGGCTTGCGGTACGTGAATTATCTTTGTCTAATGGCGCCCATGATAAAAAAGTTACCAATGTCGTTATGATGGGAATGGGCGAGCCGCTACTAAATTTTGAAAATGTAGTTCAGGCGATGGATATAATGATGGATGATTTTGCCTACGGATTATCCAAACGGCGTGTCACCTTAAGTACTTCCGGTGTCTTACCAGAGCTTGCTCGTTTACGCGAAACAAGTCCGGTTGCTCTTGCAGTTTCCTTACATGCACCAAATGATGAATTGCGCAATAAACTGGTGCCAATCAACAAAAAATATCCCTTGGCTGAATTAATGGCTCTTTGTAGAAGCTATTTCAAAAATGAGCCTAAAAGAAAGGTTACCTTTGAGTACGTAATGTTAAAAGGTGTTAACGACCAACCTGAACATGCTGCCCAATTAATAACTCTTTTGCGCGATGTGCCCTCAAAAGTAAATCTAATTCCATTTAATCCTTTTCCATTAACAGAATATCAACGTTCATCTCAGGCTACGATTGATGCTTTTCGAGAAAAATTGATTGCAAAAGGCATCAATACAATTACTCGCAAAACCAGAGGTGATGACATTGATGCAGCATGCGGCCAGCTAGCTGGCGAAGTCAAAGACAGAACCAGCCGTTCCCAGCGCTGGCAAAAAATGCATTTTGCAGAAAAACCAACTCAAGATAACTAAATTAAGAAACCAGTCCTATTTGTTAATTTGTTCTTATAAAGAGACACCTTAAAGATTTATCAGATTTATAAAGATTCTACTTAACCACCTTAAATGCTTTTGAATTAACTTTTTAATCGAAGGGGGAAATCCAGGGTGGGCATAGCTCTTGGCTGGAATTGGAAGAAATTACAGCGTACGAAAAGATGAACAAGAGCTCACTCAAATTGATTAGTATGGAGAGGATCGCTTTTAAATACGACTCTGAGTGATTTTTAGATTTTTAATGGTTATAATGGCACATCTTTTTTGTACCCCGTGGTCATTGTGTTTAATTTTTTGCGTTTGATGTTGTGTTTATTTCTGCTGTTTCTCCAAGCCTGCCAACAGAAAAATTCCCTGGATTCCGAAAGTGTTCTTTTTACTAAAAAGCAAAACGATGCTGCGCTTTATAATACACAACTGGGTTTGGCCTATTTGGAACAAGAAGATAGACTTAGAGCCAAGCGTAAATTATTAACTGCACTAAAATTAGCCCCGGATTCACCTGATGTAAATGCTGCAATTGCCTATTATTTTGAAACGACTGGCGAGCTAAAAGAAGCAGATAAATATTACAAAAAGGCTTTGGCATTAGCTCCAAAAAAGGGTGAGCAACTGAATAATTATGGTAGTCATTTATGCCGCCTCGGCCATTATAAAGAAGCGGAAAAATATTTTTTAAGCGCTGTTAAAGATGTTTATTACGTCAATACGGCTGGTGCTTATGAAAATGCCGGTTTATGTGCAGCAGCCATTCCTAATTACCTAAAAGCTAAACAGTTTTTTTCTAAAGCATTGGAACTGGATCCTAAAAGAAAACAATCCCTCTATGAATTAGTAAAAATTGAACTAAAGATAAATCAGGCTGAAAAAGCCTTAGCCCATATGAAAAAATATGCAAAGCTGAGTGCAGATGACCCTGAATTACTCGCTTTAGCAGTAGAAGCCTCTCATCGCTTAGGTGATAAGGAAGCGGGAAAAGCTTATCTCTAAGTTAGAATAATTTGAACAATTTTTAAGGTCTGTTAACATTTTGCATACTTTGGCAGTAGAATGACGACAAATCGATATCGGAGCAAACAATGAATACAACTACAGCAATCGATGAAATGCATAGAGGTACTCAAGAAAAACCTGGCATGCAGTTAGCGCGAGTACGTGAAAAAAAGGGATATAGTCAGGAATATGTCGCGGGTAAATTGCATCTTAGAGTCAGAATTATCGAGTTACTAGAGGCGGATGATTATGACCAAATGCCCGAACCAGTTTTCATTAAAGGCTATTTAAGAGCTTATGCGAAGCTACTTGGTATGTCTCCCGAGCCTTTATTAGAGATCTTCAATTCAACTTATTCAACTGAACGAAAATTGGAAAAGGCGCTTTGGCAATCGCGGCGAGAATCAAATAAAAGTGAGCGTGCAGTTCGTATCCTTACAGGTCTGATCGCAGTGGGTGCCATTGTAGTAGTCAGTTTTTGGTGGCAAAAAAATAATGATGGGCAACAGGTTCTTTCTTCAAAAAGCAAACCAGTAGCGGCAGAAATAAAGCCTGCCAAGGTAGAAAATGAAATTCGTTTAACTGATTTATCAAAAATGCATTCTCTGCTTAACCCGCCAATAAGCAATCCCATATCACCCATGGAGATGGCTAACGGTGGCTGAGAAAATACAAGCAGTGAGAGGAATGAATGATATTCTTCCTCACCAAACTTCAGCCTGGCGAAGGCTTGAAGAGCTATTCAGTTCCTGTGTAATGCAGTACGGCTATCAGGAAATTCGTTTTCCCATTGTTGAAAACACGCAATTATTCAAGCGAACGATTGGGGATTTAACTGATATCGTCGAAAAAGAAATGTACAGTTTTCAGGATCTTAACGGAGATAGCTTAACGCTTCGTCCGGAAGGAACTGCGGGTTGTCTTCGTGCTTGTTTAGAAAATGGCTTACTTCATAATCAGCTGCAAAAGCTTTGGTATTTTGGCCCAATGTTTCGGCATGAAAAGCCCCAAAAAGGCCGTTATAGGCAATTCTTTCAATTTGGGGTTGAAACCTTTGGTATGGCGACTACTGCAATTGAATTAGAGCTAATTGCCTTGTGCAAACGTTTTTGGCAAGCGCTTGGTATTTCTGAAGAAGTTAATTTGCAAATTAACACCCTTGGTGAATTAGCTGAGCGTAACGAATATATAACTAAACTGATAGCCTATTTTAAAACCCATTATGATAAATTGGATGAAGACTCTAAGCGCCGACTTGAAAAAAATCCAATGCGAATTTTAGATTCAAAAAATCCGGAAATGCAATCATTGATACAAGATGCGCCGCTTCTGATTGATTCTTTATCTAATGAGAGCAGAACCCGGTTTGATGACTTGTGTGCTGGTTTAAAAAAATTAGGAATTCCCTACTCCGTCAATCCTTTCTTAGTACGGGGTTTAGATTATTACGGCCATACGGTCTTTGAATGGGTTACTGGCAAGCTTGGTAGCCAGGCTACCATCTGCGCAGGAGGACGTTATGACGCCCTCGTTGAGCATCTGGGAGGCAATCCCACGCCTGCAATCGGTTTTGCTATGGGGGCTGAGCGTCTGCTTTTATTAATGGAGTCTCTAGACATTAAAAAGGACTGTATTAAAGAACCATCAATCTTTATCATTGCAAATGGTAAAGACGCACTTGAAGATGCATTGATTCTTGCTGAAGAATTACGCTCAACCAATCAAGGCTGGCAAATTATAACCAACACAGCCGGCGGTGCTTTCAAAAGTCAGTTTAAAAGAGCAGATAAAAGTGGGGCAGATTTCGCTCTCATTCTTGGTGAAGAAGAAATTACACGTAAAGAAGTAGGTGTTAAAAATTTACGTAGCTATGAAGAACAACGAACCATTCCACAAAGGGAATTAATTAATTATCTACAGACTGCGGTCAGTAATAAAGATTCAGGAGTATAAAATGACAGGTTATATGACAGAAGAAGAACAATTAGCAGCTATTAAAAAATGGTGGACCAGACATTCTAATACCTTAACAATAATCCTCTCCTTAATCTTGCTGGCCATTGCAGGCTATAAATACTGGAATTGGCACCAGGATAAAGTCAAATCCCAGGCTTCTTCTGCCTATGAACGACTTATGGTTGCCTTTTCAAATAAAGATGATAAAGGTATCCAGGCCTACGCAAATCAGTTGATCAATGATTATCCCAAGACAGTCTACGCTGATGCAGCTCGGCTTGCTTTTGCTAAATTGCAGGTTAATGAAGAAAACTATGATAAAGCGCTCGAATCATTGGAATATGTTGTGAAAAATTCCAAAATGTCCGCATTAAAACAAATTGCTCGATTACGTATAGCTCGATTACTTTCTTCTAAAAAGGCTTATTCTGAAGCATTGACGGAATTATCAGTGGTCGATGATAAAGCTTATATGCCAGTTGTGAATGAATTAAAGGGCGATATTTTCACTGCGACAGGCCAGTTCCAACAAGCTGTTCTTTCATATAAGGAAGCAATAACCGAAGTCCGAACTAATGGCATGGGTAATCTTTTTCTAGAAATGAAAACCAATGAGCTGGCAGCATTAAATCAGTCTTTGAAAGCCACCGCGAGTTCTGGCCAGGCAACTTAATAAAAAGAGGTATTATGTTACAAATGAATAAAAAAATTCTGGCTTTAGCCCTGTGTCTTTCTCTGCAAGCCTGTTCAAAGGTGGATGATTATATGCTTGGTGTTGATAATGCACCTGCACCAAAAGCTCTAGCGCCTATCAAATCGAATGCAAAGATAACGGAAAAATGGTCAGTTTCGGCCGGTAAGGGTCAAAAAACTAATGCGAATTTAAAATTAAAACCTGAAATAATTGGCAATATTATTTATACAGCAGATGCTAGCGGGTTAATTCAAGCTATTAATAAGAGCAGTGGTCAGGTTATTTGGACTAAAAATATTGATAGCGGCATAGTAAGTGGCCCAACGCTTGGCTCAGGTTATATTGCCTTAGGAACTGATTCTTCAACTCTGTTATTGCTTAAACAGTCTGATGGCTCTCAACTTTGGGAAGCTAAAGCTTCTGGAGAAGTGTTATCAAAGCCAATAATCAATGGTAATAAGCTAATTGCCAAAACGATTGACGGCAATTTATATGCTTTTGATTTATCGGATGGCCATAAATTATGGATGGCAGAACATGCCGCTCCCAGTCTTATCTTAAAGGCAAGTTCTTCTCCGGTTATTGTTGGTAACAAATTGGTTCTTGTTGGTCATTCAGACGGTAAAATGGATGCGCTTGACCTACAGACTGGACATTTAATCTGGCAACGCAGTATAGCCTTTGCCAGCGGTTCTTCTGATGTGGAACGGTTGGTTGATATAGATGCCGATCCTATTGTTCGCGGTAATGTAGCTTATTTAGCCAGTTATCAAGGTTATATTGGGGCTTTATCCCTAACGGATGGCCAGTTTATCTGGCGCAAACCTGCATCAGTTTACAAGAATATGACTGTTGATGGACAAACCATTTATCTTACCGATAGCGAGGATGTTGTTTGGGCGATTAACAGACAAAATGGTCATGTCAATTGGAAGCAGGTTGCATTAAAAGCACGAGGGCTGACAGAACCTGTTTTAATGGGTGATCGTTTAGTTCTGGCCGATAAAACTGGCCTGTTGCATGTTTTGCTAAAAAATAATGGTGAGCTAGTTTCTCGTTCTCAAGTAGGTGGTGCTGTCGCTATTGCACCGACTGTTGCTGGTAAGAATGTTTATCTAATGTCTGCCAATGGTAAATTAAGCCGTTTTTCTGTGAGTTAATTAATGATTCCTGTTATTGTTCTTGTTGGCCGTCCCAATGTGGGAAAATCTACTCTCTTCAACCGGTTTACTCGCAGCCAGGATGCCCTGGTTGCCGATTTCCCTGGTCTTACTCGTGACAGGCAATATGGTCAGGCTCAGTATGAAAAAAGACCTTTTATCGTAGTCGATACCGGTGGTGTTGGCGTTGATGATTTAGCCGTTGATGCCTTAATGTCTAAACAATCGGAAACGGCACTTGAAGAAGCAACGCTCATTTTATTTCTCGTTGATGCTCGCGACGGATTAACCGGAATTGATGAAAGCATTGCCTTGAAGCTTCGCAAAATTAACAAACCGGTAATGTTGGTTGTTAATAAAATTGATGGGCTTGATGAAGATTTAGTGTGTTCAGATTTTCAGCGCTTGGGATTTAACGATATTCATGCTATCTCTGCCTCACATGGTCGCGGTATGCAACCTCTGATGGAAGCCTTACCACTTGATGAGCCACCGGAAATTGACGACACGTCCGATGAAAAAGTCGTAAAAATCGCATTCGCTGGCAGACCAAATGTAGGCAAATCCACGCTGATTAATCGTATTTTAGGTGAAGAGCGAGTCGTGGTTTATGATATGCCCGGCACTACACGCGATAGTATTTCCATACCTTTCGAACGTGATGGAAAATCCTATACTTTAATTGATACAGCAGGTGTACGCCGTCGCTCGCGAGTAGACGAAAAAATTGAAAAATTTTCTATCATTAAAACCCTACAAGCGATTAAAGAGACTCATGTTTGTATGATTCTTATCGATGCCCGCGAAGGTTTGACCGATCAGGATATGAATATCTTATCTATGGTTATTGAAGCCGGTAAGGCACTGGTAATCGCTGTCAATAAATGGGATGGATTGGATGAGGATCATAAAGAGCAGGTACGTAATGAGATAGGTCGAAGATTAAGTTTTGTTCAATTCGCCAAAATCAGATTTATCTCAGCTTTGCATGGTAGTGGTGTTGGTCTGCTTTTCAAAGATATTGATGAAGCCTATAAATCAGCAACTCAAAAATTTTCCACCCCACAGTTAACCCGACTACTGCAGGATCTTGTAACTCAACATACCCCCCCCTTAGTAAACGGACGAAGAATTAAATTACGATATGCTCATGCTGGCGGCCATAATCCCCCAATTATTGTAATCCACGGCAACCAAGTGGATTCTTTGCCCGATAGCTATAAACGCTACCTGAGCAATGCCTTTGTCGAACAATTAGGCTTAATCGGAACGCCACTTAAACTTGAATTTAAAGGATCTACCAATCCTTTCAAAGGCAGGGTAAACAAGCTTAGTGTGCGACAAATTAAAAAGAAAAAAAGGTTAATGAGAAGGGTTAAGAAAAAATAGAAAACTTGTTTATTGGGTTTGTGAAAATCTTTTACATTTAAATTTTAGCTTTTAGGTTTAATTTTGAATAGATTAGCATCCTATTTTTCATTAGAGTGGTAAAAAACTTTAATTCTAAAAGTATAGGTAAATCACATTTCTTGAGAATGCTACTGAAGCCTTTAATAATCTATTCACTCCAATTGAACTGCTGGGGCCTAAGCCAACACACAGGCTTAATTCATTGAGAAGAACTCAATTCAATTACATTAATCAAACGCGTAGAAGATTCCCGTCAACTATTTTGATTTAATTTAATATTTGATCACATGCTATTTTGATTTGAATTCTTGTCAACATAGGCATCTTTTGACTGCGAATTATTAATCTCTTCATTATTGAAAAAGGTGTACATGCTAATTCGAATGCTTTTAGTTTTTTCATCGAGAATTTTTTGCTTTTCCAAAATTTTATAGGAAAAATCATAGCAAGTAGTGAAGGGAATATCATATAAAGGCTTAACATAAATTGAATCTCCCGTAAAAGAAATCTCAAGATTTACAGAATTATTATTTACTTTGAAATTAACTTTATTTAGAGGTTCTATTTCTGATTCTAACGGCAGGGTAATAGTCTGGGCTTTGAAAGTTGCTATATCAATTAAGCAAAATTCAAACGTTTTTTCCCTCGATCCATTTTTATGGTTATTAAAACCACTATCCCAAGCAATTAAGGTTTTACCATCAGGCAACAAAGCTAGGCTATCAACATAGGTATGTTGATGTACATCGCTACTAAATTCACGAGTGACACTTAAGTCAGCAAGATCAAGAGCATCCAGAAACCAGGATTTACACTTGTTAGAGGGACCAGACATTTGAACTCGTAGAAAAAACCATTTTTGATCTGTGTAATTTATTGTTCCCATGATCCTTTCTTCACCAAAGGTATGAGTGGGTAACTTTATTTGATCAACTAGTTTGAGTTTGTTTTCTGTCCATTGGAATTCATGTAATTCATTTGAATCACTTTCATTAACAAGGAAGGTATTCTCAGAAATTTTATAAATTTCCTTAAACTGATTATTTTTTGATAAATATTCTATACAATCTTGTTCTACGTTATAAACGATAAGATGACCGTAATAATAGCCAACTTTTGCTGATAACCCTACAAGCCGTTTGTCATCTAAAAAATTCGGAAATAAAATATTTTGATATCCAGTTTTAGACACAAGGGGATAAACCTTTTTTGCAAGAGGTGGTAGATAATTTTTTTGCTTGAGATAGGTTAATTTCGCGTCAAATAACTTAAAATTTTGATCTAAAAAACGATGTGTTTCTGCTGGCATTAGTTTGTATATAGCCTGATATTCTTTATCATTTCTTATAAAACCGCGTACCTTATCAAAGCCAATCGATTCTATGAAACCTAATCGTTTTGACTGATCTATCTGCGGTAAAGTTTCCACAAGATAAAAATGGCAATCAACCAAACTTGCTACATAATCTAACCCCATGTAAAGAAATAATGCAGGCAAATGTCTCTTTTCTATCTCTCTGGTATCAAATAAACTTTCAACAATCTCATAGATACGATCACCAATTTTTTCAAAAATCAATTGATAATCATAACAACAATAGAAAAGGACTTGATTTAATTCCTTAGTTGTCGATACCAGGTTTAGAACTTTTTCACCTAAAAAAAGGGAAATTAATTTTGGTCTGTAAACTTTGTCTAAATGCAAACTGCTTAATAAGTCTTTTAAGTTAGATGAATGTGTTATATTTAATATTTCAAGTTCTTGACTTTCACTAACCTCTGCTTTTTCCAGACGACTATGCATAATTATTCCAATTAAAAATTGACATTAATTTTATTTAAATCGCAAAGTCATCACATCACAGCGAGCATTATTGACTATTGCATGCGCTGTACTGCCGAGAAAGGAGGGAATACCAGTTGGTTTATGGCTTCCAATTATGACTAACCCAGCTGATAGTGCTTCAATGGCATCAAGAATATGGGTTTTTATTGAGCCTATTTCTATATTTTGCTGCTCAATAGGAATATTGAGCGCTTCGCCTAAACAATGCATGACCGTGACGGCATTTTTTTTATAGGGAGCTGCAATCTCAGCGAAACCTAAGCCCTGAGCGATTTGCCAGCTTGGAGGCGATTCAATCACATGGATTAAATATAGTTTTGCTTTGAACATTAGAGCTATTTCTGCTGCTTGCTTGCAAATATCATAATGATTTGCGCTTAAGTCTGTCGGATGTAAGATAGTGGTGTACAAGATTCCCTCGCTTGGTTAAATACTTCAATGTAATTTAGGGTAAAAGGTAGCGGCAACAGCGGTTCCGCCCCGGCAATTTCTGATAATGGTTTAAGAACGAAATCGCGCTCCAGCATTCTTGGGTGAGGAATTTGCAGATTTTGATCTGAAATTTTTTGTTCACCATAAAATAGAATATCAATATCGAGAGTTCTTGCTCCGTTTTGGACTTTACGAATTCGCCCTTGTTCCCTTTCTATTTTTTGACAATAACGCAGTAAAAGCTCTGGTGTCAAAGAAGTGTTTATAGCAACCACTGTATTAAGAAATCGCGGTTGCGCTTTTCTACCCAAGGCTTCTGAGCGATAAATAGGCGCTATTTTCTTTATATTTGTCTGAGGCAATAATCTCAAAGCGTTTAAAGCCATTCTGAGTTGCCGTTCAGGGGAGTTAAGATTTGAGCCCAGTCCTAAATAGCAAAGAGTCATGATACCTTTGTTGTCGGTTTACGGCGTTTACGGCGCCTTGTGGTAGTACTTTGCGGAGCAAGGCTTTCGATCATCTCTGTTTGTTCGAACTCATTTACTTCCTGAAAATTAGTCCACCATTGCGCTAACTCCATTGATTCATCGCCTGCCAGAGCTCTTAAGGCTAGAAAATCATAAGCCGCTCTAAACCGTGGATGATGAAGTAAATTAAAGGCTCGACCGCCTTGTCGTTTAGGAAAACGATATTGCAACAGCCAGATTTCACGCACAACCTGGGTGAATCGTTTGGGAACCAATATGACTTTATTCTGCTCGGAAATAACAATAGACATTGCCTTTTCCAAAGCAGGCAAGGGATCTAAACCATCCTCTTCGCGAAGCCGCTCTGCACAATCTAATAACGGAAACCAGAGAAGAACAGCAATTAAAAAAGCCGGTGTGACAGGCTTATTATCTCGTATCCGCATATCCGTGTTTTCCAAGGCGATGCAAATTAGCGCATTGACGGGATATTTGCTTGTTAAAAGTACACTTGTTTGTTCGAATAATTGCGCAAATAAACCATGTTCTACCAATAAACGTTGCACCGATTCAGCTTCGCCGCATTGATATAACTTAGTAATTTCATCAAATAATCGCGAACTGGAAACATGCCTTATCAAAGGGCTTAAGCGCGGGAGTGGTTCTGCTGTTTCTTTGGCAATTTCAAAATGTAATTTCGCACTAAACCGAATTGCGCGTAGCATTCTTACCGGATCTTCCAGGTAACGAACATCGGGATCGCCAATCATTCTGACTTTGCGTTCGGCCACATCATTAGTGCCGCCAGTCAGGTCAACGATTGAAGCATTTTCAATATTGTAATAAAGAGAGTTGATAGTAAAATCGCGGCGCCAGGCATCTTCTTCGAAGGTGCCATACACATTATCGCGAACCAGCATGCCTCTCTCATTTACCTGTTGATTAGTATCAATTTCTTCGATTTCAGAACGCCTGAAAGTGGCTACTTCGATAATATCCCGGTGGAAAATAATATGAACCAACTTAAAACGACGCCCGATAATGCGGGCATTGCGAAATAATTTTTTAATTTCATTTGGCGTTGCACTAGTTGCAATGTCAAAGTCTTTGGGAACTTTACCAAGTAAAAGATCACGAACACTGCCGCCAACCAAATAAGCTTGAAAACCTGCACTATTAAGGCGATTTAAAACTTTTAGGGCGTTAGGGCTAATATCAGTTTTTGATAAATTATGATGGTCACGCGAAACAACATAGCTTGATTCAACCGCTAAATTTGTAGTCCTTTTCTTGCGTAACAGCTTTTTGATTAACTTGATTATTGTGGTCACCTGATGGCTTGTAGATCGCGCGCCATTATATCTAAAATATAAATGAAAGTGAATCGTTTACCTTTTCCCTCGTTCGATGGACAATAGAGCTTCATAATTTAGTAAAAGCGCGAAAATGGAAATTGTAGATATTATAGTTAGTCTTTTGGCATTGATCATTCTGGAAATAGTTTTAGGTATTGATAACCTTGTTTTTCTAGCCATATTGACTGAAAAATTACCTAAAGAGCAGCAAAAATCGGCTAGACGATGGGGATTGACCTTTGCTTGGGTTACCCGTTTATTATTACTCGCTTCAGCTGTATGGCTCTCAAAACTAACTAAACCCCTATTCAGCATTGCTCAG
The DNA here is from genome assembly GCA_013697955.1 of Tatlockia sp. Classification (GTDB taxonomy): domain Bacteria; phylum Pseudomonadota; class Gammaproteobacteria; order Legionellales; family Legionellaceae; genus Tatlockia. Next base: position 26,738 of record JACCVV010000089.1, on the reverse strand, counting down.
TATTCTTTTTCAGCCAGAGATATTTTCTTGTTTGTAGGCGGGATGTTCCTTATTACCAAGGCTACACAAGAGATTCATAATGAAGTGGCCAGGACTGAGTCTAAAGTTATAACAAAGAAAAAAATCCCCATTTCATTTAAATCTGTAGTCCTGCAGGTCGCTTTGATGGATATTATCTTTTCTTTGGATAGCGTTTTAACAGCTATAGGATTAACAGACCGGTTTATGGTAATGGCGATTGCAATAACTTGTGCAATTTTAGTGATGATTTTCGCAGCTGAGCCCGTTAGCCATTTTATTGATAAACATCCAACCCTGAAGATGCTGGCGCTAAGCTTCTTATTATTAATTGGTACTGTTTTGGTCGCAGACAGTTTTTCTGTTCATCTGCCAAGAGGGTATATTTATTTTGCAATGGGCTTTTCTTTGGGCGTAGAGGTTTTAAACCGAATCGCTCATTCCCGAAGCCAGAAAAAATAGGTTAGAAATGTTGTGGATTAAAGCCTTTCATATTATTGCAATGGTGGCGTGGTTTGCAGGACTTTTTTACCTGCCAAGGCTATTTGTGTACCACGCTGAGTCTAAGGATTCTATTAGCCTTAGTCGTTTTAAAACCATGGAGCGACGGCTTTATTATGGAATAACATGGCCAGCGGCCCTGCTAACCACTGTTCTTGGCCTTTTGTTGCTTAGCTATAATTCCCAATATTATCTAAAGACGGGGTGGATGCATGCGAAGTTGGGTTTTGTTGTTTTACTTTGGATTTATCATCTAGCCTGCGGCTATTTTTTTAAACAATTTGCCATAGATAAGAATTCAAAAAGTTCGTTTTTTTATCGTATTTTTAATGAAATACCAACCCTTTTACTAATAGGAATAGTTTTATTAGTCGTGTTAAAACCTTTTTAAAAGAACACCAAGCAGCCATTATTATCCTTCTAACCGCTTGGTGATTTATTTTTATAAAACCGATTCAATCTCGATCATTTCAAAATCGTCTTTACCCGCGCCGCAATCCGGACAAAACCAGTTTTCAGGAACTTCTTCCCAGACTGTACCAGGTTCAATGCCATCTTCTGGCCATCCTTCTGCTTCGTCATAAATAAATCCGCAGATAACACACATATATCTTTTATAATCACTCATTATATAGCTCAAAATTAAAAGCGGTTAATTTAGCGATTGTGAGCATTAAAGTAAAGGAAACTTTTTGGTAGTTTCGTTAAATAGGGTTAGAATGTCCCTATTTTTTGGCAATGGAGCCCAAATGACTATTTCTGAGCAACTTTTTACGCAGGCTCAAGCGATTATTCCGGGTGGTGTAAATTCTCCAGTTCGTGCATTTAAAGGAGTTGGCGGTGTTCCACTCTTCTTTAAAGAAGGCAAAGGCGCATACCTCGTTGATGTGGACGATAAATCTTATATTGATTATGTTGGCTCATGGGGACCATTAATTCTTGGCCATTGCAACCAATCAGTTATTGAAGCAGTTTCCGAAGTATTAAAAAAAGGTATGAGTTTTGGCGCGCCCACTGAACTTGAAGTCAAATTAGCGCTGAAAATCACAGCACTTATGCCCTCGATTGAAAAAGTCCGCATGGTAAATTCCGGTACAGAAGCCACTATGACGGCAATTCGTTTGGCACGCGGTTTCACTGGAAAAAATAAATTTATTAAATTTAATGGGTGCTATCATGGCCATAGCGATAGCTTGCTCGTAAAAGCAGGTTCCGGCTTGCTAACCTTGGGTATTCCTTCCTCTCCGGGCATTCCTGCCTCCGTAACTGAGCATACGCTAACTGCAGATTACAATAACCTTGAGCAAGTAGAGGCTTTATTTAAGCAATACTCTGGTGACATTGCCGCTATTATCTTGGAACCTGTAGCAGGCAATATGGGCTTTGTAGTTCCAAAACCCGGATTTTTGCAAGGCCTTAGAAAAATATGCGATGAAAATGATGCACTTTTGATTTTCGACGAAGTGATGACCGGGTTTCGCGTCGCTCTAGGCGGTGCTCAAGCCTTATTCAATATCAAACCCGATCTAACGACTCTGGGTAAAATCATTGGCGGTGGCATGCCAGTTGGCGCTTTAGGTGGCAAGGCAGAAATTATGTCTCATCTGGCACCGGAAGGACCGGTTTATCAGGCAGGAACCTTGTCTGGCAATCCTATGGCAATGGCTGCCGGGCTTGCAACCTTGGCTGAACTGGAAAAACCTGGCTTCTATGAGATGCTTTCTGCAAATACCCAATTGTTGATTCATGGATTAAAAGATCTAACCGCTTCATTTACTATTCCCTTAAATGTTTCCTCATTAGGAGGAATGTTTGGGTTTTGTTTCACCGATAAGGAAACAATCGTTGATTATCGAGATGTTGCTTCTTCGGACGAACTTTTATTTAAGGCATTTTTTCATGGAATGTTGAAAAAGGGTGTTTATTTTGCGCCTTCAATGTATGAGGCCGGATTTGTCTCTTCAGCGCATGGTCATGAAGAAATTAAAGCGACCCACAAGGCAGCAGAATCAGTATTAGCAGAATTAGTGGAGGCAGGAGCTAGATGAAAAATTATCATGTTTACGGTTTAGGGAATGCCTTAGTTGATAGAGATGCTGAGGTCGATGAGGCCTTTTTAAAAGCTTTCAATATTGAAAAAAATGTAATGACTCTCACCGATGAGGAAACCCATCATCGCTTGATGAATGCTTTGACCGATTTATTCTGTAATAGCAGTTGTGGTGGTTCGGCTGCAAATACCATGATCGCTTTGAGTCAGTTGGGCGGGACGGGGTTTTATAGTTGTAAAGTGGCAGATGATGAGGCTGGACGTTTATTTTTAAGTGAGTTAGGAGCTCTCAATCTGGATTGTAATTTGTCTTTTGACAATCTTTCTCCGGGTGTGACTGGACAATGTCTTGTTTTGGTAACCAAAGATGCCCAACGGACGATGAATACCCATTTGGGGATTTCTGAAACACTTGATCAATCTGTTCTTAATTTGGATGCAATAGCCGCTTCTGAATATATCTATTTGGAAGGTTATCTGGTTACTTCTCCTTCAGCCAGAAAGGCCTTACTAACAGCAAGACGTCATGCCCAAGCTTCAAATACAAAGGTGGCGTTGACTTTATCTGATCCGAATATAGTTCGCTTTTTCAAAAATGAATTGTTAGCAATTATTGATGGACATGTTGATCTTCTCTTTTGTAATGAAGAAGAAGCCTTATTATTTACTGAAGCAACTCATTTAGAAAATGCAATTGAACTCCTCCAACCTTTGGCTAAATCCTTAGTCGTAACTTGCGGAAGTCAAGGCGCAGTTTTGGCAATAGATGGTGAAATGATTGCCATACCAACCAAAGCAACGCTAGCAATAGACACCGTTGGAGCAGGAGATATGTTTGCAGGGGCTTATCTTTATGCAATCACACATGGATACGCACCCCAATTAGCTGTCGAACTAGCTAATAAAGCAGCCACCGAAGTCGTTTGCCAATATGGTGCTCGTCTCAATGATGAAAAAGTGCTAGCTATAAAAAATGACTTTTTAGCCTCTCATTTTTCTTTTAACAAGCAGATTGAAAATTCAAAGGATGATGAAACTATTGGACATGCTCAACGAGATTAAATGCCGATAGACTAATCGAAACACCATGAAAATCATTTTTGCGGCTATCAAAGATACCCCTGATGCTTTTAGTAAAAAGCTGTGGGGAATCTAGCATCTCAGCTATTTTCCTCATCCTGCTTTTGCATTAAGTCGTAAGTTACGAAGAGCAAGGCCAAATAGTAGAGGTTTGTACCCGGCCTACGAAAGGTTAACAAAGACACTTCGTTGGTTTCAGTTTTATCACCGTTTAAATTTGCGAAATAAATAGGGCCACATTTTGATAGACTTATTGAAGATAATAATAATAAATGTTCTGAAGTGGCTTTCATTTAATCTTTTGTTAAACAAGCAGCTACCTTTTTCGCCATAAGTGCTTCTTCATCGCCGCGAATCACCAGAATGGGGGTTCCTGAATTTGAAATTTTTCGAGACATTTCATCGCTTACAGTGGAATTTAATTCCTCATCCAGTTCAAAACCTAAATGCTCAAGTGGAAGCAGGATTTTTTCTCGAATTAGCGAAGCGTTCTCTCCAACGCCGCCGGTAAAAATTAAGGCATCTAAGTGTCTTACTTGAGTCAAATAAGCGCCAATGATTTTTTGAACTGCATACACATAGGTTTCCAGAGCCAGTTTGGCTTTTTCATCATTTTCCAAAGCGCGGGAGATCAATTTACGCATGTCATTTTCATCAGCAATTCCCTTTAATCCGCTGTGTTTATTAAGTAAAGTATCTACTTCAGCAGCGCTTAAACCCTGTTCCTGGAGATATAAAACGATTGCAGGATCAATATCTCCACAGCGAGTCCCCATTACCAGGCCGGCTAAAGGTGTCATTCCCATTGAAGTATCGAAAGATTTTCCATCTTTAACCAGGCAGGCGCTAGCGCCATTTCCAAGATGAAGAATGATGAAATTGCAGTGTTCCAAGGGCTTATTTAAAAATAAAGCTGCTTGGGTAGCCACGTATTCATGGTTAATCCCATGAAAACCGTAACGCCTGATTTGAAATTGGTTGGCTACGTCGGTATTAATTGGGTAATTGCGGATATGAGAAGGCATAGTGTGATGAAAGCCGTTATCGAATATGGCGATTTGCGTCGCATTTGGAAAAAATTGCTGTGCACATTGAATCCCAAGGGCATTGATTGGATTGTGAATGGGCGCAAGTCTCGAAAGGGCGCGGATTTCAGCCAAAACCTGCGGGGTTATTATTGTAGGCTTATAATATTGATTACCTCCATGAACGACACGATGACCGACCCCCTCAATGGGATTGTTTTTCAGATCAACCTTGAGTTTATCAGCAATGGCTGCGAAGGCTTGTTCATGATTTGCAAAATGATGATGACTTATGTCTTTACAATCCTTCCGATGATGCCAAGTACTATCAGATTCGCCAATTCCTTCAATCAAGCCAGAAAGAAGCGGTTTAAGTTTATGGTCGTAAGCCTTGTACTTAATTGAAGAGCTACCGGCATTAAGAGTTAGAATATTCATTGTTTATACCTTAAAACATGATTCAAAATTCGCCATTTGACTGGGCCTGGATGGCGGTAACTAAAACAGTGTTGATGATATCTTCTGGCGTACAACCGCGACTTAGATCATTGACTGGCTTATTTAAGCCCAATAAAACTGGTCCAATAGCTAATGCACCGCTTTCGCGTTGAACGGCCTTGTAAGTATTATTGCCAGTATTCAAATCAGGAAAAATGAGAACATTGGCATCTCCAGCAATTTTGGAATTGGGTAATTTTTTTGCGGCTACCTTAGCGTCAACTGCAGCGTCATATTGCATTGGTCCCTCGGCTAGTAATTCCGGATCCATTTGTTTGACTAAAGCCATCGCTTTTGAAACCTTATCAACCGATTCACCCTTGCCTGAATCGCCAGATGAATAAGATAAGAGCGCGACCTTGGGTTCCCAGCCTAAATTTTTAGCAATGTGTGAAGCTTGTAAAGCAATTTCAGCCAAGGTTTGACTGTCTGGCTCTGGATTGATAGCACAATCTCCATAAATCAAAGCGCGCGCGGCCATACACATAATAAAGATGGAAGACACTTTAGCCACGCCAGGTTTTGTTTTAATAATTTCCAGTGCAGGCCGTACTGTATCTGCAGTGGTATGTTCAGCACCTGAAACCATGCCGTCGGCGTCACCGCTGAAAACCATCATTGCGGCAAAATAGTTAACATCGGCCATGCGCTCCATAGCGATAGGCAGGTTAATATTTTTATGTTTGCGAAGTTCATAATATCGTTGCGCATAGCTTTCTTTCTTTTCAGATTTTTCAATGTCGATAATCGTAATTTCTGCCAGATTTATATCCAGTCGCTTAGCTTGAAGATGTATCTTTTCTGGTTTCCCAAGTATGGTTAGCTTCACCGCACCACGTTGAACCAAATGATTGGCAGCCATTAAAATACGCGGGTCTTCGCCTTCCGGTAATACTATATGTTGAACCGACTGCTTTGCTTTATTAATTAATTCATAAAGAAAAACGGCTGGGCTCAACTGTGGTTTATAGGTTTTATCCTGATCGAGTTTCATTAAAGGTTCAGTAAAATAAGGGCGCAAAGCATTTAAAGCCATTAGAACTTTTTTAGGATCATTTTTATTTAAACTGTATTTTGCCGAGAACAAGATCGTTGCAGTTTCATAAGTCTTATGATGAGTTAATAAAACAGGAAAGGGGTGTTCAAGACCTTCAATAATATCGCGGATAATAGGGCCTGGAAGTTCACCACCAGTCAAAACTATACCCGCAATTTTGGGATAATAAGCGGATTGATCAGCTAATAAAGTACCCAAAAGTATATCAATCCGATCACCGGGCGTGATAATTAACATCCCGGAACGATCAAGACGGGATTCCAGAAAATTACCCACGGTTTTAGCTGCGATAGAAAATTGCCTGACGGGGCGACTTAATTCATTGTTGCCAAAAAGAACTTTAGCTTGTAATTTATCGGCGATTTCTTGAACAGTCGGATTCGCCAAAGCTTCAAACTCGGGAATGATTGAAATCATTAACAAGCCTGGCAGGTGTTTATGGAAAAGTTCTTGTGCCGTAGTTTCATCCACTGGTGCCACGCGATTTATAATGACGCCTACCACTGGAGCGTGAATTTTTCGACCCATTTCAAGCGCGGTTGTTATGACTGAAAGTGTATGTTCTAAAGTCCTATCTTTAGCAGAAACGACCAAAATCACCTCACAATTGAGTTGATAGGCGAGGGTTAAATTAAATTGATATTCGAAAACACCATTGTCGCTTTCAAAATCAGTTCCTTCAAAATACGTGAATTCATGATCTTTGGTTTTTGTCGCTTCAAGCACTATTGAGACCAAATCATCTGGCTGCGTATGCATAAGCGAAATAGCCTCATTGACATTCATAAGCGGTACGATTTTTTGCTGACTTAAATCTTCCAGCAAGGGTATTTGAGATTCATCGGATTCTGAAAATAATTTAAAGCAGCGTATGGATTTATGCTTTTCTTTAATATCGGCTACAAGTCCTAATGAAACAAAGGATTTACCTGGCCGTTTCTCAATACCTGTAAAATAAATCTTAGTATGCACACCAGCTCCTCTTTCGCACGAATGATTTCTTAACTATAACGTCAGTTTGGTATAGATCAAATTTTCTTCAATAAATTTTACTAACAGAAATAATTGAATTGTAAGGATTGTAAAGAAATTGAAGGTTTTTGTAAGAAGATTATTTACCACCTTTTTGTTCAATAGACAGTAAATATTTTACGTGTCATATTAAATTTGCTCACAAAATCAAGAAAAATGAGCAAGCCTTTAGAAGAGAAAAGACTTTCATTTGTGGAGTAGCATTGATGTTGAAAGAAACTTCTATTAAAAACAGCCTGCCTCAAGGCACAATTGTGCTCTTCTTCATTCAGATTTTTTCAACCCTAAGCTTTAGCGTACTTTATTCAACTCTAGTTTTGTATATGACAGGGACGCTTGGTTTTTCGGTAAAGCATGCCAATACAACCAGGGGTGTTTTTGTGGCAGTTAATTTTGCACTGCACTTGCTAGGTGGATTTTTGGGAGGTCGTTTTTTTTCAAATCGTGCTTTGTTTTGTTTAGGAATGATTACTCAAATTATCGGCTGTATTTTATTAGGCGAAGTCCACGAAACCTGTCTTAACTATGGTTTGGCTTTGTTTTTAACCGGCTGCGGTTTAAATGTGACTTGTATTAATTGCATGTTGACTCAACGATTTGATCCACAGGATAACCGACGCGAAACGGCATTTCTATGGAATTATGCTGGTATGAATATTGGTTTTTTTGTTGGATTTAGCTTAAGCGGCTATTTTCAAATATCACAAGATTATCACCAACTGTTTATGTTTAGTTCCTTAGGAAATATGACAGCCTTATTTATTTGTTTGTTTTGTTGGCAAAGTTTGGCTGATAAATTGACCTCTTATTCACAATTATCTTTAAAATCTCAACGAAAATCATTTTTTATAGGGCTAATTTTAGTGGGAATTTTGCCGCTGATTTTAAATCAGGTTCTCCATTTTGCAGAATCAGTAAATCAATTGATTTTGCTAACAGGTGTTGCGATGGTGTTCCTTATCTTTTGGCTTGCGATACGCCAAAAAAGTATTGAAGCTCGTGAGAAAATGTTTGCTTTTACTGTTCTGATGGTCATTAGTACAGTTTTTTGGACTCTTTACCAAATTGGTCCGATGGGATTGACTAATTTCATCGCTCATAATGTTGACCGACATTTTCATCAAATCAACATACCCCCGCAATGGTTTCAGAATATAAACACCAGTTGCATTGTCATCGGCGGACCCTTATTAGCTTTGATGCAGAATAAGTTACGAGCACGTGGGATAAAAATAAACATACCAGCTCAATTCGCATGTGCTTTAGCGTTGATAGGTATCGCTTTTGTCATTTTACCTATTGGAATAAGCCATGCTAATACGAATGGAATGGTATCAGCAGATTGGATAATTTTAAGTTTCATTTTACAAAGTGCCGGCGAACTCCTTATTTCCCCCATTGGTTATGCCATGATTGGTGCGTTGGCGCCAAATTCGCTGCAGGGCATTATGATGGGCATGTGGCTGCTTGCGACTGGAGTTGGCGCTTCTTTGTCAAGCTTTAGCTCAAACCTGATGATCGTCGGGCAGAATAGTACTTCGCCCTTAATCACTAATAATGGCTATAGTCAGGTTTTTCTAAATTTAGGCTTGTTAGCGCTGGCATCAGCGTTGCTTCTTTATCTATTGACACCGAAACTGAAAGGGTGGATTGAACAAATTCCTAAGAATAAAAAAAGCCCTAAAAAACCGGATTTAGATTCGGCTTCCAATTCTTGTATAATAGCCCACACCCCTTAAAACTTAAGAAATCTTTGAGTAAATCCTTCCTTCCAATTGAAATGGCAAAGCTGTCATGGCCTGAGGGCCTGCCGTTTTCAGACACTTTCGATGATATCTATTTTTCTACAGATAATGGCCTTGCAGAAAAAACTCATGTTTTTATTGATGGCAATCAGTTAATTAAACGTTGGGAAACATTAAGTGATAACTATTTTACAATTGGGGAAACAGGTTTCGGTTCGGGATTAAATTTCCTCTTAGCCTGGTCGCTATGGTTAAGCCATGCACCTAAGTCTGCAAAACTTTTCTATTACAGTTGTGAAAAATTTCCCCTAAGAAGAGAGGATTTGGAGACCTGTCTCAATTTGTGGCCTCAATTGCATGATCTAGCGCAGGAATTAATCAATACATATCCAGTTCTAACTCCAGGTTTTCATCAGCTTGAATTTGCAGAAGGTCGTATTAATTTAACTTTAATGATAGGAGAGGCCTCGGCTTGTTATAAAGAACTTTTGCTCTGCGGAGATAATCCACTTGAAGGGCAGTTGAGAACTAATTTTGTAGATGCCTGGTTTTTAGATGGTTTCACTCCTTCTAAAAATAAGGAAATGTGGTCTACGGAATTGTTGCAAATTCTCGCTTTGCTCTCCAAAAAGGGAACTACGTTAGCAACCTATTCCGCCGCAGCCTTAGTAAAAGAAAATTTGCTCGCAGCCGGTTTTAAATTGAACAAAAGAAAAGGCTTTGGCGCTAAGCGGTCTATGGTAGTTGCACAACTTGAAACGATATTAGTCTCAAATAAAAAATTACGCTCAACACCTTGGCAAATTGTTAAGCCAATAAACTATAAACAGAAAAAAGCTATTGTAATTGGCGCCGGATTAGCCGGTTGTTTTAGTGCCTATGCTTTAGCAAAAAGGGGTTGGCAGGTTCTTCTTCTGGATGAAAACTCTGAAGTTGGACAGGGTGCTTCGGGCAATACACAAGCGGTGCTGTACCCAAAATTTTCCGGATATCGCTCACCTTTTACGGAGTTTATGCTGTCAGCTTATTTATATGCTATTCCGATCTATAAACAATTATTACAATCCCAAACAATTGGCCAATTATCAGGTTTATTACAGCTTGCATCGAATGAACCTGAACGACTTTCACAAGTTGATCTAAACAAATGGCTTTGTGCCTATCCCGAGCTAGCAAGACTTGTTGACTCAGCAGAAGCCTCTTGTTTAGCTGGAATACAACTGGATGAAGGCGGATTATTTATTAATGATTCAGGTTGGTTAGATTCTCAGGCTCTATGTCATAATTTACGGCAAAGAGCTGGAATTCAGTGGATTCCCAATAACAAAGTAAATGAAATTAACTATGAAGACGGACTTTGGCAGGCTGGAGACAATTCTGCAGAGGTTTTAGTATTAGCAAATGGCTATCAGGCAACGCATTTCTCACAAACCGAGTTCTTTCCTCTAAAGCCTATTCGCGGTCAAATGACCACGATCGCTTCTAACGAACAATCTCTTAAACTGAAAATTCCAATCTGTGGAGAAGGCCATATTTTACCTGCGCACCGAGATAGGCATGCACTAGGTGCAAGCTATCACCTCAATTCTATTGATAGTGCCAGTTATTTAATTGACGATGAAGCTAACTTAAGTCGATTGGCTAATTTCGGCAGCAAAATCAATTGGTCAGCAGAAATCAAGGAAAATTGGGTAGGAATAAGGGCAGCTACCACTGATTATTTACCCTTGGTGGGTCCAATTCCTGATGTTGAACGATTTTATTCCCATTTTTCTACTCTTTCGACCAATGCAAAACGGTGGATTCCTCTTTCCGGCACCTATCTTCCAGGATTATTTATATGCGCAGGATTTGGCTCAAGAGGCTTAGCTACCATTCCGCTTGCTGCTGAATGGCTAGCTTCACTAATTAATCAAGAGCCAGCGCAAATTTCTCAATCGGTTGCAAAGTCATTGGCACCGGCAAGATTTCTGATAAAAAAAATAATCCGAGGCTATGATTAATCTAATGAAGTAAAGGATCTTATTATGGTAAACAAAGCAGCTAGTCCAAGGAGGCAGGACCTGGATTGCTTTAAAGAAATTGTTGAATTAAACCCTGAAGAATTTCATAAATTATCCAAAGACTTACTCTCAGTAATATCTAATTTCAGACCCATGATCAGAGCAAGAAATATATCATCCCCTTTCCTGGTTGACATGGCGGATTGGGAAGAGATTCTTAGTTTAAGGTAGCGAACTAAGATGACAGTTTCTAAAAATATTCGTCATCTTTGGAAACGAAAGTCTTGATTATCCGCTTTCAGAAGAGTTACTCTTGCCAGCCAATCATAAGTCTCGTGAGGGTAGCAATGCAGGACATCGAAATTTTTCAGATAGATGCTTTTACCGATAAAGTTTTTTATGGCAATCCTGCAGCAGTGTGTTTATTGAGTGATTGGCTTAATGATGAGCTTATGCAGGCCATAGCTGTAGAAAATAACCTCTCCGAAACCGCCTTTGTTATAGAAGATGAACTTCACAATTTCCATATTCGCTGGTTTACTCCAAAAGGGGAGGTTAGCCTTTGTGGACATGCAACGCTTGCGGCTGGTTTTGCTCTTCATGAATTAGGTAAGTGCAAAGGTAACCTGGTTAATTTTTCCAGTTTAAGCGGCCCATTAACAGTTATGAAAAAAAATGATTGTTATATCCTCGAACTTCCTCGTCTTTCCTTTGGTCTAAGTGATAGGCCTGATATTATTGCGGATTTGGTGGATAAACCTGCAGTTGATATCTATGAAAGCGATTTGGATTATTTAATCTTACTTTCTGACGAAAGCCAAGTCCTACAAGCTCAGGTAGATCTTAAGGCACTGGCAAAGCTGCCCAAACGAGGGCTTATTTTAACTTCTGGCTGTGCCGAAGCAGACTTTTATTCACGTTGTTTTTATCCTAAATACAATATTCCCGAAGATCCGGTAACAGGCTCTGCCCATTGTGTTCTTGCTCCGTTTTGGGCTGAACGTCTTAATAAAAACAGTCTCTGTGCAATTCAAGGTTCTTTTAGAAAAGGTTCTTTAATCTGTGAAGTGCATGAAGAACGAGTTTCGCTTTCAGGACATTGTAAATGGTATCTAAAAGGACATTTAGTGATCTAGTTGTTGGTCACCACAGGGAGATTCCCCAATAAACCGAAGCCTTCGTTGTGATATGCGTGACGGATTGGCCAACTAAATGAAAAAAAGTTTGAATCAAAAAGATTAATGGCAAAAAGCTATCATTGTTATTGGAAAGACAAGCTCCGAAGCGATAATAAAATGATGGCTTTTTTATTGAATTCTCATTTTTTCCTTAAAGAATAATTTTTGACAATCCACCCAAATATGTTCTAAATTCTTAGCTTCATTTCGCCAGTTGCTATTCCGGCTGTCAGCAAATAAGTCATTTCACAAAATCAAGGAGTGAATAAATGTCAACCTCTGCTGGAAAACAGATGCGCTCATTAATTTCCAATCAAGGACCCTTGCAAATTGTCGGTACTATTAATGCTTTTTCAGCCATGCTTGCGGAATCCGCTGGTTGCCAGGCTATTTACTTATCGGGTGCGGGTGTGGCTAATGCATCTTATGGGCTGCCTGATTTAGGAATGACAGGATTGGCAGAAGTTTTAGAAGATGCAAGGCGAATAACCCAAGCCTGCTCATTACCACTCTTGGTTGATGTGGATACGGGGTGGGGCCATGCTTTTAATATTGCTCGAACAGTAAAACTGATGGAAAGTTCGGGTGTTGCTGCTATTCATATTGAAGATCAAATTCTAGCCAAGCGTTGTGGTCATCGCCCCAATAAAGCAATTGTTTCCATGCAGGAAATGGCAGATAGAATAAAAATCGCAGTGGATACCCGTAAAGATCAGGATTTTATCATCATGGCGCGCACCGATGCCTATTCTGTTGATGGTATGAATGCAGCAATAGAGCGGGCTGAACTTTGTGTGGAACTCGGTGCTGATATGATTTTTCCAGAAGCAATGACAACCTTGGCCGAATATGAAATCTTTTGCAAAAACATGAAGGTACCGATACTCGCTAATATTACCGAGTTTGGCAATACACCCTTATTTACTCGCGACGAACTTGCCAAAGCTGGCGTACAATTGATTTTATATCCGCTGAGCGCTTTCAGGGCCATGTCGCAGGCGGCTTTAAATATTTATAAAGAGATCCAAAGAGAAGGTACCCAGAAAGGGTTAATCGATACGATGCAAACCCGCCAAGACTTATATGAAATCTTGGGTTACACCGATTATGAAAAAAAACTGGATCAATTAATGGAGGTTAAGGATGGTCAATAAAGCGGCTGGAGGATTGGCTGGTGTCATTGCTGGAGAATCAGCAATTTCAACTGTAGGACAAGAGGGAAAAGGGCTTACCTATCGCGGTTATTCGATTGACGATTTAGCAGCAAAAGCAACCTTTGAAGAAGTCGCCTATTTACTGCATTATGGGAAATTACCAACCAAAGCCGAACTAAGTACCTATTCGAAAAAATTGGCAGGTTTACGTCGTTTGCCCGAGGAACTCATAAAAGTCTTGAAATTGATCCCAAAAAACACCCATCCCATGGATGTTTTGCGAACGGGCTGTTCAATGCTTGGAAATTTGGAACCCGAAGAAAATTTCAATCAACAACATAGTATTGCCGATCGTTTACTCGCTATTTTTCCCGGAATGATGTGCTATTGGTATGCCTATCATTATCAGTCCAAAGAAATTAGTGGTGAATCTGACGAACAAACGGTCGGCGGGCATTTTTTAGCCCTTCTTCATGGCAGGCCGCCGACTAAGATGGAAGTGGATATGATGAATGTATCCTTGATCCTATATGCGGAACATGAATTCAATGCTTCAACCTTTGCTGCCAGGGTGACGGCCGGTACTTTGTCGGATTTTTATTCTGCAATTACTTCAGCAATAGGCACATTAAGAGGTCCCTTGCATGGTGGCGCTAATGAAGCTGCGATGGAATTAATTGAAAAATACAAAAGCCCAGAACAGGCAGAAACTGCTTTGATGGAAATGCTTGCTAACAAAGAAAAAATTATGGGCTTTGGTCATCGAGTATATAGGGATTCTGATCCGCGTTCTGACATAATTAAAGCCTGGTCGCTTAAATTGGCAGAATTTAGACAATCAAAATTACTCTATGAGGTTTCAGAACGAATAGAAGAAATTATGAGACGCGAGAAAAAATTGTTTCCTAATCTGGATTTTTATTCTGCATCCGCTTATCACTACTGTGGTATCCCAACTCCTTTATTTACACCCATATTCGTAATGTCCAGAATCACTGGCTGGTCTGCACACGTTTTTGAACAACGAGCGGACAATCGCCTGATTAGGCCCAGTTCCGAATATACAGGCCAAGAGCCAAGAGAATTTATCCCAATTGAGGAGAGATCATAAATGCAATCTTTTGTAGAAGATAATATAAAGCCCGATTATGACTCTGTAATTTCCGGCATCGTTGATTATGTATTAAATACTGAAATTAAAAGTCCTGACGCCTACGAAACAGCTAGGCTGTGCCTCATGGATACATTGAGTTGCGGAATTTTAGCGCTTAATTTTTCTGAATGCTCTAAGTTATTAGGTCCAATTGTTCCAGGAGCAACTCTTGCCGGCGGAGCCCGTGTTCCGGGAACTGATTATGAACTGGACCCAGTTCAGGCTGCTTTTAATATAGGTACTATGATCCGCTGGCTCGATTTTAATGATACCTGGCTTGCCGCGGAATGGGGGCATCCCTCCGATAATTTAGGCGCCATCCTTGCGGTAGCTGATTATGTAAGCCGTCAAAATTTAAAAGAGGGAAAGCCTTCAATCACCATGAATATGGTTTTAACAGCCATGATTAAAGCTCACGAGATTCAGGGTTGTTTGGCACTTGAGAATAGTTTTAACCGCGTCGGTTTGGATCATGTTTTTTTAGTAAAAATTGCCTCAGCCGCTGTAGCTGCCTTTTTATTTGGAGCGGATAGAGACAGAATGCTTCGAACCTTGTCGCAGGTTTTTGTAGATGGTCAGAGTCTAAGGACTTATCGCCACGCTCCTAATGCAGGGTCACGAAAATCTTGGGCAGCAGGAGATGCAACTTCACGCGCTGTACGTCTTGCCTTAATTGCATCAACCGGTGAAATGGGCTATCCCTCAGCTTTATCCGCCCCAAAATGGGGATTTTATGACGTTCTCTTTGGAGGAAAACCTTTCAAATTTCAAAGACCCTATGGTTCCTATGTGATGGAAAACGTTTTATTTAAACTGTCCTACCCAGCTGAATTTCATGCTCAAACAGCCGTTGAATGCGCTGTAATTTTACATCCGCAAGTTAAAGCACGTTTTGAAGATATTGCGCGGATAGATATAGTGACTCACGAATCAGCGATTCGCATTATTTCCAAACAGGGAGCCTTACATAATCCTGCCGATCGCGATCATTGTTTGCAATATATGGTAGCAATTGCTTTATTGCACGGTGATTTAAAGGCGGAGCACTATGAAAACGAAATTGCAGCCGATGCGCGAATTGATCAATTACGAGAAAAAATGAATGTTAGTGAAAACCGGCAATTTACCATTGATTATCTTGATCCTGATAAACGTTCTATTGCTAATAGTATCAAACTGGTTTTCAAAGATGGCAGTCAGTCTGATTTGATAACAGTGGAATATCCAATTGGTCATCGGCGCCGTCGAGAAGAAGGGATACCTGTCTTACTTGAGAAATTTAATCGTAATTTAGCAACTCAGTTTGATAATTTAAAAATTGAGAAAATTTCAAAAGCAATGAACGATACCAATTCATTGTCTGCTATGCCTGTCGTAGATTTTATGGCTTTATGGGTTAAATAAAAAAAAAATTAAAAATGGAGCGTTTGTTATTAACGCTCCACACCCTGATTCATTATCTACCTAAATTAAGTCTTAAAGTCAGCAGAATTTAAACCCAAAACGTCATCAAGCAGCGATAAATAATTGTCATCTTTGAGATATTTTTTATGTAGATACTTATGAATAAATAGCGATAAGGCCCCCTGCTTGGTTTTAGGGGAAGTTCCACTTTGAACTTCTATGCTTAAGGCGAGTGCTGCGTTCACTACACTCATTTGTTCGACTATTTTTTCAATATACAAAGTTTGCAGAGCAGGGCTCAATTTTTTTAGAACGTTTATTTGGTCTTTTAAATTAACGATATTATCGTTGATAATTGATTTATAAGGAAAATCGTCCTTAATTTCTGCTGATAATTCGGATAAATAATTCACAAACAGCTCATCGACTTTAAACTTTTCTATATCTCTAAGAATTTGCATCCATAAAGTAAAATGTGTTCCCTCCCAGTTTTCACAGACTATCGAGTCACGTAATAATCGAGGCAAGGATGAAAAATTTTCAATGGTGCCATTACCGGCTAAAATATCGATGCAGTGATGGATGTTCTCAACACAGCGTTTTGCTGTAAAATATTTATTCAAATTTGCCAATGTCCGCAGCAATAGTTCATTTTCTACAGTCTTATTTGAACGGGAATCCAATTGGTCTTGCATCAAAGCCATACGAAAAACGCTGGCGAGTAGAGCAGTGTTTTCTGCTTTGATGGGCCAAGGATTCTTTAACTAGAGGATACTCTATAATTTTGTGTTTGAAGGCAGTGCGGTTTTGAGCATAAAAATAAGCAATTTGCTGCGCTCGTCTCGACATGCCCAATACGGAAAAGGCGTTAAAAATTCTGGAAATATGAAGCACATTTCCCAAAGCTAAATGTATTCCTTGTTCAAGTTCTCCCATTGGATAAGCAATTGCTTCCTCAAAATCTATTTCGGCCGTTGCCATTGAGCGAGTTCCAATCTTGGATTTAAGACGTCGTAACTTATAAAAATTGGGTTCGCCATTAGAAAGCCGTTTGTCGATTAAAAAAAGGCCTAAACCTTTTGTTCCGGTGGAATTTAGATCATAGCGAGCAGTAATTAAAATTAAATCAGCATTAGCATTTGAACTAAACCATTTCTTACCTTTAATTCGCCATTGTTGATTAGGATCTTGAAAGGCAATCGTGGCATTGGCACCTACATCTGAACCGCCCTGGATTTCAGTTAAAAATTGGGTAGAGGTAAAAGCTGATGAAAAGGAAGGTTGAGTTAACTTATCAAGATAAAATGTTGTTTGTTCCAACTTTGAATAATTCTTTAAAACCCTAATCATCCCGGCACTACAAGCGATTGGACAATTATGTCCTGCCTCACCAGCATGCGAAGATAATAAAAAAAGACTTAATGTCTTAATCATTTGCCCGGGTTTAAGCAAATAGCGCAATAGCCCTGAACTATAGATCAAATTACCGGCAGCCGCATAAGATGGGTGATGAATAATTCGGTCTTCACGCTTGCCAAAGGCATTAAAGTGTTCAACTTTAGGAAGGTTGCAATCGAGATTGTTTTCATGAACTAGGGGTTCTAACTCATTTGCAACCTGTTTCGAAAACTGAGTTAGTTGACCGATAAACTCAGGATCTTCACTAAAATAATAGAGATAGCTATGCATTAAATTAGAGTTGGCATCGAGTATGAATTCACCACAGTCTTTTTGCCATTGTTCAAAGTTTTCTATAGCTTTTATATAGACATCACTCATTTTATCCCTAAAATTTTCTTGTAATATTTGCAATCGACAATATTTTTGTAGCTATTTCTTCTATGGAAAAACGTGTTGAGTTTAAGCAGGGAATATTTTCCCTTCTGTACATCTCTTCCACTTCTGCAACTTCCAGCCGGCATTGTTCAGTCGAAGAATATTTGCTATTGGGCCGCCGCTCAGTACGAATGTGTTGCAAGCGCTCCGCATCGATTGTCAGCCCAAATAATTTTGATTTATAAGGTTTTAACACTTCGGGAAGAGTTAAAAGAGTGAGGTCATCCTCGGTGAAAGGGTAATTCGCAGCAAGCACGCCAAAATGGAGGGCCATGTAAAGACAACTTGGCGTTTTCCCACAACGGGAAACACCAATTAAAATAATATCCGCTTTATCATAACCCCGTATTTTTATCCCATCATCATGAGCCATCGCATACTCCACCGCATCGATGCGGGTGGAATAAGATTTTAAATTCGCAACACCATGCGTCCGGCCAACCGTATAGGAGGATTTGACCTGAAGTTCTTCTTCCAGAGGACCTAGAAAGGTATTAAATAAATCAAAGATATTTGCTTTTGCTTTAGTTAGCACATTGACAATGTCTTTATTTATAAGTGTCATAAAAACCAAAGGTTTGATGCCTGTTTCATTGAAAGAAACGTTAATTTGCTCAACCAGCCTTTCTGCTTTTTCAACGGTATCGATATAGGGAATTGTGTGTTTTTCAAATTCGATGTTTTCAAATTGAGTAATTAAACTGTTACCTAAATTTTCTGCTGTAATGCCGGTGCCATCGGAAATCATGAATGCATGACGTTTCATTTTGATGCCTTTATTTGATAAATACTTAGTTATAGCTGGTAGTGAACTAACTTGGCAAGATAAATAGCTTCTGCTATGTTGTTTGATATCTTTGACCACCAAAAGCTAGTTTTTGGTAAATGAAATTTCAAGCTTTTAATTCTGGGATGAATAAAATGGAACCAGATCGTTTTCAGCAAAATTCTAAACTTTTTATTGTAGGGCTTATCTCCCTTTTGTTATGCCTCACCTTACTTGCAATTGCTCTTTTTATCGTTCCTTACTTAATTTGGAATTGGCATTACGGTGTGCCTGCAATGATAATAGAGCTTCATGAATGGTTTAGGGACAGTTATTCTTTTGATAATAGTGGCGCTTCCTGGATGGTATTTTTAACTTTTTTCGTTCCCGCTATAATTTGCGGCGTCATTTCTCAATGGTCATCCACGCATATTGAGAAAGAAATATATGGAATGGATTTAGATAGGCCTGGCAGGCGAATGGAAATTCATAAGGAAATCCATGACACTCTTAGCTTTGGCCTTAAAGTAATAATTTTAATTGTTTTGGTTATTCTCGCAGTAAGCCTGTTACATTGGTTTGTTTCGGGTCCACCCACCTAAAGGAGTTTTTTAATGATTTTCAAGCGTATGAAAATTTCAAGACTGACAAAAAAACTGAAGGCGATGCAAGCGAATCGAATTCATAATCAGCCTAGTGATGAAGTGCTTGCTAAAGAAATAGCCTATTATCATGAATTGGCGACAATTTATAATTCTTTAATTGGACATAAACAATATCCTTTTGCTACTGTTTTAGCGATAGCCAGCCTCCGATGTGCCGCCGCTTTGGATGATACCGACGCACTATATCAACTTGGCGAAAAGTTTATAAATGAAGCTAAATTAAGAGAACAACTGCAAAATGAAGAGCTATTTGCAACTAGCGCTAATGAACGCCAAATGAAGCAGCTTTATGAAGAAGCCTTAGCTTATTTGCAAAAAGCAGAAGAACTCGGACATATTAAAGCAAAACGTTTGCATGGGCTTTGTTATATTAATGGTTGGGGTGTAAGCGTTGATAAAGATAAAGGCTTCGAACTTGTGGTTGAAAGCATCGAGCAGGAGAATAGCTGGGATCAGGTTCCACAAATTTTCGCTGAAATTGGCTTGAACAAACCTGAGTTTTTTTCAGCTTTAATGAAAAAGCGCACAAAAGGGTAAATTATTATGGTTTCTCACAAAATCCTCAAAAAGAAAATCAAAGTTTATTTAAATTCAATTATCCTTGGGTTTTACGTTCTGCCTGCAAATTCGACTGCTTTACTATGTCCCCCTCAAATTAATACTAAACAATTTTTAGAAGAAAAGGTGCCGGGATGGAATGAATTTTTAGAGGCTGATTCAAAGCTCTCTCGTTTAAACAGAATTAATTTTTATGCAGGCCACCCCAAAGCGAATGCTAGTTTGGCACCAGACAATGAAAATATCAGTAGCGGAAAATTAACTTGGACATTTAATGAAAGCGATCTTTGGATAGGTTGTGCCTATTCAAATACAGCAATTCAGTTGACTCAAAAACTTCCCCATTCAATTAAAAAATGCACAGTTAGTTATGATTTGAACTCCTCAATGCCAACAATAGTTGCTATTAACTGCCAATAAAATTACCAAAAAGTTAAATACCATTTCATAATTAATTCACCCCAAAATAGCGAAATTAGCCCGGCTAAACAGAGAAAAGGGCCAAAGGGAATGGGTGTATCTTTCGATTTGCCCTGAATTTTTAAATAGATAAGTCCTGATATGGCTCCAGTGAATGATGCGAGGAGCAAGATCAAAGGTAATTGTAAAACACCAAACCAGGCACCGAAGGCTGAAAATAATTTAAAATCACCATTACCCATTCCTATTTTTGCAGTTAGTAAGTAAAACATTTTTATAAATAGCCATAAACCAAGATAAGCAGCTGCCGCAGAAAAAACAGCATTTGGCAGGTTTGTGAATAAGTTGTGGGTATTTGCAATCAAGCCAAGCCAAAGTAATCCCAAGGTTAAACTATCGGGTAGTAATTGATGTTTTAAATCAATAAAAAAAAGACTAATCATTATCCAGATAAAAATTAATACAAAGGGAAGAATCAAACTAAAGCCAAAATGCCAGGCTGCAAACAAGGCTAATAAACAACTTAACAACTCCACAAGAGGATAACGTATAGGAATTGGATCCTTGCAATGGCGACAGCGTCCTCGAAGCAAACCATAACCTAGAAGAGGAATATTAAAATAGGCCGGTATCATAGTTTTGCAGGCAGGGCAAAACGATCGTGGAAAAAATAAGTTTAACTTATTGGTCTTTAATGGAAGACTTAAATGCTCCGCACATTCATTTTGAAAGTCGGCCTCAATCATCAAGGGCAATCGATAAATAATCATATTTAAAAGACTACCGATGATTAATGAAAAAATAGCCAACAACATGTAGGCAGCAAGTAGATTGAGTTGGGCTAATTGACTTATCATTTGTTTACACCACTGAGCCAAGTTTAAAAATGGGCAGATACATGGCAATTACCAGAGATCCGATTATTAATCCTAATATTGACATCATAATGGGTTCTAGCAGATTAAGTGAAATTTCCAGGCTAGAATTTAAATCTTCTTCATAAAAAATCGCTATTTTCTCTAACATAAACCCAAGAGTTCCAGATTCTTCGCCAATAGCCACCATCTGTACGGCCATAGGAGGGAATAAATTCGTATTTTTCATAGCAATGTGTAATGGTTGACCACTGAAAAGATCTGTTCTTATTTGGAAAGTTGCCTTTTCATAAATTTTATTTACAACCACTGCTGACACAGCTCCTAAGCTCTCAATAAGAGGAAGACCTGCTTCAAAGCTAACCGCTAAGGTCCGTGAGAAACGGACAATTATTGCTTTGGATAATAGAGAACCTAAAATTGGAAGCCTTAAAATAATTTCATCAATAGTATCTTTCAATTTTACATAACGCAGTCTTGCTTTTAATAAAAGCCAAATCAAAGCGCAGGTGAAACCTAAAAAAATTGGCCAATTGTTTGTTAACTTTCTTGAAATAGTAATAATTAAGCTCGTTAAGGCAGGCAGTTCCGCTCCAAAACCGTTAAATAAAGATTCAAATTCAGGAACAACATAAATCAAAAGAGCAAGCGTTACCAAAATTGAAATAAGCAAAACAATCAGAGGATAGGCAAGCGCTTTCTTTACTTTGGATTTAATTAGTTCAATTTTTTCATTATAGGAGGCTACTCGGTCTAACATTACATCCAATTTACCTGATTTTTCACCAGCGGCAATTAAATTACAAAAAAGTTCATTAAAATAGTTAGGATATTTGAGCAATACTTCTGAAAGGCTATATCCTTTCGTGACTTCATTTTTAATGCCCATTACTAATGATTTTAATAGTA
Organism: Tatlockia sp.; assembly: GCA_013697955.1. Lineage (GTDB taxonomy): Bacteria > Pseudomonadota > Gammaproteobacteria > Legionellales > Legionellaceae > Tatlockia. The sequence goes on along the minus strand of JACCVV010000089.1, from coordinate 4,811 downwards.
AGTTAGTTTGGCTCTTTGCTACAAAATCCAAGGCTTCAGTTAAAGAAATTCCTGCTTTTTGCATAGTCGCCAATTGTCGACTAAATAAGGTTATATCAGCCTGAGAAATTTTTTTACTAAAAACAGGATTAACTTTTCGTTTGATTTTTTTAACCCTGATAGCTTTAGTTCCCAGTTCCTTTTTTGCCAATGTAATAGAATCAGCCTCAATAATACCTTGTGATATTACTCCACGCTCATTGATACCTTGCCAAAAATAGCTTTGTTTCAATTTATTCATATTTAGTCAACTATCACTCGATTAAGCTCCTCAAGGGTAGTCACGCCTTGATTAATTTTTTCGAGACCTGACTGATAAATAGAAATCATTCCTTCTGCCTTGGCTAAACTTAAAATATCCAATGAATTTCCTCCCAACCTGATTATGTCTTTTAATTTATTACTAATTGGTATTAATTCAAACAAGCCTATGCGGCCGCTATATCCCTTGGTACATTTATTACAGCCTATCGCCTTGAAGATGTTTGGATTAGTTTCTGCAGCATCAACTACTTTACAGTGCTCACATAATTTTCTTGCCAGGCGTTGGCCGATAATCAAAGTTAGCGCATGAGAAAGATTAAAGGGTTCTATACCCAGATTACTAAGTCTTAAAAGTGTTTCGGCTGCTGAGTTAGTATGAAGGGTTGAGAAAACCAGATGGCCTGTATGAGCAGCTTTAATTGCGAGTTTGGCCGTTTCTTCATCGCGTATTTCACCCACCATAATAATATCCGGATCCTGACGTAAAAAAGTTCGAAGAATAGTGCTAAAGGTCAGACCTGTTTTGGGGGACATGTTGACTTGATTGATACCAGGAATTTTGATTTCAACTGGATCTTCTGCAGTTGATATATTTCGTTCATTGCTGTTTAAAAGATTTAAAGCTGTGTAAAGAGTAAGCGTTTTGCCGCTTCCTGTAGGGCCAGTTACTAAAATTAGTCCTTGTGGTTTAAAAATATTATCCAGAAAATGTTTTTTTTGCCCGGAATTTAAGCCCAATGTATTTAGGTCCAATTGAGTAAAATTTCTATCAAAAACACGAATAACAATTTTTTCACCATGTACAGTTGGACAGGTACTAACCCGACAATCTACCTTTTGGTTTGTAGGTGTTTGAAATTGAAAGCCACCATCTTGTGGTTTACGGCGTTCTGAAATATCCAGATTAGCCATAATCTTAATCCGGGCACCAATCCGATTTGCCAAATGAGGCGGGGGTTTTACAATTTCTGAGAGTAAGCCGTCCAAGCGATAGCGAATTCTGTATTCCAATTCATAAGGCTCGAAGTGGATGTCGGAAGCACATTTCAGGATTGCACCATCAAGAATTTCATTTAGAAATTCGACGATAGGTCTATCTTCATCGTTTGCACTTAAGGTTAAATTTTTATTTTTATTGAATAGACTATCGAGACATGCTTTGAGTTTATCTGTTTCAACTATATTCAATTTTAAAGTTAATCCAGTATGAAATTGTATTTCCTTAAATCCATTCTGATTCTCTGGATCGTCTGTCGCTAAAATTAAACACTGCTTATTCAGTGAAATTGGTATTACCTGATGTCGACACATCAGGGTTTCATTAACGACTTCTAGCGCCTTGGGATCAATGTCAATCGAATCTAAATCAAGAAAGGGCAAACCAAAGTATTTTGACAAAATATGGGCAAGCGCTAAAGCAGAAATAATATGATTTTTAACAAGGAAAGTGGGAAAACGTTCGTTATTTTTCAAGGCAAGTTGCTGATAGCGAAGTCCTTCCTCTTTGCCAAGAAGACTTTCTTTTACAAGTAATTGCGCCATACCATTTAGGCGCTGCTCAGGTTGGTTGTTTGCCATTTTTCCATTATTAGCAATTTTCAAAGCCGCTAACTATAGAGAAAATAACTCAAAAGTGCACGATATTTTTTAGAAAAAAATACATAAGGTTAAACAATCTTGCTGCTAACCCTCACTATATGGTACAAAAAGTATTTGCTTCGCCAATGCAGGAGCTTTCCCTTTGCCTTTTGATGAACAGAAATCCCGATTTCAGGCGCTTGACAATTGGTTTAACACCCATCAAGGACTTGCAATTGCTGATTTTTTCACCAATGAAATAAGTCATGTTAATGGATTTTTGCATGGCGAAACCCTATTACAATTAGGCAGCTGTGGTAAAAACCCATGGTTGCAATCCTTTCATTATATCCATAAATGGCTAGCCACATTTTATCAAACATCATCCACAACTTTTTTAAGCGCTTATAATCAATTACCAATTGATCGCGACAGTGTTGACTGCATCATTGCTCCCTTGGTTTTAGATGCTTACAAGCTCTCTAGAAGCCCAATTGATGAAATTGATAGAGTTTTAAAACCAATGGGCTATGTGATTTTTTTTGGTATAAATCCTTTCAGCCTTTGGGGTTTACATCTTCGTATGCAAGAAGAGTCCTGTTATGGACCTTTAAAGGCAAGGGCTAAATCGATATTTTCAGTACAGCGGGCTATGGTACATCGAGGTTACGTTCAAAGCTATCTCTCTTCTTTTTACTATATTCCTCCAGTTTCAAGCAAAGAATGGCTTGATAAATTAGAAATTCTTAATGAATTAGGCAAAATGATTTCACCATGTCCAGCAGGGTTTTATTGTTTAATTATGCAAAAACAACAGGAAATAACTCCAAATCTCCTATTAGATGATACTGTAGAGCTCTGGAAATCGCGTTTATACCAACCGGGTTGTCTGGTTAAAAAGGCTTAAAGCATCTATTGATTGGCTAGATTGCCTAAGTTCGCTATAATAGCGTTTGCTTTAATTTTAGGTTTTGTGCATGTCAAAAGAATCTTTATTTCGTATCACCTTTGCTAATCAAGAATCAGTCTATGAAATTTATGCTCGAAAAGTCTCTGAGAGTGAGATTTTTGGATTTTTAGAGGTTGAGGAATTTGTTTTTGGTGAAAATAGTACCTTAGTCGTTGATCCCTCCGAAGAACGTCTAAAACTCGAGTTCAATAGCGTTAAGCGAACCTACATCCCAATGCATTCTGTCTTTCGTATCGATGAAGTGAATAAGCAAGGTATAGCAAAAGTGAGAGAGAAATCGGCTCTGGATAATAAGGTTTCCATGTTTCCTGTGCCGGAAAAACGTAAAGATTAAGGGTATTACTTCCGTATAATTAATAATTAATTCCTGGGAAATCAGATGTCAATTCCGAATAAAATTAAAGAAGTTTATGAAAAATCATCTTGTCTTTTTACAACTAAAGAAGTTGAAGCTGCTTTAGATCGAATGGCGATAAATATACATGCCGTTCTTAAGGATAAAAATCCAATTATTCTTTGCGTCATGATTGGCGGGCTTGTGCCAATGGGCAATTTACTACCTCGGCTCGATTTTCCTTTAGAAGTCGATTATGTACATGCTACCCGCTATCGCGGTGATATTAGAGGCGGTGATTTACATTGGAAAGTAAAACCCAGCCTTGATTTAACTAACAGAACGGTTTTGGTTATTGATGATATTTTAGACGGAGGCGTTACTCTAGCTGCAATCATTGAAGAGGTAAAAAGATTGGGAGCTAAAGAAACTTACAGCGCAGTATTAGTTGATAAACATCATAAACGTTTATCAAATGGTCTGAAAAATGCTGACTTTGTTGGCCTACAGGTTGACGATCATTACATCTTCGGTTATGGCATGGACTATAACGAATACCTTAGAAATGCACCGGGAATCTTTGTTGTATCACCGGAACATGAATAATTTTTCCACTTTTCTGTCCTGCTTTAAGGCTTTTAAGCAGGATTTATGGAATTCGTTATTCCTAAGCTAAAAATTGATTGGTTTTTTTTGGTTCAATAAAAATATTGACGACTTCTAAATGAAAATATTAATAAGTTAAATTGAATCTATACTCTCAGGAGATAAAATGCCTTGTATTTTATACCTATCAAAAAAACCTGAATTTATGGCAAATCCCTTTATTACCTTATGTTATTTAAAAAACGGTAATTCTTTTGATTTTTTCTTTAATGATGTGGCGATTTCAATTAGGAATAAAGAGCCATTATTAGTTTCGAATTACTCAAGGATTGTGAAAACACCCATTGAATTTCTTAATGGGCTTAACAACAATGCTTATGCTCTTATAGATAGCAATACCTCCGGAAAAAATCTAACACTTTATTTTATTCAGATAGAAGGTAAATTTGATGAAAATCAGATTTTAAAGACATCCGATCTAAGCAAATATCTCCCAAAAAGTTTCAATAAAAAGCAATGTCCTTATTAGGGGTTTAGTTCAGGAAGGTACGGAATTTCCCAGCACACCCTTGTAGCCCTTTACCAGTCTAGGCTGTAGCCTATAAATCGATTTTTTCATTGGTTAACAAATTTTGTATAACTTCATGTAAATTAAGGCATTCTTTGTCATTATAAAATTCATATTTTTCAATCAAGTTAGGGGTACTGTGGAAGTCAATGGCATTCGGTTAAGGCTTAGATTGACTTGAACACCTGAACTGACGATGTAAAAACAATTTTAGCGGATATGAAAATGGGTTGCTATGTTCAATATCTTCAGAAAGAACTTAACCGAATGCCCTGCTGTGGAAAACTGACAAAAAGTGGGATTTCAAATTCAAAGAGTATTTGAGGTTTTGCAGTAACGAGGTTAGACAACGACATTCAAACCTCGTCAAGATTTGTTAAGCCTAACCTGGCCCACATTTTATATATGTATCTTTGTATAATGGAGTACATTTCTTAAATAAAAGATTTTCT
>JACCVV010000088.1 GCA_013697955.1 Tatlockia sp. | reverse complement strand
CCAGCGAGCCAGAACATTTGGGTTAATTGATAAACTCCGGCCTGCCTCCGCTCGGCTATACCCTTGCTCAAGTACTAAACTAATAGAATCCAGCTTGAACTCTTTTGAATATTTTTTTCTAGTCATTGTTCTCTCCAGTTAAGTTAATTATCTCTTAACTGGGTTGTCCGAATCTATTAGACCAGGTCAGTTTGTGGCAGCATTAGTCACGTAGAGAAGTGTACCCTCTGGATTCACAGTGAGCCCTTGTGGATCAAAAAAGCCTGCTGTTGAAACACAATTTATTAAGGCTCCACTGCCATCAATTTCACATTGTTGAATGTTGTTAAGGCTATCACTTAGATAAGCAAAGGTGCCAGCTGGGTTTATAGTTATAGCATTAAATAAGACTGGAAAACTTGAGTATCACATACACCAATTGTTCCACTTAGATCGATACTACATCTTATAACATCAGTTGCGACGCCCCCGGTTAATATGTAAATTAAATTTTGAGCGGGATTAATCACAACATCGTAGTAAGGAATTGCTGTGATAGGGGTTTCCGTGCAGCCAACTAAATTACCCAATAGATCTATAGTACAGGTGCTTACGGTTCCAGATAAAGCATTGGCTATATAGGCAATGGTTTGAGCTGAATTGATTGCGATGGCCACGGGAGCGCCAAATCCCGATCCAGTAGGGGTACAATTAATCAAATCACCATTAGTAGAAATAGTGCATTTATTGACATCACTGGTGAATCGACAACATAAGCCGTACCTCGCAGTAGACTAAATGCAATATCTGATGAAGTAAACCCGGTGGCTGCGTCAGTGCAGTTTGATAAATTACCTTGGGCATCAATAATGCATTTAGATATAGAGCTTCCCAACAAATTAGTTATATACGCAAATCTTACTCTCACTACTGTTTTATCGCCGTCCACCACTTTTTCCAATTGTACATAGGAATGTTGGCAGCTTAATCCAGCATCAATTGAGAGACATAAAATCAAATCCAGTGTTACACCCGGTGTTCCCGTTACGCTTAGAGTTATGGGTAGGTTATTTGCTATCTGTGCGAAATGGCAGATCTGGCCATCTGGAGTGCAGGTAACACCTGCGCTTGAGGACAGTTCAATCCAGGGTGAGTTCACCACTATCCCTGCTCTATGATAGGGCTGTGGATGCGTCGGAACTTGAGTCGTTATTGTTAAATTTGAGCCATTGGGTACTATATTAAAAACCTTCCCGGAGCCGGATAAGCCGTCTGCAGTAGGAATCCAATTAGCGCGACTATTAGAGTGCGAAATCCTTTCATGATTCATTCCTTGGTTAAATGCTAAGAGTCAAAACAACAGCATTGGCATAAATATCTTTTGTTTTTAATGGATTCAATATTTGATTATTAAGTGGCTTCAAATCGCCTTGGCCCAAATAGAAAAATCGATAGCCAATTTCTAGTCCCACGGTATTTATTAAATTATTAAATTTAATGCCGACTCCGGCTGTTGCCGAAAATTTGGTTTTAGAGTGTCCTTTAAAGGCATGATCAGGTATGGTGATTCCGCCATCAAGTGATCGTTCATCGTAACCACTGGTTGCCATAAAATTGGGACCAATACCGGCATCCAGAGTAAGTGCAGAACTTCGAGTTCCAAAGTTGATTAAGCCACGGGCCATTGCATAAACGGGTATGTGATGAATGTTGTAGTGATAAGAAAGGTTTGTGAAAATATTTTCCTGGTCAATTACCCCACGGACTTTAGTTTTACCAAGATAAAAGGCTTTTACGCCAAAGGCCATATCAAGCCCAACAAAATTCCGCCCAGTGAATAGATACCCCGCACCAACCAGATAACTACCATCGTTTTTTTTACTTACACGGTAGTTGTTACCCTCTAAATCAAAAATATTGATATGTTGCCTTAAACCTTCTTCTGCATTGTAATAGCCTACGGAAACACTAAATTCATTCGGATTAACGACAGGTGCTTGAACTCCCATATCCCCGGCAGTAGCTATTGAAGTGTTTACCAGACAAGATATCAGACTTATAAATTTCATTCCTTTTGATCGCATATCATATTCCCTGTGTAGTAATAAATGAGCAAATGACTCCTCCGAGTATATTTATTATGTATATTTTAATCAATCCTTTGCTTTTTCACTAAAGTGACCATAACGTTTTTAGAGCAAGCCGGAATTAAATTAAAAACTGACCCGCAATGCGGATCAGCTTAAATTGAATCAAGGTGTTATGATCCGAGAGCAGACAACGCCCAGTGGAAATGTTTTGTTAACTGTATTTTGAAAAACAGGGCCTGGACCGAATGTTTGTTCCCAAGCCTCATTTAACGGATCAGCTGCACCTTCAGTTGAACTCCAGGTATTACCGCTTAATAAATTCACGGAATGATAGTCCACCAGATTTGATTGCATATTCTGAAGTTTTGGTGAAGAAGGTGTTCCACATCCACTGTTTGGACCGGTTCCAGGATAACCCATCTCGCAAATAGCTGGCAGATACCAGTCTGCAAAGCCATTATTAAGGCTTTTACAATTTCCTGCTGCATAAAGATTCAGTGGTGTAGGAGCAGACCCTCCACCGGTTCGATTAAAATTATAATAACTAACAATATTATTCGAATTGGTTAAGCCATCTGCATTTCCCTCACTCGGAATATAGGGCGGGGTACCAACTGGATAAGGGGGAGAGGTTGGTGAAGGGGTTAAAATTGTTGAGGTCTCATCAATTCCCAGAATAACTGAATAATCAACTCCACTGGGATTTCCATCTGAACTCCAAAAAACGCCAGAACTTAAAAGATCAGTTGCAACCTTGCCGCTTATGCTAACGTTATTGGGTAAGGTATCATTAACCGCATAGACTAACCCACCTTGGTATAAGCAGGCATAAGTTAACACAACAACGTTAGAAGAGACTGTATTAGCATTAGTCGAAGTCACTGAAACATTCCCTGGTGTCGGTGCAATACCTGTATCGCAATCAGACGTTGGTTCCGAGCCGGGGGTTACAGTAATCGTACAGCTTGCGCCTGGATTCAGACTGCTTCCACAATTAGAAGAAGCTGTAGTGCCGGTTGGCCACGTGGGGAAATTAGTTGCTAAACCTGTCGCGATTTGGCCGCCTGCATTAGTGACAGTCAAAATTCTTGGAGTTCCAGTTAGTGCTGGGTTGGTACTTGTATCATTAACAGAAAGAGCTAAGTCATTGCGGCTTATTGTTAATAAGGCTGCTGTTGGCGGAGGTAACTGATTTGTTTTAATAATGTGTAACTGCTCATAAGGATTTTCAGGTTGATAACATTGTAAAGGAGACATCTGACAGACAAAGGGCCCATTTTCGGTAACAAGGGCAACCGAAGAACCTACTATTTTGAGGTTCAAATTACAGGATCTATTCTGAGGTAAATTACCCAAAGCAAATAACCCCGGACAATCCCCAGGCTTTGTTGGAAAATTCAAAACTCCATCAATAGGAAGCATCACCAAAGTATGAGGCGATCGTGATTCGTTGGTGACCATATACTGGATATTCCCAACATCATTATCTGCAATGAATAGGTGGGTTGGAGTTAAGGGTCGAAACGACCAAAGGGGAAAAATCGCATGAGCGGAAAAAATCTGAAAGGTTAAGGCAGCGCAAATTGAAGCCTTAGTTAAAAATCGTTGATGCATATTGTAATCCTTACAATATTAAAAATTGTTAAATAAAACTAAACTTCAAACTTTAACCAAATAAATTGTGAATGTTCAAGGAAAAATAAAGATATCTAACAAATTTCATTCTTTTCCGGCAAAAAGAAAACAAGAAAACTGGCAATAAATAAAACAATAGGAATGATAAGCAAGGCATTTTGATAATTAACCAAATTATATTCCTTACCCTTAGAAAATTGATCAAGAAGAAAGCCAATCAAAGGCTGAATTAAAGGTGCTGTTAACATAGCCAAAGTATTGGTAAATCCAGTACAGGTTGATAAAGAATTGGGAGGAGCTAACTCATTTGCAATCGTATAGGCTAGCATATAAGCCCCACAGCAAAGTCCTATTGCAAACATTAAAAATGCCAACATTTTTATGTTTTGTACAGGAAGATAGAGCACTGCCAGTAATAAAAAAGCTGTTGAAAGCCCCGAAACCATAAGCAAGGGTTTTCTGCGTTTAAAAAATGCAGCCAAAATACCAAATAATGGACAGCTCAAAGCAGCCCCTAAAAAGATCATCGCATCAACCAGACTCGCCTCTTGCAGGCTGCAATTTAGTTTTACCTGAATAAAGGGCACTGCCCACATCGCACCGAATACAGTAATTACTGAGAAACTTAAACCGACAAATAATCCATTAACCCAGGCTGTGCCATTCGTTAAAATTCGGATTAATTGCTGCCTATGATTGGAATTTTTGCTGAATCGCGCTAAATCTTCAGGAAGAAATTGCCAACAAAAGTAAGAAATAATTAATCCAGTAACAGCCGATCCATTCATAAAAATACGCCAACTAAATTGGTTAAGAAAGGAGCCAAGAGATATAACGCCAAACATTGTCACTAAAAAGGCAAGGGTCTCTGAAAGACCAATTAAAAAGCCAAACTGTTTTATTGGAAAATGCTTTCTTAATAGATGCGATAGACCCACAAAGGCAAAGGCAGACCCGGCTCCAATTAGCAAACGGCCTATAATCAAATGAACAAGCGTGGTTCCTTGGGCAAAAAACAAACATCCAAGACTACATAACAATGCATTCGTAGCAAGCAAAAAACGGCTACCTTTCGAGTCAAAAAGAATTCCTACAGGTATTTGCAAAGAGGTATAAACATAATAGAACGAACTGGATAGAATACCGGCTTCTAAAGCAGACAGTTGCATCTCTTTCATAATCGCGCCTACGATAACCCCTGATGAGAGCTGGAGAAAGAATTGAAAGAGGACAAATGAAACACCAATAAGCCAGATAACATAAGGCTTTGCGGTTTTTGCTAAGGTATTAGATAAAGCGCTCATTATTTTTGCTTTTGTAAAAAAAAGCGACTATACGAAATTGTGTCCTATGATGCAAAGCTTGTGAGGAAAAAAAATGAATTTACGTGATTTGCATTATTTTGTTGTTCTTGCTGAATTAAAACATTTTGGTGAAGCTGCAAAACGCTGCCATGTTAGCCAGCCCACGCTTAGCATGCAGATAAAAAAACTGGAAGAAGAACTGGGCCTGTTACTTTTTGAACGAAATAATAAACAGGTCATTTTAACGGATGCAGCCAAAATTTTAGTAACTCAAGCGCAGCTTATTTTAGTGCAGGTTGCCGAGATGAAAGAATTTGCCAGAGCCGCTGCAGATCCCTATGCAGGGGAGTTGCGAATAGGCCTAATTCCCACTCTGGCGCCCTATCTTCTCCCTCTGATAATGCAGGAAATTCAAAGCACATTTCCAAAATTGCAAATCTGGTTATACGAAGATAAAACCCACCGACTCATCGAAAAATTAACGAGCGGCCAAATTGATGGAGCGTTAATGGCAATACCTATAGAAGGTGAATTTAAAAGCCAAGTTCTCTTTGAAGAACCCTTTTATTATGCAGCGGCGCAAGCTAATTCATTGCGTACAAAAAAAGAATTAAAAATTAGCGAACTCGCCAACCAACCAGTAATGCTTTTAGAAGAGGGGCATTGCTTGCGGGAGCAGGCGATGGCGGTCTGTCAATTGGCAAAGGTAGACGTAGCTGCAGATTTTACAGCGACCAGTTTGGAAACTTTGCGCTGGATGGTGCAGGCAGGAATGGGTGTTACGCTTTTACCAGCCTTAGCTATTGGGGAGACTAATCAGAATGATTTATTGATTCTCCCTTTTGTAAAACCGGCTCCCTCTCGAACAATTGCCTTATTTTGGCGCTCTCTTAGTGCAAAACAGCTTTGTCTTGAAGCGCTTGCCAGGCTTATTTCTTCGATAGTAGAGCCTAAATTGCAATCAATGAAAATCTAATTTTTGGATTAGCTGATATTAACTAGCAATAAAAAAGCAACTCATATCCTTTCTAATGCTTGCATGTTAAAAGTCGCTTTGGTTGTTTTTAGCTAATTAAGCCAATTGATGAACCTTGATAATCATCCCTGCTTGGGGATGATCCAAATAGTAAATCGTTCCGCCTTTTAATCGCTGTCTTTGCGTTAAAACATAAGGATTTTCTTTATTACCCGGTGCTGAAATTAATAATTCCGAATCAAGCAAATAATAATTAGAACGTTGAATGCGTAAATTCCCTTCAATTTCCCAACCTTCACGCTGAATTTTTGGTAGAGCAATGGCTGATTTGCTATTCAGCGGTTGCAGCCAGGTGTAATGCAACAACACCTGATATTGGGGTTTACGATGCAAGGCCCAATATTCCTCGCGCAATTGGGAGGATGTGCTGGGTAATAAATGATAAGGCGACAAGGTTTTACTCACTTCGGTTTGCAATGGAATAATATTAGCGCTGTCAGGAGATAAGGTGGAAGAAAGTGATAATTCTTTAAGAATCGATGATTGTTGATAAGTAAAAACAATCAGATCGACCTGATAAAAAGCAACAGCTATTGTAGCGTGGGATATCGTTGAAAGGGATATTAGCAGTATAGAAAGAAGGTGTTTGAACATTTTTATTATTCTTAGATGATTTTTTTTGGAGTATATCGAAGTCTTTACCAGCTGTCTTTAGAAGTTGCTCAGGATTGGGTCTCTTGTTACTCTGGAAATACCTTATTTAGCAATAGCCTACATGACTAAACTCGCAGAAATTAAGCAACTCTCCGTTGCCTTTCAAAGCAAGGAGCAAACTCTCAAGGCTGTTGATAACTTGAGCTTTGAATTAAATCCTGGCGAAACACTTGCTTTATTGGGGGAGAGCGGTTGTGGGAAATCCTTAACCGCTCTTGCCTTGATGCGTCTATTACCTCCTCATGCTTGTTATGGTTCTTTATCTGAGGTAAAGCTCTCTGGACAGGATTTATTAGCGCTGCCGGAATCTCTAATGCGCACCTTAAGAGGTCGGCGTCTAGCGATGATTTTTCAGGAACCGATGACAGCTTTAAACCCGGTTTTAACTATTGAGCAACAATTAGTTGAAACTTTGCCAAATGCAACACTCAGTAACGAGCAAATAGAAACCAGTTTGCTTGAACTTCTTCGCAAGGTTGAAATGCCTGATCCAGAAATTCGGCTTCATCAATATCCTCACCAATTATCAGGAGGCCAAAAACAGCGTGTTGTTATTGCAATGGCTTTGGCCTCAAATCCGGAAATTTTAATTGCTGATGAACCAACGACAGCACTTGATGTCACCATTCAGGCGCAGATTTTAGCGCTACTTAAAAAGTTACAGCAGGAATACCAGATGAGCCTTTTGCTCATCACTCACGATCTCGGAGTTGTAAAAGCAATGGCAACAAGCGTTTGTGTAATGTATGCCGGCCAAATTGTCGAACAAGCGACAGTGAGCGATTTTTTTACCCAGGTTTTGCATCCTTATTCCCAGCAATTACTAGCCTCACTGCCTGATTTTAATAAACGAGACCAACGTTTGCAGGCCATAGCGGGTGCAGTTCCAAGACTTGATGCTCTACCTACCGGTTGCCGCTTTCATCCGCGTTGCGCCCATGCCTTTTCCCCTTGTCCTTATAACGAGCCGCAACTAATACCGGTTCACGGACGGGAAGTTCGATGTCATTTATACCCAGAGCATCAATCGCCTCCGCCTTTAGCTAAAGAAAAAATAAGTGAGCCCATGGTCCGGCAGTCGGAAGAAATTTTGCTTAGGGTCAATAACTTGTCTGTTTATTTTTCCGCTAAAAAACATTTATTCCGCGCCAGTGAAAAGGTTTTCAAAGCGGTTGATGATTTATCTTTTGATTTATATAAGGGCAGAACCTTAGCGGTAGTAGGTGAATCCGGCTGCGGAAAAACAACGGTTTCACGCGCATTATTGCGTTTATTACCCATTAGCGCGGGTGAGGTTATTTATCGCGGTCAAAATGTAGGAAATCTTAAAGGTCGAGAGCTTCGCGATTATCGGCAGCGAGTGCAAATCATTTTTCAAGATCCCTTTTCTTCGATGAATCCGCGCATGACTGTTGGTGAAATCATTGCCGAAGGCATGCATGCTCAGGGTTTTGATACAAAAACCATCAAGCAAAAACAACAAAGCCTGCTTGAGCAAGTTAATCTGCCGCGAAACTGTCTGCACCGTTACCCTCATCAATTTTCAGGTGGCCAACGGCAACGCATTTGTATCGCTCGCGCTTTAGCAACAGAACCCGAACTTTTAATCTGTGATGAACCTACCTCTGCACTGGACGTTTCCGTGCAAGCACAAATCCTCAATTTATTAAAAGATTTACAGAAAGAAACAGGTATAGCCTATTTATTTATTACCCATAACATGGCGGTGGTTTCTTATATTGCTGACGATGTTTTGGTGATGAAAGATGGACATCTAATTGAGTCGGGATCTTGCGAACGGGTGTTGAAACAACCTGAAAATAGCTATACCAGGCAGTTGCTATCTTCTGTGTTGCAGGTTTAGAACATTTCTCCCTTGGGAAAGGCAAGGGAGAAATAATACTTATTTGAGTGTCAGCTTCTCGTCATCATTCATTAAGACTTCATATTCAGCATCATAAAGGAGGCTAATTTTTTCATACTCTGTTTTTAAAGTAGTGAGTAGCTGGGATAATTCAGAATCACTATCTTCAGCCAATAATGCTTCTGGAGAAAATTGACTTAACCCAAGGTCGATTTTATTTAAAATAATCTTAGGTACACCGTCAGTCATGACTGTAGATAACTCGGTTAAATACTCCTCCCTTTCCTGAGCAGACGATTTATAGTCAAAGTATCCTAAAAACAGGGCAGCAAGATTGCTACAGTAATCTTTGAACCAATGATTTTCGGCTCGTTTCTTCAGATAATCACCAAAACCTTCGATATATTGCACATTCACCAAGTCAATTTTATTTTTAGCTGATTCTACGGGTTTGTTATTTTTCACAGGAACCTTATTGACTAAAAATTTCTTAATTTCTAGAACTTCAACAGGTTTCTTATTTTCTATAATGGGAAGTTCTTCTGGAAGCTCGATACTAGTATCTGGTGCTTCTATTAGATTAAATGCTTCAAGTTCCTCTTTAAGATTTTGAATCCTTGTTAAAGTTTCTTGAACCTTTAAATTAGAAGAATGTCCATAGTTGTCGAGAACATTTTGTAAGGGTTCAATTTTATCAGTTACTGATTGATTCGCCTGTGCAAGGTTGAGTTCATTAGGATTTGTTTTGATAAACTTTTCCATGTTTGTTTTCAAATCGGTGAAAACTTTCTCAATTTCTGTGACCTTTATTAATGATGTCAGGTCGACAATCTTTTTAGAGAACTCCGTATTTTTTCTGGTCAAGGCCTCAACTTCATGTTGCTGGGATTCTAATCGTTCTCTAAAAGCAATTGGGAGATCGGCACTTTCCAGAGATTTTAAAATCTTATTTTGGTCTGACAAATTATCCCTGATTTTTTTATTCAAAGTGGCAGAATTCTCACCTAGCAAATCAATTTTCTTATAAGATTGTCGATCCGATACATCACTTTGCTTTTGTTCAATTTCATCTAATAAATATTCTAGCTTGATAGTATCCAAGGCAATTACGGCAATTTGGTTCTCGGCTTTTTCTAATTGTGTAGAAAATTGCAATTGATTGATTATTCTAACGTTTAATGCATCTTTATCATCCCAGACCTTGAGTTGTATATTCTTTTCTGCAGACAGCTCAGACCATTCCTTCGTTTTTTCTGCTAAAAAGCTGGTTTCTATAGAATAAGGTACTGAAAGATCGTAAAGGCTTTCATTAGAACGTGTTTCAAGCGATTTTGGTTTTTCAATCTTAGTGGTCAAATCATTGATTTCTAGCTCAGTTCTCATTATTTCAATCTTATTTCTAATCCGGTCTTCCCAATCCCTCCGGTTTAAATCATATGGATGAATCCCAATTGAGTAACTTCTTAACCACGTTTTAATGTAGCCATCTTGAGCAGTTGAATACATCTCGTTTAATTCCTGAGCTTCTGGACTTGAGGTATCAAGCTCAAGATAGTTAATCAACTCAGCTTCAGGCATTTTGCCAAGATCAATATAACTTTGAGGATTAACTGGGCCTACAAAGTTTTTCAATTTTGTTATTGCCTCGGTGAGGAATTCTCGTCGAGAACGAATAGACTCTTCTAATTTGTTGATTGTCTTATTAGTGCCATTAATCTGACTTTCTAGAAGGCTGATTTTAGGATTGTAGTTTTGATTAATAGCTTGTTTTGCGGGTTCATATTGGCTTTGTACAAAATCCGGGTAATTTGAAGTTACTTTGATTTCCTTATACCTGGCATGAGAATGGGCATCAAAAGCGACTTTTATTCTGTCAGAAGCTACTTTCAGTACTTTGCTTCTACCTACAGCGGATAATTTTGAGAGATCTAACTCAAAGCTATTCTTTTTCTCTTTTGCAGTTTGCAGCAATCCTTTAAGTAGAGTTTGTTCTCCCTCTACGGTTTTCAATTTAGTTTCAAACAAATCCTGAGAAACACTTTTATAAGCATCTTTCGATTCCAGTGGAATCTCATCAGCTAAATTAATGCGCTCTTCAACATTAGAAAGTTGCTCTTTCAGGTAGGAATATTGATCGCTTAATTGAGCCGAATAGCTAGTTAGCTCCTTAATATGGTCATTAGAAGCGGCAATATTTTCCTTTAACGCGTTTTCGGGATTGTCACTTTTAGGTATACCGTCTGTCACAATAATAGTTTGTGGTTTTTCAATAACTGGTTTGAGTTTAGCGATTAAATCTTGTCTGAAGCTTTCCAATTGTTTAACAAATTCAATCTTTCCCTTGATTAATCCAATCTGCTCATTGGCATTTTTAATAGCTGTAGAAATACTTTTGCTGTCCTTGATGTCATATTTAGTTAATTCATTTAGAACGTTAATTTCATTTATATTTAAACTTTTGGAATCTTCATTTCCATTAAATAAATTTTCCCAGGAACTGATTATTTTTTCAGTCGAATCAGTTTTAATGTATTCAGGTAAATTTTCACCTTGAAAATCAAGCATAAATTTATAGGAATAGATTTTATCGTAATACTCATTGGTCTCGAATTTTATAAATCCCTCAAGTTTAGCAAGGCCATTTTCTATATCTTCGTGAAACGCTAATGCGTTTTTTTCAAGACGTTTTTTTTGGTTTTCCAGAACGCTTAAGGTATTGGTAAGCGATTCAATGGAGTCGATTGATTCTTTTTTGAATTGGAGACTATTTTGGTTAACCTGTTTGTTAAGATTTAATAAATTCTCTCTAATTAATGTACCGTAGCTAACTTCTCGCTCAGTCTTTAATTTATCCAATCTGGTTTGCTGATCCAGGAAGTCGTTAAGCTTTTGCGGAGTAAAGGTTTCATAGACCTTTATTCGTTGTTCCAGCACAGTTTTTAAACGATTTAATTCATCTTTAATTTCATTTAAATTTGCTTGAGGGACGTAGTTTAGCGGAAATTCTTCAAAAATTTCCTTATCATTTAAAACGACATTCAAAAAATTCAAGAGGGCGTTGCCTGCTTTATAGGTTTTTTCATTAATTATTTTTGGAACCCAGCTAGAATCAAGATATTCAAAGTTTTGGGTTAAGGATTTGGGGTTGGCAATTAGGCCAGCAACTGATGTAAAAGATTTAACACTTGCAACAATGTCAGCGATATTCCAGATGGCTTGTAGTACATTATTAGAATAGGAGGTGCTCTCAGGAATAGATCCCTTTGGGACTTCAATAAATTCAGGTAGCAAATCAGGATTCACGAAATTTTGCTCGTGATCTTTCATTTGTTTCTGACTGAAAGGAACTCGCTTCATCTGGGCTGAATTTGTATTTATTTCAGCAATTTCCCTTTTTAGGTCATCTAAAGCCACAGTAAATTTGCTCATTGTATATCACCATTTCTAATAAAGCCGTTAATACCAATATATCTATATTATAATGATCTTATATTAACCAAATATTAACAAAATCCTTAAAATGGATTTTTGTGAGGAATCATGCCAAAAGGTATAAAAATGGCGGAGGTGGCTTGGCCTTTGATAGAAAAGGGGTTTAAAGCGGATTTACCAATAATTATTCCCCTAGGCGCTGGATGCAAAGAGCATGGGTTGCATCTTCCTATGAATACGGATTTGATTATTGCTGATTATTTAGCCGACTGGCTTGGTGAAAATTTTGAAGTCTTAATAGCCCCAACTATCCAATATAATTACTTTCCAGCCTTTATAGACTATCCGGGCTCTGCAAACATAGATTTTGATCTATCTGTCCGCCTGTTTATTGATTTATGTACTTGTTGGCATCAACAAGGTGCAAAGGCATTTTATGTTTTAAATACAGGGATTTCTACAAATGAGGTCTTGGCTAATGCAGCTGACACGCTTATGGCTAAAGGGATTAACTTTCAATTTTTTGATTATTCTGCACTGGATAGTCAGGAAGAGATTAAAGCAATTACCCAACAAAAATCAGGCAGCCACGCAGACGAGATTGAAACGTCGATCATGCTTTATATCAAACCTGAAGTAGTAGATATGAGTAAGGCAGAATCCGCGGAGAGCCCATTTAAACCCGGCCCTTTAACAAGAGATCCCTTAATGGTGGATAGAATCTATTCAACAACGGGTGCGTATGGAGATCCAACTTTAGCAAGCTGGGAAAAAGGTGAAATAGCAGTTAATGTGCTTAAACGAATGCTTAAAGCAGTTATGCTTGGTTAAATTTGATTCGGTTTGAATTCAATTTCATTATTAAGCTCATCAGGTAATTCCGCGCTAAAGGGCCGTTTTTTGGCTTCAGTCTCCCAACACCATTTTATCAAGTTAGATAACTTAGGTGACGTGTCCGATGGTATTTCAAAACGTTTTCCAGATTGATAGTAGTCATACATTTCCTGCTCCTCTTCGATTATATCCATGATTTTAAACCAAATTTTATCCCAGGCGCAGGCTTCCCAGATGGTAAGACCCAGGCCAAAGATATCTGATTTTTCTGAATAATCGAATTGAAAGACTTCCGGCGCTCTGTAGCATGTGGATGTTAACGCTTTATTAACTTTTTCATTTTTTATTTGAGCGGAGCCAAAATCGCCAATTTTGGCTTGGTAGTCCTTATCAATGAAAATATTGTCCGATTTAAGATCACAATGAATAATATTAAAAAGGTGAATACATTTAAGTCCTCGAATTATTCCCTTTATTATCTGCAAACGGTATTCCCAATTAAAAGGTTTGGATGCGTCATTTTCAATACAAGAGCCTAATGAGCCATTAGATGTGTATTCCATAATGATTTGATTGGATAATTTATTAACACTAAAATTTAAGTATTTAACTACATTGGGCGCCTCCGCCTCAGTTAATTGCTGCAAAAAGTAAGTTTCTTTGCAGAAATTAATCAAAACTTCCAATTTTTCTATTCGTGAGGCATCTTGTTTAGGGGTGATTTCTTTCATAACCACATAGGACCCCTTTAAAGTGCCAACATTAATTGTTACCGGTTCGCAGTTGTAGAGGAAACTCGTTTTTTTTAATTGTTTTGAATCAATAAATTTAGTTTTGTTTAAATAAAATTCCACGATTAAGTCATCTACCGACTTCCCATTAGAATTTTTTATCTCGGGATCTGCTTTATTTCTGATTAAATCAATGGCCGTGTCAGCATTAAATTGATTATCCATTAAGGATTTTAATGTTTGTGTATTTTTTTCTACTTGATTATTGCATGCTTTTCTTTTCATCTTAGTGGCTTAATTTTTTACAATAAGTGGATAGTACTTTTTTTTAAAAAATCATACAATAAAAAATATTTAGGAGGATTCAGTCAGCTCGGTGTATGTTTTATTTCTAAATTGATGTATTTAAAATAATATTTAACAAAATAAAGGCTATTCATGGTCAATCCTTTAATAAAA
Organism: Tatlockia sp.; assembly: GCA_013697955.1. Classification (GTDB taxonomy): domain Bacteria; phylum Pseudomonadota; class Gammaproteobacteria; order Legionellales; family Legionellaceae; genus Tatlockia. The sequence continues at coordinate 10,178 of JACCVV010000088.1, read as the reverse complement.
AAGAATTTTTTGAAAATTGTAATCGTTTCTCTCTATTTATCGAATCCAGCCTTTGCAGCTCAACAAAGCGAGAAAAAATTAAAATTGATTGTTATGCCCTTTTTTTCCCGGCATTTTCAAATCCATAAAGATAAGGAATTTTTTAGCGGCATGGCTTTGGGAATTTATCTGCCGGGTCATTCCATTAAAACCTATTATAAAGGGACAGTGAGCCGTGATAAGGGCGCAGCGTCTATAGATAGAAATTCCTTATTTGAAGTAGGCAGCATTACCAAGTCTTTTACAGCTGTCAAAATGCTGCAAATTATGGCTTCTTCAGTTAATAATTTGTCATTGGATTCTAAACTCGGTTCTTATTTTCCCGAATATAGCCATTGGCGAAACCTCTCTATCAGGCAACTGTTAAACATGACTAGCGGGCTGCCAAATTATACTTCCTCTCCAGCCATTAACTTTTATATTGAAAAAAACAAGCCCCATCGTTTTAGCAGTAAAGAATTAATCAACTCGGTTACCAGTTCAGCCAAGGTCTACCCGCCTATGACCAGTGAATTTTTTTATACTAATACAGGTTATATTTTGGCCTCCATGATTATCGAAAAAGTTGGCAATAAGCCGTTTAATGAGCAGCTTGTTTACGACATTTTGAAACCTTTACAGTTAAACGACACGTTCTATCCTGTCCCCTCTGCTGAGCAAATGCCAGAGGTAAAAAAACGCCTTGTTGATTCTTATCCTTACAAAATTTATTTGTATCCAAAACTGGTGGGAAAAAAAGGGCAAAAAGGAGAATTATCCTGGGTCGGTGCTGCTGGAGGAGTGGTGTCAAATCCTGAGCAAATCATCAAATGGGTTAAGGAAATTTTTATTGAGAATAAAGTGGTTAGTCAAGAGCAACTAAAGTTGATGACCCAACTGGTTTCCTTAAACTCGGGCAAACCGATTACTAAGGTTTCAGAAAGTGACTCAGCAGGATATGGACTTGGATTGGCACAGTTCTATTCCAAGGATGTAAAAAATATAACCTGGGCCTATCAGGGCGTTACGGCAGGCTCGCGAGCTGTGTATCTTTATACTCCTTGCAACGGGATTATTTTAGCAGTTACCGTAAACTCTAGCCCAGATGAAGAGAATAATTCAATTATGGAATTTATTTCTGGATTGAATAAAAAATTAGTGGAAGCCTACCCACAATTTCAATGTAAAAAATAGAAACCGTGGCAAAGGCCACGGGAGGCTATATTAACTACCTGGTTTTTTATTGATCAGGTTTTTGAAAGTGTTTTCACAAACAGGTTTCTCATTGCGTGTTTCAAAGTAACTCATGGGGGTAAGAAAAGCGATATCCAGGTTCAAAGCTGGACATAGGGTAACCCATTCGGCAAAACATTTTTCGTCAAACTGATTTTTGCCATAACCTGATTTTGAATTTCCCAATTTACAGTAAGCAATAGAACTTAAAGCATTTTTTAGCTTTTCCGGATGTTTTAAGCCGCTATCAAATACATAGCGGGAACCGCAATAAACCAATGCCAAGTCAACCGATTCTTCTTTTTTTGCAGCGTTTTCAGGCTTCATCATCTCACTTTGATCAATCCGCTCATTTTCCTGTGTAGTTCTACCTTGGGCGAAATCCTGGTAAAACCAGACTAGTCTTCGCGCCGCAATAGCGGTGTTTGAAAGATGTTTGTCGTCACTAAGAGCGCCTTGCTTTCCTTCAAGATACGCTGTAGCAAATTTTTGAGGTTTTGCTAATTTAAAAGCAACAAATAATCGGTCTGCGGAAGTTTGGGTCAGCCCAAAATTGGTTTGAGCATTCAAATGAATTCTACCTGTTTTTTCAGACAGACTAAGAATTTTTCTCCAGTGGTCCAAATCGGTTTGGTAAGAAAAAGTTGACATGGATTTGCCAGTCATATCAGTAATAGAGGCGGTATCACCGCTGCTTTCTTTAAGAATCATGCCCAACATATGTGCCCATTGTTGGGCAGTTTGGTCATCAAAATAAATATTTTGGGCATTTGCCAATTGTTGACGGATAAGAAAATGACGGAAAACCATTAACCTTAACGATTTAGGTATAGCATTGCATCTGGCCTGGGTCTCATGCTTCATCACCTCAGCAGCATGATTCTTAAGATTAAGAACCTGATCTTTGTCTGGCAAACCGGTAAGGTCGGGCAGCCAGCCGCCGTCTACTGGGTCTGAATGATAAGTTTTAGGAATATCATGAGCATAAGCTAATTGTATATTTTCTTTAATATCAGGAGTTGCGGATGCGATCATCGGTGCTAAGAAAGCACAAATCCCTAATTTAAAAAATAGATTACTCATAAATCAACACCTAAAATTATAATCTCCCTATAAGTTTATGTCCGTTGATACTGTATAATTTTAGTTCAAATTCCTATTGGGATCAGGGTTAAAATCTGCCTTTGCAATTTCTTAACAGCCCTATTTATCAAGAAAATGAACTAAGCTGCTGATTGTTTTTACTCTTTAAACCCAGTAAAAAATCTGATTATTTTATAAGAAAACTCTCATTAGGAGACAATTTGTATCAGAATGGAGAGAATCCTAGAAGATTAGCAAAGGTAAATTTATCAGAATATCTCGGCAGCAATTAAATGCCTCAGGAAGGAAGACTTTTTGAAAAGTTTTTTAAATAACCAATTGATTATAATAATATTTAATAAATGTAATTCAAAAATTTAACTTCAAATGCAATTTAGTCATAGATAATTTTTTTAATTCACTAAAGATGCCCTGACAGTTAATTAAGCCTCTTCGCTAGCACAGATTAGAAATCGTCTCTATAATCTTTAATTTATTTAAAGGGAGCCGGTATGCGTACCTCTCAATGGCTGTTAGCTACTCTTAAAGAAACACCTAATGATGCGGAAATTATCTCTCATCAACTCATGCTAAGAGCAGGCATGATTCGAAAACTCGGTTCAGGCCTCTATACCTGGCTGCCTCTGGGCTTGAAAGTGTTAAAAAAAGTCGAGCAGATTGTGCGCGAGGAAATGAATCGTGCGCTGGCCATGGAAGTGTTAATGCCAGCAGTGCAACCTGCGGAACTATGGGAAGAAACTGGACGCTGGGAAACTTTTGGCGGGCAATTACTAACCATGACCGATTCAAACGAACGAAAATATTGTTTTGGGCCAACGCATGAGGAAGTAATAACGGATTTGATGCGCAACGAATTACAATCCTACAAGCAATTACCTATTAATTTATATCAAATACAAACCAAGTTTCGTGATGAAATCCGGCCGCGTTTTGGCGTCATGCGAGCGCGTGAATTTATAATGAAAGACTCTTATTCTTTTCACTTAAGTCAGGAAAGTCTGCAAGAAACTTATGACAAAATGTATCAAACCTATTGCCGTATTTTTGATCGCTTAGGGTTAAAATATCGCGCTGTTGAAGCGGATACCGGTGCGATTGGAGGCTCAGCTTCTCATGAATTTCAGGTTTTAGCAGAAAGTGGCGAAGATTTAATTTTTTATAGCAATAGCTCAGATTATGCGGCCAACATTGAACAGGCAACTTCACTCTTACCTGCCAAAGCAACAATAGAGCCTGATGAAACTATTTCTGAAATTTCCACACCAGAACAAAAAACGATCGCAGCAGTTGCTGAATTTTTAAAAACCAGTCCTGACCAAATGATTAAAACCTTAATTGTGGAGGGTAAGGAACATCCTTTGATAGCCTTGGTATTACGTGGTGATGATGAATTAAATGTAGTGAAGGCTTCGAAACATTCACTAGTTAAAACCCCTTTAACCTTTGCCGATGAAAAAGCAATTCTAGAACAATTAAAAGCACCTATTGGTTCCTTAGGGCCTGTTGGGCTTTCCATTCCAGTTATTGCCGATCATTCCGCCCTAGCCTTATCAACCTTTATTTGTGGGGCTAATAAAGACGATAAACACTTCATAAATGCAGCCTGGCAGCGTGATGCCCAATATCTGGATGCCTTTGACTTACGTTCAGTTAAAGAAGGCGATCCAAGCCCAGATGGTAAAGGTACACTCCTTTCCTGTCGCGGAATTGAGGTTGGTCATGTTTTTCAACTAGGTGATAAATATGCAAAGGCTATGAATGCCTCAGTAATCAATGAACAAGGCCAAGCTCAAACCTTGACTATGGGTTGCTACGGCTTGGGTATTAGTCGTGTTGTGGCAGCCGCAATCGAGCAAAATCATGATGATCAGGGTATCCTCTGGCCAAAAACGATTGCGCCTTTTCAAATAGTGATTATACCCATTAATATTCATCGTTCTGCTTTAGTCAAAGAACATGCAGAAAGCCTTTATGAAGAACTTACCACCCTTGGTTATGACGTTTTGCTAGATGATAGAAATGAGAGGCCCGGGGTCTTGTTTGCCGACTCTGATTTGATTGGCATCCCTCATCGTTTTGTGATTGGTGAAAGAGGCCTTGAGCAAAATTTGGTTGAATATAAGGCTCGCAATAAAGCCGAAGTGATTAAGGTTGATTTAGCTGAGCTAAACCCTTTTATAAAGACTCTGCTCGCAGATGATTAATGATTATTTTTTGAGAGCTAAGTTAAAGTTGTTTGTTTAACTTAGCTGGGAAAAAGAGAGATGAGACTAATAACTAACCAATTCGGGTTCTGATTTTTCATTCATACTCTTACGTGCCGTCTTAAGGATTTTATTAGCTTTATCGATAAGATTTTGATCAGTTTCTTGATCGAGTTGGATTAACGCTTTTCCGAAGTCCATAAAGGCTACCTTACCGGTTTTAACATCGTAAAGGGCCCCAACCAGCCCAATCGTTTCCTGATCAATCATTAACTTTAATATCTCGCTGCCTCGATAAATTTGCTGCAGGGTATTGGCTATATTTAATTCTGTCACCCTGGCTACAAATTCAGAATTAGTTGAACATCTGTCGATTTTAGTTTCTTTCTCAGCCGAAATTGCTGGTTTTATTTTAGCGAGTAACTGCGTGATATGGCCTTTTTCCACATGATCACAACTTGCCTGAATAGCACCGCAGCGGGTATGGCCTAAAACAATAATTAATTTAGCTCCAGCAACATGGCATGCATATTCAATACTTGCCAGCACGTCTTCATTGACGACATTCCCTGCTACACGAACACAAAACATATCGCCAAAACTCATATCAAAAATAGTTTCAACAGGCACGCGCGAATCAATACAACCTAGAACAACAGCAACTGGGTGTTGGGTTTCTGAAGTGTATTTAATGTCTATTTTTGCCGAGCGGTGAATAGGCGTGTCTTTTAAGAAGCGCTGATTTCCTTCCAATAAGATATTTAGTACCTGAGCGGGAGTGAGATTGGCTTGTACGTCATAGGTCGTTACGTTTATAAAATCAATATAATTATGAACTGCATAGTGATCTTTAAAACCAACCAAATTCATTGAGATGTTTTTTAAAGGAGCCTGATAAAGCTGAAATTCCTTAATCAGTTCGATAATCTCTTTGTCTATATAAGTGGAATGGTGTGCATCAATTATAAGTTGTGAATTTCTTGGAATGGATCCTAGTTCTGCAATTAAGGAAGCCTTGTTCAGAAATGTAACTTGCTGGGGTAAAACTAGACGATTCGCTTCGCCTGCTGTATAGATTTCTTTAATAATATCGAAACGGGTTGTCGAGTTGGATTTCAAGATATAAATAAGACTAATTGCTAAACCAATAAGAATGCCAATTAAAAGATTAAAAAATACGATGCTGATGACAGTAGCTATGAAAGGTATAAATCTATCCATACCTTGGAGATAGATTGATTTAAAAATGGAAGGCTTGCAAAGCTTGTAACCCGTGTAAATCAAAATAGCAGCGAGACAGGAAAGGGGGATTTTATTAAGCCATCCATCGATAAATAAAATAGCAAAAAGTAAAAATACACCGTGAAAAATAGCTGAAAATTTGGTTTTACCACCGGCCTGAATATTTACCGAGGTCCTGACAATGACAGAGGTAACCGGAATGCCACCAATTAAACCTGCGGCTAAATTACCAAATCCTTGGGCGAGCAATTCCTTATCCTTTGAGCAAATTCGATGCTTTTTATCCAGTTTCTCACCGGCCTTAACGTTTAACAAAGACTCAAGAGAGGCGACAATGGCTATTATTAAAGCGTAAATGTATACCTTATGATTAATCCATGCTGACCAGTTTGGGAATTGCAGTTGGCTGAGTAAATCTGAAAATCCGTTATGAGAAGGAAGATTCACTAAATGGGGATAAGTTTGAGCAAAGGATGAATCGGTGACTAAATAAATTTCATTTATGAAAATGCCTGCAATCACTACTATTATTGCTGCCGGTATACCTGTAATCCATTTAATTTTGGTTTTTTCTGAATAAATTAAAATAGCAAAGGAGATCAAAGAAATGGTTAGTGCCCCGTTATTAATATGTTGAGATAAGTCATACAAAGGATTAAAGGAGATTGATTCTGTAGTTTCCAAAAGCTGAGTTTGTAGTTCTTTAAGATTAGTTGAAACACTAAAGGCAAAAGGTAGTTGTTTAATAATTAATAAAATACCAATTGCACATAATAAACCTTGAACTACGTTTGAAGGGATATATTCAGCAATAAACCCGGCACGAAGGCTTCCCATCAGAATTTGGAAAATTCCGGCAAGTGCCAAGGCTAAAAGAAAGGTATTAAAATCGCCCAATTGGGTAATAGCTGCAAGAACAACTGCGGCCATACCTGCAGCAGGACCACTTATGCTCACTTGCGAACCGCTTAATGAACCAACAATAATACCGCCGATAATTCCGCTTAAAATGCCAGAAAATAAAGGAGCGCCTGAAGCTAAGGCGATACCCAGGCAAAGTGGAATGGCAACTAAAAATACGACAATTGCAGCGATAACATCAAATTTTAACTGGCGGGAGTGGTAAATGCGGAGCTTTCGATAACTATTTATTATTGCTTCAGTCATGATGTTTACACCTTGTTTTTGATAAATCCATAGTAACTCAGCTTCATTTATTTGTGAATCTTTACAAGAAAGAAATATTTCTTAACTTTTCTGCATTGTATTTTGGTAATTCGACAATAACAGAGAGATAAAGATTTATTTGTTTTTCCGGTTTAGCTTAGTTAGGCTTAACTTTTCACCTTTCTAAAAATTCAATGCGAAAAAAGATCAAAGTGCCGGCTATCCTGGACGTTAAAATGTCAATTTATCTAAAGCATTTTGATTATTTAGCGCACCCTCTTGCCAAATCATTGCAAACACTATTATTAGTTAGCGATTATGCTTGTCGGCAGCTCGATATTTTAAAGATCTTGCTTGCTGAGGATGATTGTCTTAAACCGTTTTTTCTAACGAATTATCTTGAACTAATTAATCATCTTAATTCAACAGAGCCCAATTTTGCTCACGCTTTACGTCAATTTCGACATCATCATTTTTTGAGATTAATGTTAAGGGAATTAGCGGGTTTGGCATCAACAGAAGAAACAATGGCAGCCTGGTCTGATTGTGCAGAGGCAGTCATTTTAAAAGCGATTGACTATTGTCAACAAGAAACCTCTAAACGCTACGGTCACCCTCTCGACCAAAAAAACGAGGCAGCCGAACTTTATGTGTTGGCAATGGGAAAGTTGGGAGGACGTGAACTTAATTTTTCATCTGATATCGATTTAATCTTTGCTTTTTCCGAATCAGGCTTTACCGATGGTGAAGAAAAAATTACCAATCAACAGTATTACTCTAAAGTCGTGCAACTTTTTGTTCAACTCTTGCAAAATGTAACGGTTGATGGCTTTGTATTTCGTGTTGATTTACGTCTTCGTCCTAACGGCGAAAGTGGTGCTTTGGTTAGTTCTTTAACCGCAATGGAAACCTATTATCAGGAACAGGGCAGAGTTTGGGAACGTTATGCGATGGTTAAAGCTCGACTTCTTGGGGAACAATCAAAAGATTGGTTTCAGCGTTTGATCATTCCCTTTGTGTATAGGCGTTATGTCGATTTCTCAGTGATTGAATCTTTACGCTCAATGAAAGCAATGATTGAACGCGAAGTGCAGCTTAACCCGATGTTGGATGACATAAAGCGAGGGTTGGGCGGTATTCGGGAAGTTGAATTTATAATTCAAAATATTCAACTAATTAGGGGTGGACGCTTGCCACAACTTCAAGTTCAAAATGCCCTAAGCGCACTTGCAGTGCTTAAAGAAGAGAAACTTTTACCAAAAACACAGGCTTTAAAGCAGGCTTATCTTTTTTTAAGAAAATTGGAAAACGCCCTGCAGGGTTTAAATGATCAACAAACCCATTCCTTACCAAAAGATGAATTGCAGCAAGCACAAATTGCCTTGGCCTTAGGCTTTGCCAATTGGGATCTTTTTTTTAAAAAATTAGAAAAATTGATGGAATTGATAGCGTCTTTTTTTCGATCAATTTTACGCAAACCCGAATTGTCAGAAGATGAGGAAAAACGTTTGATTGCTAATCAATTATCCAGCTTATGGCAAGGACATATTGAACCGGCGATGGCAATCAATACCTTACAAGGTCTTAATTTCAAGGAAGCGAAGCGTTGCTATCAAATGCTGCACGCATTTCGGCACGGGTCAAGATGTCGTCGGTTAAGTCAGACAGCAAGGCTGCGCCTTGATCGGTTTATGCCGCTTTTACTGGATGAATTAACCAAAGTAACTCAAACCGATTCAGTGCTGCTTCAGGTGTTGCATTTACTTGAAAATATAGTTGGTCGCAGCGCCTATTTAGCCCTGCTCACTGAAAATCCTCAGGTCATAAAAGAGCTTTTATATTGGTTTGCGCATAGTCCTTTTATAACCTCTTTAGTTTTGGATCAGCCTTTTTTATTAGAACAGCTCCTTGAACAGGATCAAATAGGGCGCCTGCCTTCACGGGCTCAACTTCACCAAAAACTGAAAGAGGAGTTAGCGCATTGCGCAGAAGACGAATTGCCGGAAGATTTATTACGCCGCTTTAAATTAAATCATTGGTTGGCAGCGGCTCGCGCCAAGTTTCATGGAAAGTCTGATGTCTTGCGAATTGCTCGTTTTTTAGCTGATGTGGCAGCCGTCGTGATTGTGGAAGTCTTGGAAATTGCCTGTAAGCAATTAGCAAGTCGTTATCCAGAAATAATGCAGATTAAATCGGGATTTGCCATTATTGGTTATGGGAAATTAGGCAGTCGGGAAATGAATTTCAATTCCGATTTGGATTTGGTCTTTGTCCACGCGGCTGCACCCAATGAAGAAAATCTGATAACCCGCTTATCCCAAAAGATCATGAACATGTTGACAATCCGCTCACAAGTAGGGGTTTTGTATTCTGTTGATACCCGTTTACGTCCTTCCGGTTCTGCGGGTTTGCTAGTCAGTCATATTGATTCCTTTGTAGATTATCAAAAAAACCATGCCTGGACCTGGGAGCATCAGGCTCTACTACGTGCAAGGATAATTACAGGAAACACTCGAATACGGCAGGCTTTTAAACAGCTTAAAGAAGATGTTTTGTTTCTACCGCGCGATAGTGAAACGCTTCAATATGAAGTTTTAACCATGCGAGGAAAAATTGATCGCTACAAAGATACATTACAAGTCAAATACGGCGCAGGCGGTTTACTGGATCTGGAGTTTTTGGTTCAGTTTTTGATTTTGGCTAACCCAAGGCATAGCTTCAGTCGTTATACTAATACCTTATCTTTGGTGGTGAAATTGTGTGAAGAAGGTCTACTTGAGCGTGAGCAATTTATTAAATTAAAAGAGGCTTATCGCTGCTATTTTCAAATTTTGCAGGAAAAATTATTAGAACCTGAGTTGCCCAAATATGAATTTGTGAATCATCAATTAAATGTTATTGCTGTGAGCGAGGCGATTGGGTTTTTATGAAAAGAAAGAGAAAATTGACTCTCTGTTCCATTCTTGAAAAAAGGGATGTGTATACCTTTTAGAAGGGTGGGGTAGCTAGCATCATAGCGCCATCGATTGATAAATAAGAACAACCGAGGGACTAAACAGAAATTTTGCCGGTTGCGGGCTAGACCCTGAGGGATCGTCACCTTTTGTTAACACAATATGTTCCAAGCTAGCTCATCCCATGCTGTTTGTTGAATTTCCTTTAACTGAATAGTTATATCAATTTTTTTTCTAACAATTTGACACCCCAAAT
>JACCVV010000051.1 GCA_013697955.1 Tatlockia sp. | reverse complement strand
ACTTCTACCACTGTTTCTTCTCCTAACATATCGGTTTCCAGCTTTGGGGCCTTCTTCCAACTTTAGTCAACAGTGGATCATTTTTCAGTTGCAGCTAGTGGGTCATTTTTACATTGCCGTTAACAAGTGTGTTGTACATTAAACCTCAATTGTACATAAATTAACCTAGTAGGTCAATATATCTGATTGATCATTGCAAAGGGTGCGCCATTCATAGATGCCTTTGTCAATATTGAGCACTTTGACTGTGGGGCAGGCGGTTCTACCCACTGGTAAAGAAGGATTACCTCTGCAAAGTGAGGGACAGGGACGTTCAATGTCATACCAGGGAGCACATAAACTTCGGTCAAAAGGATCACAATTGCATTTACAAGCTGAAGCGGCTTGTAACTCTGCGGAAAATAAGAAAACAAAGAGCAGGGCAACTAGTTTCATAAGCTATCCTTTTCAAAAACCAAGTCCATTCCGAATTATATTTGGTCATTATGATTGAAAATTATAGCCTATATTTGCGGGAGAAATGGGCAGACTTCTTATCTAATTAATAAATGCCCATTGAAAATCCTAAGTTCTGATTAATTTTTTTGAAAAAGTCTGTTCAAAGTACTTAAAACGACCCTCCAAATCCCATTGCATAGCTGCTTTTTCATTTGCTGACATAAAGCGCTGACAGGTAAGAGAGGGTTTTCTGGAGCCGGGGCGATCATTTTGACATTCAGAATGCAGAAAACTGTAGTTATTATCAGTCCATAAGGCCGCACCGGGTAGGAAAGAATAAGCCAGGCTATTGCGGGCAAAGGTCTTCAACGTTTTGTAATTAAAGTTAAACATTTGGACGGCCTGTTTATATTCCTTGCTCAGATTAGAACGATTTATCCCTTCATCATCCGTTGATAGAGTGACTGGAACGCCAAATTTCATATATAAGGGGAGCGGATGATTTTTACCGCTGACATGCAAAATCAAGGAATTTGAACTTAAATTAATTTCAACCAGAATTCCTTGCTTAGCCATTACTTTTAGCAGTTCTTTGAAGTTTTCTTCTTGAGCAATATCCACTCCATGGCCAATTCGTCTTGTTTTAGCAATATTAACCGCTTGGCTGATGTGGAATTTTGTTCCTTCTTCACCTACCAGAGCTGGTGTTAATTCCCCGGCATGTAAACTGATAGCTACCTTAGGATAAACATTGTGCAGATAACCAATCATTTGCATTTGAATAGCGTAATCCCGCATTGAAATTTTGCCATCTTCAGCCTGCACCAGGTTTAAACCCACAACTCTCGAATCATGACTGGCGGCTTCAAATCCAGCCAATAGTTGTCCAAAAACCATTTCTAGAGGTTGTTCTCTTAACGCTTGATATAAGTAGCGAATTTTGACCTTGCAACCGGCTTTTGAATTTGATTTTTGACAAGCTAAAAGCGAATTTAAAGTGCCTTCATATTCATCAATTGTGGTTGAAATACCAGTGATAATTTTATCAAAGTCATTCGCCAAGAGTTTGTCACGCATAGAGGCAAAATCAGGATCCCAGCCTAATTGCTTGGCCAATCGACCAGATGCATTGTGATCCAGCGTTACCATGACTTCTAAATAGGATTCGTTCTGTAAACCCGCGCGATTAGCAATTTCTGCCAACATTTGGCCTGAATGTTTTTTGCTAATATCATTAAATTTGCCAAAAATACCAAAAAAATGATCATGACCGCTTTCCAACTTGTCTTGAAAGTGTCGCATCGACCAGGCATCGATTAATTTCTGATAAAAAATAGGATTTTTGATTGCGTTAGCCAGTTGATTCTGCGATTCACAACCGGGATTAGTGTAGACGGCAAAGGTCTGCGGATTAATGCAAAGTTGATCGTTGTAAGCATAGCGAATCATTTTTTCAGCATAACTTGCACCGGCTAAATGATTATGTAAGTCACCGCCTTTGGGCATTGCTTTAAGCAAAGCATAAAGTTTCTGCGGATTTGCTTTAACCGATTTAAAATATTCTTCCATCTTTATTTCGGATTGGGATTGGGCTAAAGCAGAAAAGCTAAGTAGCAATCCGCTCAGAATTAAATATATATTTTTGAACATAGAATTTATCCTGTTACTCATCTGATTGAATTTTTTTCCGAAAAAGTTTTTGTCTTCCGCGTCTGGTTTTTTCATCAAGCATCTTCAGTTTTGAGCGTCTTGAACGTCTTTTTTTTTGGCGTTTAATTTTTTCAATATCTTGTTGTTCTTTGGTTTTTTCATCACTGATTGTGGCTTGTAATTTTGCACAAAGCCTCACTCTTGCAAAATAACGGTTTTCTTCACGACTCCGGCTCTCCTGGCATTTTACCTCAATGCCAGTCGGTTTATGGTTTAAATAAACAGTGGACGCCGTTTTATGGAGTTTCTGGCCGCCTCTGCCGGAACCTACAATAAAACGTTCGATCAAATCGTTATCCTGAATTTGTAGATCTTTCATCCAGGTTTTTACTTTATCCCATTTTTCTTTGCTGACCATTATATCACATTGTTTATAAATTTACCGTTAATAGCTCTTCCTGCATGATTTCCAATTCTGCAGCCGCTGAGGTTTTTGAATCAAAAAAACCTATTCTTCTGCTAAGACCGCAGGTTAGTACTGCAAGAACCTCAGCAATAAATTGTACAATGCGATCTCTTAAGCTCCGATAGTTATTCAAAAGAGGCTCTACCTCTTTGATAGCGCATTGGCATTGATATTCAAAAGTTTTTTTAGCTTTGAAATTGGATTTTGTTGATTCCAGAAATTCATATTTAGCGGCCTTAAGATGGTCGTGAAAGGCTGAAATTTTGGAGTTTTCTTCGGCATAGTTAACGGCAATTTCCTCAAAACTTTGTAAATGTTTGTTGAAGTTTATTTGCGCAAGATAGCCTAATTTTTTCTCCCAATTTAGCCGAGCGACTCTAATTTCTACACATTTTTTCCTATAAGCTCCATATATTGAGAGGTCCTTTTCATCAATAGTATTGAACTGCTCTTTTAGATAGTTAGAAACGCTCCAACAAAAACCGTTTAGATCTTTCTCAATATCTTCACCTTTTGGGCTTATCTTGAAGGATTTGAAGCTATCGACCGCTTCCTTTACTGAGCCCTTCTTCTTTGAAGAACGCAATTGAATGGGATCCTTAAGTTGAGTAAGTTTATTTTCCAAACTATCCAAACTTGGTCTTTTATCAGGATCCTTATCTTGGCAAGCTAGAGCTAAATCCCAAAGCTCAGACTCAAGGAAAGCGCCTGCGATAAAAGTAATCATGGTTCCTAAGGAATAGATATCCATGGCTTCAGTGGCCAATTCACGCTTCAGAGAAAAACATTCAGGTGCGTAATGCGTTAGCTTAGCCCGGCTATCCTCGACTAAATCTTGCGAACCTTTTTCAAACAAGTGAAGGATAAATTCTCCCTTTTTTGAAGAAATTCCACCATCAACAAGATAACTAACACCCGTTTCAGAATCAAACAGGATGTTATCTTCCTTTAAGTCAACAAGAATAATATTTTTATCATGACAATCTTTAAGAGCTTTTACAGCTGACAGAAAAACAACCCTTAATTCCTCCTCTGATTTGAAAGAGAGTTGATGTAAAGGTGTTCCTGGTAAAAAGGGTACTACAAGTCGGTAAGTATTTTGGTCTTCAATAAGTTCAGTACCTTTACCTGGATAAAGTGCTTTAAAAAACTCGTATTTCCTCTTTGCTTCCTGAAAATCAATTTTTTTTGAAATAGGACTTAAAATGACTACCTGTTTGCCAGATATTGATATGAATTCCCGTGCAAGTGCATAGTCGCCTTTAGCAATGTTCTTATGGTGTTTGTATTCCGTTTCTCCTTCACTTTCATAACTTGATTGATAACCTCCTCTATTTTTAGAGCGAAAAGTATATTTAGTCATAGAAATCCTTTTCAAAATTGTATAAAAGCGTGAATCTAGTATTTTTCGGTGGTCATCGTAAATACACCGATCTGATTTTCTTCTTCTATTTCCTGGTTCATTGAATTGGTGGACGCTCCATTTGGAGTGGGGACTGCAAAAAATAAATATTGCTGGTCGCCAATAGACATTTCACCCATTTGAGTCGCAAGAATTTTTTGGCCGAAAAGATTCATAGAGCATTCTTGTTTAGGCTTAGGTGGTTTCGGTTTAATTAGTGAACTATTAAAAGTGAAATCTTCTTTTTTTATCTCTGGCTCTGAAATTCTGGTAGAAAAAGTGGGGCGAGGGGAATGACGTCGGGATTGACTTACCAGTGAATCATCTTTTGTTAAGGAAGTTAATTTAGATAGATTAGGGAAAATTAATTCTTTATCAGATTTTATCGATTGTATATTAGGTAGTGAGTCAGAGGAGTGAGTAATTGTTGGATTTACATTGGCGATGCTGATAGGTGCGCTAAGAGGCTTTGTTGAAACCTCGGTAGAGTGGCTAAAACTAATATTTTTATGGATGATATCTGGCTCTGGTGTGCTTTCTTTTGAATGATCTGATTGGGAAAATTTTATTTTAGGTAAACTTTTTGATCGATTAAATAACCCAAAATTTCGATGCTGGGAATGGCTTGAGCTTTCCAGATTTGATTCTTTCGAGTGTTGTGATTCCCCCAGTTCGAGCAGGACCTTATCAAGAACATTATTGGCTTTCTTTACTTCATGGTAAAGAATTTTACTGGATTGAGGGGCTAACAATTTGAAGTAAATATTATCTGAAATAGTTAACAAGGAATTAACCTTTTCTAACTCTGATTTTTTTGCAACCAGATTAATATTTGACATTTGTTGTTTAATCGCAAATTTTAATTTGGTTTTACATTCTTTAATAAACTCTGCTTTATTAGGATGACTACAGATTTTAGATATTACTTCGAAATGTTGTTTATTGGCATTATCCAGCTTTCCCTCAACCTCACATTTATTTATCCAAAAAGAAAGAAGTTTAAAGGTGAAGGCACCCGCAATTAAATCCTGCTGCTGGGGGGTGATTTTTTCAAATTTCTTATTATGGCTTTTACAAAAAGCCTCCCAGGCGGGGGATTTTTTTATTGCTAAAAATAAAAATTGATTTAGGTTGTGGATGTTTACAAAAATATCTTCTGCGCTTTTTAACTCTTTGCTACTCTCAAATAGCTTAGCTATTTGATCTACAAAATCCGGCCTCTGAAATTTTATTAATTCCTGAATAAATTGCAGTGAATTGTCATGTAATGCAGGCTCTAAAGAAAACGAGACATCATTAAATTGATTCGATATGTATTTTAAATTATCTGAAATCACCTGAATAATTTGAATTTCAGCGAAATGATTAATATAAAAAACCCGTTCATTATCATATAAGACAAAGGCGGCTTGGCCACCAGTGACAAAATGTTTAATTAGCTGTTCTGGCATATTTTGATCCCGGTTCAGTCTAAGAAAAAAACACTCTCTAATAATCTGATCGAATTTGTTATTTTCAACAAAAAATAGCCGTGAATTAGCAGACTTTAAAAATTCTCCTAAACTTTTACCTGCTAAGGAAGCATTTAATGAATCCACAATATGATTGCTGCATTTATAAATCCACGTTTGAAAGGGGTGGGCAAACTCAGGAATTTTAGGGGAAATCTTTTTTAAAGGATATTTAGGTAATTTTTCTTTTTCTTTTCTTTCTTTCATCTTAAAATCCTTATATTGACGCCGAATTTCAATGCAAACTTTTTGGGTGTAGGCGTTCAGAGAATTGTATTCAAGGTGTGACAGCCTTTGATGGTCTAACTTTCCAATTCGCATGCAACTGTATCGAGTTCTTGCGCTGCAAGTTCTACTGCTTCAATTTTCTGAAAACGTTGCGTTATCTTTTTAGCCGAAGTATTCACTTCACTCACATCCTGATGAGCTAGATCGATATGCTTGGATAGTTTTTCCATACGTTTTTCAAAGCGCATAAAATCGCCTGCAAGATCTTGCAGATGTCTTTGAATGATGTGGACCTGTTTTCGAGTGGCATCATCTTTTAAGACAGCCCGCGCAGTGGTAAGCACTGCCATCAAGGTAGATGGCGAAACAAGCCAGACCTTTAAGCGTTGGGAAAGACTTATGACTTCAGGATAGTTGGCATGAACTTCGGCAAAAATTGCTTCGGCCGGAATAAACATCATGGCGCCATCAGTTGTTTCATTAGGAATAATGTATTTTTCGGCAATATCTTTAATATGCTTTTGTAAATCCTGGCGAAACTGCTGCTGTAGTGATTTTTTTTCCTGTGAAAGAACCTCACAGTTTTGAATTTTTTGATAGGTTTCCAAAGGAAATTTGGCATCAATGACAATATTTCCTGTAGGTTCGGGTAAAAATAGCACACAATCTGCCCGTTTTTGGTTAGAAAGCGTATGTTGCATTCGATAATGAGAACTAGGAATCATATTGGCGATTAGATTGGAGAGCTGAACCTCACCAAAAGCACCGCGTGATCGTTTATCGTTTAAAACATCCTGTAAACTAACGACATGTGAGGATAATTCTGTAATTTTTTTCTGAGCCTCATCAATGATAGTTAAACGCCTGACCACATCAGTAAAGGTAGAAGAAGTTTTTTCAAAGCCTTCGCTTAGTTTGTTATTGACCTGCTGCGTTAAGCTATGCAAATGATTACGGACTTCTTCGGTTAGAGTATGTAAATGAGAAGTTAGGGCTGAAGTATGCTGTTTGAAACTGGCATTAATCTGCTCGCGTACATCTGTCATTTGTCCCTGAATAATTTCACTAATTAGCCGTTGATTGGTTAACTGCCCTTGGGTAATTTTTTCATGAAGGTTAAATTGGCTAAGTTGATATTCCTGTTGCAAGGTCTGTTGTAATTTAGGAAGTTGATTTTGAAACAAATCTTGCATTTGCTCGAATGCAAGATTTGCATAATTCTGCTGACGGCCTTGTCTATAAATAATAAATAGTACAAAAACGAACTGCAGAGCAAGAGCCAAAGCGATTCCCTCAAGAAGAGAAAAATTATCAAGAAATGAAGGCATATTATCCTAATTTGCTAATTTCAATAGGCTTGTCATACTCAAACACAGGTTTTAACTGGCCAAAGTCTGTGAGATGGATATAACCGATATAATAAGGTGCTTTATAGTCAGATCTAAGATTAGAGTCAAAGGAAAATTTGACATTATTCAACCCTAAAGTTAGCCAGGAAGCTGTTTGAACCGTTTGAATGGGATGGAGTTGTCCTGCAATGTCAGAGCCATATAAAACAGCTTGTAAGGCATAGCGACTATCAATTGCTACTTCAACCCTTGCCGAAAAATCCAGAGAGCCGGTTGCGCTTTTTGATACTTCTCTAACTGCAGCTGAAGGAATTATATAAGAGAAAGCAGTATGAGTATGACGATTTATAGTTCTCTTACCGACGCTACCTGACACTTTAGCCTCAATATGCCAATTTTCACCCTTGGCATTTTTTTCTAAAAGTAATTTATAGTTAGTTTGATAGGTATTTTTATCTAAGGGCTTAGTATCCAGATAAATTTTATTACCAGCAGGGTCGATTAAATTGACAGCTATAGAGTCGATAGCATAATCCAAATTGTTTTTAGAACGCAGCCGAATCGTGGCTTTCAGTTCTTCACCATAATCATAGGAAGCCTTATCGGTAGAGATATTAAGTTCAGAACTGGAGTTGCTATCGTAGATTTGAATGATAAATCTATCGTTCTCTTCCGCTTGTTTGTAAGCATTAGCAGGACTTGTGAGAATAAATTTTCCCGAGCCTAATTCTTTTTTTAGCTTAGAAACAGCCAAGGTATCATCGGCAAAAGCAGTCTCTTTTAAGCCTTCCTCTTTCGAGAAAAGTGAAGAAGCGTCCTTCAAACTTTTTTTAACGCCCTTAGCTGAACGAATGTGAAATTCCTGTCTCAGGTTTTGATGTAGTTTTGTTGATGAAATATGAATCAGCGCGCCAGGTGACTCCGTATAAATAGCAACCCCTTTTTGAAGTTGCTTAAGATTCACTTCAATCTGATATTTGCGGCTTGATTGCTCATGTAAGGTTTCATGACCAAGAAGGCTATCTTCTATTGGCCAGGCTAGGCTCAATTTTTCATGCGATAAATTAGCGCAGGTTAGACACTCATAGGATTTAACGGTTGCATGATTTGGCAAAGTGTAAGCTAGCGCTGACTCTGACTCTGTTAAAAGAAGTGCTAAGAAGACCAAGGCCTTTAATCTCATTGTGATACTCCTTGCAAAACCAGATCATTACGCAGAATCTGCTCAAAACCAGCGCACGAATGGCGACTTTGATTATGATTTAAAGTCAAATTTCCATTGGTTTTTTGGTAATCATAAAACCAGATTGAGCCAGCCTGAATTTGCGAACTACAATCCAGGTAACCATCGGCACATTTTTCCAAATAGCCCTTGGTCACTTTTAAGCCTGCGTTCAAAAAATATCCATTGCAATAACTTGAGGAGAGGAAAGGCGAGGCAGCAACATCAGTACCAATGATCGCTCGAAAAGGAGCTGGCAAAGAAGGCCGACCCTTTGTACCTAATAATGTTTCGTCATTATAAATGGCCATATCAACAATTCGTTGTTGTTTTACAGCGTTATTTCGATAGCCCAAAAGCCAGCTGAGGCTTGCTTCAAAGGGGGAACCATCAACAGCGTCATCGGCAAGAATGGTTCCGCCACTTGATGGAGCAATGGCATTCACCTGATGAATGATTTTGGTGAGGCGCATAAAACGAGGATCATAGGTTGGATTTGATAATATCCAGCGAATTACATTAGCGCCGTTTGAGTGAGTATATAGAATTAATTTGGTTATTTTTTTATCATCAATAAATTCCAATAATTGATCAGCCAGGCAACCTGAGGCAGGCTCTTCCCACATGTAGTAAGTAAAATTGCAATGAACAACGAATTTATTTTCAGGTTTACGAAGGACTTCGGCGATTGCTTTGGTAAAATCACTTTTCCAGTATTCCGATTCGGCATCCTGACGGTGATCGTTGGTCCCGTGTAGAAAAGCAATTCCAAAATTTTCAGAAGGTTTGCTCAGGGAAAATGTGGAGAATGAACTGGCAATTAAACAAAAAGAGATGAAAAGACGTATCAATTTCTTTCTCCAATTTGATCTAAATTAAAGCGATATTTTATATCATAAGCCATCCTTTGCAGCAAGCTTCAATCGTCAAAGATTATGGTGTTAGAATGGAGCTATATTTTTTTTAAAGGTAATCAATGAACGAGGCGGATCTTAAACAAATTGATGCCCTGCGCGATCGTATACGATTATATGATCATCATTATTATGTACTTGATGAACCTTTGGTACCGGACATTGAATACGACCGCTGTTTTCGAGACTTACAGGAATTGGAAGCACTAAATCCTCAATACCTAAGCCCTGATTCCCCAACCCAACGAATAGGCGGGAGTCCTGCATCGGCCTTTGCGCCCATTGAGCACAAACTACCGATGTTATCCCTCGGAAATGTGTTCACGGATGAAGAATTGCAAGCCTTTTTCAAGAGAGTGGCTGATAAGTTAGATTGTGAAAAAGAATCACTGTTTTTTACCTGTGAACCCAAACTCGATGGTCTGGCAGTTAATTTAACTTATGAAAACGGATTTTTAGTGCATGCAGCAACTCGAGGGGATGGTGCGATTGGTGAAAATATTATAGCCAATATCAAAACAATTTCGGCTGTTCCTTTGAAATTACGAGCTGAAAAACCCCCTGCAGTTATTGAGATTCGTGGTGAAGTCTATATGCCAAAAGCAGGCTTTGAGTCTTACAATGAAAAAGCGCGTGCCAAAAATGAAAAGACCTTTGCCAATCCCCGCAATGCCGCCGCAGGTTCCTTGCGTCAATTGAATCCAGCAATAACCGCTTCAAGACCTTTAGCGATTTATTGCTACAGTATTGGTGCTTGTGAAGGGTTAGAACTTCCTGATAGTCATTTTGATCAATTAGAGCTTCTGCGAACCTTGGGTTTTCGCGTTTCCTCAGAAGTGGAACAAGCTCAGGGCTTTGCAGATTGTCTTAGCTATTATCAGGAAATGCTCAAACGCCGTGTGAATCTTCCCTATGAAATTGATGGTGTCGTTTATAAGCTGGATAGTATCGCGCTTCAGAAGCGATTGGGTTTTGTGGCACGTGCTCCTCGTTTTGCCTGTGCTCATAAATTTCCAGCCTCTGAAGAAATGACTACGCTGCAGGCTGTTGATTTTCAAGTTGGCCGAACAGGCGCCTTAACTCCAGTCGCCCGCTTGAAACCAGTTACAGTTGCCGGAGTTACAGTTAGCAATGCAACGCTTCATAATATGGATGAAATTCAGCGTAAGGACATTCGTATTGGCGATTGCGTAATAATTCGCCGTGCCGGTGATGTGATTCCTGAAGTCGTATCAGTGATATTAGAAAAAAGACCGGCTGACACCCAAGCGATTGATATGCCTCTGAACTGTCCGATTTGCGGCTCAGATGTCATTAGAGAAGAAGGTGAAGCGGTTGCACGTTGTACAGGCGGTTTATTTTGTCCTGCTCAACTTAAGCGAATGATGTGGCATTTTGCTTCTCGAAGGGCAATGGCTATTGATGGATTAGGTGGCGGTTTGATCGATCTTTTAGTTGAAAACAAACTTGTCAAAGATGTTGCTGACCTATACAAATTGCATTTGGAAACTCTCATTTCCTTGCCGCGTTTTGGTAAAAAATCAGCAGAAAACTTGTTGACTGCTATCGAAAAATCAAAAAAAACAACCTTTCACCGTTTCCTCTATGCTCTAGGAATACGGGAGGTTGGAGAGGTGTCTGCAAGAGTACTTGCCCTGGAATATAAAGAAATAGATGCTCTTAAAAAGGCTACGGTTGAAGAATTGATGGCTCTCAGAGATATTGGGCCAGTAGTTGCCTATCACATTGCATACTTTTTTGCCCAAGAGCACAATCTTGAAGTGATTGATAAGCTTTTAGAAGCCGGTGTTCATTGGCCAAAAGAAGAATTAAAACAATTGAATGAGGCCCATCCTCTTTTCAATAAAACAATGGTTCTCACTGGCACTTTGACGAGTATGGGACGTGATGAGGCCAAAGCGCGTTTATTAGCTATTGGTGCAAAGGTAACAGGTTCTGTTTCCGCTAAAACTGATTTTGTAGTTGCTGGTGCTGAGGCCGGATCAAAACTGGATAAAGCCAATGACCTGGGCGTTAAAGTATTAAATGAAGACGATTTTCTTGCAATTTTAGATGCTGGATAGAGTGCGAAAACTAGAATATTAAGGGACTAATACATTGAAGAGTTATTGCAGACAAGGCATTGTCTTTCTATTAATCGCTTTCGCCTTTACCTCACTTCAGGCTAACAACTGGATTTTTAACAATCCTTATCCCAAATCTGAGGAAAATCATAAAATTTACTATTCTTCTTTCAGAGAACAACCAAAAACCCTCGATCCTGCCCGTGCCTATTCATCGAATGAATATCAGTTCATCATGCAAATTTATGAAACGCTTCTCAATTACGATTATCTGCTTCGCCCCTATCAACTAACGCCTTTATTGGCAGCATCGATGCCGGAATTACAGTATTTCAATAAAGACAATCAGCTCCTTAATAAACCGGATAATAATGAGGTTGCCTATAGTGTTTATACCATTCGCATTAAACCGGGAATTTTCTTTCAGCCTCATCCTGCTTTGGCAAAGTTCAATAGAGGAGGGTATCGCTACTTGCATTTACCTGAAGATTATTTAGAAGAAAACGATATAAACAGGCTCTCTGATTTTCCAAGAAC
Source organism: Tatlockia sp. (assembly GCA_013697955.1). GTDB lineage: Bacteria > Pseudomonadota > Gammaproteobacteria > Legionellales > Legionellaceae > Tatlockia. The sequence goes on along the minus strand of JACCVV010000051.1, from coordinate 18,287 downwards.
CGGAACTAGAGAATTGAAGGTTGATGATTTCATTTATCAGATCAAGCGTTTGGCGAATCCTGCAGTAAATTCGCCGATTTATGGGTTGATGGGTGAGCATATCGTGGGATTTCGTGACTATGCAGCAAGCTTGCCGGCTGATGCCAAATCAGGAAAGTTTGTTGATTTAAGAAAATATCCTATGGCTGGCTTGCAAAAAATTGATGATTACACGTTTTCAATTCGCTTGAAAGGGCAATATATTCAGTTTATGTATTGGCTGGCTATGCCTTTTTTTGCGCCAGTTCCCTGGGAGGCAGATCGCTTTTATTCCCAATCCAAAATGGATGAAAATAACCTGAGCTTTGGCTGGTATCCGATTGGAACCGGACCGTTTATGCTTTCTACTAACAATCCGAATCGACGCATCATCCTTAGCCGAAATCCTTTTTTTCGGAAGGAATTTTTTCCGACAAAGGGTACCGAGGATGATTTGCTTCAAGGTTATCTGGATCATGCAGGAGAACAGATTCCTTTAATCGATACGGCTGTTTATACCCTTGAAAAGGAATCGATCCCCCGCTGGAATAAATTTTTACAAGGTTATTACGATGCTTCAGGCGTTAGTACCGATAGCTTTGACCAGGCAATTCAAATTAGTCCAAATGGGGAACCAAAATTAAGTCCTTCAATGCTTGCCAAAAAATTACAACTGACACGTACAACGGATCTGTCCATATTTTATCTAGGCTTTAACATGTTTGACAAAGAAGTGGGCGGTAATTCTGAGTCTGCACGTAAACTGCGCCGAGCGCTTTCTATTGCAGTTAATTACGATGAATATATTTCAATCTTTACAAATGGCCGCGACAAAGCAGCGCAAGGGCCAATACCTCCGGGTATTTTCGGCTATAAAGAAGGAGCAAAGGGAATTAATCCCTACGTTTATCAATGGGATGGAGCCAAATCAGTACGTCGCTCCATTGATGAAGCCCAAGCACTTATGCGTGAAGCGGGATACCCTGGCGGAATTAATCCTGCAACCGGTAGAGCGCTTGTTTTAAATTATGATGTAGCGGCTACCGGAGGCCCAGATGATAAGGCTCAGTTAGATTGGATACGTAAGCAATTCGGGCGAATTGGTATTGATCTGAATGTTCGCTCCACTCAATACAATCGTTTTCAGGATAAGATGCGCTCCGGCAATACCCAGATTTTTTATTGGGGTTGGCATGCAGATTATCCTGATCCGGAAAATTTTTTATTCATGTTTTATTCTAAAAACGGCAAGGTTAAATATGGCGGTGAAAATGCGGCGAATTACAGCAACGCAACATTCGATAAACTCTTTGACCTGATGAAAAATCGTAATAACGATGCAGAACGTTTAAAAATAATTGATGAAATGGTTGAGATTCTTAGAAAAGATGCGCCCTGGATTTGGGGAGTCAATACCCAATCCTTGCTTTTAAGTCAGCAATGGGTATCTGCAATAAAACCGAATACCATTAGCGTCGATACTCTTAAATATACCGCGATAGATGTGCCGCTTCGTAATAAGCTTCGCAATGAATGGAATCGGCCGATTTTGTGGCCAATTGCTTTGCTTTTGCTTCTCTTAGCACTCTTATTATTGCCCTTATTTTTTGCATATCGAAAGAAAGAACGAAAACAGGCAGCGAGGCTTAAATCATGATCTATTATTTATTTCGCCGTATTCTTTATGCAATTCCTATTTTGATAGGCATTAATATCATTACTTTTGCACTTTTTTTTATGGTCAATTCGCCTGACGACATGGCGCGCATGCAATTGGGCCAAAAATATGTAAAACCGGAAGCAATCCAGCAGTGGAAAGCGCAGCGGGGCTATGATTTACCTCTCTTTTATAATGGGCAAAAAAACGGATTTCAACAAGTTAGCCAGACACTATTTTTCCAAAAATCACTGCGATTATTTGTCTTTGACTTTGGCCTTTCGGATGGCGGAAGGGATATTTCCTATGATATTTCCCATCGAATGTGGCCAAGTCTTGCAATAGCTATACCGATTCTCATCCTGGGTATGATTGCAGACATTGTTTTTGCCATGTTGATGGCTTTTTTTAGAACCTCTTATCTGGATTTATCCGCAGTAATTTTTTGTATTGTACTGATGTCGATTTCCAGCCTTTTTTTTATCATCGGCGGTCAGTATATTTTCGGCAAGCTTTTACGCCTTGTCCCTATTTCTGGTTACGATAATGGTTGGGATAGCATCAAATTTATTGTTTTGCCGGTTATCGTTGCAGTCTTTGCCGGGCTAGGTGCTGGGTCGAGATGGTATCGAACTTTATTTCTGGAAGAGCTTCACAAAGATTATGTTAAAACCGCAAGGGCAAAAGGTCTTTCTGAGACCAGAGTTTTATTCCACCACGTTTTGAAAAATACTATGTTGCCGATTTTAACTGGGGTTGTGGTGTTGATTCCGTCTTTATTTATGGGTTCATTAGTATTGGAATCTTTTTTCGGCGTTCCTGGACTTGGTAATTATATAATCGATGCCATCCAACAACAGGATTTCGCTATTGTTCGAGCGATGGTTTATTTAGGCTCTGTACTTTACATTATCGGACTAATTCTTACCGATATTTCATACACCTTTGTCGATCCTAGAGTGAGGTTTAATTAATGGAATTCCTATGGACCGACATCTGTTTTTTAGTAGTCTTATTCGTTAGCCTGGTAATTATGCTTTTAAGTTTAAGAAAAAAGCATATAAGACGAGCTTTTAAACGAATTGGGCATAATCCGATAGCCGTGAGTGCCGGAATTGTTCTGCTGTTTTTTCTTGTCATTGGTTTGCTTGATTCAATCCATCTTTACGCTGGCACATCCGCAAATAATTCCGAGATTGCCGCTATCGAAAACAATTCGCTATTAGATAAAATTTTAGCACCTCTTGGATTTAGCTATGAGAAAACCTATTCTGCACCGCTTGCCTTGAATTTATATAGCGTAGAAACGGTTTTAGTAAATGGCCGGACGCAGCAAATTTATCCACGCCTGAATTATCCTTCTGCAGACCTTACAGAGGCTAATAAAAATGAGCTTGTTTATAAGCTGCTTTTCAAAGCCTTATTCTTTAGTTTATTTATAGTGAGCTTTTTTTGGTTGTCTCTGGTTTTAGGAAGAAAACTTCTATATGGCCATTTTAAATTTATTCCGGATAAAACTGGCATGACTGCCTTAATTACCTTATTGCTTTGTCTTTTTGCGGTGTTTGCCTCTTTTTGGATTTCGAGACATTTGCATCTCTTAGGCACCGGGAAAATTGGACAGGATATTTTTTACTACACGGTAAAATCAATTCGAACTGGTTTGATTATCGGAATTTTAACAACCTTATTCATGTTGCCTTTAGCCTTAATACTTGGCATTTCAGCAGGTTACTTTGGCGGCTTGGCGGACGATATTATTCAATATATTTATATTACGCTAAGTTCTATTCCTGGAGTTTTGCTGATTACTGCATCAGTTTTATCCATGCAGACCTATATCGCCAATCATCCAGAGCAATTTACCACTCTGGCAAAGAGTGCTGACGCACGATTGTTGGCGCTTTGCCTTATTTTAGGCGTTACAAGCTGGACTAGTTTGTGTCGTTTATTAAGAGCTGAAACTTTAAAATTAAGGGAAATAGACTATATATTGGCGGCCAAAGCCTTAGGCTCCAGTTCTTTTACCATTTTAAGAAAACATCTTTTACCCAATGTAATGCATATTGTCATCATCACCCTGGTTTTGGATTTCAGTTTCTTAGTCCTTGCAGAAGCAGTTTTGTCTTATGTGGGCGTTGGTGTTTCGCCAATGACCATTAGTTGGGGAAATATGATAAATGGCGCCCGTTTGGAGTTAGCAAGAGAGCCGATAGTCTGGTGGCCAATACTTGCAGCTTTCTCTTTAATGTTTACCCTAGTGCTGGCTTCAAATCTTTTTGCTGATGCTGTGCGCGATGCTTTTGATCCTCATCATGCAGGAAGTTGAGGTTGGGACGTGCCCAACCTTCATTTAAATTAGAGAAATTCTTTTAAAACATCCATCTGGTAGGAAGAAGGTTGAACCCGGAGGTTGTAAGTTCCCCAACCATGTCCTGCCGACCAGATTGTCCATCCTATAAAGCCATAGTCTTTCCCTTTTGCAGAATTATCTTCAAGATAGTGCATAAATGCGGTGAGCGGTGCTTTACAACTTGAAGCATCTCGACCGGTTCCAAATTCCGTGACCATCGCTTGGAATTTATTTATTGATAAATAGTCAGTGAATTCTTGTAAATTAAATTTGCTCAAATCTTGTTGACAAGTATCTGCTGTTCCACTGAAATTCGAATCCAGGTATTGGTGTACATTGATGACCACTTTCGACAAGTCATTAATCCCTTGTTTGTTAAAATTTTCCCGGGTAAACAAGGTCGCATTCGAATAGACCTGATTATCAGAGCCCGTCCATTGCTTAGCCCAGGAATGTAAACCGGTCCAGTTATTCCCTTCTACCAAAAGGTAACCATCAAATTTTTGCTCTTGCAACATGTTAATTAAGCTAGCTTGAATCGTAAATACCTTGTCGTTAGGTACATCAACAGGTTCATTCATCAAATCAAACATCATAAATTTTTGATCAATTTGTGGGTCATTTTGGATAAGTTTGGCAAGCTGTCCCCAAATTGATTTATAGGCATTTTCATCGGTAATTAAAGTACCGTCAGGGCAGGGGCCACCGTTGGGAGCACAGCCGGAATACTGTTCGCCAAATTTTGAATATCGCATGTAAGCATGCAAATCGACAATGGTATTAACCTGCGCTTTAGTCAGAGTTTGAAGTAGTGGGCGAAGGTAATTATTGTAATAAGCCAGATTAATTCCACCTTTGCCTGGGCCTTCTAACTGCAAAAACCCCCAGCTCACAGGAACACGAACGGTGTTTACCCCAGCTTTAATAAATTCTTCTGTTTCCTTTAAATCAGAATTTTCAAAGCTGCTATCGGCTTCGGAAAGATTGGGGATAACCACTGGATCTATTGATTTGCCAAATTCCAGACCCGATAAATTTATGCCTGTGAAGAGCCATTTTTTCCCGGGTTCAGCTTTGGTGAGATTGGAATTGACCTCGATAGGCGTGTAGTCAATTGAGCCGGTGACATGGCCAGTACTATTTATATCAGGATTATTAAATGCCACATGCACGCCTTTTGGTGGCTGATAATTTTTTGCCGAATTGTTTCCACTTTCACTGATTAGAAAACCGATATAACCTAAATAACTGTCAGACTTATCGCAGCCTCCAAAACGAATAGTTGCACCCGCATATCCCTTATTGCCTGATGCTTTGTTCGCATCACCGGATTTTCCGGGAGCCAAAGCTAGAGTAACCACTTCATTTTCATTTTGTATGCAAATGTAGGGTTTAACGGAGCCATTAGGGCCAACGCCTGTTATGTCGTTAGTCATCGTTGCAGCGAATGCAAGACCAGGCAGCAGGGTTGCAAGTGTAGTTATTTTTAACATTTCAATCTCACAAATGATTTTAATTTGAGGAAAGTGTATAATAAAGGTTCAGATGTAATTGAAATACCTGTCATTAGTAACAGGTTTAGGTCTAATTTATGTATTTTGTATGCCAGCGCATGGCTTTTGCCCATTCAATTAAAGAATTAACCGAGATGACTGCAAATTCCTTTTTGCAGGAAGGTATCAGCAGCCTTGCTTTTACTTATTACCGCAAACATACAAAAACAGGTTCGAAATTGATTTTTGATTGGGCAACAAAGCCCTTGCGTCCCTGGCATCAACATTATATTAACCAAGGCTATGCTGATATTGATAGAACCCTTGAAGCTATCGCCCAATCGCTTCTTCCGGTTTATTGGGATGTTAATCAACAATTGCCTCAATCCAAAAACAAAAGAGAAGCGAGAATCCGTCAGGAATCAATCGATTTTGGAATTAATAAAGGCCTCAGTATTAGCATTTACGGACCCGGCGGCGATTTTTTGGTTTTAGTCATTCATCAACGCATTGATGAAAAGGGGCTAGAGGGCTGGGAAGAAAAGCAGTATAAGTGGACTGCTATTGCTCAATGTTATCTGCACTATTTACGGCAATTTCTATTAAATAAATCGCATAAAAATCTAAACCTGACCCAACGAGAGCAGCAATGCTTAAAGCTGACTTCTCAAGGCTTGCGCATTGATAACATTGCCGAGGTTATGGATATTTCCAGACGAACGGTTAACTTTCACTTACAAAATGCCAATAAAAAATTAGGCGTAACGAACAAATATTTAGCGATCATACGTTGGCAGGAGCTAGAGGATAAATCTAGCTAATCTCGTCATTCACTTGCTCTGAATAAAGGACTTCGGTAGAGTTCTCTCATTAATTTTTGCGAGTAATTTTATGCAACCGCGTTTCACACATCTACGTCTTCATACCGAATTTTCAATTGTTGATGGTTTAGTCCGTATAAAGCCTTTAATGAAATTGCTGGCAGAAAAAGGGATGAATGCGGTTGCAGTTACCGATTATTGTAATTTTTTTGCGGCAGTCAAAGTCTTTACAGCCGCAGTTGAGCAGGGGATTAAACCTATTTTGGGAGTTGATTTGCCTTGCCAGGATCCAGCAACGCCGGATCAGACGACCTCTCTTCTTCTTTTATGTCAAAATGAAATTGGCTATCGAAATTTAACCTGTCTCGTTTCAAAGGCTTATCAAGAAGGCCAATATAATGGTCAACCTCGAGTGCAAAATGATTGGATAGGTCAGCATTCGGAGGGACTTATTGCCTTGTCAGGTGGTCGTATGGGCGCAATAGGAAAAGCCTTGCTGGCCGATGATGAAAATACAGCTTTAAATTTGGCAAAGACCTTTGTCGATATTTTTCCAAACCGTTTTTATCTGGAAATTCAACGCACAGGACGTTCAGAAGAATCCATCTATAATGAAAAAATTGTGCGTCTGGCTGAAAAATTACAACTTCCCTTAGTTGCAACCAACGATGTTCGCTTTCTTCATAAGGATGATTTTGAAGCCCACGAAGCCCGTGTTTGTATCCACGAAGGCTATAGTTTGGCAGATTCCAGACGTACTCACACCTACAGCGCAGCTCAATATTTGCGTTCTTCTGCAGAAATGGTCGAACTTTTTAAAGATTTACCTCAGGCGATTGCTAATACAGTCGAAATTGCTAAACGTTGCACGTTGAAACTCGATTTAGGTAACAACTACTTACCTAATTTTCCGATACCCGAAGGAACAACCGTCGAAGAATATCTCTCAACTTTATCCAAAAAAGGACTTGCAGAACGGCTTGCTCTGATTTTCCCCAAACACAGTAATGCTGATTTCATTGAAGCCCGCCTACCCTATGATAAACGCTTGCAAATAGAACTGGATGTAATTAACTCCATGGGTTTTCCCGGCTATTTCCTAATCGTTGCCGATTTTATTCAATGGGCAAAGCAAAATGGCGTCCCGGTTGGGCCAGGAAGGGGTTCAGGCGCCGGTTCGCTGGTTGCCTATGCCTTAAAAATTACAGATCTCGACCCGCTTCTTTATGAACTGCTGTTTGAGCGTTTTTTGAATCCTGAACGGGTATCGATGCCGGATTTTGATATCGATTTTTGCATGGAAGGGCGCGATCGAGTCATTGAATATGTTGCTGAAAAATATGGCCGTCAGGCAGTTTCGCAAATTATAACCTTCGGAACCATGGCAGCTAAGGCAGTCGTTCGTGATGTGGGTCGGGTTTTGGGACATCCTTATAGTTTTGTGGATAAATTAGCCAAATTAATTCCCTTCGAAATCGGTATTACCTTAAAAAAAGCACTTGAAGATGAAGCTGAACTACAGCGGAGGTATCAGGATGAAGAGGAAGTTAAAGAGCTTTTTGATTTAGCCTTAAAACTGGAAGGAATAACGCGTAATGCCGGCAAACATGCTGGCGGTGTGGTCATCGCTCCTTCAAGGCTAACTGATTTTACCGCCATTTATTGCGAACAAGGTTCAACCCAGATTGTTAGCCAGTTTGATAAAGATGATGTTGAAGCAGCAGGATTGGTAAAATTTGACTTCTTAGGCTTAAGAACCTTAACGATAATTGATTGGGCCCAGAAAATTATCAATAAGCAACTTAAGGAAAAAGGGGAGGAGCCTATCGATATTTCGCTAATCCCCACCAATGATTCACAAACCTTTGATTTATTGAAAGCCTGCCAAACCACCGCTGTATTCCAATTGGAATCACGAGGGATGAAAGAATTAATTCATCGCCTCCAGCCGGATTGTTTTGAAGAGATAATCGCTTTAGTGGCTTTATTTCGTCCAGGTCCTTTGCAATCCGGAATGGTGGATGATTTTATTGATCGTAAACACGGGCGCGCCAAGGTTGAATATCCTCACCCTGATTTGGAACCCATTTTAAAACCAACCTATGGCGTTATTTTGTATCAAGAGCAGGTCATGCAAATTGCTCAGGTATTGGCCAATTTTACTTTAGGCGCTGCAGATTTATTACGTCGTGCAATGGGTAAGAAAAAACCGGAAGAAATGGCCAAGCAGCGCGCTATTTTCACCGAAGGCGCTAAGTCTCGAGGTGTTGATGAGCAAAGAGCCACTTATATTTTCGATTTGATGGAAAAATTCGCAGGCTATGGATTCAATAAATCGCATTCAGCAGCTTATGCGCTGGTAGCCTATCAAACTGCCTGGTTAAAAGCTCATTTTCCTGCCTCATTTATGGCAGCGGTTATGTCCTCTGATATGGATAATACGGATAAGGTCGTCACTTTTATTGATGAATGTGAACAAATGCAGGTTCAGGTTCTGCCGCCTTCAGTGAACAGTTCCCAGTATCAATTTACCGTTGGACCTGACAACACCATTTTGTATGGCTTGGGGGCGATTAAAGGGGTTGGTGAATCCGCAATTAATTGCATTGTCGATGAGCGCAATCGCAACGGTCGTTATACTGGTTTATTCAGTTTTTGTCAGCGACTAGACTTGCGCAAGGTCAACCGTCGTGTTTTTGAAGCCCTTATCAAAAGCGGAGCAATGGATGATTGGGGCTTGGAGCGCTCTACGCTTTTGGCATCCCTTGAAAAAGCCCTGAAAGTGGCTGAAAAGGTGCATCAAAACCAGTCCAGCGGTCAGACTGATTTGTTTTCATTATTAGATGATCAAAGTGAAAAAGAAGACTATCAAGTAGTTAAACCTTGGCCCGAAATGCAGCGCTTAAATGGGGAAAAAGAGACATTGGGTATTTTTCTGACAGGTCATCCAGCTAGTCATTATTGCAAGGAATTTAAAGCCTTTATTCAGCCAATTGCCCGATTAAACCCAGCAGCCATAAAAAAAGCGATAGTCTGCGGTTTGGTTACCTCGCTGCGTCGAGTTATGACCAAGCGGGGGAAGAAGCTGACCATTATCAATCTTGAAGATGCAACCGGTAAATTCGATATTGTGGTTTTTTCCGAAGTTTATGAGGCGCAACAAAACGACCTGCAAACGGGTCAAATGCTTGTTGTTGAAGGGGAAATCGCAACCGATGATTTCAGTGGCGGTGTTAAAATGACTGCAAGCCAGTTGTATACAATTGGTCAGGCAAGAACCCGTTTCGCTAAATGTTTAACTTTGAAATTAAGTAACGAAAATAATGTACCCATACCTGCTTTGCAATCACTTTTAAAGACCTATCAGGGCGAATGTGTTGTGCAAATCCATTATTCAAACCCCAGTGCAAAGGCGGCCTTAAACTTGGCGCAGCAATGGTCTGTTTCACCAACTGATGAGTTATTAGACACACTTTATGAATTACTCGGTTTGGAAAAAGTAGCTATGAGTTATTAGTTTGTGTAGACAGTTAAATCGCTATTTTTTTTAGCCATCTACAGGTTCGATGTTTTGACGCAGTTAAGGGATTATTAATATGTCTTTTTTGAATCGCATTATCATGATTTGTTGGGTTAGCTGGATGACGATAAATCCTTTGCAGGCCTCGTCTGCCCATAATTTTTATCGAAATTTTTGGTGGCCCAGCTATCATGGTGCACGATTAAACTATTGCAGTGCCGATCCTAAAGCCTGCGGATTGGCGGTTGCCACCCGCTATTGCCGAATGATGGGATATCAACGTGCCGATCAGCAACTAATTGATTATAGTGTCGGTCTAACCCATTTAATTGATTCCCCTTCTACTTGTAATGGCTGGCGTTGTAATGGCTTTAAAACGATTCGTTGTGTTGGCAACTTAACACATAAGCCTGCAGAACCTTATCATTTTCGTTACCGTGAGTTCGTCTACCCTCGTTATGAACATTGTCGCGTCGCCTGGTGCTATGATGGCAAAAAGGGATGTGGGCGTCGAGCTGCGTTTTCTTTTTGCCGGCGCATGGGCTTTTTAAATACACGACGTTTTGCTATCGATAAATCAGTAGCTGCTACGAAAGCGATTGCTAATCAAAAATTATGTTTTGGCAATCACTGCAATGCCTTTAAATTGATCGTTTGCTCACGTTAGAAAAAGATTGTCATTTATTTGACAGGGTATTGGTTGGTAACCAATACTCAAATGAGGGGCTGGAGCTCTCTCAACCCCTGATAATGTGAAGGGGCCATTATGAGCAGTAAAGATGAGTCTATTTTTATTATTGACGACAATAAAGAACGTGCTCGTAAGCTCAATACAATCCTCGATTTTATTGGGGAAACCAGTCGTTTGCTCAATTATGCCAATTGGAAAATAATTCCTTTTGGGCAGCCGAGATTATTGGTTATTGGAAGTCGCGGTTCCCCAGAAGAATGTATAGGTTTTCTCGATGAATTAAATTCTTATGCATCTGATATTTCAATCATTTTAGTTGATTCTCCTATTCAAGAAGCACTGTATAGAACCAAAAATGCTTTGGCCAATTTAAATTTTCCTTTTTCCTATGCCCAAATGCTCGAGGCTCTTCATCAAAGTCAGATTGCTCTGGAAAACCTGGTAAAAACGGTGAACTCCTCTCAACAAACGCCCTTATTTCGATCATTGGTGGGCAATAGTGAATCTATTCGACAAGTGCGTAAATTGATAGCTCAGGTGGCCAACACAGAAGCGACTGTATTGATTTTAGGTGAGTCAGGAACCGGAAAAGAAGTGGTTGCCAGGAATATTCATGCGCTTTCTACCCGAACACTTAAACCTTTTGTTCCTATAAATTGTGGGGCCATTCCGGGGGAATTATTGGAAAGCGAGTTATTCGGCCATGAAAAAGGCGCTTTTACAGGCGCAATTACTGCAAGACAGGGACGTTTTGAATTAGCTGACGGAGGGACTCTATTTCTTGATGAAATTGGCGATATGCCCTTAGCGATGCAGGTCAAATTGTTGCGGGTTTTACAAGAAAAGTGCTTTGAGCGTGTGGGTTCTAATAAAAGCATTAATGTTAATGTCCGTATTATTGCGGCTACTCATCGCAATCTGGAAATTGCAATTAAAGAAGGCAAATTCCGCGAAGATCTTTTTTACCGACTGAATGTTTTTCCTATCGACATGCCTCCTTTACGCGAACGAGGTGATGATTTAATTTTATTGGTTCATGAGTTGATTTCCAGAATTGAAGGCGAGCATAGACCCAGCGTTCGTTTGATGCCAACAGCTCTCGGCGTTTTAACTCGTTATCGGTGGCCGGGTAATGTTCGCGAACTTGCAAATTTGATAGAGCGCTTAGCCATTCTTTTTCCAAATGGAATTGTTGACATCAATGATTTACCCAGACGATTTAAGGTTGATAAGTCAGCCTGTGGCGTTATAAATGCAGAGCGACAAACCTTACTCAATATAATGGGAGGGGATAAATCAATAACGAATGGAGAAGGTATAGATTTGAAAGAACATCTGGTAAAAACCGAACTAGCCTTGATCTCACAAGCGCTGGATGAATCCAATTGGGTTGTAGCGCATGCTGCTTCTTACCTAAATATGCGACGCACCACTTTAGTTGAAAAAATGCGCAAATATGGATTAATACGGCCGGAGCGGGCTTAGATCTCTAGATTTATCCAGGAGTTTGTTATCCCGTTAGTAACATTTAGAAAGCATTAAATATTATTAAACTTCGGACAAACTCCTCCAGAATTCAATTTCAAAAAGGAGTGAACGATAATAAATTAAGACCTTCCGGGATTTAATCCTTGGATGGACCCTTAGTTTCTATTTTAGGTTCTACCTTAGGTTTTCTAGGCCTTGGAGTTCTCACTGGTTTTTCAACTTTGGCTTCAGTCGTAGGTGTTTCCACTGTGGTTCTTGAAGTGGCAGTGTAAGGTTTTGTAGGTTCAGCTCTGGGTTTAGGAGGAGCAGGGTATTCTTCACGTTTCTTTTTATAATCACCAATAATTTCAGCGATTGAGGTTTTAACATCTCTGAAAAATTTAGAAGTCATTGTCGAAATTTCTTTAAAGTCGGGTAGTTTAGATCTTGAATCGCTCATAATCTGCTCCGTGAGTAACTTTTACTATTATAAGTATATACAAGAATTTGATAGTTTTCGCAAATTCATAAGTGATGAGATTAATTCCTTAAATTATTCCATTTATGAAATTGTGCAAAACGTTTGAGTCTGTTCCCTTTCACCAAGCTCCAATAAAAGCTCTAAACAATCATCACCCAATTGATGAAATTGATAATTATCATATTGCTCGAAAATACTAAAAGAAGAAATTTGCTTGAGAAAGTCTTTACGCTCATCGTTATTAGCGAATGTTTTTAAAATGGCTATGACTTCCTCATGTGCGTAAGCAGCAATTTTGGGGGATTCAGGAGTTAGTGCTGAATAAAAACTGACATTTTTTTCTTTATTTTTACAGAGGAGATAGTCTTGATTTAAACAGAAAAAGTAACCCTTTAGATCTGAAAAACGAAGGTGCAATTTTAAAATGACCGCAATCATCAATTGCTCATCACTCTGTTTTCCCGCGGCTAAAAGCAAGGGGTACAAATCAAAGGTAATTCTATTAAGGTTAATTAACATAACAACTACTTTGAAGGCTTCATGTCTGATTTTAAAAGGCCTGTCACCATCTCCATTAAAACCTAAAATCTCTAACATACTTTCAATGCGGGGTTTGGTAATTGACTCATCTTTATCATCAAAACTAGTGGTAGCATACATTGTAGTGATCACTTGGACTCTTTGTTCAAGATTCAGTAGTTCAAATTTTTCTCTAAAATATTCATTCTCGGGAAATGGACTAGATTTATGTTTTAAGAATATCTGAATATCAAAATTTTCAGTTTTCTTATCTTCCTCTGAGCAACACAATAAGACTGCCTTCTTCCTTTCATCTTCGTCAGGCAATGGTTCAACAAAATCGAGTATCTCCTTAAAAAAATCTTCTCTTCTCGACGGTTGGATTCCGGTAAGTAAAATTTTTAAAAAATCTTTCATATAATGATATTTTGCTAAAGAAGATTTCTGCAGTATTTCAGTTAAAATTATTTTCTCGATTAGGGCGTGATCAATATTGCGAACTGCTTTCGAAAAATAGTTTAAAAGGCGTTTATGAAAATTATTTTCATTTAAGGCAACCCACTCCGGCTGGTAGGATTCGGGGTCATTCATATATTGCAACGATAAATTAATAATTTTTAAGGCACAAGAACTTGGAAAATGGGTTAAAGAGCAAAGAAACTCTAATCCTAATTCCACGTTAGAATCGAATTTTTCTAGGTTTATAACGGTTTCAAGCAATCCTATACAGTAATCTAATTGATGAGAATCAAGCTTTTTTGAAAAGGATTTAAAAAACAGACCCAAAGCAAAAAATTCCACATTAGCTCCTGAAAGATTTCCTCGTCCAGGATTGTAGTAATTTTTTATTTTTTGCATGCGGGTCGGGATGTTCTCGATTAACTCCACCATGAATTTGAAGGCTTGGTTAGTATCGATAAAAATACTCAAATCAATGAGCCAACCGCAGTTATTTTCATTAAAACCTTGTCTTGAGTTCAGATCGCTCCACAACAAAGAAACTATTTCTTCACTTGCAGGTTCTTGTAGCTTTTTATCTATTTTATTACCAAATGCGCAAAGACTAAGCAATTGCAGAGAAGTTTTCCCAGGTATTTTCTCGATTGAATTAAAGCATTTATTAGCTAACAAATTAGCATCTTTCCAATTTAGATTTTTCCCGTGTTCCCAAAGTATATTGTAAAGACCCTGTCTTTTACCCTTGTTCCAAAAGTTCGTTAGGTTTCCAAGGGAGCCAGGAAAATTTTGGATATTTATGTTTTCAAGCGGTTCCAATAGTGACTCAATAATTTTTTTCGATTGAGAAGAAGTGGTTATTGGTGCAAGTGCCGCCAGAAAATGAGATTGAGCTTGATGATGGAAGCTACCATTGGAATTAAATTTACGCTTTAACAACTCATCCAGAGTTAAATCCATAATAGAGAGTACTTGTCTAGTTGGTTTTGCTAATTGATACGATGCTCTAATTCTTATCGCGAAGTTTAGATCAGGTGATTCGAGGGCTTTTTTAAGCTCGAGAATCACCATTTCCTGCAAAAGATTTAAGAAAAACTTATTTAAGGTAAAATAGGGTGTTTTTGGGATTATCGTTGAAATAATTTGCCACCAAATTTCTTTAATAGGCTGCTGTTCCACGATTTCAAAATGCTCTTTCATTGATTGCTAAAGTAATAAAAAGAGCTAACTGTACCACTTGCATCCACTCATATCAAATATTTATCTTCTTTCTAAATCAAATTCAGGCTTTAAAGACTAAGCCCAAGGATGCAATAAACTTGTAGCTGGTTTCAGTAATTTTTCAACCAAGGATTTTTTACCGTGAGTGATAATTTTATAAGAATTAAAATCAGCCAATTTATCGTTAATATAATCATCGCTGGTTTTTAATTCATCAACCAATTTTAAATCATAAGCATCTCTTGCGAGCCAGTGTTCACCTGTTGCCACCTTGTCAATATCCAACTGCTGACGATTAGCTAGCACATAATTACGGAAGACTTCATGTATTTTTTCCAGATCTTCCTGAAACTTTTCTCTTCCTTTCTCAGTATTTTCGCCAAACATAGTCAGTGTGCGTTTGTACTCACCCGCTGTAAGTAATTCGACGTCAACGTTATTTTTCTTTAGCCAGCGGTGAAAATTTGGAATTTGAGCGACCACGCCAATGGAGCCAATAATTGCAAAAGGAGCAGCGATAATTTTATTGGCAACACAGGCCATTAAATAGCCTCCACTAGCAGCTACTTTGTCTATACAAACGGTTAAGTTAATATTGCGATCGCGCAAGCGCTGCAATTGTGAAGCGGCTAGACCGTAGCCATTGACCATACCCCCTGGACTTTCCAGACAAATAACAACCTCATCCTTATCCTGGGCAACAGTTAATATTGCATTGATGGTGTCACGAAGATCATTGACCTGTGAGGCCTTAATATCGCCATGAAAATCAAAAACATATAAAGTTGGCTTATTCGATTTTTCTTTTTTCTTCTTTTTTTTATCGGGTTTCACACCTTTCATTTCATGGGCCATGCGTTGCCGGGTTTTCTCATGTTGTTTATTTAGCGAAACGATTTCTAATTTGGGTTTAGGTTTGCGGCCAAGCGCTAAAATGCCAGCTATTAGGAGTAATAATGCTATGACGATTGTTAATGACTTTAAGAGAAATAAACCATATTGGCTAAAAAAATCCATTGATAACCCTTTTTCGATCAATAAAAACGCCAATTATCCTCGCGACTTTGAATTGTTGCAAGCATAACCTGCTTGCCTCAAAGGCTAATTATCGTTAGTCTGCGAGATTTAAATGCTAAGCCTATGCTCGACTTAACTGCGCTTAATTTCGATTATGATTTCAAACCTCTGCTTGAAGGTGTTCAATTTTCATTACCTGCAGGGCAATTGCTGCATTTGCGCGGAGCTAATGGTTCCGGGAAATCGACTCTGCTCAAACTTTTAGCCGGTCTTATTCAACCAATAAGCGGTGAAATTCACTACAATGGACAAAATATTCAAAAAAATTTAAATGACTATCAACGCAAACTTTGTTACATCGGACATAAAGCAGGGGTGAACCCCTTACTAACTGTTAAAGAGAATTGCTATTTTGATTTGCATTGGGGCAGGCGTTTGTTAACGCTGGAAAGCTTATTAGAAGGATTTGGCCTCCAAGGTCTGAGTGATGAACCCTGTCATTTACTTTCTGCCGGCCAAAAGCATCGAGTCAGTTTATTAAGAATCGCTATGACTGACGCAAAATTACTCTTGCTAGACGAGCCTTTGGTGGCTTTGGATGCAGAATCTATTAAAACTTTACTGATCTATCTTGAAAATCATTTAGAGCTGGGTGGCCAGGTTGTCTTAACTTCTCATCAAAATTTACCTCTGCGAAAAACTTATCAAGAGTATTTCTTATGATGAGTCTGGCAGAACTGTTTACTAAACAATGTCAACGCGAGTTGCTCCTTCATCTGCGCCAGCCAAGATTATTGCTGCAGGCCTCGCTGTTTTTTTTAATGGTCACTGTTTTTTTCCCCCTGACAATGCCGCCAGAAATACTTATTTTACGCTCATTAACACCGGGGCTTGTCTGGATTGCTATGCTATTGTCTATGCTTTTGACTTCGGCAACTCTTTTTCAGCAAGATTATGAAGACGGTATTATCGAACAATGGCTAACTTCCAGCTATCCAATCAGCTTTATAATTGCTGCCAAATTATTGATTCACTGGCTGATTAATTTAGTGCCGATGTTAATTTTTTGTCCTCTACTGGCCTTTTTATTTAATTTAACCTGGCAGGAAATGTGGATTTTGATGTTAAGTCTGATTGCAGGAACGCCGGCAATTTTATTTTTATGCGGGCTTGCGGCAGCCTTTAGTACTAGTATTCAGCAAAAAGGGTTGCTTATGGCTTTAGTCTTATTGCCATTAACTATTCCTATAATGGTGTTTGGTAGCGGAAGTTTAACTAGCGCAATGCATGGGCTAAATGTACATGGTTATTTGGCAATTTTAGTGGCAATTTCGCTTCTTTCAGTTGCTTTTTTGCCCTTTGCAATTGCGGCTGTAATTCGAATTAGCCTTAGCGATTAATTTAATTATAATCGATATCGCGCATATCCAAATAACGTGCACCAAAGGCTGCGCCCGGTGGAGCGATGTGATTGATTGCGCTTAGATCTTCAGGTGTAAGTTTTATATCGATAGAGCGTAGATTTTCTTCCAGATGAGATTTTTGTTTTGTACCAAAAAGAATACAAATATCTTCACCCTGAGCCTTCAGCCAGGCTAAGGCCAGCTGTGAGGTTGTTATTTTTTTTGCGTTCGCAAGGTGTTTAAGTTCGTCGATGATATTAAGATTTTTATAAAAGTTATCACCCTGAAAACGGGGTGAGTAGGTTCGGTAATCATCCAGTGCAAAATCTTCAGGCTGCTGAAAACGAGCGGTTAAAAAACCACGGCCAAGCGGACTATAGGCGACAAAGCCTATGCCAAGCTCGCGTACTGTAGCTAAAATTTCTTTTTCTGGCTCTCGGCTCCAAATTGAATATTCAGTTTGCAAGGCGGAAAGGGGATAAATTTTATGGGCACGTCGAATGGTATCAGGCTTTGCTTCAGACAAACCAAGAAAACGAACTTTACCATCCTTAACAAGATCAGCCATAGCGCCTAAGGTTTCTTCTATAGGAACTCTGGGATCAACGCGATGTTGATAATATAAGTCGATAACTGAAACGCCGAGACGCTTTAAGGATGCATTACAACATTTTTCAACAT
Organism: Tatlockia sp.; assembly: GCA_013697955.1. Lineage (GTDB taxonomy): Bacteria > Pseudomonadota > Gammaproteobacteria > Legionellales > Legionellaceae > Tatlockia. The sequence goes on along the minus strand of JACCVV010000051.1, from coordinate 489 downwards.
AATCAGGACGACCATTTATCCCTAATAACTCACCCGTTGAACTGCGTTCATAACCAAATTTTGTTGCAATCATTATATTGTTTCGGTGTTCTTTAATTGCCGATCCAAGCAAAACTTCATTATCAAAAGGGCCGTAGATGTCTGCGGTATCAAAGAAGTTGACTCCTTTTTCAATTGCGCGATGAATTGTTTCAATCGATTCTTTTTCGGTGCCACCTTTATAAAACTCTGACATTCCCATGCAACCTAAGCCCATCACAGATACAACAAGACCTTGGGTTCCTAATTTAATCTGTTGCATTTTAATCTCCTTGCTTTTTTTTATGTTAATTCGGGTAGGTTGTTTAACACAAGGAATTAAAGAATGAGGATTGGGGAAAATTCACGTAATAGGGTGGCGGAGAGAGAGGGATTCGAACCCTCGATACGTTGCCGTATACACACTTTCCAGGCGTGCGCCTTCAGCCGCTCGGCCATCTCTCCACAAGC
>JACCVV010000009.1 GCA_013697955.1 Tatlockia sp. | reverse complement strand
GGTGACAGTTATCGATTAAAAGATAAAACCAAAGCGGGTATTATCAAAACTAAACAACAAGGGGTGGATCAGTTTTAGACTGCAGTTTCATACTAAAAGTGGATCACTTTTCAATTGCCGTTGACATCTTTTATGTTTTTGTTAGATATATCTAAAAACCATTTAGTATTTTGATTGTAATGCTGCTCAAAATTTATTTTCTCTCTCATAGCATAATCCCTTGAAATAACATTTAATTGTTCAATAATAACACATTAATAATTAAGTCATTATTAAGGGATCCTTCTAAATAACTTCTTTTACCCAACGTGATTTTCTTGGATGCACCAATGAGATTCATTAACGTTCAAGGTGAACAGCAAGATATTCAGTCAATACAACGAGTACAAAGTCGATTAGTCAAGAACGAACCGCATTAATTAACGAAACTAGAGGATTAAATTAGTTAGGGTAGTTGAAATACTTCAAGGAGCGGCAATAAATGGAAAAGTAGCTGTGGAATTAAAGTTACCGATTAACCTAATGCTATGGCTGTGGAAGAACACCCAAAAGTGGTCATTCAGCGTAAAAACCGTGTTTCAGTAAAATGACTTATAACAACAAGGATGATGCATAAGATACCATGATCCTCATTCCATTTTTATCAACAAAGGATTTCAGAAAACTAACTAAAATATATTATTCATATTCCTGACGGTGATCTGCCAGCACTTCATTCACAACTTTCCAATCAGCGCGTTTTTCACCAGGAAATGCCCAGCATAATGCTTTCCATAATGCCCAACCACGGCCACGATCCCAAGATGCACTGTCCAGCTTGAGTGTACTACGAAAGGCATCTCTGCTTTCCCCTGAAAAAAATGTCCAAGCTATTGCCAAATCACATGCGGGATCACCAATGCCTAGTTGCCCAAAATCGATAACTGCGCTTAATTCGCCATTGTTAACTAGCAGGTTGCCAATGGCGACATCACCATGAATCCAGACTGGGGGACGTTGCCAAGTAGATGCGAGTGCTAAATTCCAAACGGTGGTTGTAGCCTCAGCATAAGTTTTATCATCAAGAGATGCAATTGCCTCTCTCGTTTCTACATCATAGGTTGCAAGATCTCCGCCTCGATAAAAGTTATGCTCTCCAGCTATCGGCCCACCAATGGAATCGCATTGTTGCAAAGCGCGTAAGAATTCCGCAAGCGCAGTAGCAAATTGGCGTAGATCTTTAATGCGGTCAATCGAGGCTGTTTTGCCTTCTAGCCATTTATAAATCGACCAATGCAAAGGATACACTTCGCTCGGTTTACCCATAGCCAATGGCATAGCAATGGGAAGGGGTATTTGTAGGGCTAATTTAGGCAGCCAATATTGTTCTTTTTGCACCTGACCTGAATAATCAGCGTGACTAGGTAACCGAACCGTCATGTGTTTTCCAAGATGGAAAGTCTTGTTATCCCATCCACTGAATTCCACTGGCTTTACCTCAAGAGCAGACCATTCTGGAAATTGCTTGGCAATCAGACATTGTACGAGAGGTGCATCTATATGAATTTTATTATGATTGGACACACCAGTAAACTCCCGAAAAATTTTGTTTATTGCTTGAAATGTGAGCTATCACACTTATCTTCTAAAGCCCGAATTCAATAACAGGTTATAAATCAATTTACTCATCGTATACCATTAAAGAAGGAAATTGACCCGGGATAGGAGAACACTATCCGGGTCACTTTCTTCGGCTAAATCATCTATTTCATTCTGATATTTCATATATTGGTTATGGAATTTTTGTGCTCTATTAGTTTTTTCCTGACTAAAAAAAACGGTGTTATTTGTGCAATAACGTCCAGCCATAATAATAAGCCCTAAACCACCAAATAAGATGCTAATCAGCATTAAGGCATCAGCTAAGAGTCGCCAATCTTTATGACGATGTTTAAATTCTTCGTTGGCTGCTGCAGTTATCTTTTGTGCCTGTATTTTTATCGGCGCACCGGATAAGCGGATGTCGAGAGCCTTTTCGTAGAAATTATTGATAGACTCTGTACACTCTTCGACATAGAAACTAAGTGTGGAATTATAATCTTGATGAAACTGATACAGCACTATTAAATCGTGGGCTAATTCTTTAGAAAATTGCTTTTTACCAGAGCGATGAATAGCTTCCTTAAGTCGGTTATCATTGAATATAGCTCCTATTATTCGGCTATCTCGGCTAGCGTATAAATCTTCATTTAAAAATACAATATCATTGGTAGTTACCGCCAATAATAAAAAGCCAAGAGGCGCACCCTGTAACTTATTAGTAACGGCTTTTGCTAGCGCCTGCTTTTGTTCTGCATTAAAATAACCAGCCTTAAAAAATCCGGGAAGTTTAAGTAACAACTCGCAAAAGTTATCAAACTTTATGTTCTGCCACAGGTCGTCATAAAAGCAGGGTGGAAAATCAAGAATCAGGCTAATTAATTGTTCATCTGTTTTCGGATTGATGCGCTCCAGCACTTCTTTGGTTAGCTGTGTGGGGAAGACAGATTTTATAAAACTATCTTTCTTCGTATCCAATGGTTTTTTAGGGCCGTATTTATCTCGCAACGCCTTCAAATCAAGAGGTTTCATTTCGGGAGGCAATGTAAGTATGGGCTCTTGGCTGTGTTTTTGAAGGATACTGTTTAAATGAGCTGCTGCTGTTTCAACGCAGGTTCCTTTCCCAAGTTCATTATCAATTATGCTGCCAAGAGTAGTATGGTCTCCATCCAGTGTTCTTAATTGCTCTTGCACATGGTTAGGAAGTGCATTAAACCAGGCAAAAAATCGGTCAACAGCATCTTTTGCGAGCTTGCCAGCAAATTGTTGTCCAGTCATTTTTTCGCCGCCCAGAATTAGACCCTTGATGAGTTGTTCAATCGCGGCTTTGGGGGTTATACCTTTCTGATTTAAAGTGAGAATATCCAAGGTAAGGCCTTGCAAGCTAGTGTTATGTGAATATAGCTGGTCGCATACTAGGGGATGCTTCTCATTTAATAGATTTTGAAGAACGGATTGTTGTCTCAATGCGAAGCATTCTATGCCTCTGGTATCAAAAAGAATGCCTTCTGCAAAGATATAGTGCATGAAGGTATCAATCGTCGGTTCTTGCTTTTTAAATTCGTCAAGATTGTCTAACAGCTCCAAAGTTGGCGTAGGATTATTGATGCCCGAGGCATAATCTAAATCTACCTTTAATTGTTTTTGAACGCTCGGCAAAACAATCTCAAGCATGTCCTGCATGGTTTCCGGTTGAAACACTAGTTCGGCTATCCTCCAGTAAAGCTCATTCGTAGAATTTTTTGGCATTGATTGAAAGGGAATGGTTTTCTCTTTATCTATTTCACGCAGTGCGCAGCGTTTTTTAAAGTTTTCTTCAAAGGTCGACTGATCAAGGAGCATATATTTCAGCTCTTCAATTTCCTGCTTCAATTCAGCTTGGAGAATACATTCTCTTAGGCTGGCGTAGTCGTAGGGGGCTTCAATTTCTTGGTCTGCAAGAGGGATTTTATTAAGGAGTAACTCTTTAATTGCCTGTTCGGTCCTTTCATTCATTAGTTGGGTTTCTCGTGTGAAACATGGGATTAATCATCATAACTATAACATAGTGATCAAGTATCGTTCAATCAATTCAATAATGTCAAAGCCACCAAACCTACCCCTTTGGCTAAGTCGACAATGTCTGGATTTTTAGAAGGGCAAGATCAGGAAGTCAACCATACCGACATTGGTGATAAACCCGCCCAGATAGAATTAACTTATAAAGAGACAAAATACGTATTGGAGCGAATTCAGAATTGCCTTAGCTGATTCCTCAGTATAACGGTATGTCAGGTTGTAGAAAGAACTGATAAGATGAATTCAACTCTCTTCCCAACGGAATTTTCTGGTACTTCTACCAATTCATAGTCACAGTGCAAATAGCCTTCTTTTAAAGCAATATAAGTCTGTTGGCTTTCGATAAAATCTTGTTGTCTTTCCTTATCATTTATATAAATTTTTTCCCAAGGTGGAAAAATAAAAACTGTTACATTGTACCTATAATAGGCTACAGCTTCTTTAACTTCCCAACTTTCTTTTTTACAAAAGGCTTCAGCATAGCCAAATAAATCAGGAATTCCTCTATCAAAGAAGACAGCGTTTTTTTCATGCTGCATTCTCTGGTAGTCTCGAATCGAAGATTTAAGCATTAGATTAAGAAAAGCATCTCTATCGCCTGTATGACAAGCATTACCGCCTATCGCTTGTTGATGTTTAATAATGGGTCTGGCTACTTCAGGAACGACGATATAATTTTGTTTTTCCAACGCTGTCAAAGTAGTTGTTTTCCCCGAGCCTGGACCACCAGTAAAAATAAAAAAATTAGACTTTAAAATAAAGTCAGTCATGATTGGTCCTCTCAATAAAACCTTTGGCAAATTAAATCCCTAGATTTGATACCAATTGCGTTTAAAAAATTTTCATCATGAGTAACCACGAGCATCGTATTTGGATAATTTATTAATACTTCTATAATATGCGCTCTTGTTTCCAAATCAAGATTATTGGTCATTTCATCAAAAATCAGTAAAGCGGGAGGTGAGGCTGCTATGCAGCATAATGATAATCTTGCCTTTTCACTGCTGGATAAACAGGCAATAGATAGGTCTATTTCTTCATTTTACGAAATAAAAAATCATTCAAGTGCTTTCTAATGCCAGTGTATGAAATATTAGGCAGTAGAGAGGAAATCATATCAAAGGCTGTTTTATCTCTTGCTAGATTTTGATAATGCTGTTCTAAATAGCCAATATTTTTACCTGGCGGAAGCGTCCAAACACCGGTTGTTTCCATATGTTCTTCTTGTAAAATTGTTTTAATCAGTGTCGGGCGAATAGGATAATAGTTTATAAAAAAGTGATTACTTTGTCCCTGTTGTAAGCTTACTTTGCCTTGGTAATTACAAGTACAGGGCCTCTTTCCTGCTAATTATTAGAGTTCCTGCTTCAAATTAATTTAGAGCGCTACTTGTAGTAAATCTACTTGTCTCGCATTGGGAACCTACAAAAGCAATATTATTAGTTATCCAATGATTTTAAACCTATTTAATAACAACAATTTGTCTTATTCATTGGATGTAAACAGCGCTACCTTCCAAGTGATTTTGATGGGTTAAACGGTTCACAGGGTCAAATAGATTGTGATGACCACCTTTGCGCAGGCGCCATGAGTATACCTCGACAAATGGCACAGATTCTCCACTATTGTTTACTAGTAGTGATTTGGTCAGCCTTAGAGCAGGGCTGTCGATAAGTATGTGCTGCCGGAGACCACCGCTATAAGGGCTCTCCTGCATGGATTGTTACATCCACAGATGTGAGTGGGAATAATACCTGGAATTTAGAGCTAGGGTTGAAATTGAATATAAAATCAAATCGGAACTGATTGACTCAGTTCGAAATATCCTACCCAAGGATCACTTTTCAATTCGCGCAATCGTTTAGAAGCTGAAAAAATATCGTAGGAATTATCGTCTTTGTTGTTTGATAGTTCATCCCAACTTATAGGGATTGCAACTGTTGCATGAGCTCTGGCGCGGGTTGAGTAGACGCCTATTGCTGTGGTGTCCCATTGATTTCTTAAATAATCTAAAAAAATCTTCCCTTTTCGTTTTTGCTTTGACATAACTGTTAGAAATTTACTGGGATGAATAGAGGCGATTGTTTCGACGAAAGATTTGGTAAAGGCTTTTATTTGCACCCAATCATATTCAGGTAGGATAGGAACAACAACATGGAGTCCCTTGCCGCCGGTAGTTTTAACGTAGGATTGCAATTGGATGTTTTCTAAATATTCTTTTAATAAAAAGGCAGCTTCAACCACTTTGTCCCATTGCACTTCCGGGGCGGGGTCCAAATCAAAAATGATTACATCAGCACAATAGAGATTCTCAATTGTTGACCCCCAAGGATGTATTTCAAGAACGCCCATTTGCGCGAGCGCTAAAATACCTTCGACATCTTTTAAAAAAACATATTGCTCGATTTCTTTGGTTTTAGGATCGATTATTTGAACCGGTTCCAAGCGAGCGTTGACGGATTTTGTATAATGCTTTTGATAAAAGCAACTTTCATAGTTTTCAGGACATCTGACCAAGGTCAAGGGTCGGTTTTTCACATAAGGTAACATCCAGGTAGAGGCTTGTTCGTAGTATGAAAAAATATCGCCCTTAGTGATCTTATCTTCTTTATATACTATTTTTTGTGGATTAGTGAGAATCTTTTGATTGGCTTTTTCAACAATTGTGCTTTGATTTCGAATCTTCTCAAGGGGAATTTCAGCCTCTCTTTTAATCCCCATTGCTTTTTTATCACTGCGCAATCCTTTAAAACTTGGATGTCGCAAATTGTGCTCAGAAGTCCATTCAGTGAACTCCACTTCGCAGATCAACTCAGGTTTTATCCAGGTTGCCGAACGTATTCCTGGCGGATTAGAGTTAAAAGGGTTTTCTTTTATAATACGTTTTTGTAGCTCTACATAAATTGATTTTAAGGATTTGTCAGTGAAACCAGTTCCAACATTGCCGCTATACACCAACTCTTTTTTATCATTATAAACACCTAAATATAGGGAGCCGAAACAAGCTCGTGATTTTTGTGGAGGTGTAAAGCCTGCGATCACAAATTCCTGTCGTTTAAGGCATTTGATTTTTAACCAGTTTTTAGTACGTTTCGATTGATACTCACTTTCTGCAAGTTTTGAAATGATCCCTTCGAGGTTATATTCACAACTTTGTTTGAACACTTCAAATCCTTCACCAATAATGTGATCACTATATTTAATTGAGGGCGTTCTATTTGATACTAGCGTTTTTAGAAGCTCTTTTCGTTTTAAAAGGGAAAGGCTGCGAATATCCCAATGAGCGTAATAAATTAAATCAAAAACATAATAAATGAATTCTGAGTTGTTATGTAAATCGATAGAATTTTGCATAAGTTGAAAATTAGAACGCTCTTTTTCATCAAGAATGACCATTTCGCCGTCAAGTACGAGATTTTCAATAGGAAGTAATTTGACTTCATTAGCTATGTTTTGAAATTCAACAGTCCAGTCCTTATTGTTCCTAGAAATTATCCGAACCTCTTTTCCTTTTTTGAAAATGATCATCCGATAACCATCCCATTTTATCTCATGGACCCAAGCCTCTCCTTCTGGTGGCTTATTGGTCAGGGTTGCGAGCTGGGGGGCTAAGGTTGTTGGAAAAGGGGAACGAGGTAAATTCATTTTTACCTGTTTCAATAAGGGAGTAGAATTTTTTTTGAAGTCTTTTGCCATCCATATTCCTAGCGAATTAAAAAGGAATCAGTCTTATAACCATAGATTAAAAAGCTTAGATATTACAAAAATATAAAAAATGATTAGTTCTAAACTCTTAGTGAACTACCTTTATTTCCTGGCTTGACTAGCAAATATTGTCAACTAATCTAATAGAGACTTAATCAATTAAGGACAAAAAATGAACAACGAATCCAGGGGAAAGATAAGAACCGAATTATTTGCTGACCGTGAATCCGCTGAAAGAGCCTACGATGAGGCAATTGCTGAGGGTTATAAACCTGAAGAAATTAACGTCATGATGTCTGACGAGTCGCGTCAAAAATACTATGATTCCGATTTGGTTAACAAAGAAGAAACGGGCAATAAATCGATGGAAGGTTTAGGGGTAGGATCGGCCGTGGGAGGTGTTATTGGAGGTACCTTAGGTGCGATTGCCGCTATTGGAACTAGTATTTTATTTCCCGGTTTAGGATTAATTATTGCCGGCCCCTTAGCCGCTGGCTTAGCAGGAGCAGGCGCTGGATCTATATCCGGGGGATTAGTGGGCGCGCTTATTGGCTGGGGTATTCCTGAGGAAAAAGCAAAATCATATGAGAAAGGAATAAAATCAGGTGGAATTGTTTTAGGAGTCGATGAAAGACCTGAACGAGCTAGCCTGGGAAGCAAATGGGATAAATACCGTAGCCGCTCTGACTTATAAGCATGCCAAGTTTTGATCATCCAGGCAGTATGCTGTTTTTACTGCCTGTTCACCCACGTAACTTAATTAATAAGTGTTCTAAATAAGAAGTCCACATTAGCTATACTATATATGTATAAATATTAAACAAAATAGAGCCAGCTCATGAAATAGGCCAAATTATCTGCTCGATTACCGTAATTTATATGGAGCAATGAAAAAGTTTACCAAGTTTAAATTGGGTTTATTTTTAAGGAGATAGGAATGAAAAAAACAATTATTGGTATATTGGCAGCCTTTACTGGCTTCGCCTTTGCAACAACGGGAACTACAACTACAGATCCTAATCAGAATACTACAGGCGTCGTAATAGATAATGATGCTCTCGGAACCTCAAACACCAATACAATGGGAACAACAACTGTAGCCCCCGGTACTACAGATACCACAGGAACTATGGGCACTCCTACAACAACGGGTACTACAGATACCACTGGAACCATGGGAACAACAGGAACCACAACCACAACAACAGGAACAACTGATACTACAGGAACAATGGGTACTACTGGAACCACAGGTACAACTGTATATCCAACTGGAACAACCGTAACCCCCACTGGAACCACAGTGACCCCAACTGGAACAACCGTAACCCCAACTGGAACAACGGTATATCCCACTGGAACCACAGTAGCCCCAACTGGAACCACAGTAACCCCAACTGGAACCACCGTTACTCCAACAGGAACTACAGGAACAGGTATCGGAACTGACGCTACCGGCACGGGCACAACCGGAACCGGGATGGGTACAACTGGTACAGGCACAGACACAACTGGAACCGGAACTGGTACAACTGGAACAGGCTCTGGTGGAAGTTATTAATCAAAATAGGGGGCAGTGTTCACTGCCCTTTTTATTTTACTATTTCAATCTGATAACTTTAGGAAATTAGCTATGAAAAAAACCAATAATCAAGATCATCCCGAGGTAAGTGACATTAAAAATATTTGTGATATCTCTCCAAACACCGAGGAAACCAAAGAAATTTGCAAGACTTTGAAAAAAGAAAAGAATAAACCTAAAAAAGAGATTAAACCCCAAGCTTCATAAAGATTAGGTGTGAAACCATTGTTTGAAATTAAGCTGGAAATCCACCATTTTGTTTAATGTTCAGATAAATCAAATAATGAAATAAAGAAGAGTCAATATTCCTACAATTCCCAGGATACCATGTCCTAAGGCTAACCAAATCGGCAAAGTTTTTCCGGTTATGTCTAATATCATCAGAATGAAGCCGCCCAAAGCGACTAGACAAAAGAAAAGCACAATCCAGGGATAGGTAAATACATTTAAAGCCAGAAATAAAATAGCCAAAGCGCCGAGGGCACCATGGATCATTGCGATGCCTTTGGGTGTATTTTTTTTGACCATAACATAAGATATTAAATAAATACCCAATAAGGCTGTGATAATAAAAATAATAAGTGCTGCAATTTCCATTTAATCCTCAACTTTTTTTAATCCGCACAAAGCAGGACCTTCCAAATAGTCTCCGCATTGGCTAAATCGACTGCCATGACAAGGGCAGTCCCAGGTTTGTTCGGCATTATTCCAGGCTACGATGCATTTCATATGTGGACAAACGGCAGATACTTTGTGCAGTTGATTGTTCTCATCTCTTGAAATAGCTATTTTTTCTTTATTAATTTCAACTACCTGGCCTTCGCCTATCTTAATTTTATTAAAGTCTTTTGTCTCGTGTATCGGTAAGTCTTTCAGATACTCTTTTGCCACATTTAAATTTTCTTCAACCAAAAATTTCATTGAGGCAAGCGGTTTTGAGCGAGTTGATGAATATAGATTTGAGGATTGCTTAAGTTTCTCTTCAATTAGGGCGGCTAAGTGCTGAGCTGCAACCGTGCCGTAAACCAAACCATCAGCAAAATAGCCTGTAGCCATGAAAATGTTCTTTGAAAATCGACTGGCTGGGCCTATATAAGGTAAGGTGTCGGCAGATTGGTAATGCTGGGCTGACCAACGGAATTCTTCTGTAAATTGTGGAAAACTCTTCTTTAAAAATTGAGATATGCCCTCATAATTTAAATCCATTGGCGCATCCTGACCGGTTTTATGATGTTTGCCGGCAATTAATAAGGTATCAAGCTCTTTGCTTTTAATTGGATGTGTAGACAAAGCGAAATAAGGATCATCTAATTTCCATAGATTCCCGTCAGGTAATTTCATCTCAGGTAGATTTATAGCCAGGACGTAAGAACGGTAAGGTGCGGTATAAAAGTGGGTTAGGTTTAAACCAAGTGGGGTATGAGTTGCCATGATAACCGCTTTGGCTTTTATCTTTCCTTCCTGAGTTGTTACAGTACAAATTTGGTCTTCTTCTATATCCAGAGCCTGAGTTTGTTCGTAGATAAAACAACCTTGTTTTTGCAGAATTTCAGCGAGTGACAATAGATAGTTTAAAGGGTTGAAACGTGCTTGATTTACTAGCCTATAGGCTTTAGTCATCTTTAATTCAAAAGGAAGCGCTTTAACTTCTTCAGCAATGAAATCCAGGTGTTTTAAGGCGTCAATTTCATTAACTAATCGCTCATTTTGTTTTGGGGTTGAACAATAGGCATACCATGGGCGACGGGTGAAATTACAGTCAATTTTTAATTCATTGACGTTTTTTTCAATACTGTCAATTGCTGAAGCTCTTGATTGAGCGACTTTTTTAGCCTCTTCAATACCAAATTTCTTGATTATTTCGTGGAAAAAAGGTTGAACCGGGACATAAAGATTGCCAGTTGAGTGGGAAGTAGTTACGCCTCCAAGCTTATGGGCCTCAATCAGCGCGACTGTTTTACCCCTTTTTATTAATTCATAAGCCGCTGATATACCGGTAATTCCTCCTCCAATAACGGCCACATCAACTTCAATAGTTGAATTTAGCAGAGGGTAGTTGGCTGGGGGAGAGTTTAAATGGGCCCAAATAGATGAATTGTTCATCTCTGTCCTTGAGAATGCTTTCACCAATCATAAGATGATAATTATAAAAACTAAAGTAAATTTTTTGGGATCCGAATGCTGCTATAAACCTTGTAATTGCAACCAGTATTCCAAAATACCAACCTGCCATAATCGCGAGCCGCCGGTTGGGGTGGCCTGATTTGCGTTGAATAGCTCTTTAATCGCTGATGGATTAAATATCCCATGTTTTTTAATACTTTCCTCAGAAAGCACATCACGCATTAAGTGCAAAAGTTCGCCATTTAGGTTGCTTAAAGCAGGTACTGGAAAATACCCTTTCGAACGATTAATCACCTCTTTCGGCAACATTTTTTGACCTAATAATTTCAAGACGTATTTTCCATCATCTTTCAACTTGTATTGTAAAGGCATGGAGCGCGCGAGAGAAACAACTAGTTCATCCAGGAAGGGAACTCTCGCTTCAAGGCTGGATGACATGGTCATATTATCGACACGGCTTAAGGGGCCACTCGAAAGGCCGTAGGTGGATTCGAAAACCATCAAATTTTCAATCACATTGGAGGACCCATTGTCCTGGCAGAGGTTAGCTATCAATTCATAGGAATGATTTTCACTTAGATAATCAGCCGTAACCAGATTTTTGTAATTTTCGTAACTGGAATCCGCAACTTTGGACAAAATGTAGTCGATATTATTATAAACCGCCGTCTCAGGCGGCTGAAACCAATGATAGCCCGCAAAAAGCTCATCAGCTCCCTGCCCGGATAAAACCACTTTGACATAATTTGAAACTTCTTTTGAAAGAAGATAAAAGCCAATATTGTCATGGCTCATCATTGGCTCAGACATAGAGCTCACGCAAGAAGCCAAAGAATCCATCAGTTTTTTATTTGAAATCATTAGCTTATGATGTTTGGTTTTGAAATAGGAAGCCATTAAATCCGAATAATAAAATTCATTGCCAATTTTGTGGCCATCGCTTTCAAAACCAATCGAAAAGGTTTCAATATTGTCTTTAATTTTTTTTATGAACGCTAAAAGTAAAGAAGAGTCTAAGCCTCCGGAAAGAAGTAAACCAACGGGCACATCAGCGGCTAATTGACGGTCTGTGGCTTTATAAAGCGCTTGATAGCTTTTACCGACCCACTCGTTGATAGTAAGATCTTTTCGAGTTTGGCTTTCATTAAGTGTAAATTTCCAATAAACCTTTTTTTCAATTTTTCCATCCGGATAAACACTTAAAGTTGATCCTGGAGCTAATTTTTCTATTCCATTGAGAAGAGTCAAAGGCTCAGGAATTATGTGAAAGGTTAAATAATAATGAAGAGCGATCCGATTTATGGACGTATCAATTTCTTTAAATTCAAGGAGAGCGGGTAAGGTTGAGGCAAATTTAAACCCCTTTTCGTTTTGGGAATAATAAAGCGGTTTGATGCCCAAGCGGTCACGGGCTAAAAAGAGTTTTCGGCTGTGCTGCTCCCAAATGGCAAATGCAAACATACCTTCAAGTTTATTGACAACATTTTCACCAAAGGCATGATAGGCTTTTAAAAGCACCTCACTATCGCCTTCTGAAGTGAAGGAATAGCCTAATTGCATTAATTCTTTTTTCAGTTCAAGAAAATTATAAATTTCGCCGTTGTAAACGAGTGCAAGGCCTAATTCATTGTTAACCATTGGTTGGGCTGAAGCATCGGTTAAATCGAAGATTTTTAGTCGCTGATGGCCAAATCCGGCTGGATGAGAAAAATAAAAACCTTGTGCATCAGGACCTCTGGACTGCTCTTTTTGAAGTACTGACTTTAATAAAGAAGGGTTCATTGTTGTGTTTTGTGCTAGATAAAATCCCGCTATACCGCACATGATGGATCCTTTTTTATTGTTATCTGCGTTTGATTAACTATAGTACAAAAAATTTTTTCCAAACGATTTAAAGATTTTTAAACTAATCTGCTTAAAATTCATTATTTCAGGAGATTGTTTGTAACAAAAATTTTAGCTGAATTTAATTTATAATTAAGGAAAGTCTAATTTTTGTGATCTTGAAATGTCTAAAGTTATTTTAAATCCGCCTCCAAACCTTCTTACTAACCTGGTTTATATTCCTGAATTTATTAATAAAGAGGAAGAGCAAAACTTATTGAATCAAATTGAGCAGCTTGAATGGCAAAAAGTTATTTTTTTTAATAAAGAAGCTAAAAGAAAGGCTGTTCACTACGGATTGGATTATTCCTTTGATACCCGTTCTGTAAGTCCTACTATTCCAGCGCCTCCATTTCTCACGGCTTTAATTGAAAAAAGTGCTAAATTAGTGAACTTAAATCCAGAAGATCTCCCTGAAATTTTAATTACTTATTATCCAATTGAAGCAGGAATTGGCTGGCACCGGGATGCGCCGGTTTTTGATAAAATTATAGGGATTTCGCTTCTAAATTTTTGTGAGATGCGCCTAAGAAAGCGGTCTAATCATAAAGAGCAATTTAGAGTAGGTTTGGAGCCTCGTTCTGCTTATATCTTATCGGGTGCCGTACGTTGGGGATGGGAGCATAGTATTTTTCCATTAAAAAGCCCTCGATATTCAGTAACCTTAAGATCACTTCGAAAAAAATAGCTTAAAAATAAGCAAAGCAGAATCCGGAAATACAACTATGATCAATTAAAGGACTATTTGCAAAATAATTGTTTCTAATCCACACTAAGACCCACAACTGCGCATTTTTAGGGAGATAAAATGTCTATCAATTTTCTGGACCTAAGCAAAGGATGCCCCTTAGATAAACAAGAAAAATTCACTTGGAAAGAAATGGCCGGCAATCCAATTTCGAAACTGGATGACGATGCCTTTACCCGAGTCCGAATCATTCTAATGAATGGGGTAGAACTCGAAGCCTTGCGTATGAAACATTATTTGGCTCGATTCAATAAAGACCTTCAATTACCACTGGCTCAAATCCGCCGCATTGAGCAGCATCAGGCAACCACTATTAATTGGCTTTTGTCAGCAGACCATTCACCTTTGGAAACAACAATTGCCTATGAGCAGGTCGCCATCGAAGTCACAGCAGCGGTCGCTCAAACAGAGCCAGATCCTTACCAGGCCCAAACTTATCGTTTTGGCTTGCTTGAAGATTTTGATCATCTCTATCGCTATTCATCCATGCTTGATCGGCTAGAAGGTAAGGATGCCAATAATATTCTGCAAGGCTATACCGATATCATTCCCGGACGACTTACGACTTATCATCACCGCGCACCCATTGATGATCTAAGAAATTGTTATCAAAAAGAAAATGCTCATCTAATAACAAAAATACATGCAGCCTTGATCACCGGTGCTGAATATCAAACTCATGACTATTACATGAATATTGGGCCCACCTTTGCTGATCCTGTGGCTCGGGCGCTTTATGCAGAAATTGCCTCCGTAGAAGAGCAACATGTCACTCAATATGAATCCTTAATGGACCCAACAGAAACCTTGTTCGAAAAATGGCTAATTCATGAGGCCACTGAAGTTTATGCGTATATCAGCTGTGTTGAACAAGAAACAAATCCTCGGATTAAAGCTATTTGGGAACGCTTCCTGGATTATGAAATCGGCCACCTGAATCTGGCTTGTAGACTGTTTGAAAAGTATGAAAGGCGTGATCCTGCCGAACTTTTGGATGCCTCTTTGCCTAATATGATTGATTTCAAGAGTCAAAGGGATTTTGTTCTCAAGGTGCTGAAAGAAGAGGTCAATCTACGTACGAACGGTCCAATTTATGTGGATTTAAAAAATGAAAGCAAAGAGACACTCAAATACCGTAAACAGCTTAATTCCCAAGGCGTTCCAGCGGAGATCATTTCTGCTGGATACAATTGGAAACCCGGAACTGAGCTTAATCAATAATTGGAGGCCTTATGAAAGATGCAAATATCGGACAAAATCACACAGGCGCTGCACTTTCACCTATTAATGTGAAATCAATGTTGAAAGCTGCTAAAAAATATCCTTCTGATGTAAAAGGGAACAGCACTAAAATGGAGAAAGCAAGAATAGCCAGCATCATGGACGCAGACGCCATTGGTTCCATGGCTCCACCTTTATCCGTCCTTAAAGGGATTAAAAATAAATTAATGGGCAAGCAGGTAGGGACCTTTCTGGATAAATTAGGCGAACGCCTGGCCTACGAACGAACAGGAGTTCGTTTATATGAAGCAGCTCATGCTAAAGCCATCGCTTTAAATGCTTCTCGCAAAGAGTTGAAAATCCTTGAACATATCCGTACAGAAGAAGCAGAGCATATGGAAATCCTGAAAAAGGCAATCAAACATCTAGGTGGTGATCCCACAGTGATGACGCCCGGTGCCGACTTAACAGGAGTCATGGGTTTAGGCATGATGCAAGTCCTTTCCGATTCAAGAACCGATATGGATCAGTGCTTAAACACATTATTAAATATCGAGCTCATTGATAATGCTGCCTGGGAATTACTAATTGAATTTGCTGATCACAATGAATATGACAAGTTATCCAAAAGCTTTACAAAAGCCTTGCTTCAGGAACAGGAACATCTATTAATGATTAGAGATCTTCTCAAAGACCATCTTAAATAAAGAAAAAGCCTTCCCGCAAAATTCTGCGGGAAGGTTTTCATTAGTTTCCAAGTCCAGATGCTTGACAGCTTGCATTGACCGTTGAGTTAAAAGGCTCATAACTACCATGATTCGGACCGTAAAATCCTAAATAACCTGCTACCGTTTTGGATACCCAAGCTGGTTTATTACTTATTAATAAATGATCTTTATCAATGACTTTCACCTCAGAAAAAACCGAAACCTGATCAATTCCCACCTTAGTCAGATCAATACCCGTTGCGCTGAAGTCCAAAACTACGGGAGCGACATCGGTGTAAACATCATAGCCTAACCAGTAGCCATTTGAATTTGCTCTTCGTTTAGACAGACAACTTTCAGTAGGAATATTCGCTTGCTCCAATTGAATAAATCCATTGGCAATGGACGAATTTACTGGAACGTAGATCCTATTTTCGGTTTCTGAATTGACAGGATTGATTGTTTTTTTATCCGAATATAAAACACCTATTTTTGCTGAAAATTGATTGTCAGGGTTTACGACAGTAGCCAGCGCATAAGCCCAATTTTGCGGTTGAGCACTTTGTTCAGTTAAAACAAGAGGTGAGCTTGGAATCAAATAATCCTTGCCAGAGGTATCAATAAGCCTAAGCTGTATTTTATCGCCGGCTTTCAATGTGGATATTTGACTTGCCTTACCTACCATTTTCCAACTCGCGCTGATTGCAGGTACGTGAAGAAATTGAGTGCTGGCTCGATTTGAGTTCTCGCCTTGGCTAACAGTCAGGTTAACACTGACTTTTTGCTGGGCCCTAATTGCTCCCAAAACCAACCTCGGTTTAGCAGTCTGGCTGTTTTCCAGTTTATAGGAACTAATATCTTCAGCATCAAGTGACCAGTTGTAAGTTAGATTGGAGCCCAGAGATTTGGAGGCATCCAAAACTAATTCAGTAGCGCCGACGACTTCTGCGGGAATTGGACTAATCACTGCTTTAGTCGTTGGGATAGGGTTATCTTGCGAAAAAACAACATCCATACAGGAATGAAAACGCTCATAGGTTGAAGGAGTTCGTCCCCATTCACCATAAATTACTGCACGATTTTTACGCTCTGGGACATTGCAAAGGGTGGTAAATCGATTGGTCAATTTATTTGGAATGATATTAGGATTGGCGTTTGGCGCCTGATCGTTGTAATCAAGTTTACAAAATGGCGTGCTTTCAAAATCATTCCAGCTTAGCTCTTTATCAGGGTTGAATTCAAAATCAGGTTTGGTAATCCAATAGACAAATTCCTGAGTATCGGAAAAATGGTTGCCCCAGGAAATGTTCCAAATAAACTTTTGTTGTCCGCTAGTTATTACAGTAGTGGGCCAGTCCATTGCACTATCCCAAGGCGTCTTACCGCCAGCCCACATTTCCGAATCAAAGCCACAAACGTGTTTTGGTAAAAGGTCAAAGGGCTTGTCAGATCGTCCTACAGAATGTGATAAGACTGCCATAAAATTGTAAATACTGTTTTCCATTGAACCATCAATTTTAGTCATGATTGGTCGGCATTTTTCGTGGGTCATTTTATCTGTATAGATTTCATCAGGCTTGGATTCAACGCCGCAAAATTGCTCACGCGAAGCCGGCGTTTCGATGACACCATGGGCAAGAATTTGGAAAGAAAAAAGTGAAGTTAGAAGAAATATGATTGTTTTGTTTATAATCATAAATTTGTCTTTCAAAATGATGCAGACTGGTTTTTATATCCTAATTTTTTTCGTATTACAAATTTAAACACACCTAACTGTCGTTTTTTTAACCATAATCAACCCTTTTGCTATAATTAATTATCCACCCTGGTTAGGCCTTCTATGCAGTCAAAATCGGGTACACTAGAGGAGTTAAAAAAATTTTTGCTTCAAACTTCGACCTATAAACTGGCCAAAAATACTTATTGTTTTAAAAATAAGTGCTGTGAATATACCAATCAATTATTTGAAGAGATTAAAAACTTCACTCAAACTCTAAGAGTTTCAGTGAATCATGGAGAGCATTGGTTTTTGTTAGCGAATACTTCTGATTATGGGGTTGTGATTCTTGATCCTACTTATTATCAAATTATTGAAGTCAAATCTGAAGATTACCCCTTTTTTGTGGGTTCACGTGAACAATTATGGAAGTTGGCCAAAGATAATAATTCCCTGGTTTGGTTCGATTACAGGTGGCCTCATCTTGCCAGGGTTATTTATCCAGGTGATGTTGCTAACGACGAAATGAAGGAAATATTTAACACAGATGGGTACTCGCAGGTCAAAATAGGAAATGAGATTAATAAAAAGACTATAGAAGAAAAAGAAAACCAAGGAAAAAGCCCAAATTTTTTTTCAAAGCCTAAAATTGAGTCAGAAACAAAGCCTGAAAACGAGTCAAAAAATAATTTTGATTCAAAAAAATAATTTTCTTTAGTAATTTGGTTGTATAATCAAACATTGTGTACAGGTTATGGTTGAAATGTTAAAACCGACGATAATAATCCATCCTTTACTGCTTTCCTATGTGAAATCAATTCAACTAGAGGATTCAGAGCAGTCAACCCATTCCTATAGAATTTATCCTGGGCTTACTTTAGTAATGGGATTTCAAACCCAGGGCGCTATCGCTCATGTAGCAGAAGACAATAAAAAAACACCCTTAAAGCCAAGCGGCATAACGGGTTTATTAACCCAATACCGTAATTTTCAAAGTTCCAGCCCCTTGACCAAATCGATATTAATTGAGTTTTATCCTTGGGCGATAAATTATTTATTTAAAGAGTCAGCTAAGGCCTTTTCTAACCAATCTTTGGGGCTATCGGACCTAATTAATGAGCAGGTGATTAATCAACTTGAGGAAAAAATTCATGGAACTACGGACTTGCAAACCCAGATAACCCTGATTCAGAATTTTCTCGTCTCTCTAGTTTCAAGAGATGTTAAACCTCATGCCCGTATTATACGAATCGTAAAACATATAATGACAAATCCAACGCAATCTGTTCAGGAACTCGCTAAAAATCAGGGCTATAGTCAACGTACTCTTGAACGGCATTTTAATGAGCTCATTGGCATAAGCCCTAAGCAATTGATGCGAATTTCACGTTTTCAAAAGGTTTTAGAGCAGATTCACAAGGGATATCCCTGGACTTTGCTCGCGGAGCATTTCAATTACTATGATCAATCGCACTTTATTAAAGAATTTCGACAATACACTGGGAAAACCCCAGACTCCTTTTTTTGATTGTCGTTTTTTTACAATATCGCTTTTCAAATCTTAAACATAATTAAGCTCCTTAAATTGATGGAGTTAAAAAATGCACTTAACCGATAAAAACACCCCAAAATTCAGTTTTTACACGATTATTCATAAAGCAATTAGAAAAGAAATTTTTCAACTGTGTCTGATTGCTGGTAAAACAGATTTTAGTGATTTTGAAGCCGCAGATTTTTTTAAGAAAGAAATGACTGAAGTTTTCTCTTTCTTAAGAGAACATTCAAGGCATGAAGAAATCTTCATTCACCCTTTATTAGAAGCATTAAATATTGATGAATTTAAATTTATTAATAAAGAACATGAAGTTTTGGAGGTGGAATTAGGCAAGCTGGAAAAATTATTGTCGCAATTTATTAACCCAAACTCCTGTGTTGAATCAGCTAATGAGTTTTATTTGGAACTATGCCAGTTTGCCAGCCATTATTTAGCTCATCTCTATTTTGAAGAGAATAATCTAATGCCAATTTTAGCCACTAATTATGAGCTATCCGAATTAATGACGGCGATGGATAGCTTTAAAAACGGGCAATCTCTAGAGCAAACCTTCGTTTCGCTTAATATGATTTTATCCTCAATAAGTCCACAAGAAGCCTTGATACTGTTAACAGAGATAAAGCAATCAGCACCTACTGAACTATTCATCAAGATATGTCATTTAGCAGAAAGAAAAATGCTGGCAACTGATTGGCAGAAAATTTCTGTGGTTAAGGAACTTGGGTAAAAATAGCAGCATCAAGGGTACTGAATAACCTTGCTTTTACAATACAAAGTTGGACAGACCTAAGGTGTTGTAGTTCCTCTTTCATTGCCAGAGCTTCTTTTGTGTTGGAAAAAATATTCAAATCCCCGCCAAGAATGGCGCCCTTTTTGGCGGAATGGATCACCAATTTAGAAGTTTTGGCCTGATTCCTGTGGTCACCATGAATGTTGATAGCCCTTAGTTGTTTACCCTGTGAATCAATGAGTTGAATTTCTTGCGATCTTCCTGGGGATTTATCAAACATAGGAATTTGTTTTGGAAAAACACGCAGGTCAAAAGCAGAAAATAGGCAGGATCGGGTTTTATGAGTTTTTCGTGCAAATTTTAGCGCATCTACCTCAAAATAAGGCAGTTTAGATTTTAATTCTTTGTAAAAAAAACTAGCAACATCGCCTTCCTCTTTATGCTGCAAATTGGGAGCTTCTTGCAGCATAAACCCTACAATCTGCTGAGTTTGTTGAAGTTCAGCTAATATTTCAGTGATCGTTTTTAACCTTTTTGTATATTCCTCTAAAGTTTCTATACGGTTAAAGGCATTATTAAAGCCACTGGGTTGCCGAGTATCGCAGCGACATAAAATATTAAAAAAACAAAACATTCCATAAAGCGTTTCAATAAGAATTGGATCGTGGTCGCTAATTTTAGATTCTATAACATCCTGAAATGAAAGAGATTTGAATTTGATAAGAGGCATAAGCTCTTTAAAAGAAATGGCTTTAAAAGATTGTAAACTTATTTCGCTAAAAAGCTAACGCCAAGATCGTACTTTAAAAGTAGCTCTTAGCGCTAAACAATTATTGATAGCTATGAGTTAAATAGTCGAAAGAATCATCAGATTCATCTTCTTCATCAGCGGGCGCACAACATAAGAGGCTCGCAGTGGTTGCACTACGTGTTATGAAGCTAAGAGTAGACAAAGGCACTGAAACTACAGCTAATAATACAAGTGCAAGAGCAGCTGCCAGAGCTATTAATGCTATAAGGCCAGCACATAAACCAACAATTAGCGCATCTTCAGCTATTTCAGAATCAAAGGGACAAGAGGCTCCAGCAAATAATAAGCTGCCGAAACAAACCATAGTGGAAATAACTGCAGCGCCAGCAGCCATAACTGCTACTAAGCCTAGTGTTAGGGGAGTTGAAATAGGACTCATTAATGCGTAGGTGAAATCTTCACCTTTAGTTTGATCTTCAGTGTTTCGAAAAGGTGTAAAAAACCCAGGCATTTTGTGATAAAGGGAAGTTGCTACTTCCAATACACCTTGACCGTCCTGTGCTATCATGTTGTTTTGTAACCTGCCTATTAATTCAATATAACTTGCCACTTTAATCTCCAATAATTTTTGCGCATAGTACAAATAAAAAACCACTTTGTCAATTTATTTGCATTATACCTCGAATCCTAGAGTTGTTTACATTTGAAACGCCATATCAACCGGCTCTTCTTCATCAACTGGAACACCACATAATGCTTTACCCAATGTAGAAATACTTCTTGCAGCTAGTGAAAGACCAAAATAAGGACTTGCAAGAATGGCGGCTACTGCAAACAGACCCGTACAAATAATACAGGCAATAGATACGCCGCCTGCGAGCAAACCAATAATTAGTGATGAACTGGCTATTTCAGAGTCAAAGGGTGCTGAGGCGGCGGCAAACAGCAAACTGCCCATACAGGTTATTGCGGCAACTGCTAACCCGAAAGCACAGACCCCAGTTAAAAAGGTAAATAATAGAGGTCCAGAAATAGGGGTTGTCAGGGTAAAACCGAAATCTGCAAGTGATCTAAAGGGAGAAAAAAAACCAGGTCTGTTTTTGATTACGGACATTACCATATTGGTGATTTTATTCCCGTCTATATTCCCATCCTCATCTTTCATCGCATTGATCAGATCTCTTATAGCAACCATTATTCCTCCCACTTTATTAATCATTTCGAAAATCGGTAAATCTTACTATCTTTAACGAAATAAACTATTAAAAATTAATAGTTTATGAAAAATAAGTTGGCGTGAGTTTGAAGTTATAATCTTGGTCTATGTAAAATTGAGAGCTGTTGTTAAGTTTTGAGTGAGGCGTATACTTTTTGAGTTTTTTCAATCATCAAATCAACTCCAAAAGAAGCTAAGGCTTTTTGTCTCGCTGCTTTTTTCATAGAAGACAGCTCGGATGGTGTTTTGTTCAAAATATCTAAAAGCGCTTCAAAAATAGCATTGACGTCAGCCCGTTTAGTTACCCAGCCGCTCACGCCATGGTCAACGTTATCAGGTAAACAGCCTATATCACTTACCAGAACTGGAAGACCGCAGGACATCATTTCCCGGCAGGCGAAGCTGATTGTTTCTTCAGAGTCAGAAAGAACAAAGCCCAGATCAGCGCCGATAAGTTCATTTTTTGCCTCTTCTCTATAGCCGACAAAGGAAACCACTTCGGGACAATAATCGCCTTCAAACTCGCTATCTATATAGTTTGTTGAAAGTAATTTCCCGACAATCTTAACCCGCAATTGCTTTTTTTTATCCGCAGGTAATTTTTTAATCGCTTGTATTAGGTGCTTTAATCCTTTGCAGGGTGCAGTACCGGCGATAGATACCAAAGTTAAAATGGGGGAAGGCGGACCAGGTTTTAGTTGCCAGTAATCGGTGTCAACTCCATTCTCGATGATATGAACTGGTACCTTGATATCAGATACCCCAATTGTATTTACTACTGACTTTGAAACATAAATCACAGCTGAGTTAAATTTATTAAAGCGAAGACGGCTTGTTATTCTTTTTTTAATTCCTTTGGCATTGTGCTTGGTGAGAACTACCTTAAATTTTTTTCTAGTTAAAAGTGAAGCATAAAAAATAATACGGTTGTCTGCGTTTTCGTTAGTATGAACCAGATCGATGTCATTTTTCTTGATAATTCGGGCAATTTTAAAAATAGACTTAACTATGGAGAAAATATCTTTGAATTTGGATGGAAAGGAAACATCAAACAAAGTAACTTCACCTTCACCCTCACCTTTTTTTTCAAGAATTTGATAAAGCTGGCTCGTTTTGGGACAGGCTAAAAAATTTTTATTGGTTGCATTACGTAACAGATAGCGTAGGTAAGTCGTATGTCCGCCACCATAATGGGGGTGAAAGTTAGTATAGAGAATGTTCATCAGCTGAGTATTCCCAAAGGAGTCGTTAAGTGTTCTGCTTGCCTAAATGATAGGTTCTCACTGACTCCGATTCTTTCACTCAGGTATAAGGCAGCAAATAGAATAAATAAATAACCTGAGCCAGAGTAATAAAGTAAAGAATCACTCAGATTCACTACGATGAAAGAAGAGATGAAAATAACAGCAGGAATACGCATGGATTCCAGTTTAAAGGCAGTAAAAAGCAGACTTCCAAAAAACCATAACAAGGCGACTAAACCAACAATCCCAAATTCGGAAGCGACCAACCAATAGATTCCATGGGGCTCATGAATATCTCTTCCAAATTCTGGTACCGGATTTTCCAGATAAAATAAAACCGGAAAGCTGGACGTCCCATTTCCTAACAAAGGGTGCCTTTTAAACAAATCAGCTGCATAACTATGAAATTGCATTCTGTATCCAACTGACGTGTTCTTATTATCGTGATAGTGGCGGTAGCCTGAAACTGCATCTTTAAGACCCGTTTTCATACTAGGGCTAAATGTATAGGAAGCCGCCAAAAGGCCACCAAGAATAAGCAAGGCGGGTAAACATTTTTTCCAAGGCAAATACATTAGGAAAAAAAGGCCTAACATTAGGGCATATATCAAATATCCGGTACGGCCTAAATTCACGAAAAATAAATGAAAGGTGAATAAGAAAAAGAGACCAAAATAAACAATTTTTGATTTTCCCCGAGAATTTAAAGAATAGTAAAGAGCCAGGAATGCGGCAAAAGACATCGCAAATCCGGTCATAATATGGTTTAAGAAAACATTATCGTATTGAATGGAGTGGAAGATTTCATAATAAGCGCCGATAGATAAAAAGGCCGTAAGCACCATAGCGCTTAAGAATCCTTTGATTGCCCAAATCCGGTTTTTGGGGTAGCTAAGACCTATTGCCAAAATGGGCAAATACAATACTTTATTGTATTGTTTAAGTGTGGAAAGTTTTAAATAAGTGGGTGCAGGTCCCCAAAAGCAGGCTAAACAGGCCACGGCAAATAACAATAAAGCGGCCTGACACCATCGGGTTTTTATAACTTGTATAAATTTCGCGCCCACATTGGGTAGAAAAAAAATAGAAATAACCACTAGCATCAAGGGGATGCTTTTTAAAGCGGTACTGATTTGAGTTAGGAAAAATAAAAGGCCAAACCAGAGGGGAAGTAAGAATTCAATTTTTTTTTGAAGCGTGGGAAAGTTCATTTGTATTGGCTAGCTTAAACATTCGATGCAGTGTAGCAACTTTATTTGTTTTTGCAATCTAGGCCTAAGTTAAACCAGAAACCGGATTAATCCCAAATCGCCCTAAAATATACTCACTCATCGATTTGGCCAATTCCCGTTCACTTAAAAAGAAAACGCCTTCAATTTCCTGAGTTAATAAGGCCTCTTCCTCTTCATTTTGAACACGAATAGCTATTTCAATTCGCGGGTTAAGTTTCCTCGCAATGCTTAGCATTTGGCGAATATCAAAGGTATCGGAGGTAGCAACCACCAACATTCCTGCTTTTTTAATATGAGCCTGAATAAGAGCGGAAGGCTCAGCGGCATTGCCATATATGGCTGCTTTTTGATTTTTACGCAATTTTTCGACCAAGTTCCGATCTCGATCGACAATAACAAATGGAATTTCATTCTCGCTTAATACCATGCCTATCCGTTCGCCTACTCGACGATAGCCAATCAACACCACATGGGCTGACAAATATTTTTCTTCGGTTGAAATGGGTAGTTCTAAAAGCTGATCGGCTGGATGTTCAAGCTTTTGAATCCATGGGGATCGTCTGATAATTAATTTTTGCAAGGGTTCAATGAGCTTGAATAATAGCGGATTAATTGAGATTGAGATTAAAGCGCCAGCAAGTATTAATTCCTGTGCTTCAACAGATAATAATTTCAAATTCACGCCATGACCGGCCAGAATAAATGAGAATTCGCCAATTTGGGCCAAAGAAGCTGATACTGTGAGTACCGTGTTTAAAGGGTAACGAAATGCAAGGACTAACAACGCTGCCGCAAGAGATTTTCCAAAAACAATGATTGCAACGACAATGAGTACGCGAAGGGGTTCTTCTACAAAAATATAGGGATTAAACAACATACCTACTGCTACGAAAAATAAAACAGCAAAGGCGTCGCGAAAGGGCAATGATTCTTCTGCAGCACGCTGGCTGAATTTTGATTCGCGAATAATCATTCCCGCAAAAAAAGCGCCCAAAGCGAATGAAATTCCGAATAGTTTTGATGCGGCAAATGCAATGCTCACAGCAACCGCGATAACGCATAAGGTAAAAAGCTCGCGTGAGCCTGTGCGGGTTATTTGCCATAATAATTTGGGCAGCAACCAACGGCCTATCCATAACATTAGGACTAGAAACGAAGTCAATTTGAACAAAGTAAGGCCTAAAAGTACCCAGCCATTCACATTGCTCCCTGTTTCACTTTCCCCAAACCAATGCGCCATTAAAGGTAAAAAAACCAGGACTAAAACCATGGCAATGTCTTCCACAATTAGCCAACCCACTGCGATTTGCCCATTGATTGAACCTAATAATCCCTGTGATTCCATTGCTCTAATTAATACCACCGTACTAGCAACTGATAAGGCCAGCCCAAAAACCAGGGCATGGCTTAGAGACCATCCCCATAAGGTTGCTATAAGAGCACCCATTAAAGTTGCTGTTATTATCTGAAGCAATGCGCCGGGTAAGGCAATTTTGCGTGTTTCTAGCAAATCTTCCAATGAAAAATGTAGGCCAACTCCAAACATAAGAAGCATTACGCCTATTTCAGCAAGCTCGGATGCAATTTGAGAATTGGCGACAAAACCTGGAGTAAAAGGCCCAATAATAACGCCTGCTATTAGATAACCAACAATTGTTGGTAGTTTAAGTTTTATTGCAATAAAGCCCATTAGAAGGGCTAAACCTAAGGCTGTAGCTAGAGTAGTTATTAAAGGCAAACTATGTGACATCATTATTCCCGGATTGATATCAAAATCATTATTCTATGACTAATTTACAGCTTTTTATTTTTTTTGATAGAGAAACATGCGACGCAATGAAAATATGCTCAGGTATTGAGTAAATCGATTAAATAGCAAGCCAAAAAACTGGCTATTCGCCTATTTTATTCTACAGTCAATGTATCTGAGTTAAATGAGCAGGGAATAGCTATGTTCAGATGGTCATTTCTTTTCTTGGCATTCGCCGTGGTGGCGGCCGCATTTGGTTATCCTAAACCTCCCTCAACCTTTACCTATATTGCCAAGCTATTTTTCTTTGTTTTTTTCTTTGTATTCCTTGCCTATTTAGCGATGTGTATTTTTAACACAACACCCCAACAATCAACAACTGCCTTCCCCACCCCATAATCTTATTGTAGTTACTTAGCAATGTGTGTAAAATATGTTCATATTTATGTTTTTATGAGAATTCTATGCAAAATAAAATGGATACCGAAATCTTCAATTTCCTGTTGACACAAAAATCGGTTACTCAAGATACACCTTACGACCTGATTGAAAAGGTCATTCAAGATTCAATTTATTATGTAAAAGCCAATAAAATCAATGCGAGAATTGCTAACATCGCTTTAAACATCAATAGTAAGCTGGTCTTGGCGCAGGTTTATGTCGAAAGACAAAATGGATTTGTGCCTACAAAAGAACAACAATATGGAACAACCCCCACTTCCTATAATGTACAAATCCGCTTTCCTTTCGGCATGGAAACCATGCTCAATCAGCAAAACCTGATATTACCCAGTGGTGATTTTAAAAAAATCCTTAATCCCTATTTGACCAGAATAAAAGTAGCTGATGATGTACAACGCGACTTCAAGGCAAATGAGATAATCCTTGGCCAAGGAGTTATAAAAACAATAAAGAAATCCGATCTGATTTTGGAATGTGAACCTAATGGGCAACGCGTACAATT
Source organism: Tatlockia sp. (assembly GCA_013697955.1). GTDB lineage: Bacteria > Pseudomonadota > Gammaproteobacteria > Legionellales > Legionellaceae > Tatlockia. Next base: position 164,711 of record JACCVV010000009.1, on the reverse strand, counting down.
TAAGATAAGTGAAGAAATGGGCGCCGGTTACGACAAAACTTTCCAAGAATTTGCTTATTTATCCGATTACAATATGCGCTTAAAAAAAGCAGAGGTTTATCCACTATTTTATTCCAGCGCAACTAAAAATCGTCAAGGCTTATTATTTTTGCACAATTATGAAGGCTATACAGAGAATCAAAACAGAGATGATTTTTATGAGTCGAAACAGGATGGAAAAAGTGAAACTCGTTTGATGAATTATCGTCAATATCTTGATCAAATGAATGAAGAGATTTTAGCTTCTGATGCAGGGCAATATTGGAACAATTGTGCAGGACAGAAACTTGAAAGCGGCTATCTTTTTAACATAACTATTGTTAATGGCACTACCTTGTTTACCGACTCCGGTTTACCAGTTACGCGCTTGCGAGATTATCAACTCGAACTTTTTTCTAACTGCCAAGCCTTTATTAATGACGCAGGGATGATTAATACGGGTATGCCCGGTGCTAATCTTTCTGGAAAAATAAATATGGGAGTAGGGGCTGGAAAAACCTTTTTCACGTTTACCCTTCTGCAGTACTTAAATCAACGAAGGCAAAAAAATCCAGACGTTTTCATGCCCTCCTTTTGCCTTGCTCCTGATGAAGCAGTAGCTGAAGTTACAAAAAAATCAATAAATCGTCAGGGTTTGATGACGGGTTTATCGGCATCAGCAATAAGCGACACAATGCCTGATTCTGAGTTTATGGCTTTTTATGAAACCATTTCTAAAAGAGCAGCTTTAGAGGCAGAAGAAATTGATGAATATCTGAATACAGGGTTGCAATCCGACATTCTGAATTTTTGTAATGCTAAACATCTGCATCCTCTTAAATTACTTAATTTAATTTATGCTCATAAAAATGATCGGATTGAAGAATACAAAGACAGCATTGATGTTAAGCGCTTGCTTTTATTAGTTGAAGGGCAAAAAACGATTAAAAACAAATCCGGCATGCTTGGAATTACCGCTCTTGCTAACCTATGCGAACAATTCGTTTCTTTAAAAGATGGAATTACCGCTAATTTAGAAAAGAAAACAAAAAATAGTCTATTTGCTGATGTGAAAATTAATGCTGGCGAGCCTCAAGCTCCAATTATTAATTATAATCAAGAGGTTGAATTGCCCACTTCCATGCAGGGAAAATATAAAAAGATCAATATTACGCAAATAACTCAAGACCAACTTTTGTATCTTTTAAATACAAGGCACAAACATAGTCTTCGAGCTGTACGAGATGAACTCGTTCGTATTTCCTGTTTGAAAAATTCTGAAGCCGCCATTTTATTAGCTAACTCAGGTGGACTAGGGAACAGCTTTTCAGAAAAAGAAATTGAAGAACAAATCGCTCGCTTTTTACCGGATGCGATAGCGCAGTTAAAAGAAATATCACATAAGAAGAACTTGACTGCTTCAGAACAGTATCGGTTTTATTTATATCTGGGCGGCGTTTTCAGCACGATTCCCGCATCAATCAATCTTAAAGATGAATTAAGATCTCAGGGCCAGAATGTGGATGCCTTTGAAAAGATTCTTTCAATACAAAGTTTAAAAGAAAACCTTGAATTAGTTGACTATATTTACGACAGTTTAAAAACTAAATTAAATAAACTGTCTACCATAGAAAGCCTGGGAGTAAAAAATAGTCTGAAAAAATTCAAGATCTCGCCAGAAACCAGGCTTCTCGATGCCGCAAATCAACTGGCAGGACTTGCATCCATGCAACTAACCGGAACTTGCGTAAATGATGATGCTAAGTTGTTGTCAGCCCATATTCACGTTTTTACCCCGGAAGGGATGGCAAATTATTTTGAGCACCTGGCAACTATCGAGCAGAAGCCCAAGGTCAATTTTATTGAACATCATGGCATTTATGTGCTTAAAACAGAGGGAAAGATTTCCAAAAAGGATGTTCAATTGAGGATGGAACAATTTCTCAAAGCCATCATGATTGCTGATGAAATTCATAAAGAGGAATTTAAATTTTTATTTGATGCCGATAATCCCTTCTATCAACGGATTAGCAAGGTTACCAAACTCTATTTAGGTAAGGAATTCAAAGACATTCTGCCGCATCGAATAGGAATGAGCGGAACAATGAATGAAGTAGCCGAAAATGCCTTTGGAACTCACTCCATCTATAGTTTGTCAACTCCAAAAATGATGCAAAAGGGGCTGATGAAAAAAGTGAGTATCGATAGTCAAACTCCCGCTCTGCTATCAAGTACTAAAGAATTAGCAAAACAGGTTGTTATTGATTATTTTAGCCAAACTTCAAGTTTATCCTTAATTAATGTGCTGGGTTGCGAAGGTAGTTCAGTGGATCTCTTTGCGCTTTCAAAAGGGCTTATTTTTTCCAAAGTAGAAAATTCAGATTTAAATCAAGCGATCGTTTATTATTTTAATTTGCTAATAAGAGCTGATTTGCAAAACAATGAGCCTTTATTGCAGACCGAATTATTCAAGGCAATTAATCAAAAACGTGCCGAACGATGCCAATTCTTGCAAAATAAACTGGATGGAAAAATTGATTTAACAACTGATGAACTCAATCAGATAGGCCTTTATAACCGTACCAATAAGGAAATCATTATTGAAGGGAATCGTATTAAAAATGGAGGCCGGCAACAAGTAAGAGATCAAGAACTTAATCCTAAAGCCTTACTGGAAATACAAAGAAAGTCCTTACAAAATAATCTCTTTGCAATTTACATGGAATATGTTTTATCTAAAAGTTCAGCTCCAAAAGAGCTATCCGATATTATAGGCCTGCAAAACAATTTATTTGAGAAAAGAGAGCATCTCATCGATATTCCTTTTTTAAAAAACGACGATGAAATAAAAAATTATATTAGCTTAATGGAAACAATTGATACTAAATCAATCACTCAAACAGATGTTACCCGATTTGTTGAAGAGCGGATTAAAGATATAGAAATTAAAAATTACTTAATTCAAAGCCTGATTACCCATAAAAACAACCATCGCACCTTTGCAAATTCTTTGCTCGATTATTCCACTAAAGTCGAATTCAAAGCTTTTATCACAACTGAGCGTAACCAATTTGAATCAGGAAAAACAATGGCGATGTTGGGAAGTGCAAGTGAACGCACGGGTTATTCACACGAACCTGTCGGCATAATTATTGATGTCCCTGTAAATTATTCTATTTTTAATAATATTAAGCTTAACCTCTCTAATCTATCGACGAAGGTCTTTGAAAAAGAAGAGTTAGGTCCCTTTATTCATACCTTAGAGGTTCTAGCTAAGAATAGCTTCTCTTATGATGAAAAAAATCAGGCTGGTGGAAGAGCGTTGAGAACTCCTTATGGCCAGGTTAAATTCGTTGAATATCTCAGCGATTTAAACCAATTTGTTGCCCGAAATGAACACCATCTAGCCATGCGCGTATTGAAAATGGAAACGCAATTCCAGGATATATTTACAAGTGATGAGTTAAAAGCTCAAGAAGAACGCGAATCGATAAGATTTAACAGAGAAAGCATTTCGCTTTTAGGGATGGAATTTGCATCGATTAATGAATTCTATAAGGCGCTTTGCCTACGTTACGAAAATAAATTAGTAGATCCGCAAACCAGCTTGCAATATGTGCAATTCATAGAAGAGCGTATACCCTTATTGTGGTCCATGAAACATGATCCCGAATTAGCTATTAGCTATTTTAATGACCCAAATGAGCTAAAGTTTGCTGAACTTAAAGACGGAATGCTTCTGCCTATTGTTGAAAATTTGGGAACGGCCAATTTAAAAGAGAACAAATCGCAAGGATTAACTAAGAAAACCGTTAGATTCGATAATGATTTTATGATCGAGCGTGAGCAGTTTTACCTCTTGTTAAACAAATTAAAACAAAAAACGGATTTGCTGATTGCAAAAGGAAATATTGAATTTAAAGACTATGATTCTGATTATAAAAATGTTGGTCAGTCTGCGGCTATTTTAATTGAGAGACTGGAAACTGCTGCTGAGAATTTTTACAAAGAAAATGAGACCTTTGCTTCAAAATTAATCTTTAAAAGAACCTGTGAAAAGGCTATTTCAGGAGCCGAAGCAGAGTTTGGGACTCATCGTGGTTGGGGAGCTGTAAATTGGATTATCAAAGGTATTTTAGGAGTTTTAGCGGCTTTGCCATTGGGGATTCCTGCAGCAATTGTAGGATGCACCAGCAGACATGGCTATCTTGGAACTTTCTTTGGTGAACCTTTAACGGATTCAGCGGAAGAGTTAGAAAATTTCAAAGTTGGTTTAGGACTAGAATCTATTAATCAAAAATTTTGATATTGGAAGAAATCATAAACAAACCGCTTTAGTTCTATTCGCGACATTGGTTACACCTAATATTAGCGATGTTTTGCTCGATCAAACTCCTGTCATGATCGGGCAGCAATACCTGTTTTATGTGCAGTGTCATGATTTCTATATTATTTATGTTTAGCATTATCAAAATCTCTACACGATGAAGGTCAAGCTAAATTGCAATTGATGAGTAAAGGTATGACTCAGGCGCAAGCCTGTGTTTTGGGTTTGATCAAAGGCTCTAGCCAGTTTGCTACGTCCCCAATCTGCAAATTCATAGCCCAGACCGGCCGCCCAATGGTTAGATAAGGATTTCTGAATGCCAGCACCCAGCGTATAACTCACAGAGGCAAGTGTGCGCGGATTAAAAGGAGGTTCGTCAATTAGATCAGGAACCTTTGGAGTAGAACGGTAATGATAGGCGCGATTGAAGCCAGGGCCGACGCTAGCGCTAAAATAGGGCTCAAAAAGACCCCTGAAGTTAGTTAGCAACTTGGTTTTTAAAGCCAATCGAGCATGACTGATTTTGTAGGAATAAACAAAATTATCAAGTTGCGGATCTGCATCTTGCCAAATTTCACCACTAAGGTTGGCATTGGTGGTACCGGCAGCAGCAAGACCAAATTGTATTTGATATCGATGGCACAAAGGAGCCTGATAGCCAGCAAACACTTCACCACTAAATAAAATGTTGGATCGACGATTTGTAGTATAAGTCTGAAAAAAATCTTTTCGGAATGATATAGTTTGAGTTTTACCAGGTGCTGTCCAAACAGGCCCCAGGCTTAATGAGACTACGGCTCTTAAGGGATCGGGAGAAGGTCCAATTGTTCCGGCTTGAGTACTTTGAATAGTAGCAAGAACGATTAAAACAGCTAGTATAGTTCCTTTCATTATTATCCTTTCTATTAAAACCCGCACAAACAGCAAGACTCCGTAAGCCGCTAAGAATACCCAAGATTTTTTTTATTTTCCAGTCTGATATTGTGCCTTAATCAACTCTCTTTACGGATATATCTTTGCTTTATTTACAATTTTGCTTTAAGCAAAGGGCATTCTCGAGTTTAAGTTGACGCGATTCTCTACACCGATGAATGTTGGCTAGCTGAAAAGGGTAAGCGTTAGCCCTTAAAGCCAATTGTAATTGGCGGGCAAATAACTGAGATCTGTCAGTTATTAACAAAACCGGGTAATCATTAGGGTAAGTGGTAATCAGTTTGAGGGCAAGATGGCTAATTATTGTATTAATGCGATAGGGGCTAAGCAGTACATTATTTGCAACAGTTGAGCGTGACAACTGGAGTATACGATTTTTAATGTTCAATTTAAGCGCGATTTGGTTTCAGCTAATTTATTTCTGATTTCAATTTCAGAGTGCTTTTAAAGCCTAAAATCCAAGTCGGTTTTGGGTGGGGCATTTTCATTTAAATTCTACAGAAAAACAACATCCACTTTTGTACAAGGACCCCTTTTAGATAAAGGCATTGTGGATAAAATTGTTCAAAAAAGAATTTTTAGACAAAAAAACTAACAAATATTTTTGTAACTTATTGAATTTAAATATATTGTATTGGGAATTGGGCATTAAATATAATCCACAAATACTGTGGATAACTTTGTGGGTTACTATTTTAATCCTAGAAAAAACCAACACTTAGAGGCTTGGTCTTTATTATGCCAATTGAAGATTCACAGCCCCTATGGCAGTATCAACAATTTCCATCTAAAACACCTTTGTCCTACTTTTAATGCGACCATTCTATGATTGATTATTTTGCCCAAGGCTTTATATTTTTTGATAATGCATTGTTCCTTTTCCCTCTTCTCACCATGGGATTTATTTGGTTTGAACGCCGAACTTTTTATCATGCCATTTGTTTGGTCCTACTGACTATATTGGTCAATACTGCCCTTAAAATCACTTTTAAAGTACCCTTGTCACCTTCCATACATCATGTTGGTTTTGCCTTTCCTAGCGGTCATATGCAACTGGCAACCACGCTTTATCTGTGGTTTGCTATGAGGGTTCACAATATATGGTTCAGTGCTTTAATTTTTCTGTTGCTTTGCGGTATCGCCTGGGGAACTATTCATTTTGGTTATCACAATTTTTTTGAGATTTCAGGGGGTGTGTTTTTTGCACTTGTTACGTTGTTTTTTTATTATTTTGTTGAGATAAAAGCGCCAAAAATTTTAGCTGCCATAGTAATTACCTTAGCGACCCTTTTACTAATTTATATCCAATTTTATCTGCCCATGCCTAATGCGTGGAAAGGATTTTATGGGCTCTGGGGATTTATTATTGCTGAAAAGATTGTGAAACCAAAATCTTTTTTAACTAATAAAAGGGTTAAATTACTAGCTACTATTTTCTTTTTATTGGGTGCAATTGTTCTTAACGCGGCATTTAGTTGGACGGGTGCAGTGCTAGCGGCCTGGATCTATCAACTCAAATGGTTATTTATAGGTTTTCTATTACCCTTTGTTAATTCCTTGGGGGCAAAATCGCTAAAGGGGTTCAAGCTCAGAACTTTGCGCTAATAGCTCTTTAGCGTGTGAACGTGTTTGTTCGGTGATGGTTAATCCACCTAACATGCGCGCAATTTCATCAATTTTTTCAAAATTACCCAAAGGGACAATTTGTGAAAAAGTTTGCTTATGATCGGAATATTTTTCCACTACAAAATGATGGTGGGCGCTTGCTGCAACCTGAGGTTGGTGGGTGACGCAAAAAACTTGTAAACGTTCCCCCAATTTCCGCAGCATTTGACCAACGAGTGCTGCAGTCGCGCCGCCAATTCCGACATCAACCTCATCGAAAAACAAGGTCGGTGTAGTGCCGCGTTGAGCGGTAATCATTTGTATAGCTAAACTAATGCGCGATAATTCTCCGCCTGAAGCGATTTTCGTCAAAGAATCGGGAGCCATACCTGGATTTGTACAAACTTTATATTCAACCTTATCCAAACCGTGAGCTTGCATTTTTCCGATAGGACTTACCTCAACTTCAACACGACCTTTGGGCATGCCTAATTGATGAATATTTTCCGAAATTTCTTTGGCTAATTTTTTGGCATAATCATTGCGCGATGCGCTAAGTTTTAAGGCCTGAACCTCATAAGTTTGAGTTTGTTGCTTATATATTTGCTCCAGTTTAAGCAAACGGGTTTCCGCAGATTCCAAATCTTCCAATTCTTTTTGTAAATTGACCGTAAACGATGCCAGATGGTTGGCATCAACATGGTATTTGCGCGCGACATGATGCAAGGTGCTTATTCGAGTTTCTACCTCTTGCAAACGCTCAGGATCGAGTTGAACCTGTTCAGTGAATTTTTGCATTTCATCCAAGGCTTCTTCACATTGAATTAAGGCGCTATTGATTAATTCAAAGGCATTTCTGACTAAAGGCTGCTCTTTAGGTAAATTATTCAAATTTTGAATGACTTGGTTAATTCCTTTGTAAACACTGCTTTCATCCTCAGCATTTAAAAGGTGACAAATTTGGTGAGAATGTTGAAGGTAATCGCGCGCATGGTGTAGTAATTGATGCTCTTCATGCAAGGTTTGCATTTCATTCTCTTGAAGATTAAGAGTCTGAAGCTCATCAATTTGAAAACGCAATAACTCAATTTTATCACTTTGCATTTCCTGCTGATGAAGGGCCTCAATTTCCTGTTTCACCTTTTGACATTGTTTATAATGCTGATTCAATTCCTGTAGAAGTTCAAAATGGTTGGCATAGGAGTCCAGCTGTTGCCGATGAGTCGCATGCTGCATAAGTGTCTGATGCTGATGTTGACCATGAATATGAACCAACAACTCACTTAATTCTTTAACTTTTTGAAGAGGAAAGGGTTGGCCATTAATGGAGGATTTGGAGCGTCCTTCGGTATTGAGTACGCGCCTTAGTATAATTTCATCCTGCTCCCATTCAATATCATGCTGCAAAAGCCATTGAGCAGGTTCGGATTTACCATCAAATTGAAAGCAAGCGCTAATATCACATTTTTCCTCACCGAAACGAATCACTGAGGCATCTGCCCGTGCGCCCAAGGCGAGCATCAAGGCATCAATCATAATGGATTTGCCTGCCCCTGTTTCCCCTGTAAAGGCTGTCATTCCGCTGGCAAAATCAATGTCCAGAAGTTTTACAATGGTGAAATTTTCAATGCGAAGGTTAGTTAACATAGGTTATCCCTGGTATTTTGATTCCCAGCCAAGTTTAATACGTAAAGTATCATAATAATGATAATCGCAGGGATGCAACAAGCGTAGCTCCTTGTGATTTTTTTCAATAGAAACTAATTGACCAGACTTAACGATGCGTGACTCATGACCATCACAGCTAACCTGTAAATTATGCTCATTATTGGTTGAGATTTTTAAATCTATTTTGGCCTCGCCATCTACAACCAAGGGTCGAGAACTTAAGCTATGGCAAAACATCGGCACCAACACAATTGCATTTAAAAGGGGATGCATAATCGGTCCACCAGCGGATAAAGAATAAGCGGTAGAACCTGTAGGCGTTGAAAGGATAAGTCCATCGGAACGGTAATGGCAGACGAATTGTTGATTAATTATGACATCAAATTCGATAAGATGTGTTTCTCCACCGCGCCCCAAAACAACATCATTAAGAGCATTGCCTTCAAAATAAGTGTTATGTTCATCGTGGATGCGGGCATTTAATAGAAAACGCCGCTCTTCTTGATATTGGCCGTTGAGAACATCCAGAAGTTGGCTTTCAATATTTTGTGGTGAAATATCAGTTAAAAACCCAAGCCGGCCGCGATTTATCCCAATAACGGGTAAATTCACCATGATTGCCATGCGTGCTGCCGAAAGTAAGCTCCCATCACCGCCGACAACTACAATGAGATCCTGTTTTTGATTCATTTTTTCCCGGCTTAAAACCGGTAAATTAATATTGAAACTCGAAGCCGTATCAATATCTAAAAAGGTTTCTATGTTCTGGCTTTCCAAGAATTGAATTAAGCGCTGCAGAGTTTCATTGATCCCCTCATTTGCGCGGTGCTGGCGTGCATATAAGATAACGCGTTTAAATTTTTGATTCATGATCTGACATTCATTTTTTGGCATATCTGGAAAATTAATCTCTATTCTATAGGAATCCAAGTCAAAATGCAGTCAGTAAAAAGGTGAAACGGTGTTCAGGTTGACAAACTGTTATTCGCTTAGGTAGACTGCCCCGGATTAATTCACCGGGGGTGCTTTGGTTTAGTTAACAAAGCTGAGATTAAACCCTTAAAACCTGCACTGGGTCATGCCTGCGAAGGGAGAGTAGATTTGAAAATACATAGCTTGATTAAGCGATACCTCGATACTTATTCCAAAATAGCCCAACACCCCTTTAACCAAAGCCTTCATAAAGGTGATCTGGCAAAATCTGTTTTTATTAATTTTTTAGAACAGGATAGTTTGTATTTGCGGGATTTTTATCAAGCAATCAAGCTTGTAGCACCGCGGTTAACTAATCCGATTCATCGTCAGCATTTTGAATCTTTTGCCAAAAGTACCTATTTATTCGAACGCGAAATTCAGCAGAAATATTTAAATGTTCTGCCTTCGGCCACTTTTTTCAGTGAAAAGCGCAAGCCTTTGCAAAAAATTTCAGTCATTAGAGAGTATTCTGAGCATTTATTGATTTTAGCTAAAGAAGCGCCAATTGAAGAAGCTGTAGTTAGCTTTGTTCCTTGTTTTTCAGTTTATAAAGAATTAGGCGAGCAGATGAGTCTGGCAGCTATCAATATTGAACATCCTTATCGGGAATGGATTGCATCTTATGCTGATGAGCAGTTTAAGGACTCTACTGAACTAATCATTAAGATAGCGGATGAGCTCCTGCAAGATATTGTTTGTTTGGAGAAGGAGGAAAAGATTGCCGGCAATTTTTTCCGATCCCTTGACTGTGAGTATCGTTTTTTTGATGATATTTTGTTTCCAAAAAAAGCAAATACAGACTCATTAACCTTTTGTTAGCCAAAAAAAAAGCAATCCACGAAGTGGATTGCCAGCATTCCTCTAAATGAGATTAATCCTCAGAGGAGGCGCGAGAAGCGCGTTTACGCTCTGTTTCTTTTAACGATTTTTTGCGTATGCGTATGTTTAAAGGCGTTACCTCAACCAATTCGTCATCGTCGATAAATTCCAGAGCTTGTTCCAGCGAAAGTTTAATGGGTGGAGTCAGGACGATGTTTTCGTCTGTGCCTGAAGCTCGAACGTTAGTCAGTTGTTTCTCTTTCGTAACATTCACAACCAAGTCATTATCGCGGGCATGGATGCCGACAATCATGCCTTCATAACAAGCCACTTGTGGATCAATAAACAAACGTCCGCGTTCTTGTAGGTTAAATAAGGCAAAACCTCGAGCTGTTCCCTGACAATTTGCAATCAATACGCCACTTGAACGTTTACCAATTCGGCCTTTCGCAGCGGGTCCATAATGATCATAGACATGATAATTCAAGCCAGTACCGGAGGTTGCTGATAGAAATTCGGTATGGAAGCCAATCAAACCACGAGTTGGGATCACATAATCTAAACGAACTCGACCCTTTCCGTCTGGAACCATATTTTGTAGTTCACCGCGGCGCTCGCCCAGTTTTTCCATAATGGTACCTTGATGATTCTCTTCAACGTCAATTGTCAAACGTTCATAAGGCTCAAGCATTTCACCGTTTTCTTCACGCATTATCACTTCAGGTTTTGAAATAGCTAATTCAAAACCTTCCCGGCGCATGGTTTCAATAAGAATTGATAAATGTAACTCTCCGCGGCCAGATACTTTGAATTTATCAGGGTCTTCAGTATCTTCAACCCGTAAAGCAACGTTATGAAGTAATTCAGTTTGCAAGCGCTCTCGAATTTTACGGCTAGTAACGAATTTACCATCCTGACCGGCAAATGGAGAGTCGTTGACCTGAAAGGTCATAGAAATCGTCGGCTCATCAACTGTAAGTGGCGCTAAGGCTTCTACTGTGTTGGGATCGCAGATGGTGTCGGAAATATTAAGATTTTCGATACCAGTAATCGCCACAATGTTACCCGCATTAGCTTCTTCAACCTCAACTCGCTCAAGCCCTTTAAAGCCGAGTAGCTGAAGTAGGCGACCGCTGCGGATATTGCCTTCTTTATCAATGATTTTAACGGGAGCCTTGGCCTTAATCTGTCCACGGTTTACTCGACCGATACCAATTGTTCCAACATAAGAAGAATAATCCAAAGAACTGATTTGCATCTGAAAAGGACCATCTTCATCAACATCAGGCGGTGCAACCTTATCTAGAATGGTTTGTAATAAGGCGCCCATATCCGTGGCTTCATCTTCCAGATTCATTTTGGCATAGCCATTTAAAGCTGAAGCGTAAACCACAGGAAAATCGAGTTGCTCATCAGTTGCGCCTAAATTATCGAAAAGATCAAAAACCTGATCCATTACCCAGTGAGCGCGAGCGCCGGGGCGATCGATTTTATTGATAACAACAATGGGTTTTAAACCACGGGCAAAAGCTTTTTGAGTAACAAAACGGGTTTGCGGCATAGGTCCATCAACAGCATCTACAAGTAACAGCACGCTGTCTACCATCGATAAAATACGTTCTACTTCACCGCCGAAATCCGCATGTCCTGGGGTATCAACTATATTAATTTGATGTTCTTTCCAATAAACGCAGGTATTTTTAGCAAGAATGGTAATTCCCCTCTCTTTCTCAAGCGCATTGGAATCCATAAGTCGATCAACCTTGGGGGCACGTTCATTAAAAGTACCGGTTTGCTGCATTATTTTGTCTACTAAAGTAGTTTTACCATGATCGACGTGAGCAATAATGGCGATGTTTCGAATCTTTTTCTTTTCAATCATAACGGACCTATGTCAGGGGATAAAAGCGGAGATTAACTTAACTTTATCGAAGTAAATGCGTAAAAAAGGCAAATGTTCAGCGATTATACATGAGTTTAAATCTAAATCCTAACAATGAATTACATTCGCCATTTCACTATAATTCAGTTGTAGGATTTTAAGGAGTGATCACCCCAATGAGCCGCCAACTTCGTTTTTCGTTAAAAGCCACTGAATCGCCGACTTATTTTAATTTAAATCGCTATTTGCTGGCTCTGGATTGGTGTTTAGCGTCTTCTCTTCAAAAAGCTGATTTTTCTGATGAGAATTTTAATTTCAATTTGAAGGCTTCATTACAACTGGAATACAAACATTTATTAGCTGATTTGGTTGCGAAAAACTGTCCGGAATTAATGCCCCTAACTTATGGTATAAATGACAATAATTGGCCACAAATTTTAAATTACCTCGCTAAGGATTTTTATTTTCAAAATCAGCAAATTTCAAATCAGATTGAGGATTTAACCTGGATACTTAAACCTTCTTTATTGAATAACGGCCAAGAGATCACAATTTTCAATAAACTTTCTGATTTAGAACAGCATTTTCTGAGTTCAAAACGTTTAGGCGGGGAGCATGTTTTACAGCACTATATTTCCGATCCACATTTATTAAGGGATGAGCGGAAATATTCAATTCGAATGTTTGTAATTATTAGCAACTACGCAGGCTCTTTTCTTTATCCAAAGGGTTATTATAATGTCGCCCTGCAACCTTATTCCGCTAACAATTTCAACGATTTACGTTCACATCTTACTAATGAACATCTGTGTCATGAGGCTAATGTCCTGCAAATTCCTACAAATCGATTTGCAGAATTTGCCATACTTTATCCGCAAATAAAAATGATGATGACAAAGCTAATGAAAGCCTTGGAACAGGCTCATCCCGAAGCTTTTGTTTCAAATGCTTATCGAACCTTAGCTATTTTTGGATTTGATTTTTTGGTTGATGCAAAAGGTCGTATATGGTTGCTGGAAGCGAATCATGGACCCTGTTTTCCAACAAGTGAAAACCATCCCCTAACGAACTATTTGTATGATGATTTTTGGAAGGCTTTTATCAACGAATTTGTGCTGCCAATCGCAGTAAATCAAGAGCAGAAATCCATTGACTATGGATCTTTTGAAATGCTTACAAACTGGCAATAATCTTGCAGATAGAAACTAAAATTTTTGAGGATGAAAGATGAGACTAGTCATTACCGTAATAGGTCTTTTCAGTTTAGGGATAGTTAGCGCAAAAACGCTGGAAACTGCTCATTATAAAATAGTTATAACCTGTCAGGATATGCAGGCTAAAGAGCAATGTTCCAAACTGGTTTATGAAGAAACGAATAAAGACACAGGAGCTAAAACTAAAATAAATGGAACCCAGGTTTTGCAAAAATGTCCTGATAAAGCCGCGCCTTGTCATTCGCTGGGCTATGAATTTTCTAACGGTAATTTAACTTATCTCATCTCTGAAAGCGGCCAGTTGCAGGTTTTAGAAGGTGCAAAGGTCCTTGTTGACGAAACAGGAACCTGGGCCGACTAGAATATACCTTTGCAAATAAAATCCCAGTTTACTAGAACCCCGCTTACCCCCATTTTTAGTCCTCCTATAAAAAAGTGGTACACAGTTTGCTAAACTAAAAGAGGAAGCAAAAATAGGGGGTATGATGAAAACGTTGATTTTGCATCCCACCGAGTTAAGCCAATGGCATGCCTTAGTATACGATGCCCAAGCCTCAACAAGTCTAATGCTTAATGAGAACACGGAAAGTTATCTGGTTTTTCTACTGATGCGATTTTCCCAGAGTAGCCAGTTAATTGAATCAATCATAGCGCTTGATTTTCTTGAATCTCTACCTAAACCTCGCATACGCCAAGCTGAACTGCTGCGCGATGTTGGCGATAAATCCTTGCTTTTTTGCGGCCTTTTCCCAGGAATGGCAAAAAGACGTCATGTTAGTCTCGATTATTTCAGCGATATGGGCCAAGCTGCTTACTTCACTGCAGGGGAAATGCATGAAAGCCAATCAGGATTATATCTGCAATTAAGCCAGCAATTTTTGGTACTACAGCAAGTTTTAAGAGCAATGCGATCTGAGTTTTTTCAGAGCGCTTCTATGGATAGTCTAATTATTCGGGGAGGAAATTCGTCGATGCAATAGCTGCTTGATATAAGGCCACTTTCCTTAATTAAGCCTTAATTATTATTGCTTATAATATAATTATGTTGACCATAATCGGGGCAATCAATGGTTGCTTTCACCCAGCTTTGTGAGAAGGTTAATATCAGTTTTTACAATGATACGATTACTTTGTATCCTAACACCCACGCAGTTCATTATCAAAATAACACTTTTGAGGTGGATTATGAGGAGCTGATCCCATTCCTCAACGAATTACACCAGGAAGAGAAGTCAATAAAAGGTGTACAAAGCAAAGATTCAGACCATCCTCTCTATCATAAGCAGGATGATTTTAATGAAAAATTAACTCATTATCATGTTAAATTTCCCGAACCTATTAATCAAAAAAAACTGGAACAGATACTTGACCTTGCCCTTAAGCATGATTTGCTAACTCAATTGGAGAGAGAGAAAACACTTGATGCCTATCAGGTAGTTAGCCAAAATCTTACACTAAGGCCTGCTCAATCTCAGCCCGTTTCAGAGACCAATGCAGAAATCAAACCCGAAATCATGCCTGAAATTAAACCCGAGATAAAGGTCGAGTCAAAAGCTAAGCAAAGCCAAACCCTATCTGAACCTGTTTCCTGGAATTTTAGTTTAAAAGATTTACAACATAGAATTTCCAAATTAAGAGTGACTTCCAAAGATGAAGAAAACTTTTTAACCGGCTTAAACAAGATAGTAAGTCAGGGTGTAGAATTGGAAAAAACCGCAAAGGTCGCCAGTTTTCCACAAGAACATGACGCACTCAAGAACATGTCAAACACGCTTTTTCAGGCTTTTGTCAATGGAAGGAATAACAAAATAGATAGTAATGAATTCAAAATTAGCTGTGGTACTGCCATAGGCTCTGCAAGAGGACTTCTGGACAAAAACTGGAAAACCGAACTGGCTGAAGCCTTTAATAAAATTATTAATTCAATTTTTGCCTTAAGTAAACCTGAAAATGATCTGGGTTTTTTCAAAAGAAAAGAACTGATTTCTAACATAGAAAATGTGAAATCCGTTGCAGAAGAGATAAAATTTCAACCTAAATAAGACAATTAAGGCTTTCGGAATAACATCGTTATGTCTATCGCGTCGAAGCGATATTGTTTATTACAAAAATCACAGCTCACTTCGATTTGCTCTCGTTCTTCCAAAAGTTTTTTTGCTTCTTCCTCACCAAGAATTTTCAAAACTTCTCTCATTTTTTCTTCATTGCAGCGACATTGAAAACAAACTGAACGACCTTCATAAAGCCGTAATTCGGATTCATGATACAAACGATGGAGAAGTGTTGGATTATCCAGAGTTAATAACTCATTCTCACTAACCGTTTGGCCAAGAATCACGGCATATTCCCAAAATTGTTCGCGTTGGAGGGTATCTTGGCCTGGCATGAGTTGCAGTAACATACCTGCTGCCATTTCATCACCTACTGCCAGCCAAACCTGGCTTGTCACTTGTTCGGATTGAGCGAAATAGTGAGTCAAATTTTCACTCATTGAAGTTGACTGGATGGGAACAATACTTTGATAGGCCTGAGTTTGATTATATTGATTAATGGTTAGTACCATCCGACCTTCTAAAAAGGCTTCGGCATAATCATTAACTTCAAGGTCATCTTTAAAGGAAGCAAAAGCACGCATTTTGAGTTGATGATCGCATTGCACGAGCAGGAGGGGTAAACGCTTATCGCCCTGAAATTGTAAACTTAATTCGCCTTCAAATTTAATGCTGCCAGCTAATAACAAGCAGGAAATCAATGCTTCTCCTAAAAGATTTTTAACCATAGGCGGATAGGCGCGTTGATTCATAATGGTTTGATAGGTTTCTTTCAAATGAGCGATTTCGCCTCGAATAGAGGCATGCTCAAACATGAATCGTTGTAAAGAATCAGTCTCTTTCATTTTAGCCAGTTGTATGCGAAAAATCGGGCTATTCTAACATAAACAATCTTGCTTGCCTGCGCTTTGCAGGAGATAATGACCGTTTTTTTATCTGATTTTAAGGATTTTTAAAGATGCTAAATCCACAACAAATGGCAGCAGTAAGCTACATCGACGGGCCTTTGTTGGTTTTAGCAGGTGCAGGATCGGGTAAAACACGAGTAATTACCCAAAAAATAGCCCATTTAATTGAAAATTGCGGTTATGGCGCTCATTCCATCTGTGCTGTGACCTTTACTAATAAAGCAGCCAACGAAATGCGGGCCCGTATTGCCAAGGCCTTGCCCGCTAAGACTCGTCGTGGCTTAAAGGTTGCGACTTTTCATACTTTAGGCTTATCGATAATAAAAAGCGCTCTGAGTTTATGCGGTTTAAAAAAAGGCTTTTCTATTTTTGATAGTGAGGATTGCCAACAGTTATTAAGAAGTTTTTTACCTGTTGGGAAAGCGAGCGACAAAGAATACATCATGCAAATTCAACAACAAATTTCACGCTGGAAAAATGAGCTTCTCGATCCGGAGGAGACTTTAAATCGTGAGGCTGATACGGCCATTTATAACGATGCAGCCTTGATCTATCCACGCTATCAGCAAGCATTAAGAGCTTACAATGCCTTGGATTTTGATGATCTGATTCGTTTGCCAGTAAAATTGTTTAATGAAAATTCAGACACACTTGAACGTTGGCAAAACAAGATTCGACACCTTTTAATTGATGAATACCAGGATTCAAACACCTCGCAATACAATATGGTGAAATTACTTGCAGGCCTTCGCGCTTCATTTACAGTTGTTGGCGATGATGATCAATCGATATATGCCTGGCGTGGTGCAAAACCGGAAAATTTAGCGCAATTACAAAAAGATTATCCGAATTTGAAACTCATTAAGCTTGAGCAAAATTATCGCTCAACCAGTCGAATTTTGCATGTTGCCAACCAGTTGATTGCCAATAATCCTCATCTTTTTGAAAAGAAACTTTGGTCTGATTTAGGGCATGGTGAGATGCTCCGGGTATTGTGTTGTAAAGATGAAAATGACGAAGCAGAGCAGGTGGTTGCGGATTTAATCTCTTCAAAATTGCGCTCCCGCACCAATTATGGTGACTATGCCATTTTGTATCGAGGCAATCATCAGTCCCGAGTCTTTGAAAAAGTCTTGAGACATCATGGCATCTCCTATCACATTAGCGGCGGGCAGTCCTGGTTTGCAAAAGCGGAAGTTAAAGATATTTTTGCCTATTTAAAATTGCTTTGTAATGAGGCCGACGATGCGGCATTTTTAAGAGTAATCAATACGCCTAAACGCGGAATTGGCGAATCCACTCTGGATACTTTGGGACATTATGCCCAGTCAAGGGGTCAGAACCTTTATAGCTGTGCCGGCAATTTGGCTTTATCCGAATTGATTGCAGAAAAGCCGCGAGCTGCTTTATTCCATTTTAAAAATTGGCTTGAACGAATAAAAACAAAGCTGCAGTCAGAACCTGCTGTCGAGCTACTTCGTGAAATGGTAGAAGACAGCGGTTACGAGGCATACATTTATGAGCAAACCGATACCCCTGCCAAAGCCCAGAAGCGTATGGATAATGTTTGGGAACTTTTGGAATGGGTTGGCCGCTTATTAGCCAAAGAACCAGAAAAAAACTTAGCCGATATCGTCAATAAATTGATTCTTATTGATATTTTGGAACAGGCTGAGGATCAAGACAAAGAAACGGTACAACTAATGACCTTGCATGCCTCAAAAGGTTTGGAATTTCCCTTTGTTTATTTAGTAGGAATGGAAGAAGAATTATTACCGCATCGCGTCAGTATCGATGACAACCAAATTGAAGAAGAAAGACGGCTTGCCTATGTTGGCATAACCAGAGCGCAAAAGGGATTGTGTTTGACGCTTGCCAAACAACGCCGACGTGCCGGTGAGTTACAGGATTGTATGCCGAGCCGTTTTCTTGATGAATTACCTCAGGATAGTCTGGAATGGTTTGGAAAAGCGGGTGAGCAGAACGAAGAAAAATCAAAAGCTTTGGCAAAATCGCATTTGGCCGGATTGAAAAATTTATTAGAATTCACAGAATAAATGGGGATGCCCTTGTAAGGGCATCTCTTGGCTGTCTAGAAAGCTAAATGAGCCGACGCTTCTAGTTCTTTATCTTGTTTATTGTGGCTAAGGGCCACCAATATTAAAACTGCTGCACAAAATAAAAGCATGGAGGCGGTGTAGGGCTCGAAAAAAAATAGGGGAAGTGCGATTAGGCCGCAAATTAAAGCACCAGTCAGCTCCGTTTTTACCCGGGGGGAGAAACTTCGATTAGGGGTTTGGAAAAAGTTGTTTGCCTGAGGGTGATTAAGTTTACCGTCAAATTTATAGGCTGAGCTGATCACCTCATCATATTTATCTTTAACAAGTCTGTCTTTTAGGTCAGAATTTTTCAATTGGTTTTTGAGTTTTCGTTCAAATTCAGCAGCAAAAAGCTCCAATTTAGCTAAATCAGCTGAATTGTTGGTTGATGATGTATCATAATGATAATAAACTGAGCCAAGATGGAGGGGGTTAGTCATCAATGATGGTCTGTCATTAGGTCCGATAAAAATTTTAGCACAGTCCATTAGCTCAATTTCATATTCAGGATGTGCTTCCTGCATCATTAAAAATATTTTATTAGTGTCATCATTCACATCTGTTTTTATATAAATTTTTACTTTACTCATATTAATAGCTCTCAAAAATTATAAAATCTGCGCGATTGTAGCAAAATTTAACATATAATAAAACGTAGTGTCTAATTAGATGTATTTATGAATTTTTTTAATCCATTGCGAGCCTCTAGCAAATTTCTACCGCAATGAAAGAGTAATCGGATTTTTAATAAATAGTTATTAGCCCGAGCTTAGCGCTTGAGCCAAAACCTCAAACGCCAACTGTAGCTGACCGAAAAGGCTAAGCAGCAGGTGAACCTAAAAGATCAAGAAACTCAGTTGTAGCTGTAGACCCTTCCATTCCAAAAAAGCGGTGCACGCCATATAGTGATTTTTTAGATTCCTGAGCTATTCGATGTTTGATATCGGCTTCTTCTGCACCTTCCATTTCACGTAAATCATGGCGCAGCACTTTTAACTCTGTTGCCTTTTCTTGAGCTAGATCATAGCTAATAATGGCCTTGTCTAGATTTTTTTCGAGATGTTTATCAATTCGATAAATAGACTGTTCAAGATGCCATTCTTTGGAAGGCCTCGCTGCAGTTGGCTTAATAGTGACCGACTCTTTAGCAGGAATGCCTCTATGTTTTTCCCAGGCCTCTAACAAAGTTAGTGGTTTTTCTGATTGAACAGCACGTGTCGCTACAAAGTCCCAGACGGCAGCAAGGGCATATACAGGGATAAAAATAGTGCGAAGAAGAAGAGTTGGGATATCGTTAGAATGATCATGATTATGACCTTTGAAACGTTCTTTAAGCAGAGCTTTAGCATCATGAGAATGAGCATGATCGCTGTGAAATAAGTCGCCAGCAAAATAATGTAAATCTTCCCCAAGTTCACAAACGAAGCCTAAGAATGCAGTTGCAATCTCAGAAACGCCCGGAACTTCATCAGCAGTCACACCAATTGCGATTAAATGTCCAAGAAAAAGAATCATACGCAAAGGGGTTACAATAATTTTTAGCAGAAATCGGAAAGGATTCCATTTTTGCAGCCAATTTTCATTAGCCATCCAATCATCATAGCCTTTAACAAGACCTGCCCAGAGGGTTTTGAAAAATCCGCCTTCAACTTTAGAAGCCTCATCAAGCAAGTTTAAGGTTTCGCTGGTATTTTGCAGATTAAAGCTAAGTTGTGCACCGCCCAGGACAAGGGGTAGAGAACCCATAATATAACTGGGAATTTTTGCCATCCAACCAAAGAGTGGAGGCGTTTTTTGGATAATGGTCCACCAAGTGCCTGCCGAACAGATTGTCAATAATACAGCCAGGGTAAAAAGTGTGATTGCAGTGACTGCGATGAACACGGTTCGAGCTGAAACCCCTTTGGTAAGTTCCCTGCGTATTTTATTGTACCAAACATTTAAAGTATCGTTGTGAATCATATCGGTCACTGCATTATAAATCTGCAGCATATAAGCAGCACCGGCAATGATTGACATCACCACGATGAGTGCTGGGGGACTAGCGATAGAAACTGTTGTAAAGGCTCCTATTAATAGATAAGTATTGCCAAGCCCCATAAAAATACCGGCTAACACACTGAATCCTAAAACCAATTTATAGTCATATTTGCGGTTTTCATGAAGTTTTTTTCTTTTCTCTTGCTTATGTTCACTCAGCCAGTTACGAACGGATTGCTCATAATTGCTTAATTTTTTATCCTCTTTATCAGCAAATAATTGCCGGGAAAACCATCGTTCCATATCCTTTAATGTTTTCTCAATAATCTTCTTGCGGGCTTCCGAGTCCTCATCCAAATTTTTATGACTAAATTTATGCAGCTTTTTTAGTTGCGCTTCATAATCCTTAAAAAATTGCGGACAATCGTCAGCCTTAGAATCGATTGCTCCTTTTTTGTATTGTTTTAAGAGATAATCATTAGATAATTGGTTTTGTAAAAAATTGGTTTTAAATATTTTATTGATTGCGCCTTTGATATTTTGTAAAAAAATCTCACCTTCATAGGCGATTGATAAGCCAAAGGAAACATAGGCTAAAGAAAGAATTGGCAACAGTGCATACATACCGGTAAAGCTTAAAAAGCCAATTATTGCACTCGCTCCTAAAGTAAGAAGGAATAAAAGAAAGTAATAGGGGATTTTTTTTAGTTTCATTGTTCACCTAAGAGGCAGTTCAAAAGGAAATGCAACTTTATAACAAATGAAAATGATTATCAATAAGATCGGCGACAAATTTCGACGTCCTTTTTTAAGGAAAAAGTTACTTGTTACCAAGCACTAAGAGGACAATTAGGTATATTTTTATGACATTCTGACTAATAAATTACCCGGGAGGCTTTGGCGTTGGCGCCGGGGGACAATGATATTCAGCTCTGATTTGCCCCTGTTCGTCTACAGTTTGTAAAACGATCGGAAATTTCCAAAGTGTATAGAGATGTTTAAGTACTTCTGGAGTGTTTTCACCCATTGGCACACGGTCTTGTTGAGCATAATGCAAGGTCAAGGAACGATCGCCTTCAACATCGACAGAATAAACTTGAATGTTTGGCTCTATTGAACCCAGATTATACTGTCTTGATAAAGCTTCACGAATCAACTGATAACCATGCTCATCATGGATTGCGCCTACAAGTAAATCGGGATTTTTATCATCATCAATAATATAGAATAACTTCAATTCACGTATTAAATGAGGCGATAGATATTGGGCAATGAAACTTTCATCTTTGAAGTTACGCATTGCAGTATCAAGGCCTGTTAGCCAGTCACTATTTGCCAGATAAGGAAACCAGCGTTTGTCTTCTTCTGTGGGATTCTGGCAAATTCGTTTGATGTCCTGAAATATATGATAACCCAAAGTATAAGGGTTGATGCCGTTAAAATAGGGACTATTAAAGGCAGGTTGGACGATTACATTGGTGTGGTTTTGCAAAATTTCCAACATGAATTCATCAGTAACAAGCCCATCATCATAAAGTGCATTAATAAGTGTGTAATGCCAAAAGGAGGCCCAACCTTCGTTCATCACTTTGGTTTGACTTTGAGGGTAAAAATATTGAGCAATTTTACGCACAATACGTACGATTTCTCGTTGCCAAGGCTCGAGTAAGGGTGCATTTTTTTCGATAAAGTAAAGAATATTTTCCTGAGGGTCTTCCGGAAAACGTCTTTTCCGTCCATTGCCATCAATAGCTTTAGACTTCGGAATGGTTCGCCATAGCTCGTTGACCTGTGATTGAAGATAAATTTCGCGATTTTGCTGGCGAATTTTTTCTTCTTGAATAGATAAAGAAGCAGGATGTTTATAACGATCAACCCCGTAATTCATCAAGGAGTGGCAGGCGTCAAGAATGGTTTCCACTTCATCAATGCCATGGCGTTGCTCGCATTCGCTGATGTAGTTTCGGGCAAAAACCAGATAATCGATAATGGCATCTGCTGAAGTCCACATTTTGAAAAGGTAATTATTTTTGAAAAAGGAATTATGTCCATAACAGGCATGAGCAATAACCAGGGCTTGCATCGCCATGGTGTTTTCTTCCATCAAATAGGAGATGCAAGGATTTGAGTTGATGACCAATTCATAAGCTAAACCCATTTGACCGCGGCGGTATGATTTTTCAACACCCACAAAATGTTTTCCAAACGACCAGTGATGATAGCCAATTGGCATGCCGACCGAGGCATAAGCGTCCATCATTTGCTCAGCACTAATGACTTCAATCTGATTCGGATAAGTTTCGAGTCTAAAATCCTTTGCCAGGCGAGCTATTTCTCTATCGTAGGTCTGGATTAATTCAAAGGTCCAATCGGAGCCAGTTGATAGCGGCGCTTGTTTCATGTTGTTTTCCTTTTAAATAACTCGCGAAAAACGGGGTAGATATCAGCCACCTTATCAATATTTTCCATTGCAAAATTCGGATAAAAGGATTTAACCTGTTGATAGACTTCCCAAAGACTTTGGTGATGACGCGGCATAATTTCAATATAGGCAAAATATTGCAGCAGAGGCATTATTTTATCCTGCAAAAGCTCCTGGCAATAAGGAGAATCAGCGTTCCAGTTATCGCCATCTGAGGCTTGTGCAACATAAATGTTCCACGTAGAAACAGGAAAACGACTTTCAATCACGTTGTTTAATAATTCCAAAGCGCTAGAGACGACAGTGCCGCCGGTTTCTCTTGAGTAGAAAAACTCATTTTCACTGACTTCTTTTGCCGAAGTATGGTGTCGAATAAAAACCAGCTCAATTTTTTCATAATTTTTAGTAAGAAAGAGATAGAGCAATATGAAAAATCGTTTTGCAATGTCTTTTTTAGCTTCATCCATTGACCCGGAAACGTCCATAATGCAAAACATAACTGCCTGAGTGGAGGGTGCAGGAATTTTGATACGATTGTTATAGCGCAAATCAATGGTATCAATAAAAGGAACCGCAGCAATTTTTTTCTTAAGGAATTTGATATCGCGTTCAAGGCGCAAGATATTGACCTTATCTTGGCTAGCACTTTCATTAAGTTCGGCCAATTCTTTTTCTGCCTGACGCAACTGACGTTTATAAGGAGAAGCCAAGGCCACGCGCCGACCGGTTGCTTGCCGCATGGATCGAAGCACATTAATATTTGCTGGAATGCCGCTACTACTGACGCCTGCCCTCACTGATTTATAGGTAGTTAGCCTTGCTAATTCTTTTTTGACCAAGTCTGGAAGTTCCAAATCTTCAAAATACAATTCAAGAAATTCTTCACGAGAAAGTTGAAAAACGAAATCGTCTTCACCTTCGCCAGTATTGCTGGCCTGACCGCCACTACCAGCATTACCTTCGCTTGGGCGTTTGACTCTGTCGCCTTTTAAGAACTCATCATTGCCTGGAAATATTCGTTCAACCCGACCGCCTTTGCCGCGGTGAAAACGATGTTCGGTAATATCTTTGGCGGGAATGGATATCTGTTCGCCCTGATCAATTTCAGTAATAGAACGCTTGCCGACAGCTTCAGATACAGCTCGTTTGATTTGATTTTTGTAACGGCGCAGGAAACGTTGACGATTAACTGTACTTTTTTTTCCTGCATTCTGCCGTCTATCTATCAGTTGCGACATGTTAATCCTTAACCACGGTTTATTGCGATTTTCTAACCCTTAGATACCATTCACACAACAACCTGACCTGCTTGCGGGTATAGCCTTTATCAACCATGCGCGCAATAAATTCTTCGTGCTTTTTCTTGTCATCTTCAGAAGCTTTTGCATTGAAAGAAATCACAGGAAGTAAATCTTCGGTATTGGTAAACATTTTCTTTTCAATAACCGATCGCAATTTTTCATAGCTATTCCAGGCCGGATTTTTACCATTATTGTTAGCCTTAGCTCTGAGCACAAAGTTAACAACCTCATTGCGGAAATCCTTGGGATTGGAAATTCCAGCCGGTTTTTCAATTTTTTCTAATTCTGAATTGAGTGAGCCCCGGTCAAAAATTTCACCCGTATCGGGATCACGGTAATCCTGGTCTTGTATCCAGAAGTCAGCATAAGTGACATAACGGTCAAAGATATTTTGGCCATATTCTGAATAAGATTCCAAATAGGAGGTTTGAATTTCTTTGCCGATAAGATCGACATATTTGGGAGTTAAATGTTCTTTAATAAAGTTAAAATATTTTTCTTGCTGCTCTTGCGGGAACTGTTCCTGTTCAATTTGTCTTTCTAATATATAAAGTAAATGAACCGGGTTAGCAGCAACTTCAAAATGATCGAAGTTGAAGACTTTGGATAAAATTTTAAAGGCAAATCGTGTCGAAATTCCGCTCATTCCTTCATCAACGCCGGCAAAATCTCGATATTCCTGGTAAGACTTTGCCTTCGGATCCGTATCTTTGAGCGATTCGCCATTATAAACTCGCATTTTTGAATAAATGCTGGAGTTTTGAGGTTCTTTAAGGCGGGTTAGTATTGAAAATTGGGCCAGCATTTCCAACGTTCCAGGAGCACAAGGGGCTTCTGTTAAAGAACTATTGTCGAGCAATTTTTGATAAATGCGTAATTCTTCTGAAATTCTTAGACAATAGGGAACTTTGACGATATTGATCCGGTCAATAAAGGCTTCATTATTTTTATTGTTGCGAAATGTTTGCCACTCGGATTCGTTGGAATGTGCAACAATAATTCCTTCAAAGGGAAGCCCTGATAAGCCCTCAGTGGCATTGTAGTTACCTTCCTGAGTTGCTGTTAATAAAGGATGAAGCACCTTGATCGGCGCCTTAAACATTTCCACAAATTCCATCATCCCGCGGTTGGCACGGCAAAGACCTCCGGAATAGCTGTAAGCATCGGGATCATCCTGAGAAAATTCCTCTAGTTTACGAATATCGACCTTACCGACTAAAGAAGAAATATCCTGATTATTCTCATCACCTGGCTCTGTTTTGGAAATGGCAATTTGCTTCATGCGTGAAGGTTTAATCTTCACGACGCGAAACTGGCTGATGTCGCCATTGAATTCCTGCAGACGTTTTATGGCCCAGGGAGACATTGCATAACGGAGATGGCGAGATGGAATACCAAAGCGTTCGAGTAAAAGTTGTCCGTCTTCATCAGGGTCAAAAAGAGAAAGTGGGGATTCATGAACTGGAGAACCTTTGATGGCGTAAAAGGGCACTTTTTCCATTAAATCTTTCATTTTTTCTGCTAATGAAGATTTACCGCCGCCAACAGGACCGAGTAAATAAAGAATCTGTTTAGTCTCTTCCAAACCTTGGGCAGAATGTTTTAAAAAGCCCACAATTTGTTCGATAGGCTCTTCCATTCCAAAAAATTCTTTGAAAACTGGATAACGGGAAATCACTTTATTTGAAAAAATTCGTGAGAGAACAGGGTCATGGCGAGTGTCAACCCGCTCAGGCTCGCCAATGGCCATTAATAGACGTTCAGCTGGATTGGCATAGGCAGAAGGGTCAGTTTTGCAGAGTTCGAGATATTCATCGAGACTCAATTCTTCTGCTGTATTCTCAACAAAGCGTTTCGTATAATTTGTTAAAAAATCATTTGTGCTCATGAGCTATCCCCTTTTACATTCCCTCGGCAGGAAAGACGCTTTTCTTTGATTCTTTTGCATTTCGTCAGTAGTATCATTCATATTATAGAAGTTACTACACTTTTTTCTTTTATCACGGAGCAAGGTTCATGCCAGCCCAAACCATTTACCGAAAAGATTATCAGGCCCCTTCTTTCAATATCAGCACCGTAGATCTGGATTTTGACCTTTTCGATACCCACGCAATAGTAATTAATAGAATGCAATTTAAGCGCCAGGCTCCAGGCGCTTTGCATTTATTTGGCGATGAGTTGGAACTAATCAGTATTAGCATGGATTCAAAGCCCCTTGATAAAAATAGTTATCGTTTAGAAAAGGGTGATTTATTCATAGACAATTGTCCGGATGCCTTTGAACTTGAAATAACCACCCGAATAGAGCCGCAAAACAATACTCAATTATCAGGCCTTTATCGTTCCAATCATCTGTTCTGTACACAATGCGAGGCAGAAGGATTCCGCCGTATCAGTTTCTATTTAGATAGGCCTGATGTATTGGCTAAATATAAGACCAAAATTAGAGCAGATAAAGCAGACTATCCAGTTTTGCTTTCTAATGGCAATTTAATTGGCGCAGGCGAGCTTGAAAATGGAAGACATTGGGTGCAATGGGAAGATCCTTTTAAAAAGCCGTCCTACTTGTTTGCATTGGTTGCTGGCCAGTTAGCTTTTATTCAGGATCAATTTGTGACCACATCGGGCAAAACTGTTGATTTAAGAATTTATGTTGAACCGGGTAATGAAGACAAATGTGGCCATGCCATGGAGTCTTTGAAAAAGGCCATGCGCTGGGATGAGGAAGTCTATGGTCTAGAATATGATCTTACTATTTTGATGATCGTTGCAGTTAGCGATTTCAATATGGGTGCGATGGAAAACAAAGGCTTAAATGTTTTTAATTCAAAATACATACTTGCACGTCCTGATACAGCAACTGATCAAGACTTTGCCGATGTTGAAGGCGTTGTCGGTCATGAATATTTTCATAACTGGACTGGAAACCGCATTACCTGCCGCGACTGGTTTCAATTAAGTTTAAAGGAAGGGCTAACCGTATTTCGCGATCAGGAATTTTCCCGCGATATGAATTCTCGAGACGTTAACCGTATTGCTGATGTTAAAGTGCTGCGCAACGCTCAATTTCCCGAGGATGCAGGTGCTATGGCTCACCCTGTTCGACCCGAGGCTTATCAGGAAATCAATAATTTTTATACAGCAACCGTATACAACAAAGGTGCTGAAGTCATTCGCATGCAAAATACGCTGTTAGGTAAAGAAGGGTTTCGCCGAGGTATGGATTTATATTTTGAGCGTCACGACGGGCATGCTGTTACTATTGATGATTTTGTTGCCGCGATGGAAGATGCCAACCAAGTGGATTTTAAACAACTTAAGCTTTGGTACAGTCAAGCAGGCACGCCTGAGGTGCAAGTATCCAGTTCTTTTGAAGATGACAAATTGACTTTAACAATGACGCAATCTTGCCGGCCAACGGCCGAAACCATAATGAAAAAACCGTTTCATATTCCTATTCGCGTTGCCTTATTTAGCCAAGAAGGTCAATCGTTAACTGTTGAAAATGACATTTTAGAACTTAAAGAAACGCAACAGAGTTTTAGTTTTACAGGACTCAAGTCTAAGCCCATTGTTTCATTATTAGGTGATTTTTCAGCCCCGATTAAATTGAATTTCGACCAAAGCGAAGAGGATTTACTCGCTCTCTTAAGTTTTGAAAAAAACGGTTTTGCCAAATGGGACGCCTCCCAGCGTTTGGTTTTGAATTGTTTGAAGTTTTATTTAAATCACTCGACTGAACAATGGCAGATTCCTCCAAAGTTAGTTGATGCTTTTCGACAGGTTTTAGAAGATGAGTCTCTTGATCAGGCATTAAGAGCTGATTTGTTGACACCGCCTGGTTTTGAAGATTTAGCCTCAACCTTAGATTTTGTCGATGTCGACGCAGTCGAAAATGTCAGAGATTTTTTTCGAGCTGAACTTGGCAAGCAACTCTACCCAACTATGGCTTCGATGTATAAAACACTTTGGCAAAAAGAAGACCATGGCATGTATGCCGAAGCTTTCGCCCAAAGGAAATTAAGAAATCTTTGTCTTTGGTTTATGATGAAAGCCGATGAAACAAATACGCTGCAGCTTTGTCAGGAACAGTTTTCAAAAGCTAAAACAATGACTGATCAAATAGCCAGTTTTTCCGCCTTGAATAATGTTTCACAAGCTGACATTAGAGAAGAAGCAGTCAATGTTTTCTATAGACAATGGTCAGAAGATGAACTCGTTTTAGATAAATGGTTTTCTATTCAAGCTTGCAGTGAAAATGCAGATACACTTTCCAAAGTGAAAGAGCTATTAAATCATCCCGCCTTTAGCATCCAAAATCCCAATAAAGTAAGAGCGCTTATTGGCGCTTTCTGCCAGTCAAATCTGCGTCAATTTCATGCTGCAAATGGAAGCGGATACGCTTTCTTAACCGAAATGTTGATTCTGTTGGATAAAATCAATCCACAAATAGCCTCCCGCTTGGCAACACCATTCACTCGACTGCACCGTTTTGATGCGAGTCGCCAAAAATTGATGACAGAGCAGTTAACTTATCTTGAAAAACAGGATCTCTCTCGTGATCTGAGAGAAATTGTGGAGAAAAGCCTGAAAGTTTGACTTGTTCCCATGAGACCATTATGAAAAAACGTTTTGCTGTCATGGGCAATCCCATTGCCCATTCCTTATCTCCTTACATCCATCAGCGTTTTGCTGAGCTCTTGGGTATTCAATTAGATTATGAAAAAATACTGATAGCTGAGGAAAGTAATTTCGAGGAAGAAGTAAGGGTTTTTTTTGACAAAGGCGGCAAGGGATTAAATATTACCTTACCCTTTAAACAAAATGCCTTTACGCTCGCCGCGCGCAAAACAGAACGTTGCACGCAAGCAAAGGCGGCTAATACGCTCTGGGTAAATGATAATGAACTTTGGGCAGATAACACCGATGGCATCGGTTTGATAAGAGATTTATCAACACATGTGGATTTATCCGGAAAGCAGGTGCTTTTATTAGGTGCCGGAGGTGCAGCACGAGGCATAGTGGGGCCTTTACTTGCAGGTGGGATAGCTAGTATGACCCTGGTAAATCGCAATCAAGAAAAAGCAAAAAATTTACAATCTGAATATAAACAAATTCAATGTCTTTCTATGGAAGAGTTAAAAACAAGTTACGATTTAGTTATCAATGCGACCTCTGCAAGTTTGAGTACTGAACGAATGGCACTTTCCCCGTTCATTTTGAAATCGACCACTCTTTGCTACGATTTAGCTTATTCCCGAACCGATAAGACAACCTTTGTCAAATGGGCAAGCGAACAAGGTGTTGTAGGCATAGATGGCCTGGGAATGTTAGTCGAACAAGCCGCTGAATCATTTTATATCTGGCATGGAATTCGACCTGATAGCGCAAAAGTTTTACAGGAATTAAAATCTAGCCAGATTTGAAAAACTTCTGCACTTCGACCGCTTTTGCCAACGTGTCTTGGTAACCAAGGCTAATAAGTTCGCGGGTAAATCCCGGTTCGAATAGCAAGAAACTTAATAAATCTCCAGAATGATGTTTCGCACCCATAGAATTTAAAAGCATGCGCAGCAAAGCAGGCATCGTATTGTATTGTGCCTGCGCCGCCGCTCCGATATCAAAAGTGGGTCTTAAATGAAAGGTTTCAATGGGGCGCCAGGGCGAATGGCGTTTTTTCCACAATGATAATAATCGCGCAATATCATTCATGTGATTTACCATCTCAATATCGCGATCAAGATTATCAAGAAACAAGCCGTTCAACATCCCGCCTAAGATATTGGCAATGCCAATTTCACCATGTTTCAGAAGCTCGGCATCATGGAAAACAGCGGGTTGGCGTGTACCAATAACCAAAACTTTTTCTACCTGAAAGCGAATTGCTCCCCGTAAAGGCGACACCAAACCCATCGATCCATCACCATAATGAAGACCATCAATAGTAACAGGAGGGAAAAAAAGGGGCAGCGCGCTGGAAGCAAGAATGTGTTCCGTCGAAAGATTGGTTTTTTTCGAGATATGTCGAGGAAAATGCCAATCTTCGAAGTAAGTCGGTCCATGTTCGTAAAATGAAATAGTTTGTTGTGATTCATAGCAGTGACTAATAATTTCCAATGCTTCAATCTGTTTACTGGCAATATTCGCTTTTATCAGGTCAAAATCAATAATATTAGTAATAAAATCACGCAAAGGGGAAGTATCAAGCAAGTTGCTGGATTGCTGATTTTTAACAACCAGATTGCTAAGATTACGCAAAACGGACTTGGAGAGCTGGTAGTTAGACGCATTAAAAATCTGTTCACTACGAATATCAGACCAAAGTTCTTCAACCTTTTCCAATCCCGATTGAAAATCATTCGCATATTCGGCAAGGACGGCAGCATTGATTGAGCCAACGCTCACACCACTAATAACCTCAAAGGGGAGTGTTTTCACTTGTAAGATATGGCCAATGGCTTTGAGCACACCCGCCTGATAGGCACCACGCGCTCCACCTCCGGCTAAATAAAGAGCTTTTCTAGCCATAAACACTTATTATTTTTGTCTTAGTTGAAATAGTAGTTGAGAGGTGCGTCTGTGGCAAGTCTTTGATGTTAACGGGATTCTCACTTAAGCCTGAATTGCAAATAGAGGTTAACTGATATAGCGTTAATTAAAAGAATGTTAAGAGCTATCCACTATGTTAAGCCTGTTTCGCGAGCAACCACGCGCTTTTTATATGATTTATATGTTGGAAATTTGGGAGCGCTTTGGATTTTATACGATTCAGGGAATAATTGTTTTATATTTTATTCAATATCTCCACTTCGACGATGATGAAGCCTATCAAATCTTTGGCGCTTTTTCTGCCTTGTTGTACGGAATGGTAGCGCTTGGCGGTTATCTTGGCGATCGAATCTTCGGTACCAAACGAATGATTGTATGGGGATTAGCTATTCTCACTCTAGGATATTTGAGTTTAGCTCTTGCCGACCGTGCTCAGGTTTTCTTCGCTTTAGGACTTATTTGTGTCGGAAACGGCCTATTTAAAGCCAATCCCTCCAGCTTATTGGCTAAGTGTTATGAGAAAAACGATCCGCGCTTGCATGGCGGGTTCACACTTTATTATATGGCCATTAACATCGGCTCAACTTTTTCCTTATTATTAGGCCCGCCCATAGCGGACCGATACGGCTATTCCTATGCTTTCTTCCTCAGTTTTATTGGCCTGGTATTGGGTTTGGTGAATTATTGGTTTCAACATCATCACGTGGCGAATATAAATACAGATGCGGATAGGCGATCGATAAAACTATGGCAGTGGCTACTTTTAGCGGGAGGTATTTTCGGCTGCGCCTTGCTTTCAGCTTTTTTGCTTAGACATGTTTTTCTAGCCAAAACCTTATTTTGGCTTATTGCGATTCTGGTAACAGGGATTTACTTTCTCTATATGCGTAAAGAGGATGAGATTTCCTTCATGAGAATGCTCGTTGCCTTTGTTTTAATGCTGGAAGCTGTAGTATTTTTTATACTTTATCAACAAATGCCAACCTCATTAAATTTATTCGCAGTTAACAATGTGAACCCAACTCTCTTCGGTATTGGAATTGACCCGCAAAGCTTTCAGGTTTTAAATCCAGTATGGATATTGATAATGAGCCCTGCCTTGGTCTCTATTTATCGCAAAATGAATGATAAAGGCTCTTTTTTCCCAACTCCTTATAAATTCGCCGCTGGTATGCTTTGCTGTGGTATTGGATTTTGCCTTCTTTTTTTTTCAAGATATGCACACAATGGAGCAGGAATAGTTAATTCATGGTGGTTAGTTGCCAGTTATTTTTTCCAGAGCACGGGGGAACTTCTGGTTTCCGCCTTAGGGGTTGCAATGGTTGCGGAATTAGTACCCGGCAAAATAGCGGGCTTTGTAATGGGGATGTGGTTTTTATCATCTTCAATCGCAGCCTTCATTGGCGCTTCGGTAGCTTCTCTTACCGCTCTGCCGGAAAACATAAAACCAGGCATTGAGTCCTTGGCAATTTATACTCAAGCTTTTGCCTATATTGGTTTAGTGACTTTGTTAATTGGGATTTTAATGTTGTTTCTTGCCAAAAAATTATGTCAATTTATAGACGCTTAAGAGTACATTCTTCCAATATAAATATTTAAACACCACTTTGTATGAAAAATGTAAAGATTTATTGCTATTAATCCTGTAAACTACCCAAAACATAGAATTGAATACTGCATCTTTTGCATTAATTAAAAGGTGAGAGAATGACCCATCGCTTTGCTCTTAGCCGTAAGACACGTGCTTTGATTACTCAGTTAAAAAAACAATGGACTAAATTCTCAACAACTTTCAAGTCAGAAGATGCCGACTATTTTGAATTGAGCGAATTTAATAGCAAAATTAATTTGAAACGGAATTTAAATAGAAAAAAAAAAGAAGACCTTGAATTTCTCATAGCTTCTATGAATGCTGCCCTATTGAAAGATTTGGCTAAATCCTTACCCGGCTATCTAAAAAAACAGAAAATTGAAGAAGAAAAATCCTGGTTTGCACGATTCAAAAATAGCCTTTACCCGCTTTTGATAATTGCTGGAACCTTCGCTTTCGCTTGCGATGGTTTTGCCGGAATAACTTCAATAGTGAGCATTTTGCCTCTTTCAGCTCCTGTATTATTTTTAGTCGGTATAGTCTTTGCACTTATTTCTGTTTTAGCTTTTAATGCCTTTAATTTAACCGAAATTGCTAAAAATCTTGAAATAAACAAAAAAGAAGCGCGCCAGCTTGTCGATTACTATTTAAAAGAAGTAAAAAGAATTAATGAAATCAGAAAGCTTATTAATAAAGACTATATAAAAAGAAAAAACCAGGAAGAATTGGACAATGATTTACAAATAATCGAACTTTTAATTGCTCGCTATAATGCCTTGGCAAAAGGAAGAGAAGCACTGACCAAACGAAGTGAGAACTCTAAATTAATCGTTTCTAAGTACTTGGTAGCTTCTTTAATTGGAATAATTTTCTTCAGTGCCGGTTTTTTTGCCGGAGAAGCACTTGCTACTGCAGTCGCTACCTTATTTATCGCATCGACCGCACCCATATTTTGGCCAATTTTTGTAGCCAGTTTTGCAGTTGGTTTGGCTGCCCTCGGCGTTTACTGGTTTGTTGAGCGCCCAAGTATCGATAAATTGGTTGGTCGCTGGTTTGGCCTAGACACTGATAAAATTGAACAATTATGCGATGCAAAAACAATTGAAGAACATAGCTCTAAACTGGAAACCCTAAAAATAAACCTTCTCTTACAAAAAGAGAAACTTACTGCTGATTCTAAAAAAATTATTGAAATCAAGGCAAAACTTGCTTCAGTCCAAATGAAAATAAATGACAGAAAATTCCAGGGCGCAAACTTTAAAGAGGAAAGCACTTTATGTTTTTTTTCTCCCGCTCTGCAATCCGCATTCGCTTCTAAAAAAACACTGAACATTCGGAATAAAACTAAAATCCTCCTTGAAAATCTAAAATCTAGAAATTCACAAACTGAAAAAATTATCAAACTTTACAAATCAAACAATCCGGAGCAAATCAAATTAAAGAAGTTAATAGAATGGTTTGGACAACAAATCAAGCCTGATGACGACACTGAACAATTAGAGATAGCCTCTTTAAATTCAGCACTTCTTAAAGAGTTAGCCATTGCGGTTTGTGAACCCTTAGCGCAAAAAAAAGAAAAAAAATCTGCCTCTCATTCTAAAAATTTCCTGTATTTTTTTCTAACCATTGCCGGCAGTATTTTTTTTGGTTGCGATGGTTTCTATGGCGTTACTTCAATTATTTCTATGATAACCATTCCCAAGCTAGCTATTTTCATAGTGGGTGCTGTGTTTGGCCTGATGTCTGTTATTTCTTTTCTAGCTTTTGATTTAACTGAAATCGGGAAAAACTTGGGTATAAGAAAAAAAAATGTACATAAACTTGTTGATGTTTATCTAAAAGAAATGAAAGCTTTAAAGTCAATTCGAAGAGGTCTTGATAATCTATTTCCACAACGAAAAACCATCGATGAATTAGAGAATGATCTTTTAATAATAGACTTAATAATTGCTCGCCATAGCAATCTCGATATTGAAAGAAAATTCCTAATTCAATTGAAATCTGAGACAACATTAACGGTTTTAAAATATGTGATTCCCGGCCTAATCGGAATTATTTATTTCAGCACTGCTTTTTTCACAGGCCAAACCGTTGCATTGGCAATTGCTGGTCTATTTGTTGCTGGAACTGCTCCTTTAGCTTGGCCGATTGTTTTGGTAAGCGTGGCCATTGGCCTGGCTGCGCTTGCTGTTTACTGGTATGTCGAGCGACCAAGTATTGAAAAACTGGTTGTCAGTCTTTTCGGCTGGGATCCGGATCAAATTGAAGAATTGTGTAATCCAGACAAAGTCGAAAAAGAAAAAAGTAAATTGGAAGATTTAAAAATTAACATTACGATCTGCAAAGAAGAGATGCTGACAAGGCTATTCGAAAGTAATGAATGGGAAAAAACTTTGCAAGCAGCTGAAAATGAATTGGAAGTGTTGGAGAAAAATGACCAAAGGTTTGTGAAAGATGAAAAACAAGAATCCAAATTACCTGCGCACTCTAGTATTGCGGATCAACAGGATAGTTTTTTCAATAGTAAAATTTTTCAATCCGCTTCATCGAATGATAAACAATGGACCGCAAATTTTTTAAATATCTAGAATTGTTTTGACAAAAGGGACGGTAATCCGCCGCTGTGCAGCTAAGGACGCTTTATCCAGATAATCGAGAATACAATGCAAATCGTGCATATTACGTGCACAACGATTTAATAAAAACTGGCCAACGTGGGTGGATAATTCAAATCCGCGTTTATGAGCATGCTGTTGTATCGTTTTAATTTTTAATTCATCGTCTAATTCATTAAGTTGCACGGCCAATCCCCAAGCCAATCGAGATTTAAGATCAGGTAAATTAATAGGAAGAGAAGCAGGGGATTGTTGACCCGAAATGAGTAAAATCGTCTTACCATTATCACGAACGCGATTATAGAGATGAAAGAGGGCCTCTTCCCAGGTTTTGTCGCCAGCGATTGCATCGATATCATCAATCGCAATTAAGGATTGCTCACACAAATTATCTATACTCTCAGGCCCCCATTCCTTTAAAATGTGCAAAGGCAAATAAATTGCCGAAGAATTTTGTTTTATTTGACAACAGGCTTGAAGTAGATGTGACTTTCCACAGCCGCTAGCACCCCAAATGTAAAATAAACGCTCCCCTTCAGAGGTTAAACTTGAGGTAAGAATCTGTTGCAGTAAAGAATTGTTACCCCAGCAAAAATCAGCAAGAGTAGCCTCATCATTCAGTTGAATTGTTAAAGCGAGTTGCCGGTTCATTTTGCAAGATTGGAAATTGAATAGGCTTTCCTGCCCCAGGTAAAGACATAGTCAATATAGGTAGCAGCCGTGGTTAAAGCCGTAATGAGAATTAGAAAGTTTATCAGATAAGGGCTAAATTCATAAAAGGCCAATTCAAAGAGACAAAAAGTAACCAATAATAACTGCAAGCCAGTATTAATTTTCGATAATAAAGTGGGTTCAAAATCAAGCTTCCGCTGCACTAACCAATACCAGGCCATAACACCTAAGGAAATGGTTAAATCGCGCAAAAAAACCAAAATAACCAGCCACCATGGGAGTTCGCCAATAAGCGCTAATGAAATAAAACTGGAAGCAATTAATAATTTATCAGCCAAAGGATCTATAAAAGAGCCAAAAAGGCTTTGACAGTTAAAATAACGAGCAATCCAGCCATCTAAACCATCAGAAAATCCCGCCAAAGCAAAAAGATAGAAAGCATAGAGGTATTGATGGTGATATAGAAAACTGAGGAATGGCACAATCAACACTAACCGGAATAAGGTGAGCGCATTCGGAACATGTTTTAGTATCTTCTGTATAAGTGGCAATTTAGTCTGCTCTCTTTAGCTTTTGAGCAATGATGAATAGGTTTGGCTAAGTCCATTTCTGACTTTAGCTCCATCTTTAATAAAGTGTATACAATACTAACGCCACTGTCACGCTTCACTAGCTTAAGGGAGGAAGGACTTCTAAGATTCCTTATTCTTTCGATATAAAATTGCTGTATGACCAATTAACTGAATTAAATCAGCTTGTAATTCTTTACACAGCTCAGAGACGATCA
This sequence comes from Tatlockia sp., assembly GCA_013697955.1. Taxonomy (GTDB): domain Bacteria; phylum Pseudomonadota; class Gammaproteobacteria; order Legionellales; family Legionellaceae; genus Tatlockia. The sequence continues at coordinate 128,295 of JACCVV010000009.1, read as the reverse complement.
TTTGTCGATCCTCCTTTTCAGCACCATTAATTTTAACTTTAATCAACTCATGGGTTTTTAAAGCAATATTAGCTTCTTCAATAACGGCAGGAGTAAGTCCCTTGGCACCTAAAAGCACTACAGGTTTTAAATGATGGGCAAGAGCTTTTAAAGATTGTTTGAATCCTGTATCCACTAAATGGTTTTCCTCTAAAATCGAGATATAGTCTGACAGCTTTTATAAAATATTCAGCATTATCAGCGAAAAATGGCGAATTATTGCACGTTTTGCTGGGAAAAGGTAGTGAATTTGAGTATCATACGACATTTATTCGATTTAAAGATTTTCTATGCCGCGCTCTAAGAGTAGTAAAAAGTGGTTACAAGAACATTTTGATGATATTTATGTCAAAAAGGCACAAGCTGAAGGATATCGAAGTCGCGCTGTCTATAAATTAAAAGAAATTGATGAAAAAGAAACGCTTATCAGAACTGGCATGACAGTTGTCGATTTAGGAGCAGCACCCGGCGGATGGTCTCAGTACGTTTCTGAAAAACTTAATGGACATGGTATCATTGTTGCATTAGATATCCTGATGATGAACACCGTTGCCGATGTGGAATTCATCCACGGCGATTTTCGTGAGGATGAAGTCCTGCAAAAATTAATAAGTTTAGTTCCTGAGCGTGGATTAGACTTGCTTTTGTCAGATATGGCCCCAAATATGAGTGGTACGACTGCTGTAGATATACCACGAGCCATGTATCTCGCAGAGCTGGCTTTCGATTTTGGTTCAAAAATGTTAAAACCCGGAGGGACAATGCTGATAAAAATATTTCATGGTACCGGTTTTGACGAACTCATTAGACTTGCGAGGTCACAGTTTGATAAAGTAGTCATACGTAAACCATTAGCATCACGTGCTCGCTCGCGTGAAACCTATTTGCTGGCGAAGGGCTATAATTTATAGTAAATTTATTCCTACGTCGTAGAGATACGTAAAAATTGAGGTTAATGCATTGAACGATATGGTAAAAAATCTATTTTTGTGGCTGATTATAGCTATCGTACTGGTCTCAGTATTCAGTAATTTTGGCCCCCGCCATACTTCAGCTGAAAAACTTTCCTATAGTGAATTCTTAAAAGAAGTCGATCAAGGCATGGTTAATTCTGTGACTATCGAGGACAACAAAGTCATTAAAGGAACAACTAAAAATAATCACCGTTTTGTAACTTACATGCCGATGCAGGATGATGCCTTGCTTGGTGAGTTGCTAAAATCCAAGGTCGATGTTAGCGGTCAGGAAAAACAACAAGAAAGTTTCCTCTTACATTTATTTGTAAACTGGTTCCCTATGTTGCTTTTAATAGGTGTGTGGATATTCTTTATGCGACAGATGCAAGGCGGGGGCGGCCGCGGTGCCATGTCTTTTGGCCGATCCCGGGCAAGATTGCTTGGGGAAGATCAGGTTAAAATTACTTTTGCCGATGTAGCTGGTGTTGATGAAGCTAAAGAAGAAGTAAAAGAATTGGTAGATTTTTTACGTGATCCAACTAAGTTTCAAAACCTGGGCGGCCGCATTCCACGGGGTGTATTGCTAATTGGACCACCTGGTACAGGTAAAACATTATTGGCAAAAGCTGTTGCCGGGGAAGCAAAAGTACCTTTCTTTACAATCTCTGGTTCAGATTTCGTCGAAATGTTTGTTGGTGTGGGAGCCTCGCGCGTCCGCGACATGTTTGAACAGGCCAAAAAACAAGCCCCTTGCATCATTTTTATTGATGAAATTGATGCTGTAGGTAGACACCGTGGTGCAGGATTAGGCGGTGGGCACGATGAACGCGAACAGACCCTTAACCAACTTCTTGTCGAGATGGATGGTTTTGAAGGAAACGAAGGAGTAATTGTCGTTTCTGCCACAAACCGCCCCGATGTATTAGATCCAGCTTTATTAAGACCCGGCCGTTTTGACCGGCAAGTGGTGGTTCCGTTACCAGATATTAGAGGACGTGAACAAATCCTTAAAGTTCACCTTCAAAAAGTACCTATCGAAAAACAGGTTGAAGTTTTACCGATAGCCCGCGGAACTCCTGGATTTTCTGGTGCTGATTTAGCAAATCTAGTTAATGAAGCGGCTTTGTTTGCCGCGCGTTCAAATAAACGTAAGGTCGGTATGATTGACCTTGATAAAGCTAAAGATAAAATCATGATGGGCGCTGAACGCCGTTCTATGGTCATGGACGAAAACGAGAAAAAATTAACCGCATATCATGAAGCTGGCCATGCAATTGTGGGTTTAAAGGTACCTGAACATGATCCTGTTTATAAAGTAAGCATTATTCCGCGAGGCCGTGCCTTGGGCGTCACCATGTTTTTACCTGAACAAGATCGATATAGCCATTCCAAGCGTCGACTTGAAAGTCAATTATCAAGCTTATTCGGTGGACGAATTGCCGAAGTAATTATCTTTGGTGCCGAATCTGTCACCACAGGTGCATCAAACGACATCATGCGTGCAACCGAAATAGCCCGAAAAATGGTTAAAAGCTGGGGCTTATCAAACTTAGGTCCGCTCACTTTTGGCGAAGAAGAAGGTGAAGTGTTTCTTGGAAGATCGGTAAGCCAGCATAAAGAAGTATCTGATAAAACCGCTCAGCAGATTGATGATGAAGTTAAAACAATTATTGATAGAAACTATCAGCGTGCTGAAGAAATTTTAAATACAAATTTGGATAAACTACACGTAATGGCAGATGCGCTCATAAAATACGAAACAATTGATGCCAAGCAAATAGCAGAAATAATGGCTGGTCATGAACCGTCTCCCCCCGACGATTGGGAAGCATCTCAAAAGATGGATCAAGATAAAAAAGGCGAAAATATTAACGCAAAATCAATCAACGGTAAGGCAGTCGATTATCCAGCTGGTGAACATTAAGATCCTCTAATACATCTATTATGCCTATGCAAATAGTTTTTCAGTCAGCCAAAATGTCCCTTTAATGTAGGAATTTTGGCTCATCAAATCAGATTACTTTGTCCTGCAAAAGGTAAAATCATTCCGTGAACACAGAGCAAATAAAGCAATGGTGTAAAACCTACAATGCTGAAAATTTATCAAAACCTTTAATCATGGGAGTCCTTAACGTCACACCTGACTCTTTTTCTGATGGTGGGAAATATTTCACCCATGAAAAGGCAATGATAAAAGCTCAGCAAATGATTGAAGCGGGGGCCGACATGATTGATATTGGCGGTGAATCATCCAAACCTGGCGCTGCAACTGTTAGTTGCGAAGAGGAGTTGACCCGAGTTATCCCAATAATTAAAGAAATAAGAAAAGAAAGTGATATCTGTTTATCAATTGATACAACTAAGGCACAAGTAATGCATGAAGCAGTTGCTGCCGGCGCATCAATGATTAATGATATCTCAGGATTTAGGTCTAATGAGTCGTTGGCTTTAGCTGTAAAATTGGATGTACCCTTGTGCATTATGCATATGCAAGGAAATCCAGAAACCATGCAAAATAAACCTTTTTATTCGCAGAACCTAATAGAAGAGCTCAACCAATTTTTTAAGCAGCGAATCGCCACCTTAATAGCGGCAGGCATCAAAAGGCAAAATTTGATAATTGATCCTGGGTTTGGTTTTGGTAAAACAGTTGAGCACAACATGGAGCTAGTAAATAGAATTGCCGAGTTTAAACGGCATGATCTTCCGCTTATGCTGGGAGTTTCGCGTAAATGTTCTTTAGGTCTAATCCTAAACGCTCCTGTTAATAGGCGACTTTCAGGAGGATTGGCAATTGCAGTTTTCGCCGCTTTGCAGGGTGTTGCAATAATTAGAACTCATGATGTGGAAGAAACGAATCAGGCTTTCATAATGCTTCAAGCCATAAAAGAAGCAGGAAATAATAAAAAAGTGAGGGTACAGTGATGAATCAACGAAAATACTTTGGAACAGACGGTATTCGCGGACAAGTTGGTTTATCGCATATTAATCCCGAATTTGTACTGAAATTAGGTTGGGCAATTGGAACGGTCTTATTAAGCACTAACGGCCAACGTAAAAGAGTCATAATAGGAAAAGATACCCGCGTTTCAGGGTATATGCTCGAATCTGCTCTTGAGGCAGGGCTTTCTGCAGCGGGAATTGACGTTTCTTTACTTGGACCCATGCCAACACCGGCAATCGCGTATTTAACTCAAACCCTTCGAGCCAACGCTGGCATTGTTATTTCAGCTTCTCATAATCTTTATGAAGACAACGGTATTAAATTTTTTACAGCTGACGGAAGCAAATTACCTGATTCCATGGAACTAGCTATTGAAGCTGAAATTGAAGCGCCTTTACAAACTGTAATTTCTGCCAAATTAGGCAAAACAACGCGAATTAAAGATGCGCCTGGACGCTATATTGAATTTTGTAAAGCGACAGTCCCATCATTAACTCGCTTAACTGGACTCAAAATAGCAGTCGATTGTGCCAACGGAGCTACTTACCACATCGCTCCCAGTGTATTTAGTGAATTGGGCGCTGAAGTAATAACTATGGGTAATAAACCTGATGGATTTAATATCAACAGAGATTGCGGATCCACGTCTCCAGATGCTTTGCAAAAACTTGTTCTACATACCGGCGCAGATCTTGGTGTAGCTTTAGATGGAGATGGCGATAGACTCATCTTGGTTGATCAAGGCGGCAATATCATCAATGGAGATCAAATTCTTTACATCATTGCTAAAGAACGCTTTCAAAGAGGCCAACTTCATGGCGGTGTGGTTGGTACTTTAATGAGCAATTATGGTTTGGAAAAAGCAATTAAAAATTTGGATGTTGAATTTCTCCGTACAAAAGTTGGCGACCGTTATGTCATGGAGGCACTAAAAGAAAAGGATTGGAAAATTGGTGGGGAATCTTCAGGGCATATTGTTTGCCTGGACAAGACAACCACGGGTGATGGAATTATCGCTGCACTCCAGGTTCTAGCTTGCATGGTCAGACAAGAAAAAACGTTGGATAATCTAGTCCAAGATATCCAGCTTTTGCCTCAGACGTTAATCAATATAAAAACAGATAATGCCGAATTATTAGCCACCAACTCTAAAGTGATCAAAATGGTAGACAATTTATCACATCAATTAGAGGGTGAAGGACGGGTATTATTAAGACCCTCAGGAACTGAACCCATGCTGAGAGTGATGGTTGAAGGGCCCGATAGCGAGCAAGTACACACACAAGCCCAACAGCTTAGTGAAGAAATTATTCATTTTGAAAAACAATTCGATGCTAAGCAAGACGAGCAACCTCGCGCGTAGCTCTCATTCAACTAATAGATGTCTAATATTATTCTTAGAATCTAAGGCAGAGTATAATTGTTCAGCAATTCTATCACTCCAATACTTGCAAAAAGTGTACTAGGATTTCATCAAACTTTAATGTATAGTCCGTCCCCTAAATGCGCTAAGGCTGGTACAAGTTCAGTGTGAATGCTGGAGGGAACGGGATGAGGCAAAAAATCGTTGCAGGTAACTGGAAAATGAATGGTCGAATAGACCAGATTAAATCTTTGCTAGACCAATTGCTTACCTTACACGATAAACAAAGTACTACAAAATGTATTGTAATGCCTCCTTCAATCTATCTTCCTTTAATAAAAGACTATTTAAGCCAGAGCAATATTCAATGGGGCGGGCAAAACGTATACCCCGGCAACTCCGGTGCTTATACAGGAGAGCTGTCAGCACCTATGCTAAAGGATTATGGTTGTAGTTATATTTTGGTGGGACATTCAGAACGCCGCATTTTATTTAGTGAAAGCGAAAAATTTGTTGCAGAAAAATTCCACCATGTAAAAGAACATGATATGATACCGGTTCTTTGCGTTGGCGAAACCCTGGAAGAGCGCGACAAAGGCCTTACAGACCAAGTTCTAGCGAGGCAACTGCTCGCTATTACAGAAGCTAATAAGCAATGTTTTAAAGATTGCGTAATAGCATATGAACCGGTTTGGGCAATTGGAACGGGTCAAACAGCCACTCCAGAACAAGTGCAGAACGCGCATGTTTCAATTAGGGAGCTGGTTGCAGAATTTAATCGCGAAGATGCAGACCATTTGTCAATAATATACGGTGGTAGCGTTAATGAAAAAAATGCCGCTTTGCTCTTTGCAATGCCTGATGTTGATGGCGGGTTAGTTGGTGGTGCGTCCCTTAATGCACAACACTTTGTGGAAATTGTAAAATGTATCAATTGATTTTAATGATTCATGTTTTAGTAGCCTTGGTGCTAATAGGTCTTGTCTTAATTCAGCATGGCAAGGGCGCTGATATAGGTGCCGCCTTTGGTTCGGGTGCTTCAAATACCGTTTTTGGAAGTCAGGGGACAGGGTCTTTTCTGTTCAAATTAACTGGCGGCTTGGCTATGACATTTTTTGTTACCAGTTTAACGCTTTCATATATGGTTTCCACTCAATACCATAAATCAGAGCAACAAGTCATCCCTCAAAAGAGCTCGGCTCCCGAATCACAGATTCCAGTGCCGGTTAATAGTTCTGAGAACGGAAAACCTTAAGAAACATGCCGAAGTGGTGGAATTGGTAGACACGCCGTCTTGAGGGGGCGGTGGCGTAAGCCGTGCCGGTTCGAGTCCGGCCTTCGGCACCATTTTAAATCCGAGCGAACGATATGATGCTTTCACAATATTTACCCGTACTAGTTTTTATTATTATTGCTCTCGTTATAGGTCTTGTCATGTTAGGGGCTGGTTCGCTTTTTTCCAAGCACAGCCCTGATAAAGCGAAAAATTCGCCTTATGAATGTGGCTTTAATGCCTTCGAAAATACCCATATGCCCTTTGATGTACGTTTTTATCTTGTGGCTATCCTGTTTATCATTTTTGATTTGGAAACCGCATTTTTTGTTCCGTGGGCTGTTGCTTTGCGTAAAATTGGTTGGTTCGGTTTTTCGGCCATGATGATCTTTCTAGGCCTCCTGGTAATTGGATTTATATTTGAATGGAAAAGAGGCGCCTTGGAATGGGAGTGATGTCTATCTTTGTTCCAAATAAAGCCATGTCTAAAACTTTTATTCTTATGAACATTGGTTTTCAAAATTCCCAAACTCATATTTTAGAGGCTAGCGATGACTGTTGCTGAATTACAGAAAAGTGGTTTTGTTACAACTTCAGTCGATAAACTGGTAGGTTGGGCTCGCAGCGGCTCAATGTGGCCTATGACTTTTGGCCTTGCATGCTGTGCAGTTGAAATGATGCATGTTGGAGCAGCCCGCTATGATTTGGATCGCTTTGGAATAATTTTTCGACCAAGCCCACGGCAATCAGATGTCATGATTGTTGCCGGAACCTTATGTAACAAAATGGCGCCTCCACTCCGAAAGGTCTATGACCAAATGCCAGAACCTCGATGGGTGATTTCCATGGGTTCATGTGCAAATGGCGGAGGTTACTATCATTACTCCTATTCAGTTGTAAGGGGTTGTGATCGAATTGTTCCCGTCGACATTTATGTGCCAGGTTGCCCACCCACTGCCGAAGCCCTGCTTTATGGCATTATTCAACTACAGAATAAAATCAGGCGTAAGCGGATAATTGAGGCGTGAGCCAGCACGGATAATTCAGATGACAAAATTAACTAATTTAGCTGAGAAATTAAACATTGAATTTGGTACTATCGTTTCTTCGATTTTGCTAGTCAATGATGAGATAACCATAGAATGCGAAGTTGCTCATATTAAAGAAATTTTAAAGCAACTTAAAATGCATGAAGATTTTGCTTTTGATCAACTTATCGATTTATGCGGCGTTGATTATTTGCTTTATGGTGACTACGATTGGGAAACCGAATCAGCATCTGAAAGTGGTTTTTCCCGCGGCGTGGAGAGGCAACCAGCAAGAGCCTATGCATTATCTAAACCGCGATTTTCAGTTGTTTATCACCTCTTGTCTACTAAATTAAACCATCGAGTTCGCGTTAAAATCTTTCTTGAGGAATCATTTCTTATAGTTCCCTCAGTCCAGGATATCTGGAAAAGTGCCAACTGGTATGAAAGAGAGGCCTACGATCTATACGGTATCTTATTTGAAAACCATCCCGATCTACGTCGAATTTTGACTGACTACGGTTTTATTGGCCATCCCTTTCGAAAAGATTTTCCATTAAGCGGTTATGTGGAAATGCGATACGATGCCACTTTGCAACAGGTAATATATGAGCCAGTAGACATTGAACCAAGGATACTTGTGCCTAAAGTAATACGAAATGACAATCGCTATCTAGTTGAAAATCGTGAGGGTGACAATGATTGAATTAAAAAATTACACTCTTAATTTCGGCCCTCAACATCCAGCAGCGCATGGCGTATTGCGGTTAGTACTCGAATTGGAAGGTGAGACGATTGTGCGTGCTGATCCTCATATTGGATTACTGCACCGTGCAACAGAAAAATTGGCTGAAACTAAACCTTATCTACAAAATATTGGATACATGGATAGGCTAGAGTATGTGTCTATGATGTGTAATGAACATGCCTACATATTAGCAATTGAAAAATTGCTTGGGGTCGAAGTTCCTGAGCGGGCACTTTATATTCGTACCATGTTTGATGAGGTCACCCGAATACTCAACCATTTACTTTGGCTAGGAGCAATTGCTCTTGATATAGGTGCAATGACTGTTTTCCTTTACTGCTTTCGAGAGCGCGAAGATTTATTTGACTGTTACGAAGCAGTATCAGGAACTCGTATGCATGCTGCTTACTACCGGCCAGGAGGAGTAGCACGGGATTTACCAAATTCCATGCCTCAATACAAGCCTTCGCGTTGGCACAATGAGCGTGAAGTAGATAAAATGAATGAGAATCGTCAAGGCTCATTACTTGATTTCCTCTGGTCTTTTACTGAGCGCTTTCCAAAACGAGTTGATGAATACGAAACCCTACTCACAGATAATCGCATTTGGAAGCAGCGCACTGTAGACATTGGTGTAGTCTCTCCAGAAATGGCCTTGGAATGGGGCTTTTCCGGCCCAATGCTTAGAGGCTCAGGCGTTGCCTGGGACCTGCGCAAAAAACAACCTTATGCTGCTTATGATAAAATGGATTTTGATATCCCCATTGGTAAGACAGGCGACTGTTATGATCGTTACCTAGTTCGAGTAGAAGAGCTTCGCCAATCGAATAGAATCGTAAGGCAATGCATTGAATGGCTCCGTAAAAATCCCGGACCAATAAAAAGTGATGATCATAAAATCACTCCTCCTACTCGTGCCAAAATGAAGCATGATATGGAAGCACTTATTCACCATTTTAAGCTTTACTCTGAAGGATTTTGCTTACCTCGGGGTGAAGTCTATAGAGCCATTGAAGCTCCCAAAGGGGAATTTGGGGTCTATTTAGTATCAGATGGGGCTAATAAGCCTTATCGTATTAAAATTCGGGCGCCTGGTTTTGCTCATTTATCCAGTTTCGATGAGATGGTCAAAGGCCATATGCTAGCAGACGGCGTTGCAATTTTAGCAAGTCAGGACATTGTGTTCGGTGAAATTGATCGATAACGACAAGTCTTAGGCTGGAAGAGATAAATCTTGTTTTAATGAAACATAAAGGTTAAAAGAATGTCTGATAATTCCACTTGTTTACTACGTCAATTTATAAGCTTAAGCGCTATGGATGAAATTGACCACTGGATTAATAAATACCCAGCTGAAGAAAGACAGTCAGCGGTAATGGCAGCATTAAGAATTGTTCAAGAAGAGCTTGGCTACCTGACTCCAGAACTTATGGATGCTGTTGCAAACTATTTAGACATGCCTCCAATTGCTGTTTATGAAGTGGCTACTTTTTACTCTATGTATGAATGCAAACCTATTGGCCGAAATTTAATTAATGTTTGCACGAACATTTCTTGCAAACTATGTGGCTCAGCCGAGGTGGTTGATCATTTACAAAAAAAATTAAATATAAAACTTGGCGAAACAACCTCAGATGGTAGATATACCTTACGCGCTGTCGAATGCCTGGGTGCCTGCGTTAATGCCCCGATAATGCAGATCAACAAAGAATATTATGAAAATCTGACCAATGAGAAAATAGATAATCTCTTGGATCAGTATGACAAACGATAGAGGTGGTTGTTATGGTTGAACAAAATCAAGTCTGTTACCGAACCTTCCATTTAGAGGAACCATGGACACTTAACTCCTATATCAGCGTAGGTGGTTATAGTTCATTGCGTCGCATTTTGAAAGAACAAATAGCTCCTCAACAAATTATCGAAGAATTAAAAACCTCTGCATTAAGAGGGCGAGGTGGTGCAGGGTTTCCAACAGGCCTGAAATGGAGTTTTATGAACCGTAACAGTCCTGTTCAAAAATATGTAGTTTGTAATTCGGATGAAGGTGAACCTGGAACTTGTAAAGATAGAGATATATTAAGTCTTAACCCACATCAGCTTATTGAAGGAATGGCAATTGCCGGTTATGTAATGGGAGCCACTGTCGGCTACAATTATATACGCGGAGAATTCTGGTTGCCTTTTGAAAGAATGGAGGCCGCTCTAGGTGAAGCCTATGCTGAAGGATTATTGGGTAAAAATATTTTAGGTGGCCGCTTTGATTTTGATCTTTATAATCATTTAGGTGCAGGCGCTTATATTTGTGGTGAAGAAACTGCTTTACTCAATTCTTTAGAAGGTAAAAAAGGACAGCCTCGATTCAAGCCTCCTTTTCCTGCCAACTATGGACTATACGGTAAGCCGACTACTATTAATAATACAGAAACCTTTGCATCAGTACCTGTGATTATGGAAAAAGGTGCGGAATGGTTTTTAAAACTAGGTAAGCCAAACAATGGTGGCACCAAATGTTTTAGCGTAAGCGGTCATGTAAACAATCCTCGAAATCTTGAGATTCCTCTTGGAACTCCTTTTAAAACTCTCCTCGAACTTGTTGGCGGGGTACGCGAAGGCAGAAAAATTAAAGCAGTAATTCCTGGTGGCACTTCAATGCCGGTATTGCCAGGTGACATCATGATGAAGCTGGATATGGATTACGACTCCATTCAAAAAGCAGGCTCAGGATTGGGTTCAGGTGCAGTAATTATCATGGATGAAACAACTTGTATGGTTGATGCTCTCTATAGAATTTCAGAATTCTACATGGAGGAATCCTGTGGACAATGCACTCCCTGCCGTGAAGGTACAGGTTGGCTAGTTCGACTAATCCACCGCATCAAAGAAGGGCATGGAGAGCCAGGAGATATTGAAAAACTGGTTAATGTTGCAGATAAAATTGAAGGTCGCACTATTTGTGCATTAGGCGAAGCGGCTGCCTGGCCGGTACAAAGTTTCGTGAAACATTTTTACCATGAATTTGATTATTTTATTAAGCACAAACGCTCGGTTGTCGCAGCATAATAGAGAGAAGGTTTAACCAATGGCTTCCATTGAAATAGACGGTAAACAAATTGAAGTAGAAAATGGCAAGATGATTATTGAAGTGGCTGATGAAGCGGGAATATATATTCCCCGTTTTTGCTACCACAAAAAATTATCCGTTGCGGCTAATTGCCGTATGTGCCTTGTGGAGGTAGAAAATGGCCGAAAACCAGTTCCTGCCTGCGCTACACCTATTACTGATGGCATGAAAGTATTTACAAAATCAGAAGAGGCTATCCGTTCTCAAGAGGCGGTAATGGAATTTTTACTGATTAATCACCCGCTTGATTGCCCTATTTGCGATCAAGGTGGGGAATGCGAATTGCAAGATATCTCCATGGGCTTTGGTTACGATTCTTCTCAATATGAAGAATCAAAGCGTTCGGTTAAAGATGATGATTTGGGTGCATTGATTGCTACTGAAATGACTCGTTGCATTCACTGCACACGCTGTGTTCGCTTTGGCGAAGAAATAGCTGGTTTGCGCGAATTAGGCGGTACTAATCGTGGCGAAGACATGCAAATTTCTACTTATGTGCAGCATAGTTTGAAGTCCGAGGTTTCAGGGAACATCATTGATTTATGTCCTGTAGGCGCATTGACCTCCAAGCCTTATCGGTTTACTGCCAGACCCTGGGAATTGAATCAGCTTGACAGCGTTGCCCCACATGATTGTTTGGGCTCCAATATCCATTTGCACGTTCGCCGAGAAACACTCATGCGCGTCGTCCCTAAAGAAAATGAAGCGATCAACGAAACTTGGCTATCTGACCGCGATCGGTTTAGTTATCTGGCCTTAAATAGTGAAGCAAGAGCAAGTCAGCCTAAAATTAAAAGAAATGGTGTATGGGAAACGGTAGATTGGTCAACGGCACTTAAATTTACAGCTGAAGGCATTAGTCGTATTATCAAGCAAAATGGCCCAGAGCAATTTGCAGCTTTTGCATCCCCATCCTCTACGCTTGAAGAATTTTATCTTCTTCAAAAAATGATGCGCGAGATTGGCGTCGAAAATCTCGATCATCGAATTCACCAGATTGATTTTCGCGATCAGGATCAACAAGTAACTATGCCTTTCAGTTCATTAAAGTTTTCAGATTTAGAAAACCAAAGAGCAATTCTTCTATTTGGAACTAATATTGACCGAGAAGTACCTTTGGCTGGAATAAGAGCGCGCAAGGCTTTTAGAAATGGCGCCCAGCTTTTTGCAATTAATCCGGTAGATTATGACTATCGCTTCGATCTTAGCGAAAGAATTATCGTCTCTCCCCAAGAAATGGCTATGCAGTTAGCCAAAATAGTTGTAGCTATGATTGGTGATCCCAGCAAACTTCCAGAAGACGCACAGCGATTAGTAGTGGGTTTAGAACCCGACAGAGCAAGCCTTCTAATCGCCGAAGCACTGAAACAACCACAGGCCGCAATAATTACAGGTGCTTTGTTTGAAAATCATCCGGATGCCTCTTTGCTGAGGACACTGGTTCATCTGATAGAGGAAATCTCTGAGGTAAAAGTGCTTCGTTTAACAACAGGAGCGAACTCTGCCGGTGCTTGCTTGGCTGGAATGCTGCCCAATCGGACTGCAGCTGCTAAGCCGGTTGAAAATCATGGATTGGATATACAGTCAGCCCTAAATGCTAAATTAAAAGGTTATTTTCTATTAGCAGTTGAGCCCGGTTTGGATTTTGCAAATCCAAATAACGCAAGACAATCCATGCTAGGTGCAGAATTTGTTGTATTACTCTCTGCCTTCCAAAATGAGTCAATGGAAGACTATGCGAATGTGATTTTACCAATAGCTCCTTATTCTGAAACCTCGGGTACTTATATAAATATAGATTCGTTGTGGCAAACAGTAAGAGGTGCGCAGTCTCCTTATGAAGAAGCAAGACCCGCATGGAAGATTTTAAGAGTATTAGCGAATCTTCTTCATTGCAAAGGCTTTGAATTTACTTCTACAGAAGACATCTTGAATGAGGTGAAACAGTTAGTATCAATGGCTAGCGAAACCAAATATCAACCTTTTTATCCTGAATCTTTACCCCCCTCCAATCAGAAACTAGTTCGAGTAGGGGAATGGCCTTTGTATCGCTGTGATATGATTGTTAGGCATGCTCAGGCACTTCAAAATTGTGCTGCGTCTGAATCTGCCTGTATTCGAATTCATCCTGCGACTGCTGATAGATTGAAATTAGATGAAGTTGCCACTGTATCTCAGGGTGATATTGAGATAACATTGCCGCTTAAACGCGATGAGCGCATGGCAGCAGATGTCATATGGGTAGCGAATGCAATGCCAGAAACTATAGATTTAGGGCATTCCTTTGCTGCAATAACTATCAAGCGCTAAACAGGTAGAATTATGCTACAAGATATTGGCATTTTGCTTTGGATTATTATTAAAATTTTAGTTATTTTGCTTCCCCTTCTCTTAGCGGTTGCCTATTTAACTTACGCAGAGCGGAAGGTTATCGGTTATATCCAGGTTCGAATCGGACCAAACCGTGTCGGGATAATGGGCCTTTTGCAGCCAATTGCAGATATTTTGAAATTAATATCTAAAGAAATCATTGTTCCGACCAAATCGAACAAATATCTTTTTATCATTGCACCATTATTTGCATTAGCACCTTCATTGGCTGGCTGGGCAGTGATTCCTTTTTCAGAAGGTATTGTTCTTGCCAATATAAATGCAGGTTTGCTTTATCTATTTGCTATGAGTTCTTTAGGCGTTTACGGTGTTTTGATTGCAGGTTGGGCTTCAAATTCCAAATACGCAATGTTCGGGGCACTTAGATCAGCGGCTCAAACGGTTTCCTATGAAATAGCCATGGGATTTGCCATTGTAGGCGTTTTGATAGCTGCAGGCAGTTTGAATTTGACTGATATTGTAATGTCACAGCGTGGTGGTCTTATCCATTGGTGGTTTTTGCCATTATTACCGCTTTTTATGGTCTTTTGGATAGCAGGAATTGCCGAAACAAACCGAGCACCCTTCGATTTGGCTGAAGGTGAATCAGAGATTGTAGCTGGCTTCCACGTTGAATATTCAGCAATCGGATTTGCTATATTTTTCCTATCCGAATATGCATCTATGATTTTGATATCCACGATGCTTGCACTTCTTTTTCTTGGCGGATGGTTATCGCCTTTCGAAGGTATCCCGATTTTAGAAGATATTTTCTACATAGTACCCGGCTTTATATGGTTATTGATTAAAATTTCATTCTTCCTATTTGTCTACCTGTGGGTTAGAGCAACATTTCCTCGCTATCGCTATGATCAATTGATGCGTCTGGGTTGGAAAGTTTTAATACCGGTGACCATTGTATGGGTAATTGTTACAGCACTAATGGTTATGGCAAAACTTAAACCGTGGTTTTAAACCAGTCAACTGAGCAGACTAATGAAAAAAGTTTATCGTTATATAAAACATTATCTTCGCAGCTATCTACTTTTAGAATTATTAGCAGGTCTAAAGGTTACTGGAAAATATTTTTTCAAAAAGAAATTCACAGTGCAGTTTCCCGAAGAAAAAACTCCAGTATCTCCGCGTTTCAGGGGATTGTTAGCGCTTCGTCGCTATCCAAATGGCGAAGAGAGATGCATCGCCTGTAAGCTTTGCGAAGCTGTTTGTCCGGCTCTGGCTATTACTATTGAATCGGAAGAACGTGAAGATGGTACAAGACGCACAACCCGTTACGATGTAGATACTTTTAAGTGTATTTATTGTGGACTGTGTGAAGAATCATGCCCTGTTGATTCAATTGTCGTCACTCCGATTAGCCATTATCATTATAGTGAACGTGGGCAAAATATACTTACCAAAGAAAAATTGCTTGCTATTGGTGATCTGATGGAAGACAAACTTTCAGCTGATAGAGATGCTGATAAAGAATGGCGCTAAAGGGGTCCAGAAATGCATGATTATTTTATACAAACAGTCTTTTACATATTCGCTGGAATAGCTGTTCTGGCAGCTTTTATGGTTATCACTCAAAATAACCCGGTACGCTGCGTGCTTTTTCTCGTCGTAACTTTTTTTGCAAGTGCAGTATTATGGATGCTTGCCTCCGCTGAATTTTTATCATTGATATTGGTATTGGTTTATGTAGGTGCGGTGATGACATTATTTTTATTCGTCGTCATGATGCTGAATATTGATACCGAATCTATCAAAACACATATGGCTAAATATCTTCCATTTGGGTTGCTTCTCGTTGCCTTACTCACCGGCTTATTGTTAGTAGCTGTGCCAGAGGGAAGTTTTAAAAACGGTGTAGAAAATGCAGTTGTGGCAGAAATGAAACAACCAACTATAAATTCAAATCAATTCCAGCCCCTGGTGAAACCTTCAAACACGGAACAGATCGGGATCGCATTATATACAGATTATGTATTTGCATTTGAAATTGCTGCAGTTCTACTGCTTGTGGCAATAATCTCCGCAATCACTTTAGCTCACCGCAAAACAATCCGCTCTAAGCGTCAAAGTATTATTAAACAAATTATGACGCGCCGCGAGGATAGAGTTGAACTTATTAAAATGAAGTCAGATAAATAAAGGAAAAAAATGATACCGTTAAACCATTATCTGATATTGGCTGCGATTTTATTTGGCCTAGGCCTTATAGGCATCATGCTGAATCGCAAAAATATCATATTAATTTTAGTTTGCATTGAATTGATGCTCTTGGCCGTGAATACAAATTTCATCGCGTTTTCTCACTATTATGGGGGAGTGACAGGCCAAATTTTTGTCTTTTTCATATTAACGGTGGCTGCTGCCGAAGCGGCAATTGGTCTGGCTATAGTGGTGTTGCTCTACCGTAATAGAGGCAACATCGATGTCGATAAGATGAATCATTTAAAAGGTTAATAACGTGAGTATTCAACACCTCTGTCTTATAATTGTTTTGCTTCCTCTCTTAGGTGCAATTATCGCGGGTTTTTTCCGAAATCAAATAGGTCGCATTGGCGCGCAATCAGTAACAATAGCTGGGGTTGGTGTTTCTCTTTTATTGTCAATTTATGTAGCTGTTGTAATATTAAGCGGTACGCAAGAAATCATAAACGTAAATCTTTATACTTGGGCTAGCGGTGCCAATGTTTTTCCTTATGCATTTCATATTGGCTTTCTTATTGACCCACTGACGGTAATAATGCTAGTTATTGTGACTTTTGTATCATTTTTAGTTCATGTATATAGTATTGGATATATGGCTGATGATGATGGTAATCAGCGCTTTTTTAGCTATATTTCTTTATTTACATTTATGATGCTAATGCTCGTTACCTCCAACAACTTTTTACAATTGTTTTTTGGTTGGGAAGGGGTAGGCTTAGTTTCCTATTTACTCATCAGTTTTTGGTATACCAAGGAATCAGCAATCCAGGGTGGATTGAAAGCATTTCTCGTAAATCGCGTTGGGGACTTCGGATTTATCTTAGGTATAGCAATGGTTTTTGCTTACGTGGGGAGTCTCGATTACGCAACAGTATTTCGTTCTGCAAACAACCTGGCAAGTCAAAATATAGAATTATTTTCAGGTCACCCCTGGTCAGTAATTACGGTAACCTGTTTACTATTATATGTCGGTGCAATGGGTAAGTCGGCTCAGATCCCCCTACATGTGTGGCTTCCAGAATCAATGGAAGGTCCGACACCTATTTCTGCATTAATTCATGCTGCAACTATGGTGACTGCTGGCGTTTTTATGATTGCTCGAATTTC
The DNA here is from genome assembly GCA_013697955.1 of Tatlockia sp. GTDB lineage: Bacteria > Pseudomonadota > Gammaproteobacteria > Legionellales > Legionellaceae > Tatlockia. The sequence goes on along the minus strand of JACCVV010000009.1, from coordinate 111,126 downwards.
CCCACTTGTAGAATTATCACCTGTCGCCTTGACAGTAATCTTAGTGATCGGCGCAACAGGTGCACTATTTACAGGGATACTGGCCCTGGTGATGAATGATATAAAGCGAGTCATTGCTTATTCAACTCTTTCACAGCTTGGCTACATGATGGTTGCAATGGGTGCTTCGGCTTATAGTGCAGGCATTTTCCATCTTTTAACCCATGCTTGTTTCAAAGCTTTATTATTCCTCGGTGCTGGATCTGTAATACTGGGTATGCACCATGAACAGGATATGCGCAAAATGGGTGGCTTATGGCGAAAAATGCCAATCACTTACATAACCTTTGTAATAGGAAGTCTGGCACTTTGCGCTATTCCACCCTTTGCAGGTTTCTTTTCAAAAGACACTATTATTGAAGCAGCAAAATTAACAGACATTCCCGGTGGTACCTATGCTTATTATTGCGTAGCTGTAGGGGCTATGGTTACTGCACTTTATACCTTCCGTTCTTTATTCATGACCTTTCACGGTGAACCTCGTATGGACGAACATACCTGGTCGCATGTACATGAATCGCCCTGGGTTGTTTGGCTGCCGCTCGTTTTGCTGGCTATCCCTTCGGTTATTGTAGGTTATATCCTTTATATGCCTATGCTTTACAATTCACCAACACTATTAGGCAAGTCTTTATTTGTACTGCCTCAACATGACGTTCTGGCGGAAATAGGAAAAGAAGTTAGTTCTGCATGGAAAACTGCCCTTCATGCGCCAACATCCATCGTATTTTGGCTAACATTGGCAGGCATCTTTATAGCCTGGGTTTGTTATATATTAAGACCGGAAATTCCACAAAAACTTGCCATCCGATTTTCCTGGATTTATAGACTTCTTCTTAATAAATATGGGTTTGACTCATTCAATAACTTAGTCTTTATACGCGGTGCTAAGGCCTTGGGTAGACTTTTTTATCGAGCAGGGGATCAGACGCTGATCGATGGTCTTGTTGTTAATGGTTCTAGCCGATCACTAAGATGGTTTGCTCAACGGGGACGCACAATACAGAGTGGATACCTATATCATTATGCAACCTTTATGATTTTGGGTCTTTTTGTTTTCTTATGCTGGTTATTGCTTGGCTGATTATTAAGGTGAAGGTATGCATCATTTACTTAATTTATTGATCTGGTTGCCTATTATAGGAGGAGTTTTTGTATTCCTCACGGGTGACGATAAAAATCCAAACGTGTCTCGTTATTTATCCTTATTCACCGTGATGTTAACGTTGATTATGTGTATTCCATTGGTTATGGGTTTTGATGTTTCCAGTTACAACATGCAATTTGTTGAAGAAACAGCCTGGATGCCTGTTCTTGGGATTAATTACACATTAGGTATAGATGGATTATCCTTACTTCTTATTATGCTAAGTATATTTACTAACCTGATAGTTATACTTTCCACCTGGGATAGCATTCATAAGCGAGTTGGCCAATACATGGCTGCCTTTTTAATTATGCAAGGTTTACTAGTTGGCGTTTTTTCAGCAACAGATGCCATAGTCTTTTATATATTCTGGGAGGCAACCCTGATACCGATGTATTTGATAATTGGTATATGGGGTTCAGATAACCGTGTTTACGCTGCTATCAAATTTTTCCTCTATACATTTTTAGGTTCGGTCCTTATGTTGGCTGCCTTTCTATATATGGGATACCAAGTTGGAACCTTTAAGATAGAAACCTTTTATGCCCTTAAATTAGGTATGACAGCCCAAACGTTAATTTTTATAGGATTTTTCCTGGCTTTTGCGGTCAAAATACCCATGTTTCCAGTACACACTTGGCTGCCTGATGCGCATACCGAAGCTCCAGCGGGCGGTTCAGTTGTTTTGGCTGCAGTCTTATTAAAACTGGGTGCTTACGGGTTTATTCGTTTCGCCTTACCTATTGTGCCCGATGCTTGCAGCAAATATGCAATGGTGATGATCATCTTATCGTTAATTGCTGTTGTTTATATTGGTCTAATTGCAATTATTCAGCAAGATATGAAACGACTTATAGCTTACTCATCTATTTCTCATATGGGCTTTGTTACTTTAGGCTGTTTTGCAATATTTACAATCGCTAAGAGCACGAGCCTGGCTAATGCTGGTCTTATTCTCGAAGGTGCCATAGTTATTATTATTTCACATGGATTTGTATCAAGCGGTCTTTTTGCGGGAGTAGGGTTTATATACGATCGTATGCATACCCGCCAAATAAAAGATTTTGGCGGCTTGGTGAATACCATGCCTATCTTTGCCTCCTTTTTTCTTTTATTTGCTTTAGCTAACGCCGGTTTACCCGGCACATCTGGGTTTGTTGGTGAATTCATGGTCATTTTAGGGGCAATGAAGGCGAATTTCTGGATAGCCTTTTGGGCTGCAACGACGTTAATAACGGGTGCTGCATACACCTTATGGATGTACAAACGAGTTGTTTTTGGTCCAATTTCAAATGAAAAGGTTGCTAAAGTAAAAGATCTGAACAGTTTTGAAATAAGTGCCTATGTCCTATTAGCTTTAATGGTAATAGCGCTTGGCGTTTATCCCAAACCAATGCTCGAATACGTTCATCAAAGTGTAAGCCATACACTGGCATTAGCTGGCAAATCAAAATTATAAAACTAGTGAGATTCTTGAGTCGCATTATTGTGCTAATGACATCTTGAAATCACTAACCAAAAAGGTTAAACAGAAATGACAACAGTACTATTAGAAAATATTCACCTTCTTTTACCAGAGATAATTATACTGGTTACTGCCTGTGTAACCCTGCTGGCTGATCTCTTTCTGCGCGATCGCTTCTCATCGCTAACTTTTTATTGTACTTCTGCTGGTTTAATATTAGCAGCTTTAGTTAGTGCTCTATTCCTAGGAAGTTTTAAAACCACGCTCTTAAATGGTATGTTCATCTCTGATGATATAGCTCAGCTTATGAAAATTTTTATCTATATTTCTGTGTTTTTAAGTTTCGTCTATTCAAGGCACTATATTGAAGAACGGCAAATGCCCTCTGGAGATTATTATGTTCTTGGCCTATTCTCGACTCTTGGGATGATGATACTTGTATCTGCACATTCCCTACTAACTGTGTATTTAGGCTTAGAGTTACTTTCACTTCCGCTTTACGCTATGACAGCTATTCGTAGAACTGATAGTAATGCAGCTGAGGCAGCAATGAAATATTTTGTAATGGGTGCTATTGCTTCAGGAATGCTATTGTATGGATTCTCTCTGGTTTACGGTGCAACTGGGAAGTTAGATCTCTCCGAAATTTCAAATGTGATTTCTGCGAACTGGGTGCAACAACAAAGCACCTTATTAACATTTTCGCTCGTATTTATAATTGCGGGTTTTGGATTCAAATTGGCATCAGTTCCTTTTCACATGTGGGCACCTGATGTTTATCAAGGTGCACCTACTTCGGTCACTCTATTTTTGAGTACTGCACCTAAAATTGCTGCTCTTGGAATGGCCTTGCGTGTGCTGACTTTATCTTTAGGTTTTCCAGATTTGGCGGTTCAATGGCAGGAATTGTTGATTGTAATGGCCTTATTATCGACCGGATTAGGCAATTTGTTTGCCTTGGTACAAAACAATATTAAAAGGTTATTGGCGTACTCTTCAATTTCCCATGTGGGCTATGCATTGTTTGGCCTTATGTCTCTTAGTGCGGCTGGCTATGCGGCATCTCTATTTTATATTGTTATTTACTCCATAATGACTGTGGCTGCTTTTGGTTTACTTGTATTAATGTCTAATAAAGGTGTAGAAATTGAAAACGTAGATGACCTTCGAGGACTAAATAAAAGAAATCCCTGGCTTGCCTTTATGATGTTAATAATTATGTTTTCAATGGCAGGAGTTCCGCCAACAGTCGGCTTTTTTGCAAAGCTACTAGTTTTAAAAGCTTTGGTTGACGTTCAATTAACCTGGGTGGCGGTGGTCGGTTTGATGTTCGCTGTAGTCGGTGCTTACTATTATCTTCGAATTATAAAAGTGATGTACTTTGATGATGCAATCGATACTACTCCAGTTAAGCTTTCTACCTCTATGAATATAATTTTTTCTCTTAACTGTCTTAGTTTATTGTATTTAGGGATATTTCCCTCAGGTTTGATAACAGCTTGTATCAATGCTTTCACAGGATAGTCGCAATTCAAGGGCTGACAGTAATCTTAGTCTTTACTTTGGCTCAGCCCATACTCACATTGAACTGCATGAAATAACCCATCTGTTTTAGTCATGTGTAAACCTTAAACGGTTTAATTTTTACTTTGTTTGAATGCCGAAGGTTTGTAGCGTTTTAAAACGTTTTTATTCAATCACTTAAATTATCAATTTATTACGAAAGTTTTGCATAAGGTCTGTTTTAAGCCTGCACAAAACATGAAAAAAAACAACGAAAAAAGCTTGATAAGTTAGGTAAGGGTGAGTATACTTGCCCTCAGTTGATGCGGGGTGGAGCAGCCTGGTAGCTCGTCGGGCTCATAACCCGAAGGTCGTAGGTTCAAATCCTGCCCCCGCTACCAATTTTAAGAACCCCATTTATGGGGTTTTTTATTATCCGGGAAAACTATAGATATTGACCAGGCCGATCAAGTTATTAAATTTTCGAATATAAGCTTAAGTAATTAGAAATGCATTAAGAAATAATAGCTTCTGATTAAAATCTAGTCTTAAGATAAATAGGCAAATGTGTAACAAATGATACAAAACGAAATAGAAGAGTTGCTCAAACCTCTAATTATAGATCTTGGGTATGAAATGTGGGGATGTGAATACCTTTCGCAAGGAAGGCACTCTCTTCTACGTATATACATCGATAAAGCAGATGGAATTAGTCTTGAAGATTGTGAGCGAGTATCTAAACAGGTAAGCGCTTTTCTTGATGTAGAAGATCCTATTCCAGGCAATTACAGTCTAGAGATTTCATCTCCTGGCATACCAAGACCCATGTTCAATAAAGATCAATATCTACGTTATGTAGGTCATGAGATTAAAATTAAGACATTCAAACCGATAAATGGCATCCGAAAATTCTCAGGTAAAATCATGAATGTAAGCGATGACATATTGACGCTAAAAGTGGGTGAAGAGACGCTAGACGTACAATTTTCCCATATAGTGAAAGCAAATTTGATAGGTGAGTAAGAGAGGCGGACAATGAGCAAAGAATTGTTATTAGTTGCTGAGGCATTATCGAACGAGAAAGGTGTAAGCAAAGAAGTTGTTTTGCTAGCAATCCAGGCTGCACTTGAATCTGCTACTCGCAAGCTCACTGATAAAGAAATTGGTATTAGAGTTAGTTTAGATCCTCGCACAGGTGAATATGAAACATTTCGCTATTGGGAAGTTGTTGAGAGTGAAGAATTAGAATTCCCTGAAAGAGAGTTAACCTTAGAGCAAGCCAGAGAGCGCGCCCCGACAATTGAAATTGGTGGCCGGATAGAAGAACCTATGCTATCAATTGAGTTTGGTCGGATAGCTGCCCAAACTGCTCGTCAGGTTATTATGCAAAAGGTGCGCGAAGCAGAAAGACAACAGGTTATTGATCAATTTAAAAATAAATTAGGCCAGTTGGTTTACGGTACAGTTAAAAAAGTTACTCGCGATAATATTATTATTGATTTAGGTGGTAAGGCAGAAGCCTTTATGCCGCGCAATGAAATGTTACCCAATGAAATGTTTAGGCCAAATGATAGAGTTCGCGCCTACCTATATGAACTTACACCTCAATCTCGTGGCCCTCAGCTTTTCGTCAGTCGAATTCGGAACGAAATGTTGATCGAGCTTTTCCGTATTGAAGTTCCAGAGATTGGTGAAAACATCATTGATGTCAAAGCGGCAGCACGTGAGCCAGGAAATCGGGCCAAAATTGCTGTTAAAACCAATGATGGGCGTATTGATCCAGTCGGCGCTTGTGTCGGCATGCGCGGAGCACGTGTTCAAGCGGTCTCAAGTGAGTTAGGCGGTGAGCGGGTTGATATCATATTGTGGGATGACAATCCTGCTCAATTAGTAATCAACGCTATGGCACCTGCTGAAATTTCGTCCATTGTGGTCGATGAAGATAGTCACACAATGGATTTAGCAGTGCAAAAAGATCAACTTTCTCAGGCTATTGGGCGCAATGGTCAAAACGTTCGATTGGCAAGCCAACTTACTGGTTGGACTCTTAATGTAATGACAATTGAAGAGTTCAATTCAAAAAGCCAGGAAGAATCTTCCAAAATAATCAATTTGTTTACAAATAATTTAGAAATAGATGAAGAAATCGCAGCCCTATTAGTTGCTCATGGTTTTTCTTCTCTTGAGGAGATTGCCTATGTTCCTAAAGAGGAATTGATGGCGATTGAAGAGTTTGATGAAGAAATTGTAGATGAGCTAAGAAATCGCGCAAATGATACATTGTTAACGCAAGCGCTTACCTCAGGACAAGGTATGGCAGGCGGCCCTTCTGATTCACTTCTTACAATGGAAGGAATGACAGAAGAAATTGCCAATAAACTTGCAGAAAATGGGATTACGACCATGGATGAACTAGCTGAATACTCGGTCGACGAATTACTTGATATAAGCGACATAACTGAAGCTAAGGCTGGCGAACTAATAATGAAAGCGCGCGAGCCCTGGTTTCAATAAGAATTATAACCATTTGCGGAAGCTCTAAAACAGTTTCTTCAGCACATCGAATTAGATGTATTAGGTGGTAAGTAAATTAAGCATTTAAGGTCATTATCTAAGCAATGATATTTTATCTTTCTTTTTAATTGACTCATGTTTTAATTGGGCGTTTCCTAATGCCCGTAAATTTCATTCACTGAATTTGCAGTGTTTTGAATCATTAGAATCAAAGTAATTTCTTGCAAAAAGAATTGCTGAAAGGGGGTTAAATTTATGGCTGATGTCACGGTTAAACAATTGGCGCAGGTCGTTGGTATCCCAGTTGAACGCCTATTGACCCAGTTACAGGATGCAGGTTTATCGTTTGATGATGCTGCACAAACGGTCAATGAAGAACAAAAGCGTGTTTTACTTACTCATTTAAAAAGTAATACGAACCGCGAGGTGCGCACAACTCCAGAACGGATTACATTGAAACGTAAAAGTCTGTCTCAGGTTAAAATAGGCCACGATGTGCATAGCGGGAAGACAGTAAATATTGAAGTACGTAAGAAAAGGACCTACGTAAAACGTAGTTCGCTAATTGAACAACAAGTTGAGAATGAAACGGAAGAACATGACGAAAATCTTATTAATGGAGATTTGTCAGTAAATGATGAAATGACATTAAATCAAATTCCAGGTGAATCTTCTGATAATGCTGCAAATGAGCAGGCTGCTAATGATCTACAAAGGTTGCCAGAAGCAAATAACATTTCAGAGGTTGCTGCTGATATACAGGAAGCCTCCTTACCAATAGAAGTAGATAATCCGCTAACTAAGCCTATTGCAGAAGAAGTCAAGGTTGAAAAGCAAAAGAAAAAACACGGCGAAAAAACAGAAACCGTTTCAGAAACTGATTTCAAAAAGGCTAAAAAGAAAGCTAAATATGTTGCACCCGAACCAGATGATGATGATCGAGGTATACAAGGGCGTCACAAACGAGGCAAGGTTAAAAGACGCAAAGGCTCTGAAAAGTCTGAAAAATATCGTGAAGCAGAGGAGGCTTTGACACACGGATTCGCAATGCCTACAACTCCAGTTGTTCGCGATGTTGCTATCCCGGAAACTATTACTGTTGCCGAGCTTGCCAAACGGATGTCTGTAAAAGCAGCAGAAGTAATTAAAGTCATGATTGGCCTTGGTGCAATGGCTACAATTAATCAGGTTATTGATCAGGACACTGCAGTTATTGTGGTTGAAGAAATGGGTCATAAACCACATTTACTAAAAGAAAGTGCAATAGAAGATGATTTAGGCGATGCCTTAACCAAAGGAAGCCACCTTGAATCTCGTGCACCAGTTGTAACTATTATGGGACACGTGGATCACGGAAAAACCTCATTACTCGACTACATAAGAAGAACTAAGGTAGCTGCGGGGGAAGCAGGTGGAATTACCCAACATATTGGTGCTTATCATGTAAGTACAGAAAAAGGCGATATTACTTTCCTGGATACCCCAGGCCATGCTGCGTTTACCGCAATGCGTGCTCGCGGAGCGCAGGCAACCGATATTGTCATATTAATAGTTGCTGCAGATGATGGAGTAAAACCTCAAACAGTTGAAGCAGTTCAACATGCTAAAGCTGCAAAGGTGCCTATTATTGTCGCAATAAATAAAATGGATAAACCAGACTCAGATCCAGATCGGGTTATGAATGAATTGTCAGCCTACGATGTTATTCCTGAACCTTGGGGTGGAGATACCATGTATGTCCAAATTTCTGCAAAATCCGGGCTGGGTATTGATGAATTATTAGATGCTATTTTACTTCAAGCTGAAGTTTTAGAATTAAGAGCAAATACTGATGGTGCCGCGAAGGGCGTTGTTATTGAATCAAGATTGGATAAGGGCCGTGGTCCTGTAGCCACAATTCTTGTACAAAGTGGTACTTTACACCGAGGAGATATTTTACTCGCTGGTCTGCAATATGGACGCGTGCGTGCTTTGGTAAGCGATAATGGCACTCTGGTAGATAGCGCAGGACCCTCCACTCCGGTTGAAGTGCTTGGACTTTCTGCCATCCCTCATGCAGGCGACGACGCTGTCGTAGTTCCTGATGAGAAACGCGCTCGTGAAGTTGCATTATTCCGCCAAGGAAAATTCCGTGATGTTAAATTAGCTAGAAGACAAAAAACCTCAATGGAAGGTATCTTTGAGAACATGACTATTGCAGAAGCCAAAGTATTGACAGTTGTTTTAAAGGCCGATGTGCAGGGTTCTATTGAAGCAATCTCCGACGCCTTGGTGAAGTTGTCAACAGATGAAGTAAAAGTTGAAATTATCGCCAGTGGTGTAGGTGGAATAACTGAATCAGATGTTCACTTAGCGATAGCCTCTAATGCAATCCTTATTGGCTTTAACGTACGTGCTGATGGTGGTGCCAAACGTTTGGCAGAGCAAGAAGCTGTTAGCTTGAACTATTACAGTGTTATTTATGACATAGTAGACCAAGTGAGAGGCGCCTTAACAGGTATGTTGTCGCCCCAGTTTAAAGAAGAAATTGTGGGTATTGCTGAAGTTCGTGATGTGTTCCGTTCCCCAAAAATAGGAGCAATTGCTGGTTGTATGGTTGTTGAAGGTACAATCAAACGCAATAACCCAATTCGTGTACTTAGAAATAATGTCGTAATTTATGAAGGAACTTTGGAATCATTACGTCGCTTTAAAGATGATGTCATTGAAGTTCGCCAAGGCTTTGAATGTGGTATTGGTGTAAAAAATTATAATGATGTTAAACCAGGCGATCTCATTGAAGTTTTTGAAACAGTCGAAATAAAGCGAGATTTATGAGTAGCGATTTTAAGCGAACAGACCGAATTGCCGAAATGATGCAACGCAAACTGTCGCAAATCATTCAGCAGGAAGTTAAGGATCCGCGATTACCGGCCTTTGTTACTATCTCAACAGTTAAGGTAGCCGCGGATTTAAGCCATGCCAAAGTGTATTTTACGGTTTTAAATGCAGATATTGCAGAAACAGAAACGGTTTTAAATTCAGCCGCTCCTTATTTGCGAAAAGCCTTAGCCCGAAGCGTCAAGCTTCGCACGGTTCCACAACTACATTTTGTCTATGATGAATCAATTGAATATGGCAGACGTTTGAGCCGTTTAATTGATGATGTGAATCCACTTGACGAGAATGATGAGCAAAGTTGAGCTTAAAAAATCCATAAATGGAATATTACTTCTCAATAAGTCGCAGGGACTTACTTCAAATGCTCTACTGCAGCGTGTCAAGCATTTATATCGAGCAAAAAAAGCAGGACATACCGGCAGTTTAGATCCCCTGGCAACAGGCATGCTGCCGATTTGCTTTGGCGAGGCTACCAAATTATCGCAATATTTACTTGACGCAGATAAATGTTACGAAGCGCAAGGATTGCTTGGAATCACAACCAATACTGCAGATGCTATGGGTGAAATTATAAATAACACCGCTTCATTTAACATTACACAAACAGAATTGGAAAACGCATTCAAACATTTTAAGGGCAAAATTAAACAAATTCCCTCTATGTTTTCCGCCCTTAAGCACAAGGGAACTCCGCTTTACAAATATGCTCGTGAAGGTATAACGATTGAACGTGAGGCGCGAGAGATTACCATTCATGTGCTAGAATTAGTTGGATTTGACGGAAAAGAATTTGATATTAAGGTAGTCTGTACGAAGGGAACGTATATTCGGAATCTCATAGAAGATATCGGCAATCATCTTGGTGTTGGTGCACATGTAACAAAATTGCACCGCTTATATACAGCGGGTTTTGCCAACGAACCAACTTATACCTTAGAAGCGCTCGAGAATAAAACAGAACAAGAATTATTAGATTGTCTCTTGCCTATCGATAGAGCCATTAACTATTTACCCTCGTTAACCTTGTTAGTCGATGAAATTCTTGCTCTGCGTCAAGGTAAAACCTTAGCCAAAGCTTCCATTGAATTAGAGCAGGATAATTTAGTGCGCCTCTATAATGAAATTGGGCATTTTGTTGGTTTAGGTAAACTAAATGAATCTAAGCTATCGGTTCAACGTTTACTAGCGTTCGAAGCCTAAAATTGGCCTCAAAATTACTATCTTCAATGCTTACTTTGCAAGTCATCAAAATTTTCTTTTTCTTATCTTCAGCATATGCGAAAACTGTAAATGGAAAGCGAGAGATTTTTAACTTCATTGAATAATATTTAAAAGTATATTATTTATCCTATCCTGGTTTTTAAGAGATCATTTCTCATTTTAGCTAGTAGCACTATTCTAAGTATAAAAATATCATCTAGCACTTGTGTATCGGCACGTGCCTTGGTAGAATGCTTCCCTTTGAATAAACACTTAGCTATCTCCAGGAGTGAACGATGTCGCTAACTAGCGCACAAAAAGCAGAAATTGTTAATGAATACAAACGAGCTGATAATGATACTGGCTCGCCAGAAGTTCAAGTTTCCTTAATAACTGGACGTATTAAATACTTAACAGAACATTTTAAAATTAATAAAAAGGATTTTCATTCGCGTAGAGGCTTGCAAGAGTTAGTGAACAAGCGTCGTAAGCTGCTCAAGTATTTGAAAAGGAATGATCAGGCTCGTTATCAGACTCTCATCCAAAATTTAGGATTAAGAGATTCTTATTGATTCGTTTAGCAAAGCTCAGTGAAACTGACTTGCAATTTCCCAATCGAAATGAAAGGCGCAGTTTTTTGCGCCTTTTTTGTTATTGCTTTTTAAACAAAATAGAATTTTCTGGTAGCCGATTCCGGCTGCTTTATGCGTTATAGATACAAATAAAATAAAGAGGTGACTTACGTGGCTAAAATCACTAAAGAAATAAGATTCGGCGAACACATTCTTGTACTTGAAACAGGTGAAATTGCGAGACAGGCCCATGGGGCAGTGTTTGCCACTATGGCTGGCACACAGGTTTTGGTTACAGTAGTTGGACGTAAAGATGGGGGCGAAAAAAATGATTTCTTCCCGATGACTGTAAATTATCAGGAAAAATCGTTTGCCGCTGGAAAAATTCCTGGCGGATTTAACAAGCGTGAAGGTCGTCCAAGTGAAAGTGAAACTCTCATCTCCCGACTTATCGATCGTCCGCTTCGTCCCTTATTTCCAGAAGGTTTTCGTAACGAAGTTCAAATTATTGCAACTGTACTCTCGCTAAATCCTGAAGCTCCTGCTGATATCGTTTCTTTGATCGGAGCCTCTGCTGCACTGGCTATTTCCGGTATTCCATTCAAAGGCCCAATCGGAGCTGCTCGTGTGGGATACAAAGATGGCATTTACCTATTGAATCCAAGCCATAAGCAAATTGCTGAATCTGATTTGGATCTTGTAGTAGCTGGTACCGATGATGCAATTCTCATGGTAGAGTCCCAAGCGAATGAATTAAGCGAAGAAATAATGCTTGGCGCTGTACTCTATGGCCATGAAATGATGAAAGGCGTTATTAATACGATTAAAGAAATGGCTGCTGAGGTTGGAGCAACGTCCTGGGATTGGGCTCCGGTTCCTGTTGATTCAGAATTGGAGGCGCGCGTTAGCGAGCTTTCATCTGCATCTGTAACTGAAGCTTATCTGATTAAAGACAAGCAACAACGCTATCAGCGTCTTGATGAATTAAGAAAGCAAATCAGCGATACCATTTGCGCAGAACATGAAAATATTAAAGCGGAAGCGATTTCAGAAATTTTAGATTCATTGGAAAAATCAATCGTACGTAATCGTATTCTTGATGGCGAGCCACGTATTGATGGTCGGGATCAAAAAACCGTGCGACCGATTGCTATTCGTACCAAATTTTTGGAAAGAACTCATGGTTCAGCATTATTTACTCGTGGTGAAACGCAGGCTATTGTGGTGGCCACTCTAGGCAACGATCGTGATGCACAAACTCTTGATAGTTTAATTGGTGAAAGCAAAGATCGCTTTATGCTTCATTACAATTTCCCCCCCTATTCAGTGGGTGAAACTGGAATGGTCGGCAGTCCTAAGCGTCGTGAGATAGGTCATGGCCGTTTAGCTAAAAGATCTATGATGGCTGTTTTACCAACGGCTAGCGAATTTCCCTATGTTTTACGAATAGTTTCTGAAATTACTGAATCAAACGGTTCAAGCTCAATGGCAACCGTTTGTGGAACCAGTTTAGCATTGATGGATGCAGGTGTTCCTCTTAAAGCACCCGTTGCTGGTGTAGCTATGGGACTTATAAAAGAGGGCGATCGCTTTGCAGTTTTAACCGATATTCTCGGCGATGAAGATCATTTAGGTGATATGGATTTCAAAGTGGCTGGTACCGAAAAAGGGGTTACCGCTTTACAGATGGATATCAAAATCACTGGAATTACAAAAGAGATTATGGAACAAGCTCTTGAACAGGCTTTGGCTGGTCGCTTGCATATTCTTGGTGTAATGAATAACTCATTATCAGAACATCGGGAAGAGCTTTCTCAACATGCTCCTAGAATAACGACCATGAAAGTTGCTGAAGATAAAATTCGCACAATTATTGGTAAAGGCGGTTCTACTATAAAAGGTTTGATTGAAAGTACCGGTGTTGCTATTGATATTGATGATAGTGGAACAGTGCAATTATTCTCTCCAGATGCAGACGCGCTTGAAGAAGCGCAACGGCAGATTAAAGCCTTAATCGCTGAAGTTGAAGTTGGGCAAACTTATAAAGGAAAAGTCTCTAAAATAGTTGATTTTGGTGCCTTTATTAATTTACTTCCTGGTAAAGATGGTCTGCTTCATATATCTCAAATCTGTTCTGACCGTACACAGAAAGTTGAATCGATGCTGAGCGAAGGCCAAGAGATTGAGGTTTTTGTAGCAGGTGTTGATAAGCAGGGCCGAGTGAAACTTGAGTGGAAAGGCAAACCACAACAGGCTGCTCCTGCAGATCAAGCCGAATCAGCAGCACCAGCAGAAGCTGAAGAAGAGGCTGTATCAGAAACTCTCTCTGCTGCAAAAGATGAGTCAGAATCTCATAAAGAAGATTAATTTTAAAAATAAAGGCGGCTTTAATTTAGCCGCCTTTATTTTCCCCTGAAACTTTCTTTAAATTAAATTTTCCTTTTTTTAGCTAATTTTAAATAGTATTTTAACCCCTTCTTTTATTATCAGGATTTGCTCTCAGCATTATACTTTATCAAGTTCAAGTTCAAGTTCAAGTTCAAGTTCAAGTTCAAGTTCAAGTTCAAGTTCAAGTTCAAGTTCAAGTTCAAGTTCAAGTGAATGATCTAATATCGATATATCAAGGAATATGCTCTTTTCAATGCTAATAAAAATTAAAGGAAATTAGAAAATTGCCATTTAGAGTCGAACTCAATTTTAGCAAAGCCTCTTCTTTCTAACTTTGTTTGAGGCTAGCCGGAACTTAACACAAAACCGGTGTGCTGAATATTAAAGCATCGATGCTAGTGGGTAAGATCTTCTGCAGAGTTTCATATCGTTAAAATTGATCAGGAGTTTTAAAACCCTAATTTCTTCGTGTTATTTTCTAAAATCTTAGATACCACTGCTTCACTACGCTACCCAAAGAATCTCAGTTTTTATTTTTTTTAAAAAAATTTTAAACCCTAGAAATTTCGATAAATATCTTAAGTTTTAGATAAAGAACTTCTTCACTTAATCACACTTAAAATATTCAATGTCGACTACCTGTTTTTAGAATAAGTCATTAAATTTAATTCTTCCATTCTAGAGCACCTATAGGACCCGTCCTAAGTTAGCAGGTAACTATCGAATACAATAACTTTATATTCAGTGAGGAATTCCCTTCTCACATTGTTGTAACCCATTAATGCTAACGAGAATAAGTATCTTTAAAAATTCTTATTAGGTTAAATGGTAGTGAAAAATTTAAGCGTAGCCTGATAAATTATAAAATTACTAAGCATAGTTTCGAAAGGATAAGATAAAATTGTCAATAAAAAATGATATCTTACTTTGAAATGAAGGAGTTTAGGAGCTAATTCTAATCAGGATGAGTTAACGAAATAGAAGATTAGTTCTTTAGTGGAAGCATTCTACTCGCGTGGTTAAGTAAAGGGATCTTCTCATAAGCAGATCCCATCCGAACTATTTCAATGTTAACTATATGATTAGCCCTTTAACAGCATTAAAAATTCATTGCGGCTTGAATGATTTTCACGCATTTCACCTAACATAATTGAAGTTGTCATTGACGAGTTTTGTTTCTCAACTCCCCGCATCATCATACATAAATGTCTTGCTTCAATTATCACTGCAACTCCACGCGCTCCAGTAATTGATTCAATACAATCTGCAATTTCAGAAGTTAAGCGTTCCTGAATTTGTAATCGTCGTGAAAAATAATCAACAATACGTGCAATTTTTGAAAGTCCAATAACCTTACCATCAGGTAAGTAACCCACATGACAAGTGCCGAAAAAGGGTAATAGATGGTGCTCACACATTGAATACAATTCAATGCCTTTAACGATAACCATTTCACTCATATCGGACTCAAACAATGCATCATTTATAATTTCTGCAAGATTATCCTGATAACCTTTGGTCAAGTACTTTAAAGCATTTGCAGCTCGCTTTGGAGTATCTTTTAATCCTTCCCGATTAACATCTTCACCAATTTCTTCCAAGATTTTTTTGTATAAGTTTTGCATCATATTTATCCTATCCCGGAGGCCAGCTCATCTGGCGACCGCCAAGTATATGTAAATGAATGTGGTAAACGTCCTGCCCGCCACCAGAATTAACATTAAAAACAAGCCGATAGCCATCCTCTGAAATTTTTTCAGCCTTCGCCATTTTCTTTGCAGTGACGATCATTCGGCCTAAAAGTTTTTCATTCTCACTATCCACATTATTAATTGTAGCAATATGTTGCTTAGGCAGTACTAACATATGTATGGGAGCCTGCGGTTTTATGTCGTGAATGACGATAAGTTCCGGATCTTCGAAAGCAATTTTTGAGGGAATTTCACCACCTGCAATTTTACAAAATAAGCAGTCCATGTTCATCCAGATTTAATAAAAATCAAAGATTATACCCTGACTGAGGTAAGGACGACAGATCCCTTTTTTAGATTCCATTTTAAGATAAAGACTTGGCTTATTTTGCCTTTTTTAGCTATTTTGCGCATAATAGCCGGTCTTTATATCAGTCAGCGAGTGAATAAATGAGTTTAATGGATGTTGAAAGTGGCAAAAACGTACCTGAAGTAATTAATGTCATCATTGAAATTCCAATGCATGGCGCGCCAGTGAAATATGAAGTTGATAAAGTTAGTGGTGCTCTCTTTGTAGATCGTTTTGTTTCTACTGCCATGTTTTATCCTACCAATTATGGTTACATCCCCAATACCCTTTCCGAAGATGGCGATCCGGTAGATGTATTAGTAATAACACCAGTGCCCTTAATTAGTAGTTCAGTCATTTCCTGCCGTGTTGTGGGTATGCTTAAAATGACCGATGAGGCTGGTATTGATGCAAAATTACTTGCTGTTCCAATCTCTAAAATTTGCAAAATGTATGAATCAATAAAAACCTACGAAGATTTACCAAAACACCAATTGGTCACTTTGGAACATTTTTTCCAGCATTATAAAGACTTGGAAGATGGTAAATGGGTCAAGCTAGAGGGCTGGGAAGGTCCAGAAGCTGCACATCGTGAAATCATGAGTTCGATTGAACGCTATAAAGAGCATAGTCTCTAATCAAATCCACTTAGGCCTCTATTTTCCAGAGGCCTTGATAACTCTCTTTCTTTGTTTTCCTGAGAGTTTGTCGTCTTGCAGGATATGTTCTAGTTCACCCATTGCATGTTTGGTGAAACTTAATAATTCCTTTTTTTCATTAAAAAATTCAAAGGATTTGTGAAGAGAAGCTTCATCATGTTGAGCGAAGGCCCGAGCTTTTCTGCGCATTGTATCTGAATTATATCCTAGAAATTCCATTAAATCCTGCGCCATTTTAAGGGCTGAATCGAAGGTTTCACGCTTGAAATAGATTACACCAGCTTTATTTAATTCGTAGGCGTGTCTGCGGTTACGTGCTCTCGAATAGATTTTAAGCTTAGGAAATTCCTGCTTGGTAAGCCTTGCTATTTCTAAAGAGGTATCTGGATCATCAATAGCGACTATTAAAAGCGTCGCAGTTTCGGCTCCAGCATTTTTCAGTAAATCCAGCCGAGAAGCGTCCCCAAAATAAACTTTAAAGCCAAGCTTTCGCAGTAATTCAATTTGCTCAGGGTCTTTTTCTAAAATAGTGATTTTAATACCTTGGGCAGTTAAAAAGCGGCCAATAATTTGGCCAAACCGGCCATAACCTGCAAGAATTACAGCGTTTTGCTCATCGACCTGGTCGTATTGGCGTTTTATTGGACTCAAAAAGAGGGGTAAAACCAGTCGCCGATAAGCCAACATAATAATGGGTGTGGCTGCCATCGATAGAGCAACGCCGAGAATTAAAAAATTAGCAATATCGGCAGTGATTACCCCTAAAGTATTTGCATATTGGAATAGTACAAAGGCGAATTCAGAACCCTGCGACAAGCCTAGTGCAATGCCGATTGCCTGTGCTTTAGTAAGCCCAAAAACACGGCCTAGAAAGAAAAGAATGGAAGCTTTAATTAATATCAAAGCTGAAACTAGACTCAATAAAGGAATAAAAAAACGAACCAGAATAGAAAAATCCATTCGCATGCCTACTGATATAAAAAATAAACCCAATAACAAACCTTTAAAAGGTTCGATGTCAGTTTCCAAAGAGCGCTTGTATTCGGAGTTGGCTAAAACAACGCCAGCAACAAAGGCGCCTAAACTTGGCGACATACCAATCGCTTGCATTAATAAGGTAATTCCCACAATCAAAGCTAGTGAAGTGGCGGTGAATACTTCCCGAAGGTTTGTTTTCGCAATCAGATAGAAAAAATAATGTGAAAAATAATTTCCGAGAATAATGACTCCTCCAATCACTGCAGTAATTATTCCTGCCCTGGCCAAACCAGAAAAAGAACTTATTAAACCAAAATGTTCAATCGGCGCATTTCCTTGGGCTACTAACAAAGGCATAATAATGAGGATGATAATTACCGCAATATCCTGAAAGAGCAAAATGGCAAAGGAGGTTTCGCCAGTAGTAGTGTGCATAAGGTTTTTTTCTTGAAGCATTTGTAAAACAAGTGCAGTTGAAGAAAGACAAAGCGCCATTGAGACCGCCAGACTTGTACGCCAATCAAACCCAAGCGCAAGGCCACAGAGGCTCAAGACGGCTGTAGTGAGAATAACTTGCAAAGAACCTAAACCCGCAATCGCTTTGCGAAGGCGCCACAGGGTTTCTGGATCCAATTCCATGCCGATAAGAAAAAGCATCATAATGACGCCAAATTCGGCAAAATGCATAATTTCGTCAGCGTTTCCAATTAACTTGAAACCGAAAGGCCCAATCAAAACTCCAATGATGAGATAGCCAAGAATAGAGCCGAGTTTAAAACGGCTAGCTAAGGGGACAATTATGCAGGCGGCTGCAAGAACAATGAATACATTAATCAAGAAAGGTCGATTCATTAGCGCTTTTTTTAGATCTATTTGAAATGAGTATACTTGAATTAATGAGGGTTTAAAGTCGCTCAATAATCTTGATTAGGGCCTTATCTTTTAAAATGTTAAAAGAACTCTGAATTTAATTAATTCATTTAAAATTTCTCACCTGGCATCAAGTTTCCATAACCTAAGTTGTTGATTTCGATCGAATTCCATCCGTAGTATCCACTTTTTTTTCAGATTGACTCCATTTAAAATTCTATGTTAGTGTTTTTGCTAATTTTTAGGACTATAAGTTCAAATGGAGAAAAAAGTGCCCTTCACTCAATTGAAAGAACTAGATGAAGCAGTTAATAAAGATGATGTTGAACAAATCAAAATATTCTGTGCTTTGCCCCAAGAAGAGGCGCCGGGTGAAGCTGATTTAACCAAAGCTTTTATTAATTCTGTGCTAAGTGGTCGCTTTCTTGTTATGCAATATTTCTGTGAATCCGCTGCTGTAAAAAGTACAGCAGTAACAGAAGGCTTGATCCAGTTCTGTAAATTAGAAGGCCTTACCTATAGTGAAAAAATAAAAGTTATCGTATATCTCTCTACTCTAACGGTTGATACTAAACCGCAACAATCTGCGATTGATGAAGTTTTGCATCTGGCTTCCCAAAATAATGATTGGGATTTTTTTAGGCTTTTATGCCAGTTTCCAACTGATAATGCCCCTTCTTCAGAAATGCTTGGCAAAATTTTGTATGAGCAAATAAAAGACGAAAATAATTTTTTCGAAAATATGAAATTTTTGTTTGAGAATAGTACAAACAAACCTAATCAAAACGATGTTTCTGCTGCTCTAAGACTTATCTGCAAATCAAAAGTGTCATTAGCAAATTCGGTATATTGGAATTACATTGAATATCTATGCGCACTTGAAGGCGCTAATAAGCCTAATCAAAAAGCCATAGAGAAAGCTTTTTTGGGAGCAGTAAATTCAAAAAAATTAACTTTGATCAGCAAATTATGTCAACTCAGTAAAGATAATGCGCCTGGACTAACAGTCTTGTCGGAGAAATTTATTGAATTAGTCAAATTTACCAATGATTTAAAATCGTTAAAAATCATAATAGCCATTTGCGAAAGTGCTAACAAACTTACGAGTAAAATAGTCTCGGATGCTTTGACAGACTCCTTGAAAACAAATTTTCCTAAAAATCTGATGTATACCAAATTTCTTGCTTCCCTCAATTCAGAAATTAAGCCTGATCAAAAAGCAATTGATGCTGTTATAGAATCCCTAATCACTATAAAGGAATGGGATTTCATTAAAACATTATGTGAATCTAAAGATAATCCGCCAAGTTCCAAAGCACTTGGTAAGGTATTAGAGCAAGCAGGAATAGGCGAATTAGGCTTTACTTTGATGACTTCTTTATTTGAACAATCGGTCTTTAAACCTTCCCAAGCGGATGTCAGTTCAACATTAATCACTATTTGTAAATTAAAAATAAAAGAATATGAGGAATCGACTCACTGGCCTTACATTCACTATCTATTAAATTTGAAAGAGGAAAATAAGCCAAGTCAAGAAGCGATAGATACCGTTTTCGACTTAGCTTATACGGTTTATAAGGACGAATTATTAATTGATTTATCGACGCGCGAGGGGAAAGAAAATGCGGCTAGCTCCGAAGCTCTTGAAACAATTTTGTTTGAGCTGGTCGGGGGTGCTAATACGTCGGGCGATCTAAATTTGATTAAGGTGTTTTGTGAGCAATCAACGAATAAGCCCAATATTTCAGCGGCTGTTACCGATATTTTGAAACATTTTTCGGTAAAAAAGGATTTAGCCAAATACTTCCTTCGTCTGGATGGAGACATAAAGCCCGCTCAGCATCATATCAACCAGGCTTTAAGTGCTGCAGGTGATGAGTGCGATTGGGAATTTGTAAGAACTTTGTGCATGAATAGCGCTAATCCACCAAGTGAGGATGTTATTGAAAATATTTTGGAAAGAGCCTGGTTTGATGAAACAGTTCCTTTCGAAATTGTTAAATTTCTCATCGAAGATTCTTTCACCAAACCAAGTCAGCAGGCTATCGATAAAATTTTCGCTAATGTTTGTTGTTATGGTAAACCGTCCAGAAAGGAGTTTTTTGATTATATAGGCAAATTGGCAAGCTCCGAAGGGATAAAAGCCGCCTATCAATTGGCGACTGAGCTGCAAAACAACGGAGCGCTTGAAAGATTGAGGCATTTAACAAATGATGAAGACACAAAGGTGAATATAGGGTTTTTCAAAAAAGGAATTGCAGAAGCCAACCCAATTTCAAATGCTGAAGTTAAGCAAAAACTTTTCCATTCCAATGAAGACAATTCCCTCATCGCATTGGAAACTAATCAAAATAAATCCTGTTTTTCTAATGAGCAAATAGATGCGATTCTCACGCGAATTAGTGAATTAAGAGAAGAAGTGACTTCTTGTTTTTCCTTTTTCTATAGAGAGAGGAAAAATAAAAAAGTTACTGGTTTAGAGGAATTACTAAGAATTGGTAAAGAACCGGAAATGACCGTTGCAGTTGCTGTTGAAAGAATCGAAAAAGATAAACGCTTCCCTGATCTTCGTGCCGGAATGTTATCAAATCGCACGGGTGAGCTTTTAGATAATCTGTTGAACGCCAATGGAAGAAGTGTATTAACTTGTAAATAAAATTAGAACGGGTTTAAAAAATTTACCTGTTAGCATTAGACTCCCTTCTCTTAAAGTAGAAGGGAGAATTACGGATTATTTCTCTATTGCTGAGTTTTGATAAATTAAGTAATCTACAAATACGTCAATTAAAATCAAGATTTGAATTCTTTGCAAAGGCAAAAAAGCTGTCAAGCCAGTTCAGGCAACAATCAATTTATGATTAAGCAGTTAAATTGTCAGAACAGTTTATTAGAAGATGCAGCAATTTTGATTATTTTTTACACGATTATTAAGGTTATCTTAAGCTTGTCCGGCTACAATGGTAATTTGCGAATATTTGTAATAGCAGAGAAGGAATGCAATGAGTTCTAAAAAGCACGCTTTAACGATTTTTAGTCTAACAATGATAACCGTCGGCTCCGTGGACTCCATCCGAAATTTACCCGCCACCGCCTTATTTGGTAGCCAACTAATAGCATTTTTTATTATGGGAGCCTTATTTTTCCTTCTTCCAACAGCACTGGTTTCAGCTGAGCTTGCGTCAGGATGGCCTAAGCAGGGCGGGATTTATATATGGGTGAAGGAAGCCTTTGGTAAAAAAATCGGTTTTCTGGCAATCTGGCTGCAGTGGATTGAAAATGTTATCTGGTATCCGACAATTTTATCCTTCGTGGCCGGTACCATTGGATATTTAATAAATCCTGGCTTAGCCTCCAACCCCTATTTTCTATGGTTAGTTATTGTTTTTTCATTTTGGGGTACAACTCTGGTAAATATGCAAGGTATGCGCTCATCAGCCCTATTTTCAAATGTTTGCGCGATATCTGGTTTATTGTTGCCCATGGGGCTAATTATTGGTTTAGGAGCGACCTGGCTTTTGGGCGGTAATCCTTCTCAAGTGCAATTTGATAGTCAAAGCCTTAGCCCGCACTGGCATGAACAATCGCTCTGGGTTTCCTTAACCGCAATTATGATGTCTTTTTGTGGAATTGAAATTGCTACAGTCCATGCCAATGATGTTGATAACCCGCAGCGTGCTTTTCCTCGGGCTTTGATTTATTCAGTTCTAATTATCTTAAGTACTTTAATTTTAGGCTCTTTAGCAATTGCCGTTGTTTTACCCCATGAGAAAATAAATCTGGTTGCTGGAATTATGCAAGCTTTTGATGCCTTTTTTTCTCAATATCATCTTATTTGGCTAATGCCTGTGGTTGCACTTATGTTGGTGATGGGTGGTCTTGGTGGTGTCTCAAACTGGATTATTGCTCCGACAAAAGGTTTATTAGTTGCTGGTGAGGACGGCAATCTGCCAGGATTTTTTCTTCGGGCAAACCGTCATGGGGCGCCAATTGTTATGCTCATCACCCAGGCTATTATCGTTACTTTTCTATCGACTTTGTTCCTCTTCATGCCCTCAGTCAATGGCTCATACTGGTTACTAACTGCTTTAGCGGCTCAACTTTATATGTTGATGTACTTGCTAATGTTTGCTGCGGCTATCAAATTGCGTTTCAGCGCGGCTGATAAACCCCGTGCTTTTCAAATACCTGGTGGCTTAGCAGGAATGTTGTTTGTGGCCGGTGTTGGCTCTATCGGTGCATTAACCACGCTGGTTGTGAGTTTTATGCCTCCTGATGGCATTAATGTTGGCTCTATTTTTCGTTATGAATTGACGCTTATTATTGGTCTTGTCTTGATGTGTCTGCCGCCTTTTGTTAGTTCCTGGCTGCAAAATCGACAGTTAGCAACGATTCAGCGGCTTGCGGCTATTGGTAAGTGAATGGATAACAAGGATTTATTAAAACAATTATCAGAACGTTTACCCGAGCTGGAATGGAAAATAAATTCATTTGGTGCAGCACTATCTTTAAATTCCTTGCCCCGAGGCTTATTCCGTCAGCGTCTTGAAATGACTGCTGCCGCCTGTGTTGATGAGATAAAAAGCGATATTTCCCATTTAGCTCGTCAAAAAAGTGAATACAGTTCCTTTTATCTCGCAGCAAAAATCCAGCAAAAGATTTCAGTTTTAGTAACCCTATGCCATTTACAGACGAATAAACCAAAGGCGCAAGCAAAGATGAAATTTGGTTTGGAACAAATTAGTACTCGCCAGCAATGGTTACAAACTTTGGAAAAAGATATTGAGCAACTCAGACGTCAGCAACAGGCTATGATAAAAACCCTCACTCAAAAGCAAGAAAAAGGTGACACCCAAAGGGTGTTAAAGCTTCAAGCAGAGCTTGGTGAATTAGAAAAACGTCTAACTCTGGCAAAAGAGGCTTATACTGGGGCCTCACTTTAAAGCATTTTTAAAAGCTCTATTGTTCAACAAAGTTACTATCAGGACCTAAATGCTCGGCAAAGTCATTTGCAGACATTGGCTGACCAATAAAAAATCCCTGTCCTTCATCACAGCCGCATTCCTTTAAAAACCGAAGTTGGTCAATTGTTTCAATCCCTTCTGCCAGCACCGTGAGTTTTAAACCATGGCCCATGGCGATAATTGCATCAACTATCGAAGCGCCATTAGTGTTTATATTGCAATCGCGAACAAAGGATTGATCGATTTTTAGCTTATTAACCGGAAATTCCCGTAAATAATTCAAACTCGAGTATCCAGTACCAAAGTCATCAATCGTTAGGCTCACTCCCATTTCTCTAATCCTTTGTAAAGTATGTATATTTTGCTGTTTGTCATCCATGATGCTGCTTTCCGTTAATTCAATCTCGATATATTGCGGAGGCAATTGAGAATCATCAATGACCTGTCTGATAAGGTCGGCAAAGTTGTCCCGCATCATTTGAATTCCGGAAACATTTATAGCCACTGGAATAGGTTTAAGTCCCATTGTTTGCCAAATTTTATTTTGCATACAAGCATTTCGAAAAACCCATTCACCAAGAAGAATAATGATGCGGGACTCTTCAGCTATTGGAATAAATTGCAAAGGTTGAATCACACCTTTTGTAGGATGATTCCAGCGCAGCAGGGTTTCAACGCTACTGATTTTACCGGTTTTTAAATTAATAATCGGTTGATAAAGAAGATAAAATTCATTATTCACCAAGGCATTTCTCAATTCCATTTGAATAGCCAGGGTTTTTTCGGAGCGATGCTTCATCGTTTCATCATAAAGTTTACAATTATTACGACCATGGCTCTTGGCTAAATACATGGCCATATCAGCGTTTTTAAGCAGGGTAGGCGCATCTTCGCCATCATTTGGAAATACTTACGCCGATACTCGCAGTAACAACTAGTTCATTTTGAGCTATTTCCATGGGCTTAGTGATTTGGGTAAGTATATTTTTGGACAGCTTTAAAATATCGCTATATTTATTTGTTATAAATAAAATCACAAACTCATCACCGCCAAAGCGGGCTACGGTATCCGATTCTCGGGTACTTTCTTTCAAGCGTCTGGCAATTTCTTGCAGGAGAACATCACCCATATTATGACCAAGATTATCATTAATTAATTTGAAATTATCGATGTCCAGAAATAAAAGATATACCTGTGTTTGATAGCGTTTAGCGTAAGTAATACTTTGATTAATTCGGTCAAAAAGTAAAGTTCGATTTGGTAATCCGGTTAGCAGGTCATGGTTTGCCTGATAAGCCAATTGACGCTCCATCTGCTTTCTGACAGTTATATCCCTAAAATTCCAGGCATGTCCAACTATTAAATTACGCATTAATTGAGGTTTGGAATACCATTCAAAAACCTTGTTATCCTTCATAACAATTTCATTGAAATTTTCATGACGCGGATTTTTTTTTATTTCAGCTAAAAGCTTGCGAAATCCCTTAGGATCTTTAATTTTTTTGGAAATTTCTTCAACAAGAGATTCTAAATCAGGTTTTTCGACGATTAAATCTGAAATTTTCCACATATCCAGAAATTTATGATTGTAATACCCAATTTTTCCTTCAAGATTAATGACCAAAATTCCATCAGCTGTGGATTCAAGGGTAGATTTTGTAATGGCAAGCGCTTTTTCCAGCTCTTCTGTGCGATTAGTGACTCGCTTTTCTAATAATTGATTAAGGGTATCAAGGCTCTCATTTTTAAATCGCAAGCGCAGAGTATCAATGAGAAATTGATTCAAATAATAGGAACTTGCCAAAATCACTACCATATATACTAAGCCGAACAGACCCAAAAGTAAGTAAGTTTCGCCTTGGGCAAATAGCCAGATTTCAAAAGGGATGAATGCGGAAAATAAGAAAAATGAGTAAATAAGAATGATGGGCGAGAAAAAAGCAATTGAAGTAGAAGTTATTGAAAATAATAGAATAACCACAAAGGTTTGGTGAAAAAGATGATTGGCAGGAATGAGAATCGAACCCGCAACCCCCCAGCCAATTCCTGATAAAAGAATACAAACGGCCAAAATAACTAACCAATGATATTGTTTAAAGTGTCTTTTTTTCTTGCGATAGTAAAGGGTAATCCCATACCAAAAGATAAAAATGGTCAACATATATATTAACCAGGTAATGATGAGCTGAGGTGATTGAATTTCCCACAGGCCAATTATAAGGCAAAGGCCGGCTAGCAATTGAGTCGTGATAGCTACAGCATTTTGTCGATAAAGCATATCGACAAGTTCATTGAAGAGGTTGGTAGGTAATGGAATTTTGTCTGCTTTTTTAAGGCTTGGAAAGGCTGATTTTTTTAGTGATTGTTGCTTCATCAACTGGCTCAGCCTCCCTGGCTTTTAATTATTCGGATTTCCTAATAATTATAGTCAAGATTGAGCCAGTTTATCTTAAAAGCGAAAGGTCATATTTTTTAAAGTGCGTAATTATCAATCAATCGGATATCACCGATTATAATTGCTGCGAAACGTCTTCCTTCATATTCTTCCAGGTATTCCACTTCAAAGCCCTTATTTTTAAGCTCATCTAAAAGT
Source organism: Tatlockia sp. (assembly GCA_013697955.1). GTDB lineage: Bacteria > Pseudomonadota > Gammaproteobacteria > Legionellales > Legionellaceae > Tatlockia. The sequence continues at coordinate 85,316 of JACCVV010000009.1, read as the reverse complement.
AGCTCAGCACATTTTTTCTGGTGAAAAAGGCTTGCAAATTGTTCAGCCTTAAGGCGTTGTTCTGCATTTAAGCGATTGTTGCGTGAACTATAAGCTAAACCGCTTTCTTCTCGAACTGTGGGGCATGCTTTTATGTTGATACCCATAAAAAAAGCAGCCGCCATATCTCTAATCAACAAGTATTGCTGATAATCCTTTTCACCAAAATAAGCGGTTTTAGGCCTAACGAGATTAAGTAATTTCATAACTACCGTTAGAACGCCATTAAAGTGCCCAGGGCGGTGCTTGCCTTCGAGCAACTGACAAAGAACCGATTCTTGTAGTTTAAACCGATAAGCATCTGCATAGATTGCCTGTTCCGTAGGCAGCAAGCAGTAGTCGACGCCGGCTTTTTCTAATAAATTTATATCAGAACTCAATGAGCGGGGATATGAGCTCAAATCTTCAACACGATTAAATTGGGTAGGATTTATAAAAATACTGGCCACGGTACAATCGTTCTCCTTTTTGCTTTGGGCAAATAATGACGCATGCCCTGCATGAAGATTGCCCATTGTAGGCGCAAATCCAAGCGATAGATTTGCGGGCAATGAGTTTCGATAGCTTAGCCATTCGTCCAAATTTTCAAAAACTTTCATAAAAGCCTTCCTTAAAAAACCAAGACGTTTTGATAGAGGGGTGCTCGCCATCAACCAAGATAATCCAATTAAAAAACATATTCTTCACTTGGAAACTCTGCTTTTTGTACTTGTTTTGCGTAGTCATTGATCGCAGCTAACACCATTTCCTTGCCTTTGGCGTATTGCTTTAAAAATTTAGGCTTGAAATCCGTTTGTAAGCCTAAAAGATCATGCCAAACAAGAACTTGACCATCCGTATAAAGACCCGCTCCAATACCAATAGTGGGGATAGTCAAAGATTCGGTAATTGTTTTTGCCAATAATTGCGGTACGCATTCGATAACCAGTGCAAAACAGCCAGCCGCTTCTAGGTTGGCGGCTTGTTTTAAAAGCTTAGCGGCCTGTTCCTGCTCTCTGCCCTGAACTTTATAACCGCCTAATTGATGAATTGACTGAGGTGTTAAGCCGATGTGACCAATGACAGGAATTCCTGAAGCAACTAAAAAAGCGATTGTTTGACAAGTATGCTCATCGCCGCCTTCAATTTTTATCGCTTGCGCACCGGCTTGCATTAGACGCTTTACCGATGAGACCGTTTCTTGCTGAGAACTGCGATGGCCTAAGAAAGGCAAGTCAGTAATTAAAAATTGTTTAGCGAGACCACGTCTAACTGCTTCTGTATGCATAACCATCATTTCCATTGTAGCCATAACGGTACTTTCATAGCCATGGACAGCCATTGCGACGGAATCGCCAACCAAGACGCAATCGATTTCGGATTCGGCAATGGTTCGAGCAGAGGGAAAGTCGTAACAGGTGAGCATGGTAATTTTTGATTGCTGCGCTTTTTTTCTTTTAAAATCATGTACGTTCATGCTGTCCACCCAAAATAGGAGTCAGCAAAATAAATAGGTACCTGTCGCATGGATCAAGTCCTCCAAAATTTACGTTTTTTAAGGGTCACCGCTAAAAATTCAAGTCGATGCTCGTTTTTGTCAGGATTTTATTGATCCTGCAAGACAAGGATCATAAAGGACAGGCAAGAAAATGCAAGATGGGTTAAAATTCAGGTTTTATTTTCAGCAAGGTTTTTATGTTTCCATCAAATAAGACAGCTCAAGCAGGCGAATATCCTTTTGTCTTTTCGGGATTGGCAGGGCAACTGGAAGCGATTTTAACTGTGCCGCCAGATGCAAATCCTAAATTAATTGCTCTGATTGGTCATCCGCATTCTCTCCAGGGTGGAACAATGACTAACAAAGTAGTGACCACGATGGCGCGCGCCTTTAAAGAGCTTCAGATTCCCAGTATTCGTTTTAATTTTCGCGGTGTTGGGCTCTCGGAAGGATCTTATGATGCCGGTATTGGTGAAAGTGAAGATATGTTGACATTAAAGACACTTTGTCAGCAAGAAATGGGCGAAGATCTACAATTCATTTTCGCTGGTTTTTCTTTTGGTTCCTATGTTGCCTACCGCGCAGCTGCGCAATCTGCTCATCAATTACTTATTACGATAGCGCCACCTGTTCATCATTATGACTACAAACAATTTTCAGCGCCAAAGGCTTGGGTGATTATTCAAGGCGATGACGATGAAGTGGTCCCGTTAACAGCGGTTTTAGATTTCGCAAATCAGTCCCCTTTTGCTTTACCTGTGTTTCGTTTTCCCGATACTACCCATTTTTTTCACGGTAAATTGCTTGAGCTAAAAGCTACTCTTATTGAAGCGGTAACCAATCAGGTTAAAACTTTATGAGGATTATCAATGCTTATGAGGAGGCAATAGCCAGAGCTGATATTAAAGACGATGAGTCACAACGTAAGGTTCTAGCCTCAATGCAAAGGCTTATCGATGACCTAAATCGACCCGAGCCTGCATGGTGGCAACCCTGGCGGAAGGAGAAAATTCGCGGAATTTACTTGTTTGGGCCAGTGGGCGTTGGAAAAACCTATTTAATGGATTTATTTTATCAACAGGTTGAAGAGCCAAAAAAGGCGCGCTTTCATTTTCATCATTTTATGCAGCAAATTGATAGTCAATTGCGGCGGCGCCAAGGTCAAAAAGATCCGCTTAAAAAAATTGCAGCCGATCTGGGTAAGTCAATCCGCCTCCTTTGTTTTGACGAGTTTTTGGTCAATGATGTGGCCTATGCCATGATTTTGTCTGAACTCTTACAAGCGTTATTCGCCAACGGCATTGTTCTGGTAGTGACTTCAAACACCCTCCCTGATCAACTGTATTTAAAAGGGGTGCAACGCGAGCGTTTCCTTCCTGTAATTGATTTGTTGAATAACAGCTGCGAGGTTTTGCATTTGGTGCATAAAAAAGATTATCGCTTGGGAAGAGAGCTGCTTTTGCAAACCTACCTTTATCCGCTTAATGCAACAACTGAATCCATTTTGAATGACCAGTTTGGGAATTTAACTGAAAATTACGAAAGCAATGGATTTATTCTGGTGCAAAACCGGGAAATCCCTTTTATTAAATGCAGCGAAAATCTGATCTGGTTTGATTTTAAAATAATTTGCAACCTACCGCGAAGTCAACTGGATTACCTTGAAATTGCGGATCGCTTTGACACTGTTTTTATCAGCGGAGTACCAATGTTAACCTCCAAAGATACCGTCTTTGCAATCATGCTCGTGCATTTCATCGATGTTCTTTATGACCGTGGAATTAAATTGATCCTCTCAGCAGCTACCCCTTTGCAGGAACTTTATACTGAAGGTGAATTGATTAATGAATTCAAAAGAACACTAAGCCGATTACAGGAAATGCAAGCTGCGGATTACCTTAGGCGGCACCCTTGGCGGCATGAGCAAAAATTGCCAAATTTTCAATCTTGAGATTTTTGCAAGTGATTCTCTAAGAGATATCAAACACCATTTGAGGCTTTCAATATTATTTATTTTTATATACAGTGATTTATATCAATCAAAATTGTGGTCTAAGGAGTCAAAGTGATAAATCATCAATTAAGAAAGGGCATTCAAATTTGGACACTATCCTTTTTTACTGTTACTACAATCCATGCAGCTACAATAACATCTGAAATTCATTCAACAACTCAAACTTCTTTCGGAAAAGTGGTTTTTGAGGACAGTAAATACGGCCTTCTGATAAAACCCCAACTTTCTGGTTTGCCTGTAGGCTTACATGGCTTTCACATCCACCAGCATCCCGATTGTGGCGATAAGGGGATGAAAGCTGGAGGTCATTTAGATCCCGAAGCCGCCAAGAGTCACCAAGGACCTTATGGAAAAGGACATTTAGGGGATTTACCTGTATTGGCCACTGACAGCAAAGGCGAAGCAAATATTCCTCTATTAGCGCCCCGCCTAACAACCAAGGATATACAGGGTCATTCCGTTATGATTCATGCGGGTAGTGATAATTATAGTGACAATCCAACAATGGGCGGGGGCGGTGAACGGATTGGATGTGGAAAAATTTCCCCCTGAACATTGAGTAGGAAGTTTAGATCCATCAGGCATTAAGTACAGCGATAAGGTTATCGGTTTCATTCATAAGCGTTATCGCGAAAGGTTTTAATTAACGTCAATTCCATGAATGCTTTGATCTTTAACTAAATCTTCTTGCATTCGATCAGTGAGCTCTTTTGAAAGCTTATCGACAAATTTTACCTGGAAGGAATTCAGTAATTTCTGCCTATTTTTTTTATAGAATGAGAATGATTCTCGCTATCATTTTGTGCTAGAATTTTGATTCTCCTTTTTTTGAATAGAATTTATGCAAATTTCTGAATTGGCTAAGGGTGATCGAGTGCGATTGGTAGACTTCGGTCAAACTGATTCTTTATATCGACGTCGTTTGTTATCCCTTGGAATTACTCGTGGCGTAGAACTAAAAATCATAAGAATAGCGCCTTTGGGCTGCCCGGTTCAAGTCGAAGTGCGCGGTACCTCAATCACCTTGCGAAAAGAAGAAGCAATGCATATAAAATGGGAAAGGCTATGAGCCATATACTTTTAGTCGGCAACCCCAATTGCGGAAAAACCACTCTTTTTAATGCCCTCACAGGTTCACATCAACGGGTTGGAAATTGGCCGGGCGTCACTGTCGAAAAAAAAACCGGTTCCTTTAATTTACATGGACAAGCTATAGCGGTCACCGACTTGCCGGGCATTTATTCTTTATCCTCATCAGAACAAGGATCAAGCATTGATGAGCAAATTGCTGCCAAAGCGATTGTCGAACTTGAGGCGGATACAATAATAAATGTAATAGATGCCTGTCATCTTGAGCGACATCTGTATTTGACCAGCCAAATTCTTGAATTGGGAAAACCGCTGATAATTGCCTTGAATATGATGGATATAGCCGAGCAGAGCGGTATCGAAATCAATCTAGGCGAACTGGAAAAACAGTTAAACTGCCCCATTATTCCCATACAGGCGCATAGACAAATAGGTCTTTCTGAGTTACATCAATCCATTCATGCTCAAATTATTCCGGCAAAACCGCTTTGTTTAAATCTTCCATCCGCGATTGAAAAGTCTTTAGCGCAGCTAGAAGAAAACCTTATCCAAGAAGGGATTGATTGCAAAAAAGCCAATTATTTTGCCCGTCGTATTTTGGAAGGCGATAATGTTTTGCTGTCCAAAAATTATGGAATCGCTAGTGAAGACGAGCTGGATATCATTGTTGCCGACGCCCGTTATCAAAAAATTCATCAGATTGTCACTAAAATACAGAAAAAACAGAGCGATTCCTCTGAACATTTTACTGCAAAAATCGATCGGATCGTTTTACACCGTTTCTGGGCTTTGCCAATTTTTTTCGGAATGATGTATTTGATGTTTTTGTTCGCTATCAATATTGGCGGCGCTTTTCAGGATTTTTTTGACCAATCAACGGACACCATTTTTGTGCAAGGGGCAGCCTGGTTGTTGCAGCAGGTTCATTCTCCTCAGTGGTTGATTGCTCTAATTGCAGAAGGGATAGGCAAGGGCATTAATACAACTTTGACTTTCATTCCCGTTATCGCGGCCATGTTTTTCTTTTTATCCTTTCTTGAAGCCTCGGGTTATATGGCGCGCGCTGCTTTTGTTGTTGACAAGGCCATGCGAGCGATGGGACTGCCAGGGAAATCTTTCGTACCGATGATCGTGGGTTTTGGTTGTAATGTGCCAGCAATTATGGCGGCAAGAACGCTAGACTCTGAAAGAGAACGCTTTTTGACTGTGGTCATGAGTCCATTTATGTCTTGTAGTGCCCGCTTAGCCATTTATGCTGTCTTTGTGGCGGCCTTTTTTCCTACAGGGGGACAAAATGTAGTCTTTTCTCTCTATTTGATTGGTATTTTGATGGCTGTTTTTACCGGGTTTATTTTGCGAAAAACAACCTTATCCGGACAAACTTCCCCATTAATTCTGGAATTACCAGCCTATCATAAACCTTCCATTAAGCGCTTAGTGAAAGAAACCACTCTGCGTCTGCGTCATTTTGTAATAAGAGCAGGGCGTTTAATTATTCCTATTTGCGTCATTCTCGGCGGCTTAAATGCCCTTACAATTGAAGGCGGCCTCAATTCTAATGAGGCCAGTACTCATTCGGTTTTATCCCTATTCGGTCAATGGCTAACTCCTTTTTTTGCTCCAATGGGATTAGATCAGAATAATTGGCCAGCTACTGTTGGCTTGCTGACGGGAATGCTTGCTAAGGAAGTGGTTATCGGTACTCTCAATTCACTCTATTCGCAGATTGGCAATTTAGGTGGAATAACTATCACCAACTTTGATTTCTGGGGATCTCTACAACAAGCCTTTTGGACTATTCCAAAAAATTTGGCACAATTAGGTCAGGCGCTGTTAAATCCTATTCTTGCAAGCGCACCTGATGGCGATTTATCAAAATCGGTTTACGGTGAGATGGTATCTCGCTTTGATGGAAAAGCTGGGGCCTATGCCTATCTACTCTTTATTTTGCTTTATATTCCTTGTGTTTCGACAATGGCAGTTATTCGTCAGGAAGCCAATTCAAAACTAATGTGGTTTTCAATTATCTGGTCCTTGATTATTGCCTATGCCTCTGCCGTATTTTTCTACCAATTGGCAACTTACGGAAATCATCCCAAGCAATCATTAGCCTGGGTTTTAGGGATTTTGATTACTGCCGCTCTTGCTTTTTTATTCCTCCGTTATCGAACTTTTAATTCGGGGGGATCTGATGCTTCTGCAAATCCGTGATTTTTTACGAAGAGAGCGTGTTGCCTCAAATCAACAAATTGCAAGAGAATTTAATCTTGATCCAGCAGCTTTACAGCCTATGCTTGATTTTTGGTTACAAAAAGGACTAATTACCCCATGTCAGCAAAAATCAGCCTGCCAAAGTAGCTGTTTTAAGTGTCATTCGCTGCCCACTGTTTATTATCAAATTGAGGATTAATTTGTTTTTTGCTGTTAAAAAGCCGAAAAATCGGTGCAAATTCCCAATTTTTTACGTTTTCTTAATCCTTTTGCTCGTGCTCCCTGTTTTAATTTGGGCTAAGATAGTGAGTAATGAAATTGATCTAGGTATTGACCATGGCTGATTCCCCTAACGACCTAATGAATGAAATTGCGGAAAGGCAATTGCCTATCGACATCGATGATAATCCAGTGACTCTAATTGAACGTGTTTATCAACTCTGGTGGCATTGGGCGGATTTTTCTATCTATGTTGTAACACCTACGATTGTACCAATAACCCCTCCAATCATCATTGAACCCGAAATAGACCCACAGTCTCAGGCAGAGGAGTTCGTTTACACTATTTTTGACCACGGATATAAATTAACTACCTCAAAAGGTCAGGAAATGTATAGTGCTGGTATGTCAATGTGTAAGCTTTTTAGCACAATAGAAAAAATGATCTACATTTTAATTGAACGCTTAAAATCGGGAGGGATTAGTGAAGAAACTGAAGTGCAAATATCTTTCGGCGGCCATGAGATTGCACAGCGTAAGGCTTTCGAGTCAATAATAAACCTTTCCTATAATGTGGTTGTCTCAAATTTTGATCCAGGTGAGTGGGGTGAGCGTTATTTGCAAACCGTAAAACGGCTTGCCGATAAAGGCTACGGTTATCCGCGAGCTGCACCTCGCTATACACCAATAATAACTCCCGGCTTTAGACGTTAGTTAATTCACTCTTCAAGTCTTACTGAGGTTGCCTAAATAAAACATTAGATGCTATTATGTTGTTCATGATTTATACTATTCTAGCTGATTTAAATTAGCCTGAGCATTCTTATAGAGATAAGATTCATGCCGAAGTCCGATTATTTGTCGTTTTTTACTCACCCCGAAATAAGTTTTCCGAATAAAGCCTATTTTGGTGTTAGTCATTTTTTTAATCGCACAAAGGTGAGGATGGGGTGGGTAAATTATGATGAAATAGTTCCTGCCCATCTTGATAAAGGTCGTATTCTTCTTGGCCAACTTCCAGTTGATACTTTCACTACAGACATGCTCAGTGAACTATTGCCGGGGGGTTTAATTGTCTCTTGCAACGAAAGTTATGAGTTAGCTGGTGTTGCTACTGTTGTTCCTGTCACTCCTCCTTTTAGCTGGCAACCGGTTGGAATTGATCATCATCATTTACCTTTCATTGATTTCAGTGATGAAGTACATCCGCATTTGGTACTTGAGGCTCTTGCTAAAATAATGGAAGTTTATCATCGCGGCGGCACGGTATATATTCATTGTAAAGCAGGTCGATCCAGAAGTCCGCTTATTGCTTCCCTTGTGCTTTATTTCATTGAACACAGTTCAAGTCCGATTCAAGATTATACTGTTGAAACACTCAGAGCCTCTCTCAATGCAAAAATAGCAGCTCTAACAGAGCAACGTCCGCAAACTAAAATTGATGATGATAAAATCAACCTCGGTGTGAGGGTCCTTCAGTTATACTTGGCAAATCCAGTCCCTAAGTTAGATCTCCAGGCAAAAGAATATACCCAAAGCTCTAAATTCTTTTCCAAGTTAACCCAATCGCCTCAATTTAAGTCACTTTGGCATTTTGCATACAATAATTCCCAGTATTTAGCAGATATGCAAACCATTATGGAGACGCTATATCAAGAGCCGCTAAAGGTTTTAGCTGTTTTAAATAATTTTAAAAATAATTATTGCGAGCTGTCGGAAGCTATAAAAAATATCCTAAAAAATGAGTCTGGACGTTTGGTGCTTTATCAATTTAAGAATTGTTTAAATATTCTTAAGGATCCATCTTTTCAAGCAGAAGAAACAAGACTCAGCCAGGCTTATCAGCAGTTCAACGATGCCTTAAGCAAATATCGAAAGACAAAAGAGGTGATGCACGTAGCTCGTCAGCTCCAAAGCGACATTTTCCTATCGCCAGAACGGAATGAGGATAAAATTTCATGGCTGCAAAGCTCGGCTAAATTTTTAAATGATCCTATTAAATATGCGAATTCTTATTTTAGTGATGCTGAAAATGCAGTCCTATCCGATAATCCGGCTTTAAGGCGTCTTGGGAAATCGATGCTAGTTATCGGTGCAATTACTCTTACCGGAATTTTCCTCGCAGGAGCAATTAGTTCAAGCGTTTTTTCGCTTCCTGTAATCATAAGTGTTGGGATTGCCGCGCTAGCCTTTATATTGCTGGGTAAGTACATAATGGACTCTGCAACTGAAAATAATATTCTCGAGCATTCCCGTGAGTTAGTGAAAGAGGTAGGAGCAGCTATATAGATACTTTAGCACTCAATAATTAAAGCCTGAGTTGCTGAATTTGTTTGTTTTTAATTCTTTTTGCTAGAGGTATGGGCAATATTTTGCAGTTCAGTTTACTGATGCTTTGCGCCAAAAAAAACTGAGTGGTATACTCGCGAGGTTTTTCGTTTTGATGTGATCCTCTTGAAATTTGCAGTACTTAATTCAGCCCTCATCATAATGAAAAAAGGCCAAAAGATGCCTAACCTTTTTTCTTTTTAAGGAAGATTTTAATAGTGAATCAAAAAAGACCAATAAATCTCGATTTGGTAACCATGAAGTTTCCAGTTATGGCTATTGCCTCCCTTTTACATCGTATATCTGGGATCTTACTTTTTCTACTGATGCCATTAATCCTTTACTTTGTTTCGTTGTCCCTAAAAAGTAAAGAATCCTTCGCGCACTTGCAAATTACCTTATCAGGACCAATCTATAAATTAATGTTATGGGCTTTTAGTGCCGCTCTTATTTACCATCTACTCGCCGGAATTAGGCATATGGTGATGGATTTAGGTTATGGTGAAACTGCTTATGCCGGCAGACGCACTGCAATTCTGGTTATAACTTTGGCTGTAATTCTGACAATTTTTCTAGGAATTTGGATATGGTAACCGATGTTACAAGTTTAACGGGCAATGGTTTAAAAGACTGGTTGATTCAACGGTTTACTTCCATCTTTTTTGCTGCTTATTCGATATTCATTTTAGCCTACTTATTAGCGCACCCGCAGTTAAGCTATGTGCAATGGCATACTCTATTCCAATATCCAGCCTTCAAAGTAGCCTCTATGATTGCTTTAGTAGCGCTAAGTTTGCACACTTGGATAGGTGTTTGGACTGTTACAACTGATTATATAAAATGCACTGCACTAAGAATTTCTACACAAATGGTAGTTCTTTTAGTGTTGATGGTGCAATTTCTTTGGGGTTTAATGATTGTTTGGGGGCAATGAGTATGACAATTGCACGTAATAAATTTGATGCAGTGATTATCGGTGCAGGTGGTGCAGGTATGCGAGCTGCTTTGCAGTTAGCTAACTCAGGCTTAAAAGTTGCACTACTGTCAAAAGTCTTTCCTACTCGTTCTCATACAGTATCAGCCCAGGGAGGAATTACCGCGGCACTGGGTAATGCAGATGTAGATGATTGGCGCTGGCATATGTATGACACAGTCAAGGGAGCTGATTACATAGGCGATCAGGATTGTATCGAATACATGTGTAAAATTGGCCCGGAAGCAGTTTATGAATTGGAACATATGGGATTGCCTTTTTCGAGGATGGATAACGGCAAGATTTACCAAAGACAATTCGGCGGACAATCCAAAAATTTTGGCGGTGAACAAGCTGCCCGAACTTGTGCCGCAGCAGACAGAACAGGCCATGCTTTATTACACACTCTTTATCAGCAAAATTTAAAAGCCAAAACCAATGTTTTTTCTGAATGGTATGCGCTTGATTTTGTTAAAGATAGTCAGGGACGAATAGCTGGTGTAACCGTTCTTTGTATCGAAACAGGTGAGGTGGTTTTTTTCCAAACCCGAATATGCATCATGGCAACAGGCGGTGCTGGACGAATTTATCAATCAACAACCAATGCTTACATTAATACTGGTGATGGTTTTGGTATGGCTCTGCGTGCGGGCATACCATTACAAGATATGGAGATGTGGCAATTCCACCCAACAGGTATAGCCGGTGCAGGTACTTTGGTTACTGAAGGTAGTCGTGGAGAAGGTGGATATCTTATCAATAAAGATGGCGAACGTTTCATGGAACGTTATGCACCGCGCGTAAAAGATTTAGCCTCTCGAGATGTAGTCGCTCGCTCAATGGCTTTAGAGATTCGCGCTGGCAAAGGGTTTAATCCCGGCGGCGTCGATTATGTCAAGTTAAAGCTTGATCATTTAGGTGCTGATTTAATTAATTCCCGTTTGCCTGGGATTCGGGAATTATCCATAAAATTTGCCGGCGTTGATCCCATTGTAGAGCCAATACCCGTTGTACCCACCTGTCATTACTCTATGGGTGGAATTCCTACCAATATGTATGGTCAGGTTATAGGAGGCATGAACGGCAAGCTGGTCGAAGGCTTATATGCTGTTGGCGAGTGTGCCTGCGTTTCTGTTCATGGCGCTAATCGCTTGGGCGGAAATTCCTTGCTGGATTTAGTTGTTTTTGGTCGTGCGGCTGGTTTGCATGTTGAAGAGTTATGGCAGTCCAATCAACTTCCTGAAATGCCCTATGTATCAGAAGAAGACATAGCTGCTTCCCTAGCTCGTTATCAGCGCTGGGAAAATTCAACTGGTGGTGAAAACCCTGCTCTCATTCGCGAAGAAATGCAAAGAGTAATGCAGGAAGATTTTGGAGTATTCCGCACAGGTGAGGTTATGGCCTCAGGGTTGCACCGATTGGAAGCCTTACGTCAACGTTTAGCAAATGCTTATTTAGGCGATAAATCCAGGGTATTTAATACCGCTTTGGTTGAAGCCCTTGAGCTTGATAACTTGATGGCAACTGCTTGTGCAACTGCTTATTCAGCACTTGCACGCACTGAAAGCAGAGGTGCCCATAGTCGAGAAGACTTCCCCGATAGGGATGATGCGAACTGGATTAAACACACGCTCTATTTTGCACAAGGAGATAGTATTGACTATCGACCTGTGAATACATCGCCTAGATATGTTGCTCCCTTTGAGCCCAAAGAACGCGTTTACTAGGAGGATATGCCATGGCTGCTGATATCAGAAAAATAAGTTTGTCTATTTATCGATTCAACCCCGAAGTAGACAGTAAACCTTTTATGCAAGACTATGAGATCGAAATTCCAGCTAAGAGCGATCCGATGTTACTTACGCTTCTGGAACGTTTAAAAGACGAGCAAGATGCATCGATCACTTACAGACGTTCTTGTCGTGAGGGCGTATGTGGTTCTGATGGAATGAATATAAATGGTACCAATGGACTGGCTTGTATTACTAAACTTACGGATTTAAACACTGATAAAATAGTGATTCGCCCTCTACCTGGTTTTCCGGTCATACGGGATTTGGCGGTTGATATGAGTCTTTTTTATCATCAATATGAACGCATCGAACCCTATTTACAAAATGACTCTCTGGCACCAGCTCAAGAACGCTTGCAAACCCCTGAAGAGCGCGCTCAGTTAGACGGTTTATATGAGTGTATACTTTGTGCCTGCTGCACAAGTTCATGTCCTTCATTTTGGTGGAATCCAGAGAAATTCGTTGGACCAGCAGGACTTTTGCAGGCACGCAGATTTTTAGCGGATACTCGGGATACGGCCACTAATCATCGATTGGATAAACTGCAAGACCCCTTTAGCGTGTTTCGTTGTCGAACCATTATGAATTGTGTTCAGGTTTGCCCGAAGGGCCTTAACCCGACTAAAGCAATTGCAGAAATTCGTAAACAAATGTTAACCAAAGAAACTTAATATAAATTGATGGTTATTCTTTCAAAGAGAATAAAACTTCATTTTTAATACTTTGAACAGAACTTTAAGAAAATTATCCTGATTTCAATAAAGCTGTCTCAGGTATGGTACAAGAGAGTGTATTATAAAGACGCAAGATTTTCTGGACTGCGATTCCTAATGTGGAATTCATATAATCTGGTTTGCTCTTTCCTAAGTAATAAAGCGAGTTTAAAAAAAATTGACCTCTTTACCTGGATTTAATCAAAGTATTAGATCTATGGTGGATTTTAACAGCTTGAAAATTGTGTTGGGTGATTAGTATTTTTCACACCAGGATGCGTCAAAATTGACTTTTCATTGATTGGTGAGAGTCAAACAGATCCCTTTGGAGAGAATTATGAGCGGTACTGATTTGCAAAAACAATGGGCTTCATCCTATTTAGCGGGTGGAAGTATGGCGTATGTAGATGCCTTATATGAAGACTTTTTAGCGGATCCAAATTCGGTCCCAGCTGACTGGCGTGCAGCTTTTTCTGATTTACCCGCAGTAAATGGGGCAGGCAAAGACGTTTCCCATCGTGAAATCCGCGATTATTTTCTGGAAAATACTGACAAGAAACATCTAACCACTGCTACTACCACGGAAGTTAGCAAGCAATATCAGGTGGCAAATCTTATCAATGCATACAGAGCCCTTGGACATCACGCTGCAAAACTTGACCCCTTAGAAATGGCGAAACGCGTTCCTGTTCCTAATCTCGAATTGAGCTACCATCAATTATCGGACGCTGATTTAAACCGACCATTTTTTGCTGGTACCTATTTCAATAATGCCGAAATGCCATTAAAAGATATTCTAAAAGCTTTGCGTGAAACTTATTGCGGCAGTATTGGTATTGAATACATGCATATCTCGGATAATGCTGAGACAGAATGGTTGCAAGAAAAAATGGAAACGGCTCGTGGCCGGCCCCTTTTTAACGTAGAAAAGAAAAAAGAAATCTTAGATGACTTGATTGCTGCTGATGGACTTGAGCGCTATCTGGGCACACGTTATGTAGGGCAAAAGCGCTTTTCCCTGGAAGGTGGAGACGCTTTCATTCCCATGCTGAAAGAAATAATCAACCAAGGTGGCAGCGCCGGCGTCAAGGAAATTGTAATCGGTATGGCGCATCGCGGTCGTTTAAACGTCTTGGTAAACGTTTTGGGTAAAGAGCCTGATCAATTGTTCCAGGAATTTGAAGGTAAAATTAAATCTGAGCGAACGGGTGATGTTAAATATCACTTAGGTTTTTCTTCCGATTTACGAACAGATAATGGCGCTATTGTTCACCTGGCACTGGCCTTTAACCCCTCTCATTTAGAAATTATTGGCCCAGTTGTTGAGGGTTCTGCACGTTCAAGATTAAGACGTCAACATGACTTGGACAAGAAGAACAAGGTTGTCCCGGTTGTTATCCATGGTGATGCCGCATTTGCAGGTCAGGGTGTGGTTATGGAAACCTTTAACTTCTCTCAGGCCCGCGGTTATTCAACAGGTGGAACTATCCATATCGTTATTAACAATCAGGTGGGCTTTACAACTTCTAACCCCCTTGATGCACGTTCAACTCTTTATTGTACTGATGTAGCAAAAATGGTACAGGCGCCAGTGCTCCACGTGAACGGTGATGATCCTGAAGCTGTTGTTTTTGCGACACAAATCGCTTTTGATTTTAGAATGAAATTTAAACGCGACATTGTGGTCGACCTTGTTTGCTACCGTCGTCATGGACATAATGAAGCAGATGAACCTGCTGTCACACAACCTGCGATGTATCATAAAATTAAAAAAATGCCTACTTTGCGTGAAATTTATGCTGATGAATTGGTTGTCAAAGGCTATATCACCAAAGAAGAGGTTGAAAAATCAATTGCCGCTTATCGCGAACGCCTTGACAAGGGACAGGCAGTCGTTGATGTAGTTCAAGGAAATTATGAAGGAAAAGTATCTGAAAATTGGACTCCTTATATCAATGCCAAATGGACTGATAAAGTCGATACCTCTATATCTAAAGCAACAATTCAAACTCTGGCAAAAAAACTGAATGAATTACCTCAAGGCTTTGAACTTCACCCAGTAGTTAAGCGATTACTCACCGAGCGCGATAAAATGACAAGCGGTGAATTACCAATAAACTGGGGCTATGCTGAAACGATGGCCTACGCGAGTCTGCTAAATGATGGCTTTGGTGTTCGTTTGTCAGGGCAGGATTCAGGACGCGGGACTTTTGCACATCGCCATGCTGTGCTCCACGATTTACAAACAGCGGCAACCTATGTGCCCTTGGAAAAGACAGCAAGTGATCTGAATAAGCCTTTCGTAGTGATTGATTCGGTTCTTTCGGAAGAAGCCGTTCTTGCTTTTGAGTATGGTTATGCCTCCTCTGAACCATCGACTTTGGTTCTATGGGAAGCACAATTTGGTGATTTTGCTAATGGTGCACAGGTTGTTATTGATCAATTCATAAGCTCAGGCGAGCAAAAATGGGGTCGACTCTGTGGTTTGGTCATGCTTTTACCCCATGGCTATGAAGGTCAGGGGCCTGAACATTCTTCAGCACGTTTAGAGCGCTTTATGCAACTCTGCGCGCAGCATAACATTCAGGTTTGCACGCCCACGACTCCGGCACAGATGTTTCATCTTTTGCGTCGTCAAATGCTCCGCAATTTCCGGAAACCCCTGATCGTTATGACGCCAAAGAGTTTATTGCGCCACAAATTAGCAGTATCACCTTTAAACGATTTAACTAAAGGTCAATTTCAAAACATTATTCCCGAAATTGATGCAATCAATCCTTCCGAAGTGACAAAAGTAGTGTTATGTTGCGGCAAAGTTTACTATGATCTTTTGCAAAGAAGACGGGATGATAAAAAATTAAACCATGCGGCTATTATTAGAATAGAGCAACTCTATCCCTTCCCTAGAAAATTGCTAACTCAGGAACTTGAAAAATATCCACAAGCAAAGACAATTATTTGGTGTCAGGAAGAACCACAAAATCAAGGCGTCTGGTTTTCCTCACAACATAATATCGTCGACTGCTTAAAAGATGATCAAACATTGAGCTATGCTGGAAGAGAGATGGCTGCAGCACCTGCGGTCGGAAGCCCTATTCTTCATGCCGAGCAACAACAAGCTTTAGTCGAGCAGGCTTTTGCATAACCTGATTAATATAACAATGAAAAAGGTATAACTATGTCTATTGAAGTTAAAGTACCTGTGCTGCCTGAGTCGGTGGCAGATGCAACGGTAGCTAGCTGGCACAAAAAAATTGGCGACAAGGTAAGTCGTGATGAAAATCTTCTGGATTTAGAAACAGATAAGGTTGTTTTGGAAGTACCTGCTCCAGCTGATGGTATTCTAAAAGAAATCCTTTTTCAGGAAGGTGATACGGTTTCATCCAGCCAAATACTTGCTCGCATAGAAGAAGGTTCTGCCACCTCAGCTAAAATTGAACCGGAATCAAAGATAATTGAAACAGAGCAAGAAACTTCAGCCAGTGAAGATAAATCCACTAGTCCTGCAGTAAGACGCATGCTTGCTGAAAATGATTTGAAGGCCGGTCAAATTACAGGTTCAGGTAAAGACGGGCGAATCACTAAAGAAGATGTGATTTCTTTCATTGAAGCCAAGCGTGAAACCTCTAAAACAAAAAAAGAAGAAGTTAACGTATCGATTACGCCAATGGGCGCTCGTGAAGAACGTCGTGTTCCGATGTCAAGATTGCGTGCGAAAATTGCTGAACGTCTGCTTCAGGCTCAACATAATGCAGCCATGTTAACTACCTTCAACGAAGTTAATTTGAAAGCGGTTATGGATTTGAGAGCACAATATAAAGATAGCTTTGAAAAGAAGCATGGAGTAAAACTCGGTTTCATGTCCTTTTTCACCAAAGCAGTGGTTGAAGCTTTAAAACGTTTTCCTTCTGTGAATGCCTCTATCGACGGGCAAGATATTGTTTACCACGGTTATTATGATATAGGCATTGCCGTATCCACTGAGAGAGGGCTTGTAGTTCCTGTGGTTAGAGATGCTGATCAACTTTCAATGGCTGAAATTGAAAAAACCATTTCTGAATCTGCAAATCGTGCTCGACAAGGTAAATTGTCAATGGAAGAAATGCAGGGCGGAACATTCACCATCACTAATGGAGGCGTTTTTGGCTCTTTGTTGGCAACACCTATAATTAATCCGCCGCAGACTGCTATTTTAGGGATGCATAAAATTCAGGAACGACCGATTGCTGAAAACGGACAGGTAGTCATTCGTCCAATGATGTATTTGGCGTTATCCTATGACCATCGCCTAATTGACGGCAAAGAATCAGTACAATTTTTAGTTAACGTAAAAGAGTTGCTTGAAGATCCAACTCGCTTGTTACTTAACATTTAATAGAGAACCCGGCTTTGTCGGGTTTGTTTTTTTTAAGGGTGCTAAACGATGAATTTACATGAATACCAAGCGAAGCAATTATTTGCTAGCTATGGCTTGCCTGTTCCAAATAGCCAAGTAGCTCAAAGTGTTGAGGATGCAATACAGGTTGCTTCACAATTATCTACGTCTAAATGGGTAGTAAAAGCTCAGGTTCATGCTGGCGGTCGCGGTAAGGCAGGCGGGGTTAAATTGGTTTCAAGCAAGGACGAATTGGCTGCAGCAGCCAAAGCTTTATTGGGAACCCGTTTGGTCACTTATCAAACTGATGCAAAGGGCCAACCGGTTAACACCCTTTTAATAGAAGAAATTTGTGATATTGATCGTGAGTTATATCTTGGCGCCGTAGTTGACCGTTCAAGCCGACGTGTAGTAATTATGGCATCAACTGAAGGTGGAGTCGAAATTGAAAAAGTAGCGCATGAAACTCCAGAAAAAATATTTCAGGTTATCGTTGATCCGCTCGTGGGTGTCATGCCTTTTCAATGTCGTGAAGTCGGTTTTAAATTAGGCTTAACTGAAGACCAAATCAAACAATTTACTCGCCTAATGATGTCGCTTGGAAAAATGTTTGTAGAATGTGACTTGAGTTTGTTAGAAATTAATCCACTAGTTGTAACCAAAAGCGGCCAACTGCTTTGCCTAGACGGAAAAGTTACCATTGACGGCAATTCGCTTTATAGACATCCAAAATTAAAAGCTCTGCGCGATACGTCGCAAGAAGATGAGCGTGAAAATCGCGCTACAGACTGGGAGTTAAACTACATTCCGCTCGATGGCTCAATTGGTTGTATGGTCAATGGAGCTGGTCTAGCCATGGCCACAATGGACGTTATAAAGCTTCATGGCGGTGAGCCAGCGAATTTTCTTGATGTAGGTGGCGGCGCAACCAAAGAACGTGTCAGCGAAGCCTTTAAGATTATTCTTTCTGATGAAAACGTTAAAGGAATTCTTGTTAATATATTTGGTGGAATCGTACGTTGCGATCTTATTGCTGAAGGGATTATTGCTGCCGTTAAAGAAGTAGATGTAAAAGTGCCAGTCGTGGTCCGCCTCGAAGGTAACAATGCAAAATTAGGCGCAGATATTTTAACCAATTCTGATTTAAACGTAATCGCTGCTGACAGTTTGACTGATGCTGCGAAAAAAATCGTGGCGGCAGTCGCCTAACATTTTTATATTTTGAGGTTAGCAATGAGCGTATTAGTAAATAAAAACACCAAAGTTATTTGCCAGGGATTTACTGGCAAGCAGGGCACCTTGCATTCCGAACAGGCAATTGAGTACGGAACGAAGATGGTAGGTGGCGTTACTCCAGGAAAAGGCGGACAGCAACATTTAAATTTGCCCGTATTCAACACCGTTCTTGAGGCGGTTGAGGCAACCAATGCGGACGCTACAGTGATCTATGTGCCCGCTCCCTTTTGCAAAGATTCAATTCTAGAAGCAGCTGATGCAGGTATTAAATTAATCGTTTGTATAACTGAAGGCGTACCTGTTCTAGACATGCTGCAGGTGAAAATTTATCTGGAAAATAATACAGATGCTCGATTAATAGGACCCAACTGTCCAGGCATTATTACCCCTGGGGCATGTAAAATCGGCATTATGCCGGGTTCCATTCATCTTCCTGGGAAGGTGGGTATTGTTTCTCGATCCGGTACCCTAACTTATGAAGCAGTTAAACAAACTACTGATAAAGGTTTCGGCCAAAGTACATGTATAGGAATAGGCGGTGATCCAATTCCCGGAATGAATTTCATTGATGTTCTGGCGCTCTTTGAGCAGGATGAGCAAACAGAGGCAATCATAATGGTTGGTGAAATAGGTGGATCAGCTGAAGAAGAAGCCGCTGAATACATCAAGTCAAATGTTAGCAAGCCCGTCGTTTCCTACATTGCAGGAGTAACTGCTCCTGAAGGGAAGCGCATGGGTCATGCCGGTGCTATTATTTCAGGCGGAAAAGGTACAGCAGCTGAAAAATTTGCAGCTCTGGAAGCAGCAGGGGTTAGAACTGTCCGCTCACCCGCTGATTTGGGCAATGCAATCGCTGAAGTTACAGGTTGGAAATAAATTAATAAGCTTAGGTCCGCGCTTTATGCGCGGAATCTATCGAACTTTTGAGCAGTCCAGTAAATTCTTTAAAATAAAAGTTCTGATCTTCATCATTAATTAATCGAAAACACTAAGTTGACTTATTTTCTAATTGAAGTAGCTCAAAACACAGCCCTAAAAATTAATACTTGATTTTCCAAGGCCTCAAAATCATTATTCGTTAAAAAAGGTGTTAATTCGATTAACTTATCTTCCTCCAGCTCATAAATCTTTAATGCCAAAAGTCGATTAATAATTGCTTCATCAAAACGAAATTTTATTATTTTTGCGGGATTACCAGCCACTATGGCATATGGTGGAACATTTTTTGTGACTACAGCACCAGCAGCAACAATTGCACCTTCACCAATTTTGATGCCAGGTAAAATCATCGAACGCATACCGAGCCAGGCTCCATCACCAATGACTGTATCGCCTTTGCCTTGATATGATTCCTTTATTGAATCTATAAAGGGATAAAGACTAAACCAGTCTGCACGATGCGTATTATTACCACCCATTAAAATAACTGATTCAGCAGCAATGCAGACATAATCACCGATATAAAGTTGATCAATTTGCCATTGAGGTTGCCAATTAGCAAGACTGAATTCATCACCATAGAGATAGCGAACAACTGATTGCTCAAAAGAGCCGCTCCAAAAATCGCTATAATAACTATGCTCTCCGCGGATATGAATATTGGGATTCTTAACCGTTTCATGGAGATATTCTACCTTTGACCAATGCTTGTTTGTCATTAATAATCCTGGAATAAATAAACTAAAAAAGAGATTTAGATCTAAATTAAATTTTTAAATGTATAGGGTTCCTGGCTTAAATAGATATCTTTAAGTGAATTAAATATTTTAACCTCCAACTCTGGAATTAAATGATTTTCATGGAAAAATAAATATTTTCTATTAATTTCAGTATAAACTTCATTAATTTTTTGATTTTTTATTTATAGTTTCTCGAATTCTACTGATATTTTCTTCCAGGTTAAATTTGGCATTATATAAAAAAGTCATTTTTGGTGTCCGCTGAAAATTTAGATTAGTTAAATAAACAGCTGTTCGCTGATTTGAATCCAATTCTTTTTGAATTTCATTGATTGCAAAATTTGCGTGAGTCTCAAACTCAAAGTAAAGATGAGAGCACTCAATAAGATCAAATTGTCTGCTTTTTATTAAAACTAGTAATTTTTCGTAAGAACAATATCCATCCCCTTGATTTTGGCTAGCTAACCATGATTTCCAATGATGATAAAAATGAAAACCAAAGCAGTTAAGCGCTGATCCCAATGAAACAATTAATAAAACAAATTTAGCATAGCTATCAAAAGCAGGAAAAAAATTACTAGCAGCTAAAAATAAACAAAAAAATAACAGAGGAAGTAAATTAAATAAATAATAGAAGAAAGTTGATTTTTTTTTAAAATGGGAAATAGGGGATTTATTCGAATAATAAAGATGAGACAGTTCTTCCTCTCTTTGTTTATTGATATCAATAACGAGGGTTTTTGAGGTGGCCGCAAGTTTTTTTATATAGCTATCTTCTTTGCTTTGACTGCAAATCATGAATTTATTTAAAAGATATCTCGAGTCTTTTTTTTCTTTCATCTAAAAATATGAACTTAGTAATTTTGCTCAATAACATATCACAGTAGAAATGTTTTTACCAAAGGAGCTTTATTGGGTCCAAAGAAAAAAGATCAATCAAATTAAATGCTTAGATTAATATCGCTTTCAATTAAAAAGCATCATATTTCCTTAATGTTTCCCAATTATAATCAATTAACTCACATTGAAAAGACCAAAAAATGCTCAAAGAATCAGATGTTGAAACTTTAATCGCTAAAGATAAAAGAGAACTTACCCCTTTTATTCTTAACTTGTGTGGATTTACCTTGGATCGAGCTGGTTATAATTCCAAAAATTATGCCTTTTATTTACATGTTGCTTTTCGGCATCAAGTCATTTTGCAATCTGATGAGTGGGGAGCAATTTGTACTGAAGTGGAGCAGGCTGGAATACGAGGTTTGCCTCTTAGTTGGAAACCTGAGTTTGAAATCTTAAGAAATCGTATAACAACCTTCGCCCAGTCAATTGTCACTGAAGTTGTTGAATCAGCCCAAGAC
This sequence comes from Tatlockia sp., assembly GCA_013697955.1. Classification (GTDB taxonomy): domain Bacteria; phylum Pseudomonadota; class Gammaproteobacteria; order Legionellales; family Legionellaceae; genus Tatlockia. Next base: position 63,812 of record JACCVV010000009.1, on the reverse strand, counting down.
AACTGGTCTATTAAATTGCTAAAAACAAGTTACTTCTCCACTTTGGATAGAGCCAGAAAAAGCAGTGAAAATGCTAGTCGACTGCTTTATGTGAAAAAGGGCCAAAATTTGGAAGAACTTCAGATTTCTTTGCTCGAATCAAAAGAGGAGATAATCCCTAATGAAGAAACGACACAGGCCTTTCTAAATGTATTAACGGCACAGCGAGCCTACCTTGATTCCTTATTGGCCCTACCCTTTAATCTTGAAAAATTGTGTCTAAAAATTGCAAGAAATAATGTTGGTGTTAATTATCAACCCAGAAAAACGGCAGAAATGCTCGCTAAAACCCTTGATACAGTTAGTTTAGCACTGGCTATGAAAGGATCTGTAAGCGCACGCAACAAAATACTTATTGAAGGCCTTAAATTAGCCTTGGAAATCACCATGCCAGATTTTCAATTTGCCGATCACCAGCTTGTGGATTTCATCTCTGACGAACTTTTACCCTTTATTGATCAATTAATCATCAACAACCAAAATTTGGAAGAAACCAAAGAAGCACTCTTACCTAATAATAATTTGGAGCTTTCTAAAGCGCGTATAAAAATACTAGCCTCAATGGATGTTCATTTTCATTCGGTGGATGATATTTTGCAAGAAACACTAATTAAGCCGGTTGAACAATGCAATTTAGCTGTTGCTGGCGCAGTAAATATGGGCGCTGCTGCATATAATCTAGTGCGCACTGAAAATAAGATTGATAGGGCTGTACAGCTTGGCCCCCTATTTGAAAATTTTGACAAAGTAGCTAGCGCCTGTTCGGAACTTGATGAAGCCCTTTTACCCTCGTGGATTTTTGAGGCAAACGGCTATTATCAACAACTGAAAACCGGCGCATCAATGGTCACTGCCGCAGCCCAAGTCGCGCTAAACGGCTTAGGTGCTTTTTATAATTGCCCCGGATTTTATAACCAGTTAGCTTTTTATCTTCCGCAATCAATTCGCTACTATATTTCGCAAACCGATTCCTTAACTAAAATTTTCAATCAGATTGATAATCAAGTTTATAAAGTTCCAAGCGATAAGGTGCTCGCTTATTTTGCATTTTATGAATTAGTTGAACAAGCAAAGATTGCTGACCCAAACCTCAAGGAAAAATTATTTGAAGTTTATATGGCTGAGGTTGTTAAAGCAGATAGCAAACTTATTTGGGAGGAGTTTAAATTTGAAAGCTATATACAACTTGAGAAACAATTAAAAGATAAATTTAATTTAAAACTTTCACTCGCTAAGCGAATTGAAGTTTATTGTACCGAAACTGACAAACTTCCCACTAATTCCCTTATTTTGGCCACAAAAGCGCAGGGAATTTCTAATCCCCGCATCTTGCACCTTTTGGTTCTTATTAATCGATTACAATCAGTTGAAAGTGATTTTGATATTTATAAACCGCAACATACCTTTGACGAATTGGTGATAGCGTCAAAAATGGTGATAGATAGCACTAATAAAGAACTTCTGGCCCTTTATCAAGAATTCATGCTGACAGCAATGCAGCGCCTGAATAATCAATTTAGAAAAGAACGTTTAACTCCCATTCTCGAGAAGAGGCTCGAATCCAGTGATAACTCCAGCCACTTAATACGCAGAATTTATTCAAAGCTTAAAGAAGAAATCAATTTATCAGGTGATGAATTACGTTTTCTCAAAGAATATTTCATGGATATAGACATGGATTTGGATTTCGATTTTCTTGAGGAATTGAATTCTTTTCAAAACTTGGGAAATATGTTGCCCAATAGCAAAAAATTACAAAACTCAGCTTGGGAAACGCCTAAAGAGATGAGGGATCGTTCGGCTGCTAAAACCTTGAAAAATGCCAGACGGATTATCAATCCTTTATTAGATCAACTACAAAACAGATTAGATGAACAATGGAACAGACTCAGACCGGTGGAAGATATCGAGCTGGCGAAGAAAAAAATAGCATACATCAAAGCGATAAACGGCCTCATTAACCACATACGCATTGAATTAAATAAGCCACAAAGTGATTTGAAAAATTACCTTTTCCAATTGTTAAAAGGCGATATTAGAGAATTAACTGAGCAACAAATTTTAAACAATCTCTCCCTCAATGCCCTAAGCAGCATTCCTGGAAAACTAATGAGTTTTGCCTGGAATGTACTGCCGCTCAATCCTGAGAATAGTCTATTCTATAATTTATTGGAGTACTCGCTTAGAAATGTCGACTCGCTTCATGTGGTTGTTGTAGCAGAAAAAAATTATACGAAATGCCTCAATGACAATCCTATCCCTGCCTTAATGAATGAATTGAACGATCCCCTCGCCGCCATTAATATTATCCCTAGCCAGGAAAAAATTATGGATGCGATTTTAACTAATCTCATTGAAAACGGTAAACAAACTGCCTTTTCATGGGGAGTAAACTATTTAAAAGAATTTGTAACGACTATCAGCTACAAACAACTCCTTCGGTTTCTACCCTATCCTTTTTTAGCTGAATTAGCATTAATGGCGATTAATAGTGAAGCACTGCAAGCGCATGTAGCTCCCGTATTTAATTCGATGATGAATGAGTATGGGGATCTGGTTGGTGATGAACTCAAAAAAATTGCAAAGAAACGTCTTTATCCACTTTTGGGAATAGAATTACAAAAAACGGTTGAGACCTGCGCCTATAATTATGCGCTTACGCCTGAAAATACAAATGATATTAATCGTGATGCGTTTTCAATGTTTTATTTGCAATATTGTGAAATAAGGCAAAGTTCTCAGGCATTTACAAGTGAATCTACCATAAGATTTCTTTTTCCGAAGCTTTTGGAAGATGCCGAAACCAAAGAACAAGAGCAGGTAATTGCTACCATTAGCCAGGAATTCGCAAAGTTGGATAACCTGTTATCATATTTTGAATTACCTAAACGGTCTGCGATTGATGAGGCTAATCAGCTATTAGCGTTTCTGATTCAATCTCTTGATTTGGATCAGAAAGCTAACTCAAAAATTATCAAATTGGCTTTAATAAACCGTCTTTTAATTATGATGATGGATTCTGCTGATCAACTTAACAATGAAGATAAAATCATCAGTTTACAGGCACTAGCCATCAATAGGTTTTCTGATGCAATGCTGCTCGTTAAACAATGTGCAGCTAGAGATTCTGAGGTGAACAAGCTCTTTGTGGCTAATGACTCTGTTTTGTCTCTTTCCAAGGATGAGGCGAGCCCTGAACGAATGACCGGATTGATATCAGCTGCACAAAAAAGAACTAATAAACAGCAATTATTAAACCTGAAATTCTTTGGAGAAAATATTAAGGCTCAGGTGAATAAAGAGTTAATTAACCTTAATGAAATGAAAACTTCTTCGGAACCTTTATTAGGTTTAAGTCTATTTGAATGGAATTACCGTAAATCCTCGCTTCGTCGTAAAATTTATCTCGCGATTTCTAAAATTTCAGCAATCCTGGGCCCAATATTTTCCTGGATAAGTATTATTGGGGCTGCAAGTGAAGGAATTTTAGCAGCGTTTGGCATTGCAGTTGGATTAGGCGCCTCGTTAACGGGTGTTGGTCTTGGTTTATTTGCTGCTGGAGCTTTCTTTTGTTTAGGCTGGAATTTTGGCCAAAATATTTTGAGTGAGTTATTTAAATTAAAAGCAATTAGTGATGAAAAAACTTCTTTTTTGAATCGCGCTGGCAGAATTAGTCTAATTGTAGTCAAGTGTTTAGGTATGGCATTGCTCAAAACGCTTTTCATTGATTACTTATTTAATCTAGTAAAAAAGTTATTCGTAGCAGAACCGATTGCAGAGTTTATTGAAGCGATAAGTTTTTGGCCCGATGAAAACAGGGTTGATGACGAAGTCAGAGCCTTAGGACTAATCCAATCTTTAATTTTGGAGGTAGTGGGTTTAATCGATGAGCAAATTGATTTCATTGAAAATAAAATAAACCCTATTACTAAAGCGGACCCTATCGATCAATCTCAAGAGCTTGCTATTGCACTCCTGGATCTTTCAAAAGCTCTTGATGATTGCAAAATTTTGATTTTGGGGGTTAGTCCCAATGATGCCAGATTGGTTGAAAAGAGTTATCAAAGAGTTATGGATGAGTTTGAGCGCGGTTTCAATGAGTTTAAAATAGAAATTGGCAGACTCAAGAACCTGCAATCCGTTCAAACTAACTTAGAAAACCACCAAACAGAAGTGTATAAAATTGCAAAAAATAATGAGCTTTTGGTTGCCTCAATGGCTTTACAAACTCCGGACCATGATAAACCAATTGTCGTTGATATGGAGGCTTACAAAGTAAATCATCAAAAGCAGTCGGGATTTTTTGGTAATATCTATAACTGGTTCAAACCAAAACCTAGAGCTGCTGCAGTTGATAGGTCTCTTGCAGCGGATAGAATTAAGACAGCTGATAATTCACAAGAAAATTTGGGATCCAAAAAAGCAGAACTCCCACTGAAAAACCCATTATCCATTTCAGGTGAAAATTTAGTTGATAGTATTCTAGAAGGGATCTCAGCATCTACACCTGAACTAATTCTTGATAAACCTGTAGAAAATAATCAAAATTCTACGGTTTCGTCACAGCCCTCGAGGTTTGGTTTTGCTGCTGGCTGGTTTAGTAGAAAAAATTCAGCTCAACCTCTTAGAGAGAATAAAGAGCCAATTGCCGGCCCTGAAATACATTGAGGAAGCACCTAGCCTGGTTTATCAACAGGCATTTGCGGATTTTAAATTGGGGTAAACTTAGCGCTATCCTAATTCTTTTTTTGATAATGAAGCGATTAAACGATCTAGCATTTTTACTGTTAAAACACGTTTTAAGATTGAGAAAAGATGGGAGGGGAAAGTGACAGGATATTTAGCTTTGGGGTTTTTGACCTCAATAGCTTGAATTAATTTACTAATCACCGCTTCTGTTCCTTTTGTAAATAATGACTTTTCTTTTTGTTCAAGATAACCATTTAACATTTGCTGATACTTTTTATGGAAATGGCTGTTATCTTTATCAATGTTTGGCAGTGAATGTTCGATTGCATTGGATCTAAACTCAGATCTAATTGGACCTGGTTCGATACAAATTACCTTTATTCCTGAAGATTTAAGTTCGAGCCTTAGCGTGTCGCTCAACCCTTCAACAGCGTATTTTGAGGCATTGTAAGCGCCACGAAAGGGCATTGAAATAAAACCTAAAACCGAGCTTATATTAATGATTCTTCCTTTGCTCTGTTTTCGCATAATTGGGATTGCTAAGCGACTTAGATCCATCAGGCCAAATACATTGGTTTCAAATTGTTGTCTCAGAATATCACGTGAAATATCTTCAAGTGCGCCTGCCTGTCCATATCCGGCATTATTAATAAGAACATCGAGACGCCCTGAGGTTTTAGTTAGAAGTTCAGAAAACCCTATTGCAATCGAATTTTCATCATTCATATCCATGAGTACTGCCTCAAGGCCTAGAGAATGGAGCTTTGCTAAATCGGTTTCTTTACGGCAAGAGGCAATGACTCGATGCCCACGCTTTGTTAATGCAAGAGCCGCATCATGTCCAATGCCAGTTGAACAACCAGTTATGAAAATTGTTTGTCGTTGTTCCATTATAAATTCCGTGGTAACACAAGCAGGATGGATCTGTTGCTATTATTTGAAAAAATAGAAAGGCTCCTCCTGCATTGCACAATATTATAGAAGAATATGGAGGGAATAGGAGTGGCCGCCGTCTGAGATTAATCCTTTAAAGGTAAAGCCATTGCAGAATGCATTTACCGTGGGATGCCACATGGATGGTCCATCTTTAATGTCTAGTAAACACCAGTGTGCGGCATCCGCTAGGTAAGTTACATGGGCATAACCCGTTGTACAATTTCCAGCATCTCTTATTTCAAAGCTTTTGGAACTCAACGCTTGAACCATAACTTCTCTATCTGAGTTCACCTTGGTTATATAAATATAAGGATTTGAAGCTTGAGAAGGATGAAAAAAATCAACATAAGAGCAGAATTTTTCTTTTGCTTGCACATTAAAACTGATTACAGCTAACAACAATAGAACAATTTTATTCATGATTTATCTATCTGTTAAGAAAAAGGATAAGCAGTATATATAAATACAAATTGTTGTACAACAGTCTGATTAAAAACTATTTTTGAGTTTTTTTTGGTCTTGCTGTATTAAGCTTTTCCTCCATTAATCGATCAAAAATAATTTTTTGCCCATCAGATAGCTGATCACGGCGCAGAGCGATCATCTCTTGCATGGAACCTTGGACGCAATCGGCTGTTAAGCGATCAATAATAAGAGTGCCGTCAATGTGATCAATTTCATGTTGTAAGACGCGGGCATAGAAACCTCTTGCAATTTCACTATGTTCTTTTCCTTCTTCATCCAAAAAGTGAACTTTGATTTCGTTATGGCGAGGAACCATTCCCGCTTTATTTGCTACTGAATAACAAGCTTCAAAATCAATAGTGGTTTCTGAAGATTCTGTTGCCTCATAAGCCGGATTAATCAAAATATGCATGGGATAAGCCTTCGCATTATTGCGTAGTAGAGCAGATTCCTCAGGAATATAAACTGCAATAATTTTTTTTGGTTGATTTACTTGTGGTGCTGCAAGCCCAACTCCCCCCAACTCATTTAATTTTTTTTTCATTGCAGCAATGAGTTTTTGGTCCGCATCGCTTAAGGGAAATTGAACAGGGCTAGAGGGCGTGTGCAGGATCCTGGCTTGAGCGGGATTATCGGTGTTAATAATTTCGAGTTCATTAATTTCTGTTTTATTCATTTAAATGCCTTATAAGAATTTTTGGTAATTCTAACAGACCTTAGCCTATTTCAAAATTGAACCTAAGTTTGAGCGTTTCATAACTATCCTGCTAGAATAAGCCATTTTATAAATGATGAGAGGGCTATGTCCGATTGGAAAACTATGGCCGATATAAGGCGAGAATACGGTGATTTAAGATTAAACGAGGAAAATCTTGAACTCTGCCCACTTAGCCAGTTTAAACTTTGGTTTGAAGAGACTTCTCCTGAAGAAATTTCTGATCCCACTGCGATGACTCTTTCGACTGTTGATGTAAAAGGTCGCCCGGATTCTCGGGTTGTTTTACTCAAAGGACTAACTGAGGAAGGATTCATTTTTTTTAGTAATTATGAGAGTACTAAAGGGATCCAACTCAAGAGCAATCCTAATGCCGCATTAAACTTCTATTGGCCACAAATGTCGCGCCAAGTAAGGGTACGAGGACGTGTTCAGCGCATTGCAAAAGAGCAATCCGATATTTATTTTTCTTCAAGGCCAATACCTAGCCAACTTTCTGCAATCATTTCTTCACAGAGCCAGGTTATCAGTGCACGCAGCGATTTGGATTTGGCTTTAGCTAACCTCATCAATAAAACGGGCGAGCAAGCAATCATTCGCCCTCAAAATTGGGGCGGCTATCAAGTAAAACCTGAGGAAGTTGAATTCTGGCAGGGCCGAGATAATCGTTTGCATGACCGCATTCTATATACTAAAAAAAGAGGTAAATGGAGCTATTGCCGCTTAGCGCCCTAAGGACTAAGTTTTGCCATCTAACAAATCAAAATCGATAACTATTAAAAACAGTAGCTTAACAAAAATTTGTATTTAATTTGTCAAAAAAGAGTAAAAAAAAGACTTGCCAGATTTTTTTGATTACCTCTAATCGTAGAATGGATTTTAAGGACATCTTCTCTTAAATAAACATTATTTTTTTATCTTGGCAGGATAAATGCTTTGTAACCTTTTAAGAGTTAATCATTTTTGAGATGCTCAACACGAGGGTACTAATATGAAAGACACAACTGAGTTGTTATCCCATATTAAATTACGCTTTAACATCGAACATCCAAGTTTCGAGGAATGCTATTTAGATGGCTATCACTGCGCTAAAGCAGATATTTCAGAAGAGGACAACCCTTTCAACAAAGGCTCTTTGGAATATGAAAAATGGCAGGATGGTTGGTGGGCAGGATTTTATGGGGAAGAACCTCTTTTTTCTCAAACAGAGGATAGCGAGCTTGTAAACCCTAATGAAGTGGCCGCTAATGATCAGGCTTATCCCTTTATTTCCAATTTGGTAAATTCTCACGTCCTGGCTAATATATTGAAAATAACAGGAGCAATCGCTGCTACAGCGGTAGTTGGTTATCAAGTTATGGAGCTTGTCGCTTAATTAAATTTCTCCCGCGCTTAGGCTCGGGAGGGTTTCATTTAAATAATTTCAATACCATACCTTTCATTCGCGCTAATTCAGCTGAATTAAATTCTTTATATATTTCAGAGCCAATATTTAGACAAACATTAACGTTGTCGCCAATTCCTTTAAGCAAATCGACTCCTGATAATTTCAATATTTGAATGGACTCAGCAATGTCTAAAGCCCAGTTATCAAAATATTGCATATTGGTAAAAACGGGTAAAAAAAAGAGACCATTTTCTTCCAGATAGAGCACTTCAGGTTCATTGTCGACCGAATCTTTTTGAATGGGTATTATAAAATTCGCTTTAATGAATTCGAGATAGGCTTTGTTGGCATTTTTGGAATCACCTTCCGAATCCAATGCATTTTTTATGGCTAGCTCCAAACTATTCATTGATTTCACCAAATGAAAAGACGCGATTATACATGATCTTGGAAAAAGCCATATATACGTCGAAAGGGTTCTATATGTTGAATTAATCATCATCAACAGTATAATGTATTCGACTTTGTCAATATATTGAACAAAATTGGATTCTTTAAGTAATTATTAAAAATAATAAATGTGTGAATTTATGAATATGGTTGCAATTTCCGAGAGTGAAAAAAAAAGTCGAATTAGTCAGATAACCTTTGCGTGGATTGTTTGGGGGTTGGCAGCTGCCTTCTATTTCTCAGATTATCTTGCGCGAGTTGCTCCAGGTGTTATGCATCGAAATTTACAACTCGCTTTTGGTATTAATGAAGCTGGCTTCGGTATTTTGACTGCATCTTTTTATATCCCCTACATTATCATGCAAATTCCAGTTGGCCTGACCGTTGATCGGATCAGCATACGAACTATTCTAACCGTAATGTCTCTCATTACCGCACTGGGATGTTGTGTTTTTGGAATGGCTGATGGCTTGATGACAGCTTCAATAGGGCGAATGTTAATTGGATTTAGCGCGGCTTTTGCTTTCGTGAGTTCCTTACGTCTGGCCACTTCATGGTTTCCACCTGCCATGTTAGGTTTGTTAGCTGGTTTAACTCAAGCGCTTGGTATGTTAGGAGCAGCCGCAGGTGAAGCTCCAGTCTCTATTCTCGTTGCTGCAGTGGGCTGGCGTTATACAATGTTTATTATCGCCCTATTGTTCGTTGCTCTTGCGGGACTTTTATATCAATTTGTACAAGATAAGCCGGGAAGCAAGCATCGTGAATTTAGATATGAAACACGTATTTCGATTCTTACAAGTTTACGAGTAGTGCTATCTCACCGCCAAACCTGGCTTAATGCGCTTTATGCCGGTTTTCTATTCGGACCTACTGCAGTAATTGGTGAGGCAATCGGACCGGCCTATTTAGAATACGGAAGAGGCTTATCCTCACATGCAGCAGCCTTTGCAACAGGATTAATTTTCATAGGCTGGGGGCTAAGTGGTCCTTTGTCTGGCTGGTTATCTGACAGAATGGGTCGCCGTAAACCACTTATGATAATTTCGGCGCTTTGCGGAATAATTTTTACTTCCTTATTTGTTTTTTACCCTAACATAGATAAAACTACTGCCTATATTTTATTTTTTCTATTTGGACTAACCAATACTGGTGTAGCAATAGCCTACGCAGTTTCAACTGAAATCCATGAAAGCAACGTGGTCGGTACTTCAATAGCATTTACTAACATGATATCCATTTTTATTGGTGCCTTAATGCAGCCCTTGGTAGGGCGCCTTGTTGATCTAAAGTCCGGAGTACGAGCCTACAATGTAGAGACCCTGCTCTTACCTGATTTTCAGGCAGGCCTACAGTTACTACCACTATGTTCATTAATCGCATTGATTTTAGCGTTTACTGTGAAAGAAACTTATTGCAAGCCTATTAGAATGGCCTAGATTGATTATTTTTCGTCTTTATTAGTAAAAAATTGTTGAAGATTAGAGCGTTTTAGCTTTTGGATTTTTAAATTTTCTCTTTGCTCTTAGTAATCTTCGTGCTTTAATTACTGCCGTCCCTTTGTAACAGCTAATAGAGGCTGATTAGGCAGGGGGCTGACACCAAACCGGAGATAATAATGAAAAAACTTACAGGATTAGTGATCATTTTAGCCATTCTAATCCTTGGCTCGTATTATATAACTGGGTATGTCACCGAGAAAAAAATAAAAGAAAACCTCACTATAGTTAATCAATCAAATGGTCTTAACGTTAATATTGAAAATTACAATCGCGGCTGGTTTACCTCTTTAGCAGCTCTAAATTGGAATTTGCACGTACCAGCTCACGTAGTTACCAATCCATCAGGCCAAACCCAAACCATACCGGCTGAAGATTATCAGCTTAAAATGCCTATCAAAATTTATCATGGCCCTATTATATTTGCTGAAAAAACAATTAAATTTGGTTTAGGCTATGCGCATTCAGATGTGGCACTACCGCCAAAATTTGTTGATCAATTCAATAATATGTTTACTAGTGAGTCAACCAAGCCAAAGCTGGATTTAAGCCTTCTGGTAACCTACCTTGCAAATACAAATGTGGATCTTTCTGTACCAGAGTTTAAATTGATTTCCAAAAATCCAAATGGCGGTCAATTAGAATGGCTTGGAATGACTTCATCGACTACCATCACTACTGATCGAAATAAAGTTTCAGGTAATGTTACGATTGAGGGTGCTCGTTTTACCAAAGAAAAAACTAAGGCCTCGATGTCAACAATCACCTCCGAATACAATCTCCATAGTTCAAAAAATGGAATGTATCTCGGTGATGCTAGCATGTCTTTCCCTTCGCTGGATGTCTCTCTTAACGATAAAAAAATTCTTTCAATGAATCAATTTGATGTCCATTCGGATACAAATATTGAAGAAGGGCTTTTTCATTCCAATCTCAAAACTTCATTGGAAAAATTAGTCGTTAACGATAAAACTTATGGCCCGGGAAATTTAGAAATTTCAATTAGAAATCTCGATGAAGAGGCCCTAAACAAAATTAACGACCAAGTTAATCAAATGCAACAGGGTAGTAATGAACTTCAGCGTCAGCAAGCAATTTTGGCGATTTTACCGCAATTGCCTCCACTCTTCTCCAAAGGAGCTGAATTTGAAATTTCAGAGCTAAACTTAGTGATGCCTGAAGGGAAAATCGAGGGTAATTTGTTATTAGCTTTTCCAAAGTCCGAGTCAGCCAACCCTTTTGAAATGCTTCAAAAAATTCAAGGTAATGGTAAATTAAAAGTACCAGCGGTTGTACTGAAAAAGGTATTAATTAAGTCCTTTCAGCAAAAATTAGCTGCGGGTCAACAGCAGCCTCAGCCACAAAATATACAGCAAGGCATCATTCAACAAATGCAACAACAGCAAGCTACGGGGCAACCTGTTAACTCAGCTCAAAATCCTAATGCAGCTCTAGTTCCTAATACCGCTGCACCTACCGATCCAGCTGCAACTCCTTCACCCGCTCCAGTCGACACAACACAGCAAGCAACGGCCATAACAGAGAGTCAACTGGCTGCATTAGTTCAATCAGGTGTATTATTGGTGGTGCAGGGTGATTATTACCTGATAGAAATGAAGCTTGAGCAAGGCAAGTTACTTATAAATGGTAAACCCTATGATCCAGCTATGCTGAAACTTCAATAAGGAATAATTTTAAGATATTAGGGGTCTATTGAACTTCACTATCGTGAGTTGAACAAATTTGGATTTTGAGTTTAGCAGCAAAACCTGAACTAAGTTTCGTGAAGATAGATGAATTTCATTGGACCCTGAAGGGAGTTTAAATTGATTAAACTCACCTGGTAATTCCTGATTTTTAAGTGAAATTTTCTAAATCTGACTTGTCAGGAATTGCTCAATTGGGTAAGATGCTGCTTTTTAAAGGAGGAGTGAATAAGAATGACAACAATCAGTAATGAAGCCGGAGATACAACTGCATCGCTGGCAGCTAGTGTCACTCAATCAGTGCAGAAATATTTCACCGAGCTGAAGGGAACTGATCCTGTTGATCTGTACCAGTTTGTTCTTGAGGAAATTGAAACGCCATTATTTCGCGCTGTTATGGAGCATTGCAAATACAACCAATCACGTGCCGCTATTATGCTTGGTATCAGTAGAGGTACTTTAAGAACTAAATTACGTCGTTATTTTGACGATAAATATGTTGGAACACGGGAATAATATTCTCGAATTTTGCAAAGTGTATTCGAAAGGAAGCTTGGCAGCTTCCTTTTATTTTGTACAAAAATATTTAAATTATTTTCTATAGATTTTCGAATTTTTCACGCACCAAGGTTTACTTAAATGCAAGAAAAATTGGTGAAGAAATTAATCTTATCTCGTTAGAGTTGGGATCTTCGGTAGGGAATGTGGACAAACTTGCAAAAAATACTATTTATTTTCGACTCCGGCTCGCCAAAATCAACAGAGTTAACAGTTGATGCAATCTGTAATATATAACTAATTAAACTTAGCGAAGTCTTATTTAGAGAATTTAAAAAAAAGCACATGTAGGCTATTGGAAAATTATTCTAATCAGGGCGCAAATTCTGAACCTTGTGGTCGCGTTTGGAAAACAACACGTCTTTGGAAGTATGCTATTTGGGCTGGTAATTTAATTCATTCATGCTAGATTTATTCCTTGAACATTTGCCATATTCAGCGTTACCTCAGGCTATAGAGGAGATGAAAAAAAAGCTGAAGACAGCGAATTTGGTCTAAGCTCTATCCTCTGTAAATGCTCAGATAGAGTGGTTAGCTTTATTAGAGTCTATTTGTATTAATCAAGGATTTTAAGAGGCAACAAAATTGGTCCGACCATTAATAAGTTTTTTACCTGTGCTTTTGTTACGTTATGGTAAGGCTTTAAATTCCAAAATTGACTTTCAAAGTTTGCAAGAAGGTAAAAAATCCTGGTTACCAAAACAGATAGAATTAGTACCCTCTAATCCCTTGCAAATAGGGAGTCTTTCTTAAGAGCGGATAGTCTAAAAAATTGTTAACAACTTTGAGTTAGTTCGAATCAGGAAGTAAACTGAGCACTATCTAGTGTCAGGAAGCTTTAATTCAGCAAGTTTAAATAATGGCCTTTCAAAATGTGCCTATCTGTATACTTTGATTTTTTTAAGCAATTATAAAGTTTAATATTGTTCAGGGATGAATTTGTTGTTAGCAAAAGCTAAATTTGGATAATAAAATTTCAAAGATAAAAAATAATGAGCATTATTAACTTACCCTTTATGCTTTCAAATTTGTTCATTATGAGTGTGGTTAAGAGTTATTGTTAATTAAATTTAAAACAAAAAATGTAGCGTAAAAGCTAAAGTGGTTGAATAAGTAAAAATAAAACTGATATTTCTTCGGAAATTTGGATACCTATAGGCATTCTGTATTGAATTCTGTTATTAATCTCGGCATTAGGTTCAATAAAATTAAATTTTTGATTCTACTAGTCAGTAAACATGGAACTTACCGATTCTTCTACATTTACCCTTTTTATCGCTTGGGCAAGCATATCAGCTAGACTAACGACTCTTATTTTATTGCAACTTTTTGCCTCATCACCAAGTGGAATTGTATCGGTAACGACTACTTCATCCAAAGAGGAGTGTTTTATATTTTCAACAGCTGGTCCAGAAAGAACAGGATGTGTTATATAAGCCCTCACGCTTGCAGCGCCATTGCGCTTTAATTCATGAGCGGCAGAACAGAGTGTGCCTGCTGTATCAACAATATCATCGATTATGAGGCAGTGGCGGCCTGAGGGCTCACCAATAATATGCATCACTTCTGATTTATTGGGGCCACTGCGTCTTTTATCAATAATTGACAGTTCAGCATCATTCAGCTGTTTTGCCATTGCTCTCGCGCGAACTACGCCGCCTACGTCTGGAGAAATTACCATCAAATTTGAAAGATTTTGTTGTTTAATATCATCAAGGAGGACAGGTGTTGAATAAACGTTATCAACAGGCATATAGAAAAACCCTTGAATCTGATCAGCATGCAAGTCGACTGTTAGCATTCTACAAATTCCAACAGAAGCCATCATATCAGCAACCACCTTAGCGGTAATAGGAACCCTTGCGGAACGAACCCTACGGTCTTGCCTCGCATAGCCAAAATAAGGAACAACAGCAGTAATTCGACTCGCTGAGGAGCGTCGTAGGGCATCTGCCATTATCATTAATTCCATTAAACTATCATTAGCTGGGGAACAAGTTGATTGGACTACAAAAACATCACGACCTCGTACGTTTTCGAGTATTTCAACCAAAGTTTCCCCGTCACTAAAAGTGCCAACTGTGGCTTGGCCAATAGGAATTTGTAAATGAGATGCTATTTTAAGTGCTAGCTCTGGATTAGCATTGCCGGTAAAAATCATCATTGTTGACATGCGCAAAAAGCCTTCAGATTGGTTTTAATCAAAATATCTTAAACACAAAGCAGAAGACAGCCAGCAAGATATAATTATTATTTGAGCGATACGGTAAACGCATCCTTTTTGGGTATCTTCTGCCGTCTGTTTACTTGTATCAACAAGTAAATGGCTGGGGTGCTAGGATTCGAACCTAGGTATGCAGGGATCAAAACCCTGTGCCTTACCGCTTGGCGACACCCCAATAATTAGTAGATTACTTTAATAAACGTTGAAGAATGAACCTCTATGTACTGCTGCAACGTGGTGCGTATTTTCCACAGTATTGGCTAGCTTGTCAACGACGTTTTTTAAAATTAAGACCTCTTATATCAATTTTTATTCATATGAACAACTTCAAAGTTTAGGCTATGAAGTTGTTCGTAATATTTCTACCTAAACCCGCCAATTTTTGATAATTAACTTCATAAATACACCATTACCTTGCAGTCGAATGCTGGTAGGAAGAATTGCCTTTCCTACTGAGGTATATTGCTGAAACTCGATTGTATAGCCAGATTGTTGTAATACTTGTAGACGGCCTGATTCATCATACTTTGTACCATGGACTGCTCCTGGGGCTGGTATGCCTCTTGCCCAATAATAGAGGTTTGGTACTGGAAGACTTACACCGGTTTGCTGTTTAAGCAGGGTTTCTGCATTGGAAGAAGATGTTGTTTTTCTTCCATCACGAAGTGTGACAACTCCTCCACTCCGAGTAATTAGGATTGTTCCGCTGCCGATTGGACCGGATAAGCGGTACTGATAAGAGCCAGCGCCTCGTTGGATCCAGTTTAATGAAGCACTCCAACCCTTGCCCTTACTCCGAGCAGCTAAGGCTCCTGAAATATCCCATGAAGTTATTTTAGATGCTGATGAATTTGCTTCAGCTCCATGCTTTTTAATTTTGTCAGTATTGTTAACCATTGCTTTCGCAGATAGTTCTTTCGGGTTTAACGTTTCGTTGACATATAAAGAGTTATTCACACCTTTTAATGCTTTACCGTTAATAACTGTAGTCTGAGTATTAGCAGGTGTTTCAATAGGAATATTAGGCGTATTTGATTGAGGGAGAGGGGCAAAATTTTGCGATCCTTCGCTAACCTGAGGTTTGGGGGCGCAGGCACTAAGCAAGAGAACTGATGTACCAAAAATAAGCCTATAAACAATCATTCAAATCTCCCTATTCGTTGACCTGATAAACTTCCTAAGTAGTTATCTAATCAGGATTTTGTTTAGACAATAGTTTTTCTATCAACAATACGCTAGACTTCCAAAAGTTGCAATTAATGCATTTACACTATGAAATCTAAAGCTATTTATCCAGGAACCTTTGATCCAATTACTAATGGACACATTGATATAATCACTCGAGCTTCGCGGATATTTCCTGAGTTGGTCATTGCTATAGCTTCAAACAGAAACAAGAATCCCTATTTATCCCTGGCAAATCGTATTGATCTGGTGCAAGAGGCAGTAGGTGCTCTACCAGGTGTTTCAGTCATGGGTTTCGATACATTGTTAATTGATTTTGTAAAACAACAAAAAGCCGGCATAATTTTACGTGGTTTAAGAGCTGTTAATGACTTCGAATATGAATTTCAGTTGGCTGGAATGAATCGAAAATTGGCAAAAGAAATTGAGACGGTTTTCCTGACTCCATCAGAGCATTTAATGTTTATTTCTTCTACCCTTGTTCGAGAAATTTCATCGCTTGGAGGTGATGTCTCCCAGTTTGTTCCCGAAGCTGTTATCCGTGCTTTGAATGAGAGAAGAGAACCTGGTAGATGAAATTTCTTAAAGCGTTAGCAATTTTTGGCTTTATAGCTAGCTTCTCAAATTCATTTGCGGACTTAGCAGGTAAACCTCCTGGTTTTGCTGTTGCATCTGCTCATCCTCTTGCTACAAATGCTGGACTTGAAATTTTAGCCAAAGGCGGCAATGCCTTTGACGCGTCAATAGCTGTTAGTGCTGCACTTGCTGTTGTTGCACCTTATCACTCTGGTTTAGGCGGTGGTGGATTTTGGCTATTACATGTGGAAAAGAAGAGAAAGAATATTTTTATCGATGGGCGTGAATCAGCTCCTATGGCCGCTCACAAAGATATGTTTTTAGGTCCAGATGGCCAAGAGATTCCAGGTTTATCCCTCAATGGTGGTTTAGCTGCGGCAATTCCTGGAGCGCCGGCTGCGCTTGCTTATATATCCAGTCATTATGGGCGACTTCCATTATCACAAACCTTAGCTCCAGCCATTCGTCTAGCAGAGGAAGGATTTATTGTTGATCACCAATTCACTTACTTTTCAACATTAAAAGATCGGCAACAAATGTTACAGCGCTTTCCTGATACGGCGGCCATTTTTTTAAATCAAGGGAAAGCTTATCAATTTGGTGAACAGTTAAAACAACCCGATTTGGCTAAAACTTTAAAAATTCTTGCAGAAAAAGGGCACGATGGATTCTATAATGGTGATATAGCCAATCGTTTGGTTAATGGGGTAAAGGCCACAGGCGGTATCTGGACTTTGGAAGATCTTGCTAATTATAAAATCAAGGTGCGCGAACCTCTGGAAGGTGCATTTCATAATATGTTAGTCATCACAGCTCCCCCACCTTCTGCTGGAGGGGTTGCTCTGTTAACGATGTTAAACATTTTGGCCGACTATCCCTTGGCCTCATTATCAAAAGCACAATGGATCCATTTAGTCGCTGAGTCCATGCGCCTAGCCTATTGGCAGCGATCTAAATATTTAGCTGATCCAGACTTTGTAAAAATTCCACTAAATCATTTAATCTCTGCAGAAAATGCAAAGCAACTTCGCCAACTAATTTCACCTGATAAAGCGTTGAACAGCTCTAATTTAGAGGGCAATCCATCTAATCTTGAGAGTAATAATACAACTCATCTTTCGATTTTAGATGACGAGGGTAATCGTGTTTCCGCAACTTTATCAGTTAACTATGTCTTTGGATCATGTTTGGTGCCAGCCGGTACGGGGGTTTTATTAAATGATGAAATGGATGACTTCTCAATAAAGCCTGGCGATAGAAATGTCTATGGAATCGTGGGTAGCGATGTCAACTTAATTGCGCCGGGAAAGAGGCCGCTATCAAGCATGACGCCTACTTTCCTTGAGATGCCGGGCCGATTAGCTGTTGTTGGCACACCTGGCGGCAGCAGAATTCCAACCATGGTTTTACTAGCCGCACTGGCCTTCGAAAAATACCAGGGTGCAATTTCTATGGTGTCCTTAATGCGTTTCCATCACCAATACTTGCCTGATTGGTTAGAGGTTGAACCTGAAACCTTTTCTCCCGAGCTACAAGCAGAGTTAAAGGTAATGGGTTATAAGCTTATGTTATTAAAAGAATATTATGGAGATATGCAGGCTGTCACCTGGGATAAAAAAACAAATCTTGTTACCGCAGCATCTGATCCCAGACGTATAGGTTTAGCTGCCACAATATCAAAATTGACAAATGAACATCTAACTCGAGAGAAAGCCAATAATTTTGGCTCCTTCTAATAGAATTTTTTATGATTGTTATGTGGAAGGCTCTTCAACGAGATTTCTAATTGACTCATAAACCTCTTTCACTAAATTATCCCGATTTTCAATGCTATATTCTGAGGCATCGATTGGATTACCGATGTGTATTTCGGCTGTTTGATTGAGGTTTAATTGGGTTGTTCGAGCAGGCAAAATGTCATAGGCTCCGCGAATACCAATAGGAATTATAGTGGCTTTAGCTGCAATTGCAGTGATAAAAGCTCCTTTTTTAAATTTGGCAAGTTTACCATCTTTAGATCGCGTGCCTTCCGGCGCAATCCACATCACAATCCCAGAATCTAGTAAGTGCCTTACCTGCTCCAAATCTTTGATAGCCTGGTGTTTGTTTTTGCGATCGATGAATGGAAATTCCGCAGCAGTCATTCCTTTGCCCATAATTGGAATTTTTGATAATTCTTTCTTAGCAAGCATGCGAATAGAGTGTTTAGGAAAGGCTTTAAAACTAAGTGGAATATCATAAAGACTACTATGATTACACATTATAATAGTCGGATGACCGGGCACAGGTTCAATGTTGTATGGATTAACTACCTTACATTTTACTTTAACCAAGTTAAGTACACGATTCACCCAGATGTCGAGAGTCATATCAACCCAGGCTCGATCAGTTTTACCAAAAAATCGTTTTAAAACAGAACGACCACAGGTATTTGCAGTAAAAAATGCGGAAACTAACATGATCCACAACGTTTGAACTTTGCTGATTTTCATAATATTCGTATAAATTGTTAAACCCCAAATTTGCGGAAAAGCTATAATACTGTAACTATGCAATCTTGCCCAGTACAAAAAAGAGGAAATGGTTTTGCATTCTCTATTAGGGTGGCAGTTTCTGACATGTTGGGCAAAAATTTGAATTTCGTCCACCGATTTTAATCGCTTGAATTAAGCTATTACAACTATGGCAGAGTTGATTTTTTCGACCATAAACTTGCAATTGATTAGAGAAATAACCTGGCTTACCATCACTTCCATAAAAATCACGAAGGGTGGTTCCTCCTGCATCAATAGCTTGTTGTAGAACCTCTTTAATGCACAGAGCTAGAGAGTCATATTGAGTTTTATTGATTTTACCAGCAGGAGTTGATGGGTGGATTCCAGCCAAAAATAGGCTTTCGGTAGCATAAATATTACCCACTCCTACAACAATTTCATTGGCCATTAGAAAAGATTTTACCGGTTGTATTTTACTTTTTGAACGCGAAAATAAATAGGATCCATTAAAAGAGGAATCTAAGGGCTCAGGCCCCAAATGGCTAGCAGTCGATGCTCCTCAGGGTGTTCAGTTTCAGAAAGATAAAGCCAAAGTCCGAAGCGACGTGGGTCGTTGTACCTCAA
This sequence comes from Tatlockia sp., assembly GCA_013697955.1. Classification (GTDB taxonomy): domain Bacteria; phylum Pseudomonadota; class Gammaproteobacteria; order Legionellales; family Legionellaceae; genus Tatlockia. The sequence goes on along the minus strand of JACCVV010000009.1, from coordinate 44,267 downwards.
TACGTAATTATTGGAGAGAATAAGATCAAGATGATCATGTTTGACTGCTTCTGTCTCTTTATCAACAATGCGCAAATGTCCGCACATACCTAGGTGATTAAGCAAATAACCTTTTGATAACTCAAAAATCAAGTATTTAGCTCGCCGTCTTACATTCTGAATTTTTCGCCCTACACAAAGGTCGTTTAGCTCAGATGATAGAGGCAAACGCAGTTGTTGATGCCTAACGATCACCGCTTGAATAGTTTGATTTATCAGGTAGGGTTTAAGACCACGACAGGTGGTTTCTACCTCTGGCAGTTCAGGCATTATTCGCGTTCGTCTTGTTCGATTATTCTTCCCTTAGTTTCTTCATCGGATAAATCAATATTTTTTGTTGGAGGAATTAAATTTTTTAATGCATTAATACTCCAAATCACAACACCAACTATAATCCCCCAAAATAAAATATAGGAAAATACAATAAAAACACCTAGCAGAAATGCAATTGCTACCCCTAAAATTAAAAAAGGAATAATCTTTTCAAGTCCTTGCTTCACTTTTTCCTTCATAATTGCACCCTCAGGGAGGCTATAAAACGCTGTCTTGTATAAAAATTATCGTCTACAACTGGCTTTGATGCAATGCGGATTGTTCATTTTGTGGTATTATTGAAATATGGCCGGGTAATTTGCTATCTTTATCGATTGTTGGTACCTACCGTAGCCTGAAGTCTTTCACGATACAGGCGATTAATTCAATATTGAATGGAGAATTTATGATTTATGGCGCTTTAAACCTGTCGTTTTGGGGGTATGTACTAGCTACCATTGTGCTTACTCAGATTACTATCGCCGCAGTCACAATTTATTTACATAGACATCAAACACATCGTGCACTGACCCTTCACCCTATTGTTAGTCATTTTTTCCGCTTTTGGCTATGGTTAACAACCGGTATGGTCACCGCGCAGTGGGTAGCTATACATCGAAAACATCATGCTACTACAGATGTGGAAGGCGATCCGCATAGTCCAAAAGTTCTGGGCTTGAAAAAGGTATTCTGGCAGGGCGCTGAATTGTATAAAGAAGCGTCTAAAGATAAAGACATGATCAGCAAATACTCACATGGAACGCCTAATGATTGGCTTGAACATAATGTCTATACCCGCTTATCTTCCAAAGGCATCATGTTAATGTTCCTTATCGATATTCTCCTTTTTGGGTTGCCGGGAATTACAATTTGGGCTATTCAAATGATATGGATTCCTATTCATGCAGCAGGGGTAATCAATGGAGTGGGGCATCATTTTGGTTATAGAAATTTCGAATGTCCGGATGCTTCAACTAATATGATTCCATGGGCTTTTTGGATAGGCGGTGAAGAGTTACATAATAATCACCATACCTTTGCATCATCTGCCAAATTTTCAATAAAATGGTGGGAATTTGATATTGGTTGGATGTACATTCGTTGTCTGTCTTTCCTAGGTTTGGCAAAGGTCAAAAAACTACCCCCTATATTGAAGCAGGAAGTTGGTAAATCACAGGTCGATCGTGAAACTGTGAAAGCTGTAATTGGGAATCGATTTCATATTATGTCCCAGTATTATAACCGTGTAGTACGACCCATTTTGCAAAAAGAACGGAATGCTAATAAGGCTAACAAGCACTTATTTCAGAGAGCTGGTGCCTTATTTCGTCGTCAGGATATTTTATTATCGCCAAAAGCAAAATCTCGACTTCAAGTTATTTTGGAGCAGAATGAGCAGCTGCGTGAGGTTTATAATTACCGGCAATCCTTACAAAATATTTGGTTAAAAACGGCTAGCTCGCAGAAAGAGTTAGTAGACGCCTTGCAACAATGGTGTAAACAGGCAGAGGAATCTGGTCTGGACGTTTTGCGCCAGTTCGCTATTCAGATAAAAGGCTATGTTCAACAGCCTGCTAAACTCTGAAATCATTCTTATGCCTTTCTAAATAAGGAAGGCATAAGCAATTTTATCTACATTTAAATAAAAAAATCACTACTAATTTGATGCTTTTTAAGGCGCATTGATACTACCTTGGGAGCTAAAAAAAGCAGTTGATAAGAATTTCTTTGAAGTTAATGCAGAACCCAAGCTTTGTATAAAAGCATACATAGACTCTTTAGAGAGATAGAGCACAGAAGGTTCACCTAGTTTTCCACAATTTGATGTAGAATAGGCCTCCTCTTTTATGCCTAATTGATGTAGAAAAGCGACAACCAAGTTTAGATTCCCTTCACAGGCACATATTAGATTTGAATTTAAGCGCCTATTATCCGACCAAATATCGAAGAATTTTTTAGAAGCAAAAATATCAACCAGTTTGTCCTTATCTTCAAATTTATAAATGGATTTATCATCGATATTTAAATCAGTATCTTTGAAATTTTCGAATACAAAAAACTTAAATCCTAATAATTCAAAAAGCTTCCTCTCCGTTTGAATTTTTCTCATCCCGTCCTCTTATAATTCCCTGAGTCGCCCTTAGTTTATAAAATGTTGCAGTAAAATAAAAGAAATTAAATCGATAACAATATTATTATAGGTTTAGTAAAATTGTTTACAACACTTGATTCATTCACAAAGAAATCAAATTTTAATTTACAGAGTGAATATTCATTTTGAGAAATAAAATTTAATCTCTTTTAAAACTGATAAGATATCTTCACGCTCAATATCCAGATGAGTAACTAATCTAACTAAACCTGTATTACGTGGTTTTTGGGGAACCAAAATGCCTTTTGAATATAAATGTTTTTGTAGGTCAGAGTAATTTTTTTTAACTCTAATAAAGACCATATTGGTTTGCACATCTTCAAGATCGATTTCTATTTCATCAAGCTCAACTAAAGACGTTGCAAAAAAATTAGCATTTTCGTGATCTTCTTTTAAGCGGGCTATATTATGCTCCAGGGCATATATACCGGCAGCCGCTAATATTCCTGCTTGTCGCATACCCCCACCGAGGACTTTGCGCCAACGTCTTGCTTTGGAAATCAATTCGGAAGAGCCACATAAAACTGAGCCAACAGGAGCTCCCAAACCTTTGGAAAGGCAGATTGAAATGGAGTCAAATTTTGTGCTTATATCTTTAAGATCTACTCCTAATTTTATGGCTGCATTGTAAGCTCGTGCTCCATCTAAATGACTTTTTAGCTCATGTTTTTTACAAAATGCATTTACCTCATTTAAATAATTGAGTGGTAACACTTTTCCAGCACTTGTATTTTCAAGGCAGAGTAATTTAGTACGAGGGTGATGAATATCAATAGCTTTAATTGACTTTGCAACTTTATCGAGAGGCAGGCTGCCATCTTTATTACAATCCAGTGGCTGTGGTTGAATTGAGCCTAATACCGCAGCTCCGCCACCTTCCCACATGTAAGTGTGCGCCGTTTGCCCGACGATATATTCATCACCCCGCTCGCAATGTGCCATTAATCCCATTAAATTAGATTGCGTACCGGTAGGTGCGAAGATGGCCGCTTCCATACCTGTTTTGTCAGCTAGCATGAGCTCTAACTGGTTTATAGTAGGGTCTTCCCCGAAAACATCGTCCCCTAAGCTAGCCTTTAACATTGAGGTGAGCATTGCTTTACTGGGTTTAGTGACCGTATCACTACGCAAATCGATAACTTTCATATTTTCTCTATAGAGTTAATTAATCATGCATTAGCTGTTCTATATAACGTCTACAGGTAAGCGGTTTGTCTAGATAATCAATCATATGACGCGTACCACCGGTGCCTGTAATAATTAAAGTACCGTATTTGAACATACTGCCGAATAATGATTGTCTAATATCGATTGTTTCAATCTTACCCAAAGGAATATCAATAGTTTGTCTAACAAGCATACCTGTGCGAAGGATGACTTGTTTCTTTTTAATTGTTAAAGAAGAAAAATGGTAGGTAATCCAAGTCATTCCTATCCATACTAATGAAAAAACAACAAAGAGGAGAGCTACTTCTTTTAATTGGGTAAATTCTATACCTATTATCATGGCTAAGCAGATCAGAACCACAGGCCATAAAAACAAAATCCAATGGAGCCTCGCAAAATACACTATATCGCTATCTTCCATTTCGTTCCTCTTCGCTAAATATTCCGCTTATCATATTGCAGATAAGAGAAATTTGCTATGCTAGCTTTTTTCTACGGATAAACCGACTATGATTCGCTCAATAAGCCGTTGTTTGAATGCTCAATTGCTTGATATTTGTCGGCGTTCGATTGAACTTGATGAATTAAACGATAAAGTCAAATCAGTTTTATCTGAACCCTTGAATAATTATTGTTTAGTAGCTGCCTTCAATAGTGGATGTTTACTCATTACAGCAACCAATTCAGCATGGGCTACTGAACTTCGGTATCGTTTGCCAGAATTACGCGACCAGTTAAGAAAGGCGGGATTATATCAATTAACCTCAATAAAAATCGGGCTAGAAAATTTTGACACTAAAAAACCGCAAAATAAACCGCTAAGCAAAAAACTACTTTCGAATTCTGCTCGTAACAATATAAGAAATGCGGGAGAGCTATGTTCCTATATACCGCTTCGGGATGCGCTTTACCATTTAGCCAGTGATGCAAGCGATCAGTCTGATTAGATTTTATGAATAGAAGCTTATATAAATGATGTTAAATAATAAAGCAAAACGCCTCAAAGTAGGTGTCAGTTCTATGCCTTATAAAAATAGAGCAATCAGACTATAAATAAGCTTCGTGAGCATCTAGGAATCACCTCTGATGTTTGAACTATGCTCGCCAATCAATCCAGATAAATGAAAGATAAAAGGGTTATTAGAGTAACTCTAGCAGGTTAACTGTAAATTGATTAAATTTTAACCTTTGCCAAATAAATTTAAATTGCAATTAATTGAGAGATTTGCGGAGATATTCAATTTTTTTAAAAATAGAATTAGAAAAGATTTAAGTCTATTTATATTAAGTAAGATTATTTTATGTGTCGATGACTAGGCTTCAACAGGACAAAGATCTGGTGCAGTAGTTGGCTGGTAATTTTCTGCGTCGAAATAGGTATATTCCCAAGCATCCTGGCGTTGCATTAATTCACGTAGTAGACGGTTATTTAAACCGTGGCCCGATTTGTAACCTTCAAAAGCACCAATTAATCCACAACCTAAAAGATAAAGATCACCAATCGCATCCAGAACCTTATGAGTTACAAATTCAGACTCAAAACGTAATCCATCTTCATTTAAAACACGGTAATCATCGACAACAATCGCATTATCTAAACTTCCGCCTTTAGCTAAATTACATTCACGTAATTTTTCATAATCAGATAAAAAGCCGAAGGTTCTTGCGCGACAAACTTCTTTTACATAAGACGTGGTGGAGAGGTCAAAGGTCGCAGTCTGTGGTTTGTCGTTAAAAACAGGATGATCAAAATCAATGGTAAAAGAAACTTTGAAACCATCATAAGGCAAAAATTGCACATATTTATCATTATCTTCAAGGCGGATAGGTTTCAAAATACGAATAAAGCGCTTAGCTGCACTTTGCTCACGAATTCCGGCCGATTGAATGAGAAATACATAAGGGGCAGCGCTGCCATCCATAATCGGTAGTTCTGCGGCATTTACATCCACATAGGCATTATCTATACCTAGTCCGGCAAAGGCTGAAAGAAGGTGTTCTACAGTTGCAACCTCAATGCCATCACGTTGCAAAGTAGTGCAAAGCATGGTGTTGCCAACTTGATCATAGAGCGCTGGAATTTCAAAAAGGTCTAAATCAGTTCGCCTGAAGATGATGCCGGTATTGATTGGAGCGGGATGCAGTTTTAAAAGAACCTTTTCTCCAGAGTGTAAACCAACCCCCGTTGCTTGAATGACTTTCTTAGGAGTTCTTTGTTTTATCATTCAGTAATCACCTTAGAGATATCCCTTATTTTGAGCGCAATAAACAACCAAATCATATCAGCAATTTATTGATTTGTCTAATGTTTCAAATAGGCTCAAGAACGGCATTAAAGCCGCCCCTGGCTAATCGACCTCTTCTTCCTGACGCCGTAAAAAGGCTGGTATATCAAGATAATCAACGTCTGGTACCGATGATTCACTAGCAGTTTTAACAGGAGTAGCTGCTTGTTTGCGCATGACCGCAGGTCTGTCAAAATATTGGTAATCAAGGGAGCCATCACTCCGCGTTGATTCCGTCAAGCGGCTTCTGGTTGATTGAGTTTGTTGCTGATTGCCACGGGAACGGTTATCGCCTAGGCCTGTTACAATCACGGTTACTCGCATTTCATCTGACATGTCTGGATCGATAACTGTACCGACAACTACTGTGGCATCGTCAGAAGTAAATTGCTTCACTACATCCCCTACTTCTTCAAATTCGCCTATAGACATATCTAAACCAGCAGTGATATTGACAAGAATACCTCTGGCTCCCGATAAATTAACATCTTCAAGCAGCGGGGAAGCTATTGCTGCTTCAGCTGCCTGGCGTGCTCTTTGCTCTCCAGAAGCAGTACCTGTGCCCATCATGGCCATGCCCATTTCGGACATTACAGTACGAACGTCAGCAAAATCCACATTAATTAAACCTGGACGAGTAATGAGATCAGAAATCCCTTTTACCGCGCCTAAAAGAACATTGTTGGCCGCTTTGAAAGCATTTAGTAAAGAAATATTCTTACCTAATACGCTTAATAATTTATTATTAGGAATTGTAATTAGTGAATCAACATGCTCAGCCAAACGACGTATGCCTTCTTCGGCGGCTAAGGCTCTCTGTTTGCCTTCAAAAGAGAAAGGTTTAGTGACTACGGCAACAGTGAGTATGCCCAATTCTTTAGCAATCTCCGCAAATACAGGAGCTGCTCCTGTCCCGGTTCCACCACCCATACCAGCTGTAATAAAGACCATATCAGCGCCAATAAGTATTTCTTTGATTCTTTCCCGGTCCTCTTCGGCTGCTTCGCGACCGATTTTAGGATTTGCTCCAGCGCCCAGTCCTTTAGTTAATGCATCACCTAATTGAATGTGGATTTTTGCATTCGAATTTTTGAGCGCTTGAGCATCAGTATTGGCACAAATAAATTCGACATCGTCAATTTTCTCAGCGACCATATGTTCAACCGCATTACCGCCGCCGCCGCCTACACCAACGACCTTAATTACGGCATTGTCTTGCTGACTTTCCGTTAACTCAAACATAAGATCTCTCCACTTAATTCTTCAATTAGATTGTCTAAATCCTGATTTGACAGCTAAAACCTCGTTGGCTAGACTGTGAAACCTGGGGTTGAAAAAGTCAAAAATTAAACCAATTTCTGCTTTTTTAAAAATTACCGTTAAACCATTCTTTCATACGTGTCCACATTCTTTTGTTATTATCACTCAAGACTGGAACATTATAACCACCTTCATATTGTTGTTGAAAGCCATGGAGCAATAAACCCACGCCAGTGGCTAAAGAAGGATTTGCCGTTGCTTCCACTAAACCTGAAACATGATGTGCACAACCTTGTCGAACTGGCATTTCGAAACACATTTCTGCCAACTCAATAGCACCTTGAATACAAGAGCCACCACCAGTAATTACCATTCCAGCAGCAATCCGTTGCTCAAACCCACTGCGTTTTAGTTCGTTGCGTACCAGCGAAAATAATTCTTCATAACGTGCAGCAACCACTTCAGAGAGAACCTTAGCGGATATTTTCCGACCGGGCCTTTCACTAACGCTTAACACTTCAATCATTTCACTTGCACTTGCAAGTTCAGGCATTGCAAAAGCATGCGCGACCTTAATTGCTTCGGCAGCTTTTGTTGGTGTTCTAAGGGCCATCGCTATGTCATTGGTGACTTGATCACCTGCGATAGGAATTACTGCAGTGTATTGGATAGCGCCTTCAGCGAAAACGGCTATATCAGTTGTGCCCCCACCAATATCAATCAGGCAAACGCCCAGATCTTTTTCATCTTCGGTAAGAACCGAATGACTGGATGCAAGTTGTTCAAGAATAATATCATTAATTTCCAAACCACAGCGCCGTACACATTTGGCTATGTTTTGAGCCGCACTAACTGCTCCCGTTACAATATGCACGCGAGCTTCAAGTCTTACCCCCGCCATACCAATTGGTTCACGTATGCTTCCTTGATGATCAATAATAAATTCTTGCGGAAGAATATGAAGAATTTTTTGATCAGCTGGAATAGCGACTGCTTTTGCAGCCTCAATCACTCGTTCAACATCAGTTTGTGTGACTTCTTTATCGCGAATGGCAACAATACCATGAGAATTTAAACTACGAATGTGGCTTCCAGCAATCCCGGCATATACATTACGAACCTCGCAACCGGCCTTAAGTTCAGCTTCTTGTACTGCTCGTTGGATAGTATTGACTGTTGTTTCGATATCAACAATCACGCCTCGTTTTAATCCGCGAGAAGGGTGAGAGCCTATCCCAATTATTTCAATCGTGCCATCTGCAGATACTTCACCGATAAGCGCAACAACTTTGGAAGTTCCGATATCCAAACCGGTAATGATGTTTTTTTCTAATTTTTTGGCCATTCTCTTCCCATTTATTTTTTCCACTGCACTGCCATTCCTCGTGGATATCTTAAATCAACACTCGCCAAGAGCTCGGCTCGCTCTGCAAATACGGCGGGATATGCTTTGCAAAATCGTGTTATACGCTGATCTAAATCACGTTTTCCCAAATGTAATTGCAATCCGTTTGCCAAAGTAAGTTCCCAAGCATGATTATTTCGCCATTGTAAACCGGACGCATATAAACCATAGATTGTTAATATCTTACTCATTTTTTTATAAACTTGTAAGACTTCTTTCTGTTGATTATCAGGACCGTTAAGATGAGGGAGCGCGGAGTCGGAGAATTCACCGTCTTTATTGAAGATTTCGCCGCCTTCTGTAACCAAAGCTTTATTCCAAGTTGCGACTGGAATTTTTTCAATTAGAGTAATTTTTAAAGTATCTGGCCATATACGTTCAATTTGGACTTGATTAGCCCAATCGAGACTGACCAAATCAGTGTATAAACGACGAACTGAAAGGGTAAAAAAACTGGAGCTTAAATAGTTTGTTAAAATTGACTCCAGCTGCTGATGGCTAATATGTTGATAGCTCGCTGCGATTTTTACAGTATTGATGGGAAAGCGCTGAGGAGATGCAACGTATAAATAAATCAACCGAGCTGCTAAAATGAAGGCGACAGCCACTAACACCATCAAAAAACTTGCGTAGCGTAATCGCCCCGAATCTGAATCCATCCTCGTCCTCTATATATTCAGCTATTGATAATTCGTAACTAGTTGTTTACGACAATGCTGATGACCCATTGCCAAATCCACTAATTCATTTAATAGGTTCTGATAAGTTAAACCGCTAGCTTGCCATAATTTTGGGTACATGCTAATAGAGGTGAAGCCAGGTAAAGTATTTATTTCATTAAAATAAATTTCACCATTTTGATCATTGACAAAAAAATCTACGCGCGCCATTCCTTTGCACTTTAAACGAGAAAATATTTCACCAGCCATATCTTGTAGCTGGTTTTGAATTTTCTTATCCAAATTGGCCGGTATAAATAACTCGGTTTGGTTCGATTCCAAATATTTAGCCGTGTAGGAATAAAATCCATCGGCATGATTTACTCGAATTTCACCTGCAACGCTGACCCTTGGTTTAGATGAACCCAGATTTTCAAGAACAGCTAGTTCGATTTCACGGCCAGAAAGAGATTCTTCCACTAAAATACAATCATCATAACGTAGAGCATCTTCAACGGCGTTTGCTAATTCAGCAGCATTAGTTACTTTGTGAATCCCAACACTTGATCCAAGTGAACAAGGTTTAACAAATAACGGCCAACCTAAGTTAGCAGCGACTTCTTTGCAGAATTTTTCTTTTTCGGCTGCAGAACTATGCCAGGAAAGTATCTGATATTTAGCTGAGCGAATACCATCAATGCATGCAATGCGACGAGCCATGTCTTTGTCCATACCAATTGCTGAAGAAAGGACATCACATCCAACATAGGCAACCCCAGCAAGCTCAAATAGACCTTGAAGACAGCCATCTTCATAAAGTGGGCCATGTACAACTGGAAAGACAATTTCCGCATCAACCGCGAGCTTTCCATCCACTAATAAAGAGGATAAAGAGACTGAATTGGCTGTTTTAACAGGTAGACTTCCCGTAAATGCTAGTAGTTCCTGATAATTGTTTTGATAAAAACAGCCCTCTTTGTCCATTCCAACCGGAATAATATTAAATTTAGTCGTATCTAAATTTGCTAATACCGAGGCTGCTGAAATTAATGAAATCTCATGTTCACCCGATTTTCCGCCATAAAGCAGTAACAAATTAGTTTTTGACATTAAAGATCTCCAATAATATGGACTTCGCGAATTAATTCGATATTCGTTGCCTTATGAACGGTTTCTCTTACTAATTCAATCAGTGATTCAATATCGCAAGCCGATGCGATACCTTTATTTATTATAAAATTTGCATGCTTCTCTGAAACAACGGCGCCACCAAGCTGCCTACCTTTTAGACCACAGGATTCAATCAAGCGTGCTGCAAAATTACCTGGAGGATTTCTGAAAACCGAGCCGCAATTGTATTCATTGGTGGGCTGAGTATTAGCTCGATGTGCCAATAGCTCTTTAATGAGTTGTAAAGAAGTTTCTTTCGATCCCGCTGGTAACCGGCAAGTGGCTGCAACAAACCATTCTTGCTCCTCTAAGCCAACAACATGGCGATAGGCAATCTCAAATTCTTCAAATTGGCGGATTTTAATTTCGCCTTCACGATTCATTGTTTCAACTTCAACTACAGTTTGCCAGGTTTCTCTTCCGGAACAGCCGGCATTCATGCGTAATGCGCCGCCCATGGTTCCTGGAATTCCTGCCCAGAATTCTCCTCCTTCCAGATTCGCTCGGGCACAAAACCTGGCCATTGTTGCGCAGGATACTCCAGCTTCTGCACGGACTAGCCCTTCTCCAATTATACTAATATCTTTCAAGCAACCTTGAGTCACTACAACAGTGCCTTTGAAACCTTCGTCTCTAATTAATGAATTTGAGCCAAGGCCAAGCCATAAAAGCGCTTCATCATAGGGAAGTTGCTTAAGAAATGCAGCTAAGTCAGAAATCCCGGTGGGTTTATACAATTTATTTGCAAGTCCGCCAACACGCCAGGTTGTATAGTGGGCTAAGGGTTCATTAAAAAGCAATTGCCCTTGGAAAAGTTCTGTGTCTATTTTCATTTCGTCTGACATTTTCAAGCCGATTTTCTCACAGTTTGCATCAGATTAAGCGCAATTTGTCCAACACTTCCGGCACCTTGCATAAGGATCACATTTCCCTCTTGAATGAGATCATTCAAATTGTTGAGAAGATTTTGTGGTGTTACCAATCTCGCATTGGGACGTGTTTCTTTAATTTGCTGCAATAATGCCTCCGAAGTCAATCCTGGAATTGCCTGCTCTCCAGCTGAATAAATATCCAAAAGCAATAATTCATCAGCTAGACAAAGCGCGGTCACAAATTGTGTAAATAATGATTGAGTACGACTATAGCGATGCGGTTGAAAGACATGAACTAAACGTTTATCAGGCCAAACCTTGCGGAATGCATCTATGGTTGAGGTTATTTCCTGAGGATGATGGCCATAATCGTCAATCACTATTGCCGAACCTTTTTCAAACTGTTTTTCACCAAGCATTTGAAAGCGTCTGCCAACACCTTCAAATTTAAACAAACCATTGATAATTGCTTCATCACTTACCTTAAGTTCAGTTGCAATAGCTATGGCGGCAAGGGCATTTAGCACGTTATGTCGGCCAGGCCATTTAAATTTAATTGATAAGGGTTTGTGAGGTGCGGGACGGTGTACCGTAAATTCACTCAGCATACCGATTTGAGTCCAGTCTGCGGCACGGTAATGGGCCTCTTCACGAAAACCATAGGTACGCATTGGACGTTGTATAGAAGGCAAAATTCCACAAACTTCGGGATCATCAATACAAAGGACAGCTAAGCCATAAAAAGGGAGATGATGGAGAAATTCTATAAAAGTAGTTCTTAATTTATCAAAATTATCGTCATAAGTGCTCATATGATCCGCATCGATATTAGTGACTACGGCCATCATTGGTTTTAAAAATAAAAAAGAAGCATCGCTTTCATCGGCTTCAGCTACGAAGTACTCAGATTTACCCAATTGCGCATTTGAACCACAACTATTCAGTTTGCCACCAATTACAAAACTGGGATCGAGTCCGCCTTCCGCCAAAATAGAGCTAACTAAACTCGTTGTAGTGGTTTTTCCATGCGTGCCTGCGATAGCAATCCCATGGCGAAATCGCATCAGTTCAGCGAGCATTGCAGCTCTTGGGATGACGGGGATGGACTGCTCTTGTGCAGCCATAATTTCTGGATTATCGTCTGTGACAGCTGTTGAACGAACGACTACATCTGCGCCTGCAATATTCTCTATGTGATGACCTAGAAAGACCTTGATTCCTAATGATTGCAATCGTTGCACTGTACGACTTTCGCTGAGGTCTGAGCCAGTTATTCGGTATCCGAGGTTATGTAAAACTTCGGCTATACCGCACATACCTACACCGCCAATGCCAATAAAATGAATCTGTTCTACCCGTCCCATCCTTGGCGACAAGATCTGGTCTATGTTGTCCATAGAGTTCCCCTTTATTTATGATGTTGGCGTCCGCAATCCTAGCGCCTGCCAACGATTTTCGTGATCAATACGTAACAATAACGCAATAATCACACAATTTATTACCATACTGGCACCGCCATAACTCAACATGGGCAAGGTTAAACCTTTAGTAGGCAACAACCCTGAATTAACTCCCATATTAATGGCAGCTTGCAACCCAAGCCAAAAAGTTAAACCGTAGGCGGTAAATGCGGAAAATAAGCGTTCCTGGATATAAGCGGTGTAGCCAATCATCAAGCCGCGAGCGACAAGTATACAATACAAAATTAATACTAACGAAATTCCAATCAATCCCAGTTCTTCAGCAAGTACTGCAAATAAAAAATCCGTATGCGCTTCTGGTAAATAAAATAATTTTTGCACAGAATCGCCCAGCCCAACGCCGAGCCAACCACCGCGCCCAAAAGCAATAAGAGATTGAGTAAGCTGATAACCGGAATTAAATTGATCAGCCCAAGGATCAAGAAAAGCAGTGAGCCGCGCAACGCGATAGGGAGAGGTAAATGCAAGCATGATAAGGCTGCAACAAACTACGAACATAAGGCCAAGGTAATAGCGCAATTTGACACCGGCTAAAAACAGCATGGCCATGATTGTGCCAGTTATAACCACGGTAGCTCCGAAATCTGGCTCCATTAAAAGCATAACGGCAACCAAGGCAAGGATTATCATGGGTTTGATAAATCCCACGATAGACTGGCGCACGGAGGCTTGCTGGCGTACCAAATAACCAGATACATAAAAAATCATTGTTAATTTTGCTAACTCAGAAACTTGGATTCCGATGGGACCAAAAGCCAGCCAGCGTCGGCTACCGTTCACGGAACGGCCAATACCAGGAACTAAGACGAGCAAGAGCATTACTAGGCAAATCAGCAATAAAGGCATGCTGATTCGTTCCCAGATTGAGCTATCTATGCGCATGATTATGATTGCTGCCATAAATCCTGCAAATAAATAACAAGACTGTCGAATCAAAAAATGAAAAGGCTGATGATAATATTTTGCCGAAATCATGATCGAGCTAGAGGCGACCATCATTAAACCAATAATGATTAAACCAAGTACCGCACCCATCAGCCATTTATCATAGAGGGAAATTGGTTTATTTGTGGGTTTTCCACGTTGATTGTAGTGCCGAGGGTGCATGGTGCTCACAGGTTTCCTACCAGATTAGTAAAGCACTCGCCCCGGTGATTAAAATCCCGAAACATATCAAAGCTTGCACATGCAGGAGAAAGTAAAACCACATCGCCTGGCATGGCCTGTGATTTTGCAAGTGAAACAGCGTTATCCAAAGAAGAGGCACGTATAACTGGCACGGACTCAGGCAAGGCGTCATGAATTTTTTCTGCATCTTCACCAATTAAAACTACAGAACGAACATAATCCGCTACCGAAGTTTGTAATTCGCTAAAATCTGCTCCTTTGCCGATACCACCGGCAATTAATACAATCTTTCCTTGCATGGAACCTCCTATTCCAGAAATAGCCGAGATAGTTGCGCCTATATTTGTTCCCTTAGAGTCATTGATCCAATCAACGCCTTCTAAATTTCTAACCCACTGACAACGGTGAGGCAAACCGGAAAAAGATTCTAATACTTTAACCATAACTTGAAAATTTATTCCAGCTACTTCGGCTAAGGCACAAGCAGCTAGTGCATTTTGCCAATTATGTTTACCTTTAATTCGCAATTTCTCAATAGAAAACAAGGGCTCTTTTCCTTTTGCCAGATGAGGGACGCCATTTTGCTCAATAATTCCCCATTGGCCTTCAATAGTAGGTTGATTTAGACCATAACTTGTTAAAATGGCTTCAGTCTTTTCATAAGGAAGAGTCTGCAAATCATCACGATTATAAAGAAGGTAGCCGGCATTTCTATAGATACGTTGCTTTGCGGCTACATAGGCTGCAAGGCTATGGTGTCTGTCTAAATGATCAGGTGAAATATTAAGGATTGTCGCAGCAATTGGTTTTAAGGAGTGCGTTAAATCCAGTTGAAAACTGGATAATTCCAAAACCCACAGATCATAGTTTTTATCATCATCTAAAAGATCAAGTACGGGCAAACCAATATTACCGGCGACTGCAACGGATAAACCGGCTTCTTTAGCCATTTCACCAACCAGGGTAGTGACTGTAGATTTACCATTAGTACCCGTTATAGCGATAACTGGCTTTTCCATTTCTCTTGCAAGGCATTCAATATCGCCATAAACAGGGATGTTGTGGTGAGAAGCCTGGTTAAAAAAAGGAGCATCAAGGGCTACACCGGGACTGGCTATTATTGCCGTCAAGCGCTCATAAATAGCTAAAGGAAATTCACCTAAATATATTTCGGCATTTGGAAAATCTTTTTTAAATTCGTCAAGATTATTAACATCATTTCGAGTATCGAACAGAACAAAGAGTTTATTTCGTCGATGCAAGTAGCTAGCTATAGAATGGCCTGTTTTTCCTAGACCTGCGACCAGATAGATTGATTGGCTCATGCACCATTTCCTTATCGTAATTTCAAAGTTGCTAAACCGCAAAGCACGAATACGACGGTTATAATCCAAAAACGTACAATTACTTTTGGCTCAGACCATCCTTTTAATTCAAAATGATGATGTAAGGGCGCCATACGGAATAATCGTTTACCACCTGAATATTTGAAATAGCCTACTTGCAAAATAACGGATAGGGTTTCAATGACGAACAAACCGCCCATGATTAGCAATACCAATTCTTGCCTAACGACAATAGCGACTATTCCTAAAGCAGCACCTAAGGCTAAAGAACCTACATCACCCATGAATACCTGAGCGGGATAAGAGTTATACCAGAGGAAGCCCAGACCTGCACCAACCAAAGCTGAACAAAAAATGGTAAGCTCGCCTGTATTGGGTACGTAGGGTATGGTCAGATAATGAGCATAAACCGCATTGGAACTAGCATAGGCAAACACACCTAAGGCTCCGGCTACCATAACAATAGGCATGATTGCCAATCCATCGAGACCGTCAGTTAAATTTACCGCATTGCTGGCGCCGACGATTACAAAATAAGCTAATAGAAAAAACAAAGGTCCGAGATTAACAATCAAATTTTTAAAAAAGGGAATTGTTAGCTGTGAACTTACCGGGATTTCAGGTGAAAAATAAAGGTAGGCAACTGCAACGAGAGCAATAAGTGATTGCCAGAAATATTTCCAGCGTCCTGCTAATCCTTTAGAATTTTTGTGAACAACTTTGCGGTAATCGTCTATCCAGCCAATGATACCGAAACCGGTTGTTACCAACATAACTAACCAAAGCGCAGGTTGTCGCAGATCACCCCAAAGCAGGCAACTGGCAAGCACTGCAACAAGGATTAAAACACCGCCCATTGTAGGTGTACCTGCTTTGGATAGATGGCTTTTAGGTCCGTCATCGCGAACCATTTGACCGATTTGTAAATTCCTCAGCCATTTTATCATCAGAGGTCCACAAAATAGTCCCACAAGGAGTGCGGTTAAAGCGGCTAATATTGAACGAAAGGTTAAATATTGAAATACCCGAAACGCATGATACTGTCCTTGTAATAG
This sequence comes from Tatlockia sp., assembly GCA_013697955.1. Classification (GTDB taxonomy): domain Bacteria; phylum Pseudomonadota; class Gammaproteobacteria; order Legionellales; family Legionellaceae; genus Tatlockia. Next base: position 27,936 of record JACCVV010000009.1, on the reverse strand, counting down.
CTGCGTTAACCAATAAAGCATGTTTTTTTCACCTCTAATTAGGAAAAATTGAGTGCAACCAATAGTTACTCTTTTTCATACCGCGCAAAAAGCCGCCAATAATACCATATACCCATTAGAAATGAAGAGCGATTCAAAACCTTTGAGCAGGATTTAGGTCTTTAATTGGGCTCAGTGTCTTTGACCAGCGCTACAATTTTTTCCATGGCGGCCGATCGTGACCCTTTTACCAAAACTGTTGTGTCTTTATCTAATTTTGCGAGCAAATCTTGCGCCAACTCTTCCTGATTTTTGTAGTGTTTGGCGGAGGTACCAAAAGCATGAGCACTATATTCACTTTGATTGCCGCAGGTCATTAGCATATCAATCCCTTGGCGATAAGCAGCATGGCCTATTTCTTCATGATGTTGCTGGGTCCATGCGCCTAATTCGCCTAAATCACCTAACACAAGAATTCTACGTCCTTGGCGTGTAGCTAAAACATCAACAGCCGTTAAGACCGAATGAAGATTTGCGTTATATGTATCATCAATAATAATGGAATCATTTTTGCCATTTAAGAATGTCATTCGTCCAGAAACGCCTCGGAACTGCTGAAGTCCTTCAACTATGTCATTTATTGAAATACCTACTGCAAAGCAACAAGCCGCAGCGGCTAAGGCATTGCGTACAGTATGTTCGCCAGGAATTCCTAATTTTACCTTTGCATGTCCCATCGGCAATACCAGCTTAAAATGAGCAAATCCTTGTGAATCATAGGATAGTTCACGAGGATAAATATCAGCAGGGTTTTTTAGGGAAAAACGTAAAACCTTTTTGTTGATTAATATTTCGTCCCAAAAATGGGAATAACTGTCGTCCGCATTAACAACGGCAATACCGTCATCCGAAAGTCCCTGATAAATTTCCCCCTTTGCCCTTGCAACACCATCAATTGAACCAAATCCCTCAATATGTGCAGGTGCAATATTATTAATTAGCGAGACTTGAGGCTTAACTATGGCAACTGTGTAGGCTATTTCCCCCAGATGATTAGCGCCAAGCTCAAATACTGCATAGCGATGCTCGGGTTGCAATTGCAAAACCGATAAGGGAGCTCCAATGTGATTATTAAAATTGCCAGGCGTTGCATGGGCAGGTTTAGGTAAAATAGAGGCAATCATTTCTTTTACACTTGTTTTACCATTAGATCCTGTTAGGGCAATTACTGGACAGTGAATTGATTTGCGATGATAAGAAGCAAGGTCCGCTAGTGCTTTGAAGCTATCTTTGACAATAAATTGGGGAACATCGACGAGTGGATTTGCTTGATTACAAACCACTGCAATCGCGCCTTTTGCGACAGCACTCTGAATGAAATTATGCCCATCAAAATTTTCTCCAGGCAGAGCAAGAAACAAATTGCCGGGCTTAACCTTTCGGCTATCAATGCAAACCCCAGTAATGAAGGTGTCGCTTGGACAGGAGCTATTAAACAGTTTGGCGATATTAGTCAGATTCATAGTGGGATAATTGTGTTGTTAAAAGAGTAGTTTACTGATAATTAAGAAATCTCACCAGCATTTAGGCTTGAGCGATTAATCGCCATAAACATCGATTGTCATTCGCTAAAAAAGAGAATGACAATCCTTTGAATTTAGGCTGGTTCCACTTCCTCAATATTTAAACATCTGCGATATTCAGACAAACTCGCTTCAGTAAGAGGTTTTTTATTTTCATCCAATAAATGCGTGTCCAAACCATCACTCAGCTGTTTTGCGGTTTCATACATAATATGAAAACGTTCGGCATCGATAGTTGAATTACCTGAAGCCTGCATGAACAGGCATAAACCGCGAACGGAAAAGGCACCAATATTATGGAGATCGAAAACGCCGCTCGGGGTTGCGGCAGCAAGGCTGCAAAGAACTGGCCCCTGACCATTAACATGTTGATGTCGGTGAAAAAGATTAGATTCTCCGAACCGTAGGCCGGCTGCGAGAATGGTTTGTAACAACTCATAACCAGCAAGCTGGCGATTTTCTTTTGCTAACAAGAATATCATAAGAGTTTTGCCCTTATTATCAATAAACTTGGCTGGCTTTCGATCCGATTCTGCATTGATTTTCGGTATATTATTAGCGGATTCTTTAGGAAGAATATTATCTGAAAAATTTTCATCTGCAGACAGATCAGAATTCACCTTACGAACGGCAATGATATCGTCGAAGTGTTTTGTTTCGGTCGGACCTAAAGCGGGTTGAATGCTTTCAGGTGTTAAGATACGACGCCTTGCTTTCATTAAGCGGCCAATAGCAACTACAACCCCGATAAGTAAAAGCACATTAAGGATAAGACTCCAGTTTGCCTGCATGTATTACTCCTGTTTTCTTTGAAGCTAAATCTTAAGCTTCCGCCATCGCTAAGGCTTCTTCAACATCAACTGCAACAATTCGTGAGACGCCTGGCTCTCGCATTGTTACCCCAATCAAATGGTCGGCTAATTCCATAGTTACCTTGTTATGGGTAATAAACAAAAATTGCACGACCTGCGACATCTCTTTTACTAAACTACAAAATCGTCCGACATTTACGTCATCCAAAGGAGCATCTACTTCATCCAACATACAAAAAGGTGAGGGATTTAACTGGAAAATTGCAAAAACCAGTGCAACTGCCGTCATTGCCTTTTCTCCTCCTGATAACAGGTGGATAGTGGAATTTCGTTTCCCCGGAGGCTGAGCCATAACTAAAACTCCAGCTTCCAGGAGATTATCACAAGTTAACTCTAGCATGGCACGTCCGCCGCCGAAAAGGCGAGGAAAAAGTGCTTGAAAGGCGTTATTAACTTCATCAAAGGTGGTTTTCAAACGTTGATGCGTCTCTTTGTCCATTTTTTGTATAGCTTCATCTAAGGTGGCTAAGGCCTCGGTCAAATCCTGATATTGTTCTTCCAAATGCTGTTTGCGCTGAAATTCAGACTCAAATTCTTCTATTGCCGCCAGATTAATTGCGCCTAAATATTTAATATTATCGCTGATTTCTTCTAGCTGTCTTTCGCGTGAATTTTGATTGATATCAGCAGAAATTGATTGAAGAACTGCTTCAACATGAGCCTCTAATTCGGATAAAGTTTCAAGCATTCCACCAGCTCGAAGCGCTAAAGCCTGTTCCTGCATTTGTTCTTGCTGAATTTTTTCCTGTAAACTTCTTGCAAATTTTTCTTCAGATTTTATCAGTGCTTCCCAGGATTCTAATTGCGTTGCCGATTGAGTGAGCTGTTCACGAAAATGATTTAATTTTATCTCTAATTCTGCATGAGTTTGAATTTTCTCATCTAAAGGCTCTTTAAGAGCAAAATCTGATTGATTAAGGTCTACTAATTGCTGGTTTACTAGTTCTAATCGCTCAGCCAACATTTTTAAAGAAGAGAATTCACGTGCCAAATTGGATTTGAGTTGCTGAATTTTTAATTTTTCCCGATCTACATCCAATTGGCTTTGATGAAAGGCAGTTCTCGCAGCATCCAGTGCTAAACGACTTTGTTCCAGTGATTGATCCCAACTCGCTTTTTCCATTGTCAGCTGGCCTTGCTCGAGTTGAAGCTTATTGGCCTCTTCACTCACTTTTTTAATTAAATGTTCAGCGTTTTGTTGTTGAACAACTAACCCTTCCAGCTTAGTGTGAAGCGCCTGTGCCTCCTCATTCAACGCCTTTTGTTGAATATTAGCTTGCTTATAGACACTTTCCTTTTGACTGAGCAGGGCATCGTTAGTACGCAAGATTTCTCGGCTTTGTTCCAATTCTTTTCTGGCCAGCTCAAAGGCTTCTTCCTTTACTTTAACTTGAAGGTGTAAATTATCGCGTTTTTCTTTTAGAAGATTTAAGGCTTCTTCAGCTTTTAGTGACTCCTCTTTAATACTTGCCAGTTCTTCCTGGCGAACGATCAAGCCTTTGTCATCCTGATTTTTATTTCCAGCAATTTTGACCCAGTTTTTGGCTAGCCAAAAACCCTGTTCAGTAATAACGGATTCTTCAGAACTAAGCTTTGGAAGCATGGTAATCGCTTCATCAAGGGAGGCAGCGAGATGGATTTTGTACAACCAATTGGGTTTAAGGCCTGTAATTTTGTCTGCCAAGCTTGGGAAATTACCATGCTGTTCAATGGCATGATTCGAAGTCCAAAATTGGGCTGAACATTCAATAAGCAGGGGAATTTCCAGCCACAACTCATCTAAGCTATCAACTACAATGGCCTCTAAACTCTCAGCGAAAATGAATTCACAAGCAAATTGCCAATTCTTCTCTATTTTTAACATTTCAACCAGGCGAGGTTTATCCGCCCAAAAAATCAGATTAGCTGATTCCTTATTATTTCGGCCAAGTGCTGTTTGCTGAGCCACTTTTAAGGCTGCCTCATTAGTTTGCAAGTGGCGGAACCTATCCTGAGCCTGATGTAATAATTTTTCGGTTTCAGTGGATTGTTGACGAAGTTCGGCAGCAAGGTTTGAGAGTTGGTGATAATTTTCTTGGTGCTGATGCATCTGCTCTTTTAATGTATGTACAAAAACCTTTTGGTTTTCTAATCCGCTAATCAAATCTTTCGTGCTTAGTGCATCTAATCCAACATGGATTGCTTCCAAACGCGATGAAATTTGTTGGCGACGTTCGCTAAAATTTTGTAGTCGAAACTCTTCTATTTCTTTTTCTCGAAGGGTTTTGGTTAGGGCGTTTTGAATGTCCTGAATTTTAAAAATCCCGCTTTTTTGTTGCTCCTGCCTTTTCAAATAGTCCTGATTTCTTAAATTAAAATCGTTTTGTAGTTCTTCAAGCCTTTGTTGCAGTTCAGAATATTTGATTTCACTAGCATGAAGATTTTCCTTATCTTGCAATTGTTGACTGTTGATATTTTGCCAGTCAATTTGCAGTTGCTGTTGATCCTTTCTTAAGCGTTGTTTTTCGCGTTGCTGTTGTTGAATTCCTTCTTCAAGTCGAGCAATTTCCGTTGCTAATTGATAATAAGAGGCCTGAATATCTTGAAATAGTTGGTTACCATCCTGAATTTTTTCTCGCTGAATAGTACTTTCTTTGTAAGCTTTTGCAGCATTTTCTAAATGTTTTTCATTAGCCAGCAATAATTGCTGTATTTCTCTATTTTTTTCTTGCTGCTCTTTAGTTAAAGACTGCCATTTTAGCGCTAAAATTTCTGTCTTGTATAATCGTTCTTCTGCCCGAAGCGTTTTATAACGTTCTGCGGCTTTAGCCTGTCGCTCAAGACGATTTAATTGCTTAGTTAGCTCATCACGGATGTCAGCAATTCTGGCTAAATTTTCACGGGTATGTTCGATACGGGTTAAGGTTTCACGTCGTCGCTCTTTATATTTCGAAATGCCAGAGGCTTCTTCAAAAAAAGTTCTTAACTCTTCGGGTCGGGCTTCAATAATCCGCGAAATAGTACCTTGGCCGATTATGGAATAACCGCGTGCACCAGCGCCTGTACCTAGAAAAATATCGGTAATATCGCGCCGTCGACAGCGACTGCCATTAAGAAAATAGCTGGAATCACCATCTCTAGTAACTACCCGTTTAACCGCAATTTCATGATAACTTGCATATTGACCGGTTAGCTTTCCAAGGCTGTTATCAAAGGTCAATTCGATTGAAGCCTGACCTACAGCTTTTCTATTGGATGATCCATTGAAAATAACATCGGTCATCGATTCGCCGCGTAAATTTTTGGCGGAACTTTCACCCATTACCCAACGAACTGCATCAATAATATTGGATTTACCGCAGCCATTAGGCCCGACCACAGCACATAATTGACTGGGAAAAGGAATGACAGTTGGATCGACAAAGGATTTAAAACCTGCCAATTTTAGCTGTTTCAGATGCATTAGCCGACAAGGAACATGAAAAAAATCAGTATAACCTAAAATTCTTGAAAAAGGTTAGCGCAAGGAGCCTTCAGCTCGAAGGCTCCTTCTACAATAGATTAAAAAATGGAGCTTGCTCGGGAATTGAGTACTTGGGTGACCTCCGGATCATAGCCGATAGATTTGGCTAATTTATCGATTAAATTAATTGTGGTTGACTGCACCGTATCAATTCCAAAGAATGAAAAAAATCGAGTCGTTATATTTTGCCCTGTATTTAAAATTTCGAAGGGTGAGCGGTCCCAGGTTTTATGATCAGTTGAATATATTTTTCCTTTCCCTTTATAAAAGTCGACGAGATATTGTCTTACCTCCGTCATATTGCTGAGACTTTTAAGGTCCGTGATGAACTGATTCAATACATTTACCTTTCTTTCTTCACTAAAATCAAAACAGCCGAAAAAGAAACTATGATCGCGTTCATCTTCATTAAGCACCAGATTAAGATAATCATCCAAGGCTTTAAAGGCTGAGGAATTAACAAATTTTTGAATTTCAACGAAGCACTCTCTTCCTTCTTTACGGTTTTTTTCTAATAGAATTTTTCGACTTTGCGCTCTTGCAGTCGACAATAAATTTGGTTTAGTAAATTTATGGATATCACTAGGTTCTAAAATAGGCAGTGGAGGCTTTATTTTAAGTTGGGGGTTTAGTTCTCGATAATATGCAACCAATTGCTCTAAATAATAATCAATAAGATTTTGTCTCTCGGCTGTCACTTCCATCCCAAGCTTACGTTTTGAAATAAGATAGTCAGCTGAGTGATGAAGCGCCTGTGCAAAATAGGCTAAATTAATGTTATTTTTTGTTATTTTGAATTTAGCGAGTGAGTTAATTACTAATTGTATACTGCTGGACCAGTTATCCTGAGGCTTAACCAGAACTCCATTAGCAATATATTCTGCATAGTCTGCAACTTTTTTTAGGTCATAGGTCATTTTTTATTCTTCCTTAAACTAAAACTTCATGATTATAATACGATTAAACAAAAAAGCGTACAGTTTGTTTTTATTTGAATTATTGTTTTTCTGATCTGCACTTTAGAAAGGGGAGGGCAGTTCAAAGGAAGTGATAAAAGATTTTTGCATTTTCTTTGCGTCCAGACCTACTGAGAGAGCTAACTTATCAATCAGATCAATGGTTGTTGCTTGCATGCCAAAGAACGATAAAAACCTTGTGGTTATATTTTGGCCTGTATTCAGAATATCGTATCGCGACCGGTTTCCAGTTGTCGTATTAAGAGGCTGGGCATGGCCTTTTTCGCTATAAAAATCCACTAAAAATTGAGTTAAATCAGCCCTTGTCTGCATTGATTTAAGATCAATGAGTAGCTGGTTTAAAACGGATAATTTTTTGGGTTCGCTAAAATCTCCAAGGCAGCAATAACTATGATCGCGTTCATCTTCATTTAGCACCTGAGAAAGATAATCTTCCAAATTTTTAAAGGGCTGGGAATTCAGAATTTTTTTTACTTTAATCGATTCATCAGACGATTTTGGAAGCCAGGAAAGCATGGTATTTACAGTAAATTTTTTATAAGTGGGTTCCAGCACTGGTAGTGGGATTTTAACCTTTCCCCGCGGAAAAATTTCGCGGTAAGCGCATTTTAAGTTATTTAAAAAAGTAGCTAAGGTTTTTTGTTGATTAGCATTAATGCCATTTTCGATAAAATGATTAGCTGCATTTTTAAGCGCAATAGCATAACAATGCAAATTCATTTTAGATTTATCTGATCGAAAATTAACTTCATACTGATAAAGGGTTTTATGAATGTCATCCCATTTATCTTTTATTACAATATTTATATTCGCACATTCATCGGCAATTTTATTTGCATAGTCTGCAATATCTTCCAATTTATAAACCATTTTAATACCTCAGACATGAAATTGTTGCTGATTGTAGTTCACTAACTATAAAAAGAGAACAATCTGATTTATAAAACATCCAGAATTGACGAATAGCTATAAACCACGTGAGAATAGGTTTAGAAATCGCTTCAGGAGCTCGTATGAATCAGGATGAAGAACTTAGAAAAATCATGCAAACAGTGGCTGAAAAAAGTATGCGTATTTTAGCAGGATACAAAAACAAGCCAGCCCAATTTTCTAAACTTTTGCAACAGTACATAGATCTTACAAAAGATTTCCAATTACTTATCTCGATAATCCTAAAAAATCCGGAAGAGGTATGGCGAATGCAAATGGCTTATTGGCAAGACGCATTCAGTTTAGCCCAAGAACAGATGAATCATTGGATGGATGGCAAGCCCATGCCCATTTCCGATCGCCGCTTTAGCAGTGAAGAATGGGTGAACAATCCGTTTTTCAATTTTATGAGTCAGCATTATCTTCTCGCCAGCGAACATATGAACTCATTGCTTGAACACATCGAATACGGCGATAAGCAAATGGCTAAAAGAGTACAATTTTTCACCCGCCAATATTTGGATGGTTTATCCCCCGCCAATTTTTTGCATACCAATCCGCAATTGATGGCAGAAACTCTGCAATCTCACGGTAAAAATTTATTGCTGGGCTTGCAGAATTTGCTAACAGATATTGAAGCAGGACCTTCCCGTCTAATTATAAAAATGACCGATTCGGATGCTTTTTCCGTGGGCAAAAATCTGGCAACAACTCCGGGAAAGGTTATCTATCGCAATGAGATGATGGAACTCATTCAATTTAAACCTCAGACCGAACAGGTCAAAACGATACCGCTTTTGATCATTCCGCCCTGGATTAATAAATATTACATTATGGATTTATCCACTAATAATTCTTTTGTTGGTTGGTTGGTTAAGCAAGGTATTACCGTTTTTATTATTTCCTGGGTTAATCCTGATAAATCCTATAAATCCAAAGGGCTTTTTAATTATCTGAAAGATGGGCCAATGACTGCAATTGAGATTATTCAAAAACAATTGAAAGTGAAACAGGTGAACACCCTTGGCTTTTGTATTGGCGGAACCTTGCTTGCCTGCACGCTTGCTTATCTTAAAGCTCACAATCAAAACCCGGTCAAGTCAGCTACTTTCCTAGCCGCGATGATTGATTTCAGCGATCCTGGCGATATCTCTGTATTTATTGATGAACAACAGATTCTTCGCATCGAAGAAGAAATGCATTCCAAAGGCTTCCTAGATGGACGTTTCATGGCTAGCACCTTTAATTCACTAAGAGCCAATGATTTGGTCTGGTCGTTTTTTATAAAACATTATTTACAGGGTCAAAATCCAGTGCCCTTCGATATTTTATTTTGGAACGCCGATGTAACTAACATGCCTGCAAAAATGCACTCTCAATATTTGCGCTGGATGTATCTTCATAATGATTTGATAAAACCTGGAAAAATCAAACTCAATAACACGCCTCTGGACGTCACCAAAATTGATATCCCCACCTTTTTTGTTTCCACTCAAAAAGACCACATTGCTCCTTGGAAAACAACTTATTTAGGTTTTCAGAAAATGGGTGGAAAGAAACGATTTTTATTAGGAGGCTCAGGCCATATTGCAGGGATTATTAATTCTCCTGATGCTAAAAAATATGGTTTTCATCGCAATCATAGTACAGATCAAACGGCTGAAGATTGGCTTGCTTCTGCGTCTGAGCATCCAGGATCCTGGTGGCCGGAATGGCTTAAATGGTTGAATGGAGAATCCGGTAGACGTATTAAAGCGCCAGAATTTGCGAAATTACCTTATCCAGGTTTGATAAATGCACCCGGGACATATGTTTATAAGGTTTATAAAGAACATCAGGATGAAACAGAAAAGGAAGAGGTATTTGCCTAAAAAAGGTCGGGCATGACCCGACCTAAAATTTTATAAAGTCTTGGTATTATCGTTTTTTCTAACTTCCTGAACAAAAGAGAGCATTGCTTTTTCCATAATCTCAAAAGATTTTTGCATGTAATCAAGTGTTTTGTGACCATTTTCAACAGCAACATTGATTTGTTTTTCAACAAGCTCTTCTGGTCTTTTTAAGCGGGCAATGTCATCAGGCTTTAAATAGGTAAATCCTTGTAAGGTTTTTACATTTAATTCGGCCATGTCCTGAAAAGGAGTTTGCATTTTTTTGGCCATTTCAGACCATTTTTCGAATGGTTGGTTCATGTTGTTCTCCATAAATATATGTTGCGATGCACAATATTAGAATAGTCTCCCTTTTTTAGAGAGTCAAGTTATTAAATCAAATATTTTTGCAGTGCAGCATATTCGATCAGACTTTGAAAAATCCTTGCCATTGTTTCATAAATTGCTGCATTTGCTGACCCATTGTTTCAGTCGCTTTTTGGTAATCACTAAGCAAAGGATTGGTTTCAACTGTTTTTTCCATGCCAGCAAACATTTGACCGAGCATGTTTTTAAAAGACTTATTCATTGGATGATGAGCAAGAACTATCATTTGGCGCAGCATTTCTGAGGAAAAAAACTGAGTACTGCCACTTTCCATTTCCACGAAGATTTGCAATAAGGTCACATTAGTGATGTCTTTACCCGTTGCTGAATCTTCGACTCGAAAATCTCTTCCATCGATAACATAGCGCTGTAGTTCTTCGACAGTTATATATTTAGAGGTATCAGTGTCATATAGTCGTCGATTTTTATATTTTTTAATCAATATTGTCATGCTTGTCCTTCATTTATTAATACATGTGCAATCCACCGTTTACCGATAAATTAGCACCGGTTATGTATCCGCTTTTCGGGGAAGCAAGAAATTCTACCACCCAAGCCACTTCCTCAGGCTCGGCCAGCCGTTTTGCAGGGATTAACTCGATAATTGACTCTAAAATATCAGGGCGGATTTTTTGCATTAAGCGAGTATTAACATAGCCAGGAGAAATAGAGTTAACCGTAATATTTTTTGCCATTAATTCCTGGGCAAGACTTTTGGTAAATCCATATATACCAGCTTTGGATGCTGCATAATTAGCCTGAGAAAATTGACCTTTTTGAGCATTAACTGAGGAAATATTGATAATACGTCCTTCCTCCTGATTTTTCATTGCCTCGACCACTTGTCTAGTGACATTGAAAATTCCATCGAGGTTAACACTTAAGACCTCATCCCATTGTTTTTTGGTCATTTTATTAAATACCGCATCACGAGTGATACCTGCATTATTTATCAACACATCAACACGTCCAAATTCACTAAGAATACTATCAATGACCAATTTGCATTGTTCAAAATCGGTTACATCCATGCGCCGATAGAGCGCATTGTTAAAGCCCAATTCATGTAAGGATGCTTGCCAAAGTTCCGCTTCTTCAAGGGGAAGCACATCAAGGGCAATTACTTTTCCATATAGGGGATTCAATTGTTTAACAATTGCAGTGCCTATATCGCCGGTGCCGCCAGTAATTAATACGACTTTCTCATTTTGCATTCTTATCTCACTTTTCTCTTCAACTTTGGCTACATATATTGGCCGCCATTAACATCAATATTTGCACCCGTTATAAACCCTGATTCTTTTGATGCAAGAAAGGCTACAACTTCAGCAATTTCCTCTGGTTTTCCTAAACGGCCCACCGGAATTTCAGCAATAATTTGATTTAATATTTCTGGCTTAACCTCAGCAAGCATCTGAGTATCGATATATCCTGGTGAAATTGTGTTTACAGTAATTCCCTTTACTGCAACTTCCAGAGCCAGGCTTTTGCTAAAACCAAACAGAGCGGCTTTTGTGGCGGCATAATTACATTGGCCAAATTGACCTTTTCGACCGTTGATTGACGAAATGCTAATAATTCTTCCAAATTTATTGTCAAGCATTGAAGGAAGAATATTTCTGGTCACATTGAAGACGCTGGTTAAATTGGCATCAATTACTTCCTGCCATTGTTGAGGGGTCATTTTTTTGAGACTGGAATCTTCAGTTATTCCCGCATTATTGATCAAGGCATCAATTCGTCCATAGCGCTCAACGACTAGTGAGGCTAATTTTTCGCAGTCTTCAAATTTAGCGATGTTGGCATAAATTATATCAATATCAAATCCGGCATCCTTTTGTTGTTTTTGCCAATTTTTTGCTTCCTCATGGTTTCCCTGTTTGAAATAACAGGCAATCACTTGATAATTTGCAGCTAGCCTTTTGCAAATTGCTGTTCCTATCCCTCCGGTTCCCCCGGTTACCACAGCGGTCATTCGTTCCATAAATAACATCTCTCCCTGATTTGAGTAGTCTTACTACTTCAAAACAAAAGCAAGTCAAAGTCAATGCCGAAGCTGCAAAAGCTAAATTGGAAAATTTAATGAATGGTTAATTTTAAGTCATTAAAAGTATTCGAGATTTAGTTGCAGGTTTAAAATTTATTTAAATGTCTCTCGTCTTCCCAACCTTCGGAAATACCTGAGCTATACTAGAGTTTAATGAAATAGGAACAAAGGGATAAAAAATATCTTATAAACTAGGGAAAATAATTTATTCGCTGCGTTGGTACCTCATTGTGATTTGGGGCCTTGTTATTATGGCTTCGCTCCTGGTTATCTTAGATACAACCGCACCGTTTAAAAGCACTGGTTTTAGCGATGAGAACTCTGAGAGCGCTAAGGCACAGACCTTTATTAACAAAAAATTAGGCTATAATGACGCCAATAAATTTTTAATTATCTATCACAGTCCTAAACTCCTGGCGACTGATCCTGTTTTTAACAATAAGATAAAAAAATCCATTTCCCGATTAAAAGAATTTCCAATTAAATACGAAACAATTCTTCCTGCGGATAATAAAAAACAAATTTCAAAGGATAAACATACGGCCTATGTGACGCTTATTGTTAAATCCAAAGAAGCGCTTGATGATGAAAAGTTAGCACTACTGGAATCACTAATTAAAAAGCCTGCGAATATGACTATGGAAATAGGTGGTCAGGCTATTTTTATTAACGAAATTAACAAGCAAACCGAAGTCGATCTTTACCGAGCCGATATGATTGCCACTCCGGTTGCTTTAATTACCTTATTTATTGTTTTTGGCTCTTTGATTTCTGCGCTTTTACCTATTCTTTTAGGGGGCGGCTGTGCTTTGGTCATTCTCACTTCACTTTTTCTTATTGGAAATTATTTCACTCTTTCTGTTTATACCTTAAACATTGCATTATTATTGGGCCTTTGCTTAAGCCTGGATTATTCACTCTTTATTATTAATCGTTTTCGGGAAGAAATGCATAATGGCAGAAGCATTGATACAGTAGTCGGCATTACTGTAGCAACAGCGGGAAAGGCCACATTCTTTAGCGGGTTGGCGGTGTTGGTTAGTTTGAGTGCCTTGTTTTTATTCCCGATAAATATTCTATTTTCCATGGCTGTAGGTGGAATAATTGCTGTATTTGTCGCTGTTTTGAATGCTGTTATAGTTTTACCGGCTGTTCTTTCTGTTCTAAAAAAACGTATTGATTTTTTATCCATTCATTTACCCGGTAAAAATAAGGAAAAACCTTTCTTTTTTTGGCGCTGGTTAGCTGAAAAAATTGTTAAAAGACCAATGGTTTTTTTCTTCCCAATTCTCGCTTTTTTACTGCTTCTTGGGTATCCATTTTTGTCTGCAAAATTCGGAGTTTCTGATTATAGGGTCACACCAAAAAATTCTGAAAGCAGAGCCTTTTTTGATAGCTATGAAGAGCATTTTAATATTAAAGAATTAACGCCATTAATCTTGTTGGTTCAGTCACCTCATAGTTATATTTTGTCACTTGATAACCTGACCAAATTAAATGATGCAGTGAAGAAATTAAAAAAAAATCCCTCTATCAGTTCAATTAAAGGCATCGTTTCTTCAAATTCAAAAACACCACCAGAAGCCTATCACCAACTCTATACCTTACCAAAAAGTCAGATGCCTGACACTGTTAAAAAATTATTATCAAACAGCACCAAGCATTCATTTACTATATTAAATGTAACGAGCAAATATGATGTTAATTCATCAAAAACTTCTGACCTGGTTAAGAAGCTTAAGGCTACGAAATTTTCATCGAAATTTAACACGGAATTAACGGGAACTCCGGTCATTAATGCTGACGTTTTAGATAAAATTTATAAAGCACTTCCTTATGCTATATCATGGATAATTTTCTTTACTTATTTCATTCTTCTTTTTTTACTAAGATCCCTTGTTTTACCCCTCAAAGCGATCTTTGTAAATTTATTAAGTTTATGTGCTTGTTATGGCGCTTTGGTATTAGTTTTTCAGGATGGATACCTCGCAAAACTACTTAATTTTGAGCCGCAGGGAATTCTGGATATTAGTCTTTTAGTTATCATCTTTTGTGCTTTATTTGGATTTTCAATGGATTATGAAGTATTCCTTTTATCACGCATAAAAGAGGAATATTCAGCTCATAAAGACAATAAAAGAGCGATTATTTATGGTATAGAAAAAAGCAGCAGAATTATCACATCGGCAGCCTTGATTGTGATTGTGATTTGCGGGTCTTTTCTAGTTGCTGATGTGTTAATGGTTAAAGCCTTTGGACTTGGCATTGCGGTTGCAATTTTTGTGGATGCCTTTTTAATCCGTACTTTTTTGGTTCCATCAATGATGGCTCTACTAGGAGAATGGTGTTGGTATCTGCCTAAATGGATGGATAAATTATTGCCAAAAAGATTTGATGATCAATCCTCTTCTTGCGGACGAGGCGGGATAAAACATGGTTAAAAAAATTAATGAAGATTGTAATACTCTGGTTTCAATGTTTGAGAATCAGGTAAAGTTGAGGCTGAAAGAGCCGGCCCTCTGCTATGGCAACCAGTCGCTCAGTTATGAAGAATTAAATAAAAAAGCTAATCAATTAGCCCATTATTTATGCGATTTAGGGGTAAAAAAAGACATGCCTATAGCGATTTTATTGGATCGGTCAATCGAATTTTTTATCGTTGCATTAGCTATTTTAAAAGCAGGTGGCGCCTATGTACCCTTGGATAAAAACTTCCCGGATGAGCGCTTACTGCTTATTTTAAATGAAAATGGCATCCCAATACTTATTACTAGTGGTGCAAAGACAGCTGCTCTAAAACGATATAGTGGAAAGGTGCTCTATGTAGATAAAGATAACAAACTGAATTCGCAGAGGGACGTTAATCCCGATTGCCAAATCACATCCAAACAGCTTGCGTATATTATTTTTACTTCGGGTTCAACTGGAAAGCCAAAAGGGGTCTTGGTTGAACATGGTGGAGTGGTTAATTATGCCCGTTGGTTTGCCGAATTTTCTGATTTTAAAGCTAATGAACGTATTGATTTTTCCTCAAATCATGCCTTTGATTTTGCACTAACAACGACTCTGATTCCTCTTCTTTATGGCTTAACAGTGATCATTTGTGAGGATAAAATTAAAAAAGATCCTAATCTTTATCTGGATTATTTGAAGTCGAAAAAAATTCAAATTATTAAAATAACTCCGGGCTATTTTAATGTCTTATTATATCAAGCAAAGTTTAGGCGATTTGCTCTTACTTATTTAAAAAAAATTATAATAGCAGGAGAAAATTTATTAGCGCCCGATTGTATCTCTTGGTTGGATTTAAATCCCCACCATATCCTGTTAAATGAATACGGTCCAACAGAGACTTCCATTGCTGTTTGTGCTAAACGAATTGATAGTGGAAATATTGATAATTTAAAGGGTAATGTGCCAATTGGGAAAGTAATTCCTAATTGTAAATTTTATATTCTAGATGAAAATCTAAATCCAGTACCAAAAGGTAAAACTGGCGAATTATATCTTGGAGGTCCTTGTTTAGCGCGAGGCTATTTAAACGATAAAAAACAGACCGAAAAAAATTTTATCAAAGACCCATTTTCAACTGATAAAAATGCACTTCTCTATAAAACCGGTGATATTTGCAGGGAGCTTGCAAATGGGGAATTAGAGTGTCTTGGACGCATTGATTATCAGGTTAAAATAAGAGGTTTTCGAATTGAACCGGCAGAAATTGAACTTATTTTAGCTTTGCATCCTGCGATTAAATCCGCTGTAGTTAAAACGAGTGAAAGTGATCATCAGAATAAAAAGCTAATTGCCTATTATGTTTTAAAAAATAAAAATCCACTAAAAGAGTCGGATCTTAGGCAATTCTTAAGACGTTATTTACCTGAATACATGATTCCTTCTTTTTTTGTAAAAATGGATGCTTTTCCCCTGAATGCTAATGAAAAAATAGACAGAAAAGCGCTGCCAATTCCTTCTTACAAATCAGATTTAAAAGAATTGCCTCGGAATACTTTAGAAAAATCAATCGCTGAAATTTGGTCAGAAGAACTGGAAGTAAGATCAATTGGTATTAATGATAATTTTTTTGAATTAGGAGGACATTCGTTATCCGCCGCGAGAATTATTTCCACCCTGACTCAAATGTTAAAAAAAGAGATAAGTTTGCAAGATTTTTATGAAAATCAAACAATAAGCAGTTTATCGGGTTTTATAGAAAAACAGGAAACAAAAATTTCTTTCAAAACTGACAGAGGGAATTTCAAAACCAGACAAATTTTGCCCCTAAGTGATTTTCAATTTACTCTTTGGCTAGCAACACTTTTTGCCCCTAAGGCGAAAAAATTAAATATCTGCGAGAGAAAGCGGTTTCGAGGTAATTTAGATGTAAGAAAACTTAGAAAAGCATTCGGCTTTATTGGAAAAAAACATGAAGTATTAGCCTATAGAGTAGGCACCTTTAGTCCAACACAAACCATACTAATAAATTCAGATTTAATTCTAGAAATCCAAAATCTAGAAACTTTATCGCCTGAAGAAAGCGAACAAAGTTTAGATCTTTCTTTGAAGGAATTACAAGCCTATATCTGGCCTAAAAAAAATCCCTTATTTAAAGCAATACTTTTCAATTTAAATGGTGGAAACACCGAGTTACAACTCTGTATTTCTCATCTAATTTCTGATGATATTTCACTACAGATAATCTTAGATGATTTATCTGATTTTTATTTGTCCACCAAATTAAATCCTGTCAAAAAAGATAGGACTTATCGAGATTATCTCTATGCAGAAGATATCTATAGGGAAGAGTATTTAGCAAGTGATTCTCTCTTTTGGGAGCGTTATTTGCAGGATGCCTGTTTATATCGATTTCCAGAAAAATTTGTTGTAAAAAATATGAAAAAATCTAATTTTTCTTACTCTCATTACACAGAAATTTCTAAAAAAACTTTAGATAAGTTGCGATATTATAGTCAGAAAAATCATATCAGCTTGGATAGCAGTTTATCGGCTATTTTGTTTTTAGCTTTATCAGGTTTTTGTGGAAAATTAAATGCTAAATCGCCTGTCTGTTTCAATAAGGTTAAATCAACCAGAGATAATAGTATTTATGATAATACTGTTGGTTGTTTTTTAAATCTGGAGCCGGTTAAATTGATGGTTAATTCTCAACAAGATTTAGTCTCACTTTGTCAACAAATGTTTAAGTCAATAATAACTACAAGCCCCTATCAAAAATGCCCTAATTTGGTAAAGCTTTCATCAATAAAAAATTTTTCAAAAGCACATTCAATTAAAGAGGGCATGCTTAGCCTTTTGACGTCAATTTATAATCTATTTTCTTCCTATAAATTATCTAAAAAAATAATCAATTCTTCTGTACGATTAAAAGCTAAAAAAACTAACAATTTTCTCATCAGCATTAATGTTCAAAATAGTTTTTTAGAACCAGAGAACCAGAACCCTAATTACTTTGGTTTAGAATCAGAACCAAGACCACATGATTTCATTGACTTATTAAAAATAGATAATTTTTTTGATGTTTGTTTTTTATGTACCGATGAAAAAAAATACTACATGGTGATTTCAGCAAACTTAACGCCTGAGTTTCATGATTTATTGAGTAAAGAAATATTAAAACTTTGTGAATCAATAGAATAATTTACTAAGAAAATTAAAATCTATATTTTTTCTTCAACGATATTTTGATAGAGTCACTGAGCCGAATAATTGAAGGAAGTGACGATGTTAAAAAAAATCTACCTTGCAGCATTACTATCTAGTTTCTCTACTTTTTCTTTTTCCTGCGGAGTTGCACTAGCTACCGATAACCCTGGTTTTTGTGCTTCATTCAAGTCTGTTGCCCAATGTTATTGCTCAACCTCATTGCCTCCCGGGATGTGCTCAGATATGAACCAGCTTGTCTCGCGTTTAAAAGCCGTTTATGGTTCCCTGGAAAATGCATGCAGAGCTCAAAGGTATACCACAGCTGTGGATTGCATGGATAATTGGAATTGTTATCTTAATGGCGGTATAGATTCTCGGAACCGAGTTTGCAGTTCAAACTATAGCCGATGCCCTTAAATAATAACTGATCGAGTCAAAGAGTCCCTTATTGTGATAATCCAAAAATTTGCAGTATTTAGTGTTATTCCCTTAGTTCTATACTCTCTTTTTTGCTTTGGCGATAAGGGAGAGTCCATAGCTTCAAATCGACCCTTTTATTTTGGTCTTATCGGCGGTTACGGTTCGACCACCTGGGAAGGGCTGGTGCCTACAAAAAACAACCAAAATTCAGCTTTAAATTTGTCAACGCCTATCAAGGTTACCGAAGGCGGCAGTGTCTGGGGCTTACTAACGGGTATTGAGTTTCTTCCTGCGTTTGCAATTGAGGTGAATTATTTAAATTATTCTGATGCAAAAGTAGTCTTTGATTCGACCTCTCTATTCAGTTTTGAACATAATGATTTACTAACGCTCAATACAAAAACTGAAACGCTTTCCTTGATGGCCAAAGTGATGCTTCCCATAGCAAATACGGCTTTTAGACTCTACTCCAGTGCTGGCGCGGCAGGTATTCATCGCTCAGATATTGTTATCAATGATTGGCGGCTTAGCCCAACATTTGGCCTCGGGCTAAATTATCGCTTGAGTGAACATCTTATGGCGGAGTTGGGGGGGAATTATACGGCGGGTTATGGTGAGTCTCAATTGAGTCCTGCTGATAGTTTCTATCCTTTTCTGTACTCTGTAACAGCACGCTTGGCCTTTCGCTTTTGACTCCTAGCTTTAGAGCGATGAATCAGCGTCATTTCATTGATATATTGATAGATTACTCTTCCTACCCCTGATTTTTTTAGAATTTTTCAGGTATCTATTAATCAAAAGACTAATTTAATTGGTTTGAATTTAACTAACGATTAGCTAAATACTGTGTATTTTTTTAGTTTATGAAAAATAGAATTCATTCGGTTGGAATTTTACCAGAAGCCATGCACGAACCGATTGATTCGCTCTTTCTATTTTCACAGATTATTTCACCAGGTCCTTCTGGAGAGTATTTCATCTCAATAGGATTAGCGATTAATGCTCTGACCAATCTTGGCCCCGCTCCAGGCATTCCAGCGTGCATCACTTTACGATTGTCCACTATAAGAATATCCCCGCTTTGCCAGATGCAGGATGAGTAATAGGTTCTTATCAATTTGGCCAAATTTTTGGTTTCTTTCTCATCGAAACATTGGCCTACCCGCTCTTCATCCACGTTTATCAGTTTACGCGAGGACAGATAAGTTTTGATTTTAGATCTCAAAATAGTTAATGAATTAGTAGGGGAGCTAAAAAATGAGGCGAAGATGATATAGATATATTCCAGAACTTTTAAAACGGAGTCTGGTAATCGCCAGACAAGCCGGTGCCAAAACCAGGTTTTTCCTTGATAGTCATTTAAAAAGCATTGTCTTAGTTCAGCATTTAGTTTGGGTATTTCAAACAGATTAATTTGTAAAGAAGATTTTTTGGTGTCAGGACTTTCAAAAATGTTAGGCTTGTACATTAATATAAACTTATCTTTACCCGAACCTACTATCGGCATATCAAAGCGTTTGCTTATTTTTTCTATCATTTCTGAGGGTAGGTTATATCGGGCAACAACGTCTGAGATTAACCATTTTAAAACAAAATACTTCTTTTGTTTTAGAGAATCTTTAAGTTTTTCATCAAGTTGTTGATAGATTTTTTCCATATTAATTAAGCCTGTTTCGCCACCCAATGTTGAGGGTTTTAAACAGCAGAAACAGATATAGGCAGGTACATCTGGCGAATAATAATTTTCACTGTGAAAACCACCAAGGTACAAAGTGCCGCCGGTTTTATAAACGGAATTGGTGTGCAGAACATACTTTAATTTGCCAACATGGGTGCGACCTTCTTCTGACATGAAGGCTTCTGAGATACCTTTTAGTCCCTTTATGCTTAAAATTGTTTTTTCATAATCTTCATCTGATTTAATATCAAATCCACGGAGTAAAACAGCTCCATATTTGGCGATATCTTTTAGAATTTGAACAGAGTTAGCAGCGAGGAATTTTTGAAGAAATAAGGTGTCCGTAGCTTTTTTTGCTTCAATCACCAAAGGCATTTCTTTTTCATCAGATAAGATTAAGCGTTCATCTTCTCGAAGAAACCGTGTTTCTACCTCTGCATATCTCTCGCTTGCCACAATAATCCCTTTGTAGAATTTACTTCATCTTTCGACTTTATCATAAATACACTGGATTCCAATTTTTGAAGAAGACGGCAATGAGTATCAGCTAGGGTGGGTTTAAGTTACGCAAAACCTTAAAAGAAAGCCTTGATTTGACGTTCCTTTAAGCCTTGTTAATATTAATCTAATCTTCACTCGAACTGTAACCACAGCCCTCATGTGGGCAAATAATTTGTCGACCCGAGCGTTTGGTTTCTTTCACAGTTAATATTGGCCAAGCGCATTGGGGGCAGGGTTTATCGATAGGTTCATTCCAAAGTGCATAATCACATTTAGGGTAAGAACCGCAGGAATAAAATATTTTTCCCTTGCGTGATTTCCGTTGAAGGATTTTTGAATTATGACATTTTGGGCATTCAACGCCGGTGTCGGCTGGCTTTTCCAAGGATTCAATAAATTTACAGTCCGGATAATTACCACACCCTATGAATCGTCCATAGCGGCCAGTTTTTATATGTAAGGGGCCGGAACAATCCGGGCAGACACGGCCTTCGATAGTTTCAGGTGCTGGTTTTTCCCCATCCGGATTATTAAGATCTTGGGTGAAATCGCATTCTGGATAAGCAGTGCAGCCAATAAATCGGCCCCTTTTTCCAAGTCGAATTGCTAGTGGCTTATCGCATTTAGGACAGGTTTCTTTAAGGAGCTCGGTGGTTACGTCTTTTCGTTGTACCTGTTCATCTGTGTCTTGTATTTGTTGAATAAAAGGTTTCCAAAATTCATCCAGAACTGGAACCCACTCCCTTTCGCCTCGTGAGACTGCGTCTAAAGTATCTTCGAGTTGAGCCGTAAATTTATAGTCGACATAACGGGTAAAATGCCCGGTTAAAAAGCGAATAACAATTCGGCCTACATCGGTTGGAAAGAAGCGTTTTTTATCAACCGTCACATATTCACGTTGCTGAAGTGTATGAATAATGGTTGCGTAGGTTGAAGGACGACCAATATCATACTCTTCCAGCGCTTTAACGAGTGAAGCTTCAGAGTAGCGAGGAGGTGGTTCAGTGAAGTGCTGGTTTGCATTAATGTCTTTTAAATTAATTTTCTCACCGACTTTCAAAGAAGGTAATAAAACCGCATTTTGATCATCATCCTTGGCATCATCAAGACTTTCCTCATAAACATTGAGGAAACCAGGAAATACGATGGTTGAACCATTTGCACGAAAAATATTGCCTTCACCGCAATTCATATCTACTGCGACGGTATCAATAAGTGCCTCATTCATTTGGCAGGCTACAGTTCGTTTCCAGATTAAACTATAAAGTTTGTATTGATCCGCTGTAAGTGCCTGTTCGACCATTTCAGGATTTCGTTTTACGGATGTTGGGCGAATAGCTTCATGAGCTTCCTGAGCATTTTTTGATTTGGTTTTAAATATACGTGGCGTTTTAGGACAATTTTCTGCGCCGTAGCGCTTTATAATATATTCACGAATTTCTTCAACCGCTTCAGCTGCAAGGTTAACAGAGTCAGTTCGCATATAGGTAATGAGACCCACAGTTCCTGTGCCAATATCGATACCTTCATACAATTGCTGCGATATCATCATGGTTTTACGTGCTGTAAATCCTAATTTCCGCGCGGCTTCCTGCTGCAAGGTCGAAGTGATAAAGGGGGCGGCAGGATTTCGTTTTCGCTGTTTTTTCTCTATATGACTAACAGTTAAAATGCCCTGAGCCTGTTTAATTAAGCTATCCCTAACACGGTTGGCTTCACCGGTTTCGGTGATGGAAAATTGTTGTAATTTTTCCTGCTGATAATGTGTAAGACGTGCTTCAAAAGCTGTGGATTCGTGTTGACATTGAGCAATAATTCGCCAATATTCTTGAGCCACAAATTTTTCTATCTCTTCTTCGCGCTCGGCAATCAATCTTAATGCAGGACTTTGTACCCGGCCCGCAGAAAGACCACGCCGAATTTTTTTCCAGAGAAGCGGAGAAAGATTAAAACCGACTAAATAGTCTAAGGCGCGGCGTGCTTGTTGGGCATTGACCAAATCCATTGCAATGGTACGGGGATTGTTAATGGCATCCTGGATTGCTGATTTTGTAATTTCATTAAAGAAAATTCGATGAACTTCTTTGTTTTTTAGTAAATTTCGCTCTTTCATTAATTCATAAACATGCCAGGAAATCGCTTCACCTTCCCGATCAGGGTCAGTTGCCAGCAGTAGTGAGTCTGCTTTTTTCAACGCTTTAGCTATCGTTTCAATGTGGCGAGCATTTTTTTCAATTGGGCGATAAGTCATCTCGAATTGTTTATCGGGATTGACCGAGCCTTTGCGTGGAGGGAGATCGCGGACATGCCCATAGGAGGCAAGGACTTCGTAATTATCGCCTAAATATTTTTGTATGGTTTTAGCCTTCGCAGGTGATTCCACGATAACCAAGTGTTTGTTCATAAAAACCCCAACTCTTTCTTTGTGCTATTAATGCAATGGTAACTGGTCTTCTTTTTGGTATAGCACAAGATCAAGAAATGCTAATTGAGAGGGATTTAAACTATCTGCAAGAGAGTTGCGAATAGTCCACTTGGTTTCTTGAAGGGTTACAAAGCGTGACTCTGAGAAAACCAACTGATTAATAATCAATTCCATTGTTTCTGGTGCAATAATTCCCCAAAGCAATAATCGGGTTAAAAATTGATAAGATGCCTTGGTTAATTTTAGTCTCTCATCACAGGTAAAAATACGCATTGCCGTTGCATGCGGTGTTTTTAAATTGAGAGTTCGATTTTCCAATGTGGAAAGGTCAAAATGCTCGGATTCGGTCTGGCTAGTATCAGTTTTAGTACTAGTTGACTTTGTGCTTTCTTTTAATTGAGATAAACTTTTTTCAAAAAAATTCATTAACATTTCAAACAGGCTATCTTTCATATGAACACCTCATGTAACCACCGGGTACCGCTGTGATAGCGCCCTCTAATTCTAATGTAGCTAAGCCACAAGCTACCTCTTGCACATCTAAACCGCTACGAACAATGATCTGATCAACAGTAGTCATCTCAAACCCAATGAACTTTACTAGGTTTTTATCATCTCTGGCAAGGGTTCCCGCTTTTGTTTTTATTAAAGATTTACTCTCTATTCCAAGCTCTTCAAGTATTTCCTGAGTCGAAGTGACCAATTTAGCACCTTGCTGTAGCAGGTAATGACAACCACGAGCTTGTGGATTATGGATTGACCCAGGAATAGCCAGGACATCGCGATTTTGTTCCAGTGCCAAGCGTGCAGTTATCAAAGATCCGCTACGAATTGCTGCTTCGACAACCAATGTGATCAAAGACAGACCGCTTATTATACGATTTCTGCGCGGAAAATGTCCAGCATTTGCAGGAATTTTTAAAGGGAACTCAGTTATTAACAGTCCATTTTGGCAAATTTTATCGGCCAGATGGGCGTGATTTCGTGGGTAAATTTGATCAATACCGGTAGCCATTACAGCAATGGTTTTACCCCCTGCATCCAAACAACCTTTATGAGCTTCGGCATCAATACCCAAGGCAAGACCACTAACAATTGTGAGATGATTATTGGCTAATTCAAAGGCATAACGCAGAGAGGTTTCCGCTCCGGTTATCGAGGGTTTGCGGCTGCCGACAATTGCAATTGCTTTTTGGGAAAAAGAAGCTAACTCACCTTTAGCATAAAGAACTGCTGGTGGAGCATGGATTTCTTTAAGCAATGCCGGATACTGGGGGTGAAACCAGGTTAATAGATGGTGGTTTTCTTTTTCTTGCCAAAGCAAATCTGCCTCTATTTCAGCTAAATTAAATTTTGAAATGGCATGCGCCAATTTTTCCGGTAGGCCTGCTTTCTCAAGCGCTTCACAGTCTTGCTGAAACATTTCAGCAAGGTCAGGCCAGCGCCTAAGTAATTTGACAATGGTACGTGGACCAACTTGGGGGATTCGGTTTAAAGCGAGTAAGTAGTAGTTATTTTCCATTTTTATTCACCATTTCTGCAGAGGCTCAAATTTTCCTAATGAGCTAAATATCGACATCTTGCAGCTTTGCGAGGTATTGGCGATAATAGCACGTATTATTCACAATGAAATAGATATGTCATGGCTATCCGTAAGATTCTTTATCTCCCCGACGAACGCTTAAGACAGGTTGCAAAACCTGTAGAACAATTTGATGATGCCCTCCAAACTCTCATCGACGATATGTTTGAAACCATGTACCACGCCAGAGGTGTTGGGCTTGCAGCGCCTCAAATAGGAATTGGTTTGCGCTTATCAGTTATCGATATAGCCGGCGATAAAAAAGAACAGTTGGTGTTGATAAACCCAGAAATTATCGAAAGAGAAGGCGAGTTTGAATACGATGAAGGCTGTTTGTCTGTTCCAGGCGCTTATGACAAGGTTATACGAGCCGAGAGAGTAAAGATTCGTGCTTTGGATCGCAGTGGCAAGCCTTATGAAATGAGCGGTGATGGTATTTTAGGAGAATGTTTTCAACATGAAATCGATCATTTGAATGGAAAGCTTTTTGTCGATTTGCTCTCTCCGCTCAAGCGCGCAATAGCCAGACGTAAGCTTGATAAATTTAAACGTCAGAATTTGCGAAAAATATGAAAATTGTTTTTGCAGGGACTCCAGAATTTACTCTTCCTTGTCTTAATGCTTTAGTCGGCTCTTCTCATGAGCTATTAGCCGTTTATACTCAACCTGATAGACCGGCTGGTAGAGGACAAAAATTACAATTTTCAGCGGTAAAAAATTGGGCACTAGCGCGTGATCTACCTATATATCAGCCTCTAAACTTCAAAAGCGAAGAGGCAATTGCTGAACTTAAAGCCCTTAACCCAGATATTTTAGTTGTAATAGCTTATGGCCTAATTTTACCGGATAAGGTTTTAAGCTTGCCGAAACTAGGTTGCATCAATGTCCACGCTTCCTTACTTCCTCGTTGGCGCGGTGCCTCGCCGATTCAGCAAGCTATTTTGCATGGAGATAACAAGACGGGCATCACTATAATGCAGATGGACACAGGAATGGATACTGGTGATATCCTGGCTGAGGTTAGTTGTCTCATTAATACAGAGGATACCGCGGCAAGCTTACATGATAGATTGTCTCAACTAGCAGCAGAACCATTGCTCCAAACACTTAATGAGTTAGTTAAAGGACAATCTAAGCCAAAAAAACAAGATAACAGCCAAGTGACTTATGCACCTAAAATTAAAAAGGAGGATGCAGCAATCAATTGGCAAAAGCCTGCAGCAGAAATCGATCAGCAAATCCGAGCTTTCAATCCTTGGCCGATAGCTTATACAACGATTAATGAGGAGCTTTTGAGAATTCATAGCGCACATGTGGTTAATGATTCTTCCAACGCCCGAGCGGGTACGATTTTATCCTTAGATAAAAATGGTCTTCTAGCTGCAACAGGTAAAGAAGCTATAATGATTAAAAAAATTCAGTTTCCCGGTGGAAAAGCCATGTTAGTTGCAGATTGGTTGAACGCAGGGCGCTCACAACTTAAGGTAAATTTAGTTTTAAAATGAAAAAAAATGATCGGCTACAAGCCTTGCAAATCCTCCTCAAACTCTTTGATGAAAAAACTCCTCTTTCGCATTTAATGCAGGGAACTAAAGACTTATCACCTTTAACAAAAGAAATATGTTTTGGGGTTTGCCGGCATTTTTATCGTTTGGAAGCGCTGGCGAATTGTCTAGTTGCCAAGCCACCAAAATCATTTGAGGTATGGCTGATTCTATTAATTGGCCTATATCAATTACATTTCATGAAAAAGCCGGATTATGCCGTAGTGAAGGAGACCGTTGCGCTTGTTGAGCCTCTTAAAAAAACCTGGGCAAAGGGTTTAGTGAATGCGGTTTTAAGAACCTATTGTCGGGAACAGGAATCCTTGGTAAAGCGCTTGGAGAATAACGATGATTTTACCTACGGTCATCCAGATTGGTACATCAAGCGCTTGCAAAGCGATTGGCCAAATGATTGGCAACAAATACTTCAAGCTAATGATAGTCATCCCCCTATGAGTCTTCGGATTAACCGACTAAAAAAAGCAAGGGCTGACTATTTAATACAACTAAGGCAGGCTGGAGTAAACGCCGAACCACATCAGCATTCTCCAGACGGGATAACTCTCGAGCAACCTTGTGGAGTCAATGAATTACCTGGCTTTGTTGAGGGAGAGGTTGCAGTCCAGGATGAGTCCGCCCAATTAGCTGTGAGCCTTCTTTCCCTAAAGCCAAATTTACGATTATTGGATGCTTGCTGTGCACCCGGTGGTAAAACCTGCCATATTTTAGAGACCGAACCGAAACTTGCTGTTTGCCTCGCACTGGATACAGATAAAAAGCGTCTGGAACGTGTGGCGCAAAATTTTGAACGATTGGGTTTGTCTGCTAATTTGATACAAGGTGACGGACTAAAGCCTGATACTTGGTGGGATGGCCAGCCTTTAGATCGAATTTTGCTTGACGCACCTTGTTCAGCTACGGGAGTAATTCGCCGACATCCCGATATCAAACTTTTACGTACTGAAGAAGAAATTTCGAAGGTAGCTGATTTGCAAATGGCTTTATTGAACAGTTTATGGCACCTGCTTGCGCCAAAGGGTTTGCTTGTCTATGCAACCTGTTCAGTGATGAAACAAGAAAATGAGCAACAAATTGCTCGCTTTATAGCCCAACATGAGGATTGCA
Source organism: Tatlockia sp. (assembly GCA_013697955.1). Lineage (GTDB taxonomy): Bacteria > Pseudomonadota > Gammaproteobacteria > Legionellales > Legionellaceae > Tatlockia. The sequence continues at coordinate 852 of JACCVV010000009.1, read as the reverse complement.
AGTTTATGCCAAGTGATAAGCCTTGGGGGCGGTCAACCGGTAATGGTTGGCAAATTTTACCAGGAGATTATAAGGGTGATGGTTTTTTTTATAGCGTTCTTCAAAAACTCTAAGTAAAACCATTTTAATGTTTTGACATTAATAAAAATATTGTCACAGCGCGAGCACTCCTACCGCCGGGGCTTTAATATTTTTTTCATTCACAAAATAACTGGCAGAATTGGATTCAAAAAAACAGGACGTTTTACGATGCAAATTAATTGGCCGCTGATTACACTTTTATTTTTTCTTTCTTTACCCGGTATTTTGATAGCTATCCCCCGCCTAATTACTGTTTTGTTACCAGCTAATTCTGAAGCATTACAAAAAAAGATAAGTCGCTATGCTATGACACAAGCAATGCTTATGACTTTTCTAATGAGTCTCACTGGGGCAATACTGTCTTTGCAGACTGGTTTAAATGCACCTTTATTAAACTCATTGTTGCAAAGCCATACGGTATTTGAGCTTCAAAAAAGTCTGCTGCCAACTTTACTCTATACATTAAGCGGCTTTATTGTTTTCCTTATACTTTATTATGGTTTGATTGGATCAATTCTAGACAAAAAAACAATGGAATTGATGAAAAAAATTCGCAGCAGGTTAGGACCAGAGGGTTGTATTCTTTATGCAGTTCCTGAGGAAATAATTAACCGCTGGGGGCTGATGAATCTGTTCGCTTTTTTTGGGGTTCTTTGCAGGAAGGTACGAAATTTCCCACGGCACTCCTTAAACCATTTGCCAGCCTAGGTTGTAGGCAATAAATTGAATTTTTTATTGATATGTAAATTCACTATAAGTTCCTGTAAATTA
>JACCVV010000084.1 GCA_013697955.1 Tatlockia sp. | reverse complement strand
TATTTGGGGTGTCAAATTGTTAGAAAAAAAATTAATATAACTATTCAGTTAAAGGAAATTCAACAAACAGCATGGGATGAGCTAGCTTGGAACATATTGTGTTAACAAAAGGTGACGATCCCTCAGGCTTAGATCCCCTATTAGACCATTGTTGCAAAAAAAATCGACTAAAGAAGCTAATTTCTTTAATGGGATTTTTACAACATTTAGCTCCCATCTTGCAATAGTTGGCACGGAAGCCATTTTCCATAGCTCAGATAGTTCTTTTCTTGTTAGTTTTAAGGATAAACGACAATAATTAATCCGATCTCCAATTGTACTCATTAAAGTTTCATGCATAGAGAATCTTTCCCCTTTATATTTTTTACCTATCGCAATAATAGGGGTCAAGTACATTAAATAAGTACCTACTAAGATTTATCATAAGCAAATTTGAATGAATGTTGTAAAAATACTGATTTATTCTGAATAGCTTCTGAAAAACTTGATGATAAAAGCATACAGTAAAGACCTGGACGAAATCTCCCATCTTTATTAACCAATATTTTTTCACGTTCAGTCAAAAATTTAATGGGCGCATCTTTTTCTATAAGGCCATTTTTTTCCTTGAAATAATTAATTGCTTGAACTAAATGGTTGTCCGAATGCTCTTCATCTAACTCTAATATTTTTAATACTTCAAATACACCCTCTTTTGCTTGCTCATATTGTTCTTCAAGTGAATCACAGAAAAAAGCATATTCAATATCATTATACTGGCCATTATTTTGTTTTGTTGTCATTGACCAACCTCTCGATAAATAAACAGGTTGGCAAATTATAAATATTTTAATCTCAATTATTTCATAGTTTGAAGTTTTGTGATGCGTGCTTGAGTAAAAATCAGCCCTAACCCTCTAAAAATATAATTTAGCTTTTGTATCTTATTGTAAAATAGGTACTTTTTAACTATGCTAGCTATTTAAAGGGCACTAATCTCAATAATTGACTAGTAAACCAAAGATTAACCTGATTATCAGCAGATAGTTGGTTGGTAATTAATCACTCGATATGAGCACTAATACAGGCTCATTTACTTTAAGGGAGTTTAAATTAGGATAGGGAAGACAACATTTTCCAAGGGTGAAAAAGAAAACTAGCGTTTATTCGTTAACTTACTCCTTTTCCCTATCAAAGCCTCTTTGAATCACCTTATTTTCAATGGAAGATAATATGCTTATAGTACCTGACCATTTAGCAGAGCCTGGCGAAGATTTACTCATCTTAAATTTTATTGAAGAAATAAAAAACTTTAACTTTGAAGACAATCAAAATATCTCAGTAAATACTGTGATAAGCGCAAGAGTTTTAAACCGTGTATTCAATACTGCGATAATCAATGGATTCGTGGAAATAGTAAAAAAACTGACTAAAATAGCTGGGGTTTATCCAAATTTAGATTTTAAAGATGCCATCAATGCGGCTGGACAGAATGGTCAGCTTGAGATTATAGAATTCCTCTATGCCGTTCTCCCCAAAGGTTCTGCGCTCGACGGAAGCAGCGCGCTGTGCCTAGCCGCGCAAAGAGGTCATTTAGACATAGTAAAATATCTAGTTACAGTTCAAAACGTTGATCCCAGCGCGCAAAAAAATGCTGCAATCCTTTCAGCTTCCGAACTTAAACGACAGGAAGTGGTCGAATATTTATCCACTCAGCCTTGTTATAATCCTTTTGATAAGAGTATCACACCTGAACGTAAGAACTATTTAATTAAATTACTTACTTATATCGGTGCGACTAAACAACTTAATACTCATCTTACTCACTCAAATTTTCGTATGGGTTTTTTATTTTTTGAGGGTTCCGCGATGGATTGTTTACCTAAAGAAATTAGGGCTCAAATTGCTGCAACTGCACTAAAGCTGGATTATAACTTAATTAGCCTTAGCCCCTAATTCCTCTTGTCTACAACGATAAAAAACACAGGTCTCACCTTATCAGGCGTCCTGTGTAAATTTAATCTACTAAAAACTATCAAGCTTAATTAACACTAAGTTCCAAGTTTATTCTTGCTTTCTTCGTCTGAAAATAAATCGTCAGAATCTGAAATATAATCATAAAATAAATTTTTAGAAACATTAGACCTATCAGAAAAAAATGACAGGCTTTTGGTCGAGTTGGTTTTGGTATTAGTATTATCAGTTGCATCAGGAAAAGCTAATTTCATCCGGCAGCTATTCGTGTTTTTTGCAACAGGGACTTCTTTTTGAGCCGAGGTATTGGGTTTTGGATAAATGTTCGTTCTGGCATCTAAATTTGCATTTATTTTCTTAAACTCTTCAATTGGAAACTGAGTAGCTAGGCTGTTTAATTCTTTTTTTACACTGTCTAAAGTGTACGTATAAACTGTTATCTCTCCTGATACTGTCGACTGCTTTATTTTAAGCGACTCTGCAAAATTTGCATTACAGGCCAATAGAGCCGATATACCAAACTGCAAAGAATCCCAAACAGGGGTGAAATCACCACTCTTATTAGAGATATATACAATTTTACCCTCTTTATTAATTTTAACATTCCCAGCCGTTATGCATCTGGCCTCGATTTGAGACTTATCAGTCATAGCAAAATGAGGAGGAATATTGTTGGAGGGAATCCCTTCTCGGGCAAATAAAAGTTCGTAAGCTGGAGTCAATAAAAAGCGAAGTGTGACTGGTTTATCATTAGATGAGGATAATCTCTCTTTCTCAACCAATTCATTTAGTGTATTGAGGGTATAGATTCTATAATCCCCATCAATTTTATTATTGCGGCTTGAATGGTTACCTATAAAGTTTGGAGTATGATCCAGCGAATTAAATAGACCGCCTTCTTTCTTGACTTCATATTCCGTAGTTTCTTTTATTTCCGTAAAGTCATGTTTTCTTTTAGCCATAATTTAATCTCTCATCATAAAAAAGAAGCTTATCTGTTTGGTGTAAACCTCAATTAGTCGAATAGGTAATCATTCCTAAAAATGGAATTTTGCCTTCATTTAAGGAGATAATGTTACCATGGTGTTTATGTATAAACCAGCTAAGCATTTTTATGCGCATTTTTTATTTCTTTTCTTAGTAAATTTTTTGGGGCTAAGTCACTAATAATTAATGGAATAAAAATTGATGTGTAAGTTGTTGTTAAATTGTACAAACTATTTTTTTCTTAATTTTAAAGATATTGGAATAACCCTGGGCTTTAAATAAATCTGTTGTTGCTCTTTAAAAAATGCAGCGATAAAACTTATAATTCTATCGTTTAGAGAGCAACCACATTAGCTTGTTGTTATCCAAAAATAGATTCCTATAACAGGTTAAATAAAGGTTAAGATTAAACGCAGCTTTAAATAGAAAAATTGGAGTAAGATAGATATGAAGTACTTAGGAAAAATAATAACCATCTCTTTAATCTCAGCCTCTGCTCATGCAGGATTTTATGGTTTTACTATGCATAGTCGTGCCAATTGCAATCGTTTTAATGAGTCAGTGAGCTGGGAATTTAATAATCCTCATGACCTCCAGACCTTCTCACAACATGAAAGCCCAAACTTTAATTGGCGATGCGACTTAGTTTCAGGTTGGAATAAAACCTGGCGCTCGGCTGTGTACCATTTTGCCGAAGGCTATTCTAGTCGCGATGATAATTGGCACGTTGAAGGTCAACATTGGGGGGTTAAATCACTGGGGTAATCCAGAGAAATTTGCTAATACTAGTGCAGATGATTGTAATATTTATGATGGATGGTGGGATACATGATTAAACTAATTCTATTAAACACAATGTTAGCAGTTGGATTAACCTCTACTGTTTATTCTGCTCCACTTACAGGAATTAAAGCAGAGGCTACTGGTGAGCCCATTGAAAAAATTGATAGTTCAAAACTTCCGCAAACAGGCGAGGGTGTTCTCATTGTTGAGGATTCTGAATTAGCGAATATAAAACTTCCTCAGCACATCACCTTTGCTCTAGACAGCCAAAAAAAATTAGGTTATGTGCCTAGGAAATCCTATGCAGCAGTGCAACTGATTGCGATGAAAAAGCATCATTTTCAATCACCAGGCGATGTTAAATTCTTTACGACCAATGAGCCAACTGATACCCATTTAAAAAAATCGTTGTCCAATATTAAATTAGCTTTTGATTATCATCCTTTATCTTTTATATTAGACAAAGATACTTTAGGTTTTGCTCCTGCTATGACTTATCTTAACTCTGGATGGACTGGGATTGTTCAGTATTTTAATTATCCAGTTGTGGGAACTTGTAAATATATGAAATCCTCAGTGACCTTAAATGGCAGTGCCATTCGTTTGTCAAAAAAACAAATAAGTCTCTATATTAATAAAAAACCTGCTCAGGTTATGAACGAAGGAAGAAAGGAGGAGGGTTTTGCTTACCTATTGCATTGGTATGATAATCAATATTTTCATGAGCTATCCTGTGCTACAGAGACATATACACCGGAGGCGGCCAAAAAAATGATCTCATTAGCGACCAAGATTGATAATGAATGATTGAGAGCCGACGGGGTAAACTTGCAAGGGAATAAATCCCCTATAATGTGAGACTCGACTAAATTCATTGCTTAAGAAGCGTAAGCCTATTTATATCAGTATCCTGACAAAGTGGAAGAAAACTAATTTCTTCCACTTTCTTATCGCTTCCCTCGATATAAAATTGAAAAAGCTTAATTGAAAGTTCGTTTATAAAATCATCACGCTCAATAAAACATTACCATGTTAAAAAAATTTCAAATCAATTCTCAATTGGGCTTTGTCGATAAGCTGACCTCGATACCAAGATAAGCCTATTCGACAAAAACCCATTATAGTATGGTTCAAAAAAACGAGAGTTTGGATGGACTGATTTTTCAGTAAACAAAAGCCGCATTGTAATCTGATATTTGGTAAAGTAAATCGGTTCAGTAAATCTTGGTTCAAAATAATGTTTTTCGGTTAATAAAGTAAACTAAAATGTATGAAAGTAGGATATGCACGCATTTCAACCAAAGAGCAATCTTCGTCCCTGCAAGTTGATGCACTCAAAATAAGTACTCCTTTATTATTAAGTTCAGCTGGTAAAACACGCGCCAAACTAAAATTGAAATCTTATTTGTTGCTGATTGAGTAGTTTTTTTATTGATGGGGCAGGCATAAGTTCTTTCTCTTTTTTGTTTAAGGGGGATCTATTTTTCAAAGGATGAGCGCTGTTATCGATAGCTATAAAAGGGAGCAAAGACAAAAAAATTATATTTTCACTAGCGATTGTTTTGATATAGTACGCTCGTTGGAAACGTAATTTTGCTATATCACAAAAGCAGGTAAAGGCATCCGTAAACGTAGGAAATGCTAATGTTCGACATTGTCCAAGTTTGGATTTAATGCGCCCATTGAAAGCTCTAATCGTCCAATCACCTAACAAGTCTTTTTCTAATTGAATTACATAATAACGCGAACCCTTTTCAAAACGGGCGGCGTGATAAACTTCTTTGGGTTTAAAGTCTATAAATTTAAAAAGAAAGCAGTCTGTGAACCAAGGCATCATCAAAATATTGCCAGGTTAGCAATTCGTTTCAAGCGGTCGGGATTGTCTTCAACATAAATAGCTGTAGTAACAATGTTGGCATGTCCGGCTAAGCGCGAGACTGCCTTAATATCAGCCCCTTGTTCTATAAGTCTTGTGATAAAAGTACGACGACCTGAATGAGAACTTGCTCCAACAATTCCTGCTTTGTCATATTGGGCTTTAAACCATTTTTGAAGACTATTGGCAGAAAAGCGACTTTTTAATTGAGTTTGAAAAAAAGGTCTATCACGAGGCGGTTTATTCAAGTCATTAAGATGAGCTTGCAAGGCTTTTCGAATTTTATCATTAATAAGATAGGAGAAGCGTTGTTTCTCGCCTTTGGTCATTGAACGCTTTAAGCAAATTTCATCTAACAAAAGGTAATTGCTATCCGCGATATCGGCAATAGTAAGTGATGCGATTTCCTTCGCTCGCAACCCTAAGCCGAAAGAGCAATAAATTAATGCTACATTACGAATAGCTCTTGAGTTGTCTTTTGCCAGGGGTTGTAGGCCAGAACCGGCAAAATTTCCGGACAAATATTTTCTAAAAAACATTTTTTTAAATCAGTTCAGTTAATTTTCTTACTATTATTCTTGTCATAGTCGTTTCTAATAAGGTTGGTCATT
>JACCVV010000060.1 GCA_013697955.1 Tatlockia sp. | reverse complement strand
TGAGCTTGTTGAGCACGTAGTGCTTGCTGAGCTTGTTGAGCACGTAGTGCTTGCTGAGCTTGTTGAGCACGTAGTGCTTGCTGAGCTTGTTGAGAACGCTGTGCTTGCTGAGCTTGGTGAGAACGCTGTGCTTGCTGAGCTTGTTGAGAACGCTGTGCTTGCTGAGCTTGGTGAGAACGCTGTGCTTGCTGAGCTTGGTGAGAACGCTGCTGTATCTGAGGCTGAACTCGTTGCTGGATCTGCCGATGAATCTGTGGCTGTTTTCTTTGTTGTAACAGCGGTAGGGTTCTATGTTTAACCTGAGCCTGAGACTGTATCCGATGCTGAGCCTGAGACTGAATCCGATGCTGAGCCTGAGGCTGAATCCGATGCTGAGCCTGAGGTTGAATCCGGTGCTGAGCCTGAGGTTGAATCCGATGCTGAGATTGGGACTGAATTCGATGCTGAGCCTGAGACTGAATGCGATGCTGAGCTTGCGGTTGGATGCGTTGCTGGACCTGAGGCTTGTCGCGTTGCTGGAGCTTAGGTTGGGCTTGCAGGACCTGAGGCTGGTCACGTTGTTGGACCTTAGGATGGGTGCGTTGCTGAGCCTGAGGTTGGGAGCGTTGAGCCGGAAGTTGGGTGCGTTGCGGGACCTTGGAACGAGCTTGTTGTTGCGTCGAGAGTGCTACTCGTTTTTGCTCTTGTGGTTGAATTGATTGACGCTGTGAAATTTGCTTTTGTAATTGTCTTCTTTTTTCCTGCTGAACTGTTTCATAATTCTCGGTGAGCCTTTTAGGCGTAAATAATCTTAAAGACGGATTATTTTTTTTCTGTACATTAATAGAATCTTTTTCAGAAAAAATCATCGGTTTCAATTTTAATGTTTTATTTCTAAACTCGATGTTGGCTTTTTCTATCTCTGCACGTTTCTCGTTACTCATGGGTTTTAACCCTATACGTTCCTTGTAAATTTTCCGGGGTTCTTCGCTTTTTGATAATGGGAGGGGAGAAAGAAATTTCTTAATAGTTGGTTGTTTCTCAATCTCTTTTAACTGTTTTCTAAACGCTTCATTACTTTTACGAATCTCTTCATGTCTCTCATCGCTCATAGGTTTTAATTTTATGCGCTCCCTCAAAGTTTTCTGAGGCTCCTCGCTTTTTGGTAATGGAAGGGGAGACAGATATGTCTTAATAGTTGGTTGTTTCCCAATTTCTTTTAACTGTTTTCTAAACGCTTCATTACTATTACAAATTTCTTTACGTCTCTCATCGCTCATAGGTTTTAATCCTATACGCTCTCTATAAATTTTCCGTGTCTCTTCACGTTTTGGTAATAGGAGGGGAGAAAGAAATGTCTTAATAGATGGTTTCCCAATTTCTTTTAACTGTTTTCTAAACGTTTCATTACTTTTACAAATTTCTTCACGCCTCTCATCGCCCATAGGTTTTAACCCTATACGCTCCCTGTAAGTCTTGCGTGGTTCTTGATTTTCTGTTGATATTGATACTTGGGATACATTGCTTTTACTTGCTCCGTAAACAAATTGTAGATCACGCTTGGATTTTGCAAAAAGCACTTGTTTTTTTCCGGATATTTTATCCTGTGCTGATGATGCTTCGTTTGTATCAGGCTGAGAGTGATCAATACATTTTTTGTGATTTAGTGCTTGTGCAATACTATAAGCGGTTTGCTGTTTTTTATTTTTTATCGTTAAATCGATACGATGCTCTTTTAATTTTTGCAGAGCCGTCTCACGATTTCTCTTAGCTGCAATATGTGCAGCAGCATTGCCTTTTGAATCAACTAATTGGGGAAAATGAGGAAGCTTGATGAATAATTTAACAAAGGTTCAATAAGAGCCATATTGCCATGCATTGTGGCTATATGAAGCAGGTTTTCTTGCCTTTTACTAAGCCCCACTTGATAATTTTTTGTTACAAGGGTAGTTAATGCGCCTTCGGAAAATTTAAGCTCTTTCGCTCTAGCTAAAACTAGATTGAGTTTCCCATGGTTGTTCGTTCCAACTGCTACTAATAAAGCAGGCGCCAAGCCGTGGTCAGGCAGTGTTTGAATTTCCTTTTCAGATACATTAGGAGGATAACCTTTAGGCTTATCCCATGGAGCTCCCGCCGGAACAGCCCATTCATAATAGCCGCCTTTTTTGAAAGGTGAAAAAGCTCACTAAAACGTTTGTCTTCATGTTGTTTCCTAGAGACTAAATGCATAACCCCCTTCGTATTATTTATCACATTTTGGCTATGGCAATGATGCCATGTGAGTTCCTCATGGGGATTTTTTTGTGGGTTTCTTTTAATAGCTTCCATAAGGGTAGCATTACTAACCTCCTCACTTAGTTCAATGCCTTCTTTACTTAGTGCTTCTAGATGTGCGAATAATTGCTGATTACATATTGCATTATGCTTTTGCCGGCGTTTACCAAAATCTTCCCTATTTAAGGGTACTTCAAAATAATTACTATAGGCCAGGGGCAAGGAAGGGTAGTTCTCTTGTATGCGCTTATCTAATATCTCAATCTTCGGCTGCATACAAAGACTCCAGAAAGGCATCAAACGACTCATTTATCAATACATGAACATAACCATGTTCTTCAAACTCATCCTCATCAATTTCAGCAGCTAAATCGCCATAAAGAAGACGCCATACCTGTATATTGCCAGCTTCCCACTTAAGATAAAAAATACTTAGTCCATAGTGATCGCCAGCAAAGGGTAAAACATCTTTCGCTAATATAGAGCTAAAATTTTCAATTTTATTCCAAATATTATTGCTTTTTGTCCTATCATTATTTACTTGAAAAAAACAGCCTATGTTATTTGTATTCCAGCCCCCATCCTCGTTATCGTAATCACAAAGCTTAGGGTCTCCACCATTAAAATAACGACATATATTTTTATATAGTTCGGGTAAAGGGTGGCCAATAAATCCATGTAAAGCTTCGATCTCTTCTTCTGAAGCGGGGGGCTCTATATCCTTAAAGCCTAACTGACTTAGTTTAAAAGGCTGCCCGTTCCTGTCCGCAAGCATTTTCAAACGACCACGCTCATAACGTTCCTCATCTTCACTCCAAGAGGTATTTATGGCTACTAAAAAAGCTTCTTTTTCTTCAGAGGTAAGCGGTCTACAGACCTGTAATGTTTTGAGAATCAAATTATCATCTGCAAAACTATTTATAGTAAGTCCTTCATCCGTTTTTCGATAAAAGTTAGGTTTATAGGTAATCAGCAGCTCTACCATGTTAAGGTTTTTGTTTTTCACAGCAATCATGATAGCCGTATAGCCGCCTTTACCCTGAAAATTAATATCTGCTCCTTTTGCTAAAGCATCTTTCACTTTCTCACTATCTTCCAATTGGGTAGCAACTAAAAGCTCATGGTTTTTAAGAAGTTTATACAGTTCTGTATTAGGTTCGGCTAAATCACTAGCTGTTTGCTGCAAATGATTTTTAAGGAAAAGATCAACCCCTTGTTGGATTAAAAAGGTTGCCATCAGCTCATCTTTCTTATTGACAGCAAACATCAAGGTTGTATAACCATTCTCTTCCAAACGGTAATCGATATCAGCCCCTTGCTTTATTAAAAATTCGACTATCTCAATACAGCTCTCTTCAACGGCTATTATTAAGGCAGTGTAACCACCTTGGCCTTGAAAATTGACATCCGCGCCTGAATCGAGCGCAGCCTGAATAGTAGGAATATCGTGGGATGCTGCTGCAGCCAAAAGCTCATGATTTTTAAGGAGCTGATAAATAGGTGAGTGGCTTAAGGCTATCTCGCTAGCTTTTTCTTTATGATGATTATGGATTAAAGGGTTTGCACCTTGTTGTAATAAATAATTAACTAAGGGTTCATCATCTCTATCAACAGCAAGCATCAACGCAGTATAGCCATCTTCTTCAGATTGATAATTAATATCGGCTCCCTCAGAAATATATCGTTCAATTTTTGATAATTCCGGTAGATCTTTGCTTATTTCATCAAGTAACGCTTTAGAAGCGATAGGGGATAGATCGAATGTCATAATATCTTCCTAATACTGTTTCTGTTCTTAGAAAAAGTTAAATTAAAACTGGGTTGTAAAAAAACGATGTAATTTTCTATCGGGAATCTGCTGAATTCCCTTGTAACAACGCTCGGCCTCTTTAAGAAGCTGATATATAGTTTGATTATTAGTCAGGGCAAAAATACTTTGTCCATTTGAAAGAGTGAGTGTTGGATCTGCTCCTTGTAATATCAGGAAGTTTACCATTTGCTCAAAATTCTGCTCTGTAGCTATCATTAGCGCATTATATCCGCGAGCGTCCTTAAAATTAATTAGGGCTCCTGAATCGATAACTGTTTTAGCAACTAGCAAATCATGCTTTTTAACCGCAGCTAATAACTCATAATCTTTAAGTGTCAGGTAGAGTGTACTATCAGGATTTATCAATGCACTTGCGATTTTATTTTTATGGTTTTTTATCAAAGGATCTGCACCTTGGCGAAGCAGGTATTCGGCTATTCGATCGTATTGGCCGATAACTGCCCACATTAAAGCTGTATCTCCATTTTCGTTTTGATAATTTATATCAGCACCTTCAATAAGTAATTTTTTTAAACAACGTATTTTTGGAGATATGCTGGTGGCTAACTTAATAAAATTTTGGTTTATTTCGGAGATATCCATTAAATTTCCATTTTATTTAAGATTTTTTACCAAATCGTGCTGTGCTCTGTTTTTATTTCCATATCATTGGATTTGCTTGGAGATACTTCGATTTTTTCACCGAAAAAGCTATATAGATTTTGCGATACTTCAAAGTCGTCATCAAAAAACTCTTCGTCCTGCGTTTGTAAAAATAAAGCTATTATCGATTCATCACTAGTCAATTCGATTGCCCCCTTACCATCATCGCAAGTGATAGTCGTATCAGCACCTTGCATCAACAGGAAATCAACGCTCTCTTTCGAACCTTGTTCAGTAGTAATTAAAAGTGCCGTATAACCATCCTTACCTTGAAAATCAATGATATTTGGGTCTGCTCTAAGCAAGGCACTCATCATAAAAAGATCATCTTCAATAGCTGCGAATAAAAATTCGTAACCTTTAATAATCTGAAAAATTTCATCATTACGATTTGCTAAAAATTTAGCTGTTTTACCATATTTATTTTTCAAAAAAGGATTGGACCCATTTTTTAACAAATATTCAACGATTCGTACATTTTGCTCTTCTACTGCAATCATTAAAGCGGTATAACCATCCAAATTTTGGTAGTCAATATCTGCACCCAAAGCAAGGTATTCGTCGATTTTTTTTGCTTTAGCATCAAATAATGAAACATAGTCTTGCAGTAAGAGACTGTACTTCTCAGAAGGTGAGAGTACTTCTAAACGTAGTTCTTTTTCTCTTTTCTGAAGAAGTATATAAATTGATGAATTCCGTGCTGATAAATCACTGGCTATTTCACCGTAGATATTTTCTAACAGAGGATTTGCGCCTTGGTTTAATAGATATTCGGCAATATAATCATTCTGATGAATAATTGCTGTCATTAAAGGTGTGTAAAAATAGTAATCATTATCAAAATAATTAATATCAGCTCCTCCCATAAGAATTAATTTAATTACAGCAAGACTTGGCGGACTTTTTTTAAGTTCTGCTTCAAGACTCTTGTGTAACTCTCTAATTTTGGTTGATTTTGCCGAAACCATACATTTTGATCTTGCAGCGATTTCATCAAATACCACCTTATTTGTTGGGCCAGTCAGGTAGTTACGGTAGTATTTAGTTCCATCCTTTAATGGAGCTATTTCAATTTCTCGTTTAATGATAATCCCATACAATGCGGAATCTTTGGATACTAGATCTCGAGCTTTAATTCCATTTTTATCTACTAGTAATGGGTCGGCACCATTATTCAGCAAATATTCGGCAATTAAATCATGATGATGAGATAGTGCATACATTAAAGCAGTACTTTCTGTGCCAGAATCTTGATAATCGATATAAGCACCTCTTTTAATACAAGAGACTACATCCAACAGATTACAGCTAATATCATTAATTCTATAGATAAGCTCTTTACTAGCAGATTGATTTTTTGATTTTTTTTCATTTATGTCTTCACGGTACTTAGCTGCAGCTTTATTCGTTGCATCGTTTATTTGTGATTGACTGTACAGGGATCTATTTCCTGGATAATTTGCCTGCAAAAAGTAAGCGTGGTTTTCTATCTCATTATTAATATTTCTCTGCTTAATTGGGTCAAGATGTTTTGCTGCTTTTTCCTGCCTTCGGGAAGATACAGATTCATTTGAAGATCTGGCATCTTGTATTTTTCTAGCTTTCTCTTCTGCATGTTGTTTTGCTTCTTGGATGACATTTTCAAAATTTATGGACAATTCATGTTTCATACCTTCTATCAGTTTCATTGCCTCATTCTCTATTCTGGCTTCTTCTTGCTTTCTGTTTCCTTCCTGTTGCAAAGCCTGTTCCTGCTGCCAATGTTTCTGTTGCAAAGCTAATTCGCTCTGGAAAGTTGGTGCTTGCATTATTGCTTCGTTTTGCTGTATGAATATTTGCTGCGTTCGAACCTCATTCTGCTTTTTGGCCTCTTCCAATTTTATGGCCGATTCTTGATTCAAAGCTTCTACCAGTTTAATTGCCTCATTCTCTATATTAGCTTCATCCTGCTTTCTAATTTCTTCCTGTTGCAATACCTCTTCCTGATGCAAAGTGAATTCTCTTTCCAGAGTTGGTTGTTGCTGTTTAGCTTCTTCTTGTATTCCAAATGTTTGCTGAGAGCGGACCTGATTTTGAAGATATGCATTGATTTGTTTGGAGTTTACTGCCATTTAACATTCCTTTTAATATCCATTCTGATCCTATAGGATACGAATAATCCTATTTTGGAGCGGCGATAAAGCCTAAATAGTAAATACTAAAAAGTCAACCTTTGATTTATTTTATTTTAAATATTCTGATGAAAAATAATCCGTCTTAAAAGATGAGCAAAATTATTACTTCTTGCTGTTTTTAACAACGAGCATTACATTATTTGGCACATTAATGACTCTTAACGTAAGTATTGAACGGGTGTTGAATTCAAAAAGCTTGTTTATTCTAATTTTCTATTTAAAGAATACTAATCATGAGGTGAAATAGATTGTTTGAGATTGGTTTTTAATTTTTGCATAAAATTTGGTAGTTTATTATGAAGCTGATTTGAAAGTTTCTTATTGGTCATGATTTCTTAGCCTTTACCAATGGAGACTGGATTTTTAGTTGTGATAGACGTGTTTGGCAAACCACTTGTTATAGTTTTATTCGACGGAACCAACAAAACTTTTTTTCCATCCAGAGAGTAAATAATTGGCTTAATAATAATGCTAGGTGCAATATACATCGCAGTGCCAAAATCATCGAAAAATATGGTAGGCTCTATCCTGAACTTTTACCAGTCTTTTTAGAAAACTTACCATCGTCTTTGAGCACTTTACATTATTATTTCGAACATCTATGTAAATTAGGAATCTTGAAATTTTCGCACGAAGGATGGGGCAACCAGGAAAAATGGTATAGCTTCATAAGCAAAACGCCAATAAACAAAAAACCCTCTCAATCTCCTTACGAAGAAAGCATAATCGTAAAACTTTATAGATTGCAACAATCCAAATTGAAGAAGTAAGTCAGGTAGTAGATCTAGGTGAGCCTTTGTATGAAATAGCCTTTGATGAGCTTTATCCGATAAAGACGTGCATTTTGGAATTACCTTGAATCAAATCGCTCTTTAAAAAAATCAAATGGGTTCACTTTATTTTAAATTTTTTCAACTCCAGGGTTTTAAGTAAATGCATTGGATTAGTATTTAAATTATTAAACCTTTAGTAGACATTCAATTTGCACCCTATTATCTAATTTTATTGGTTTGAAATCACTAATAAGCCTTTATTTATATGGTCGGAGTGACAAGAATCGAACCTGCGACCCCTGCCTCCCGAAGGCAGTGCTCTACCAGCTGAGCTACACTCCGATTAATGGTTACGGCCGAGGGCGAATTGAGTTAGTTCGATGAGAGCGTCTTTGTAGTCAGAGTCGGGTAAGACTTCAAGTGCAGCCAAGGCTTTGTCTATTTCCTTAGCAGCAAAATTTCTGGTGTATTCGATAGCTTTGGTAGATTTAATTATTTCTAAAATCTCGGAAAGGTGTTCTAACCCTCCCTCTTTCAGGCTTTGTTTAATTAATTGTTGCTGAGATAGTGAACAGTTTTGCATTGCGTGAATTAGAGGAAGGGTGGCCTTGCCGTCTGCCAAGTCATCGCCTATGTTTTTTCCCATAGTTTTGGCATCCGAACAGTAATCAAGCGCATCATCTATAAGTTGGAATGCATTGCCTAAATGAAGGCCGTAAGCGTATAAACTTTCTTCTACTTTTTGATCGGAATTGGAAAGCATTGCACCAATTGTGGCAGAAGCAGCAAATAATAGTGCGGTTTTTGAACGAATTACATCAAAATAATCTTCAACTGAAAGTGAAAAATTATGACGATTGGCGAGCTGTTTGACTTCACCGCAGGAGATTTGATGAGAGGTTTCGGCAATCAAACGCAGTATGCGTGGATGATCTACTTGTACCATTAGTTGTACAGATTGAGTAAACAGATAGTCGCCGACCAAAATGCTAGCTTTCGAACCCCAAATTTCATTGGCTGTTTCACGGCCGCGTCTGAGTGTTGATTCATCAACAACATCGTCATGAAGCAAAGTGGCTGTATGGAAAAACTCAATCATTGCGGCCAGTTTAATATGTTCACGACCCTTGTAATGGCAAGCTCTGCTTGCTAATAGAACTAATAAAGGCCGTAGACGTTTGCCGCCACTTTGTACAATATGATGTGCCAAATCATCAATTAGACCAATTTGAGATTGAATGTTGTCAATAATTAGAGCATTTACAGCATCGAAATCATCACTTACCAGTGCTCTTAAACGGTCAACCGTCATTGTTTATCCTCGGAAAGAATTATGCTTTTTGGGAATGTAATTTTAGGGGTCAAGGCTAGAAAGATAAAGGAATGCTAAGGCGGGGCTTGACTAATGTCAAGTTAAGCGATGAGCCACCTTATCCAGACTCTTCAAATTGATTACCACCTGCCTTTTTAGCCTTATACATAGCCTGATCGGCAAGAATAATTAACTCATCAACGTTTAGAGTAGTTAAGGGATAAGTCGCTAGACCTATGCTGATAGAAGTATTAATAGGCTCAAAGCTAATATCAAAGGGTTTATTGAACTCTTCCAAAATACGAAGGGATATAGTTTGCGGAACCCTGTCGTTTTTCAAATGAGAGATCACTGCAGTGAATTCATCACCGCCTAACCTTGATAAAAAATCATTTTCTCTGAAACAGGATTGCAAACGCTTGCCCGCCTCTAAAAGCAAGGAATCGCCGGCATCATGGCCATAGCGATCGTTGATCTTTTTCAAGCCGTCAATATCCATAAAAAATAGAGTAATAAAATGAGTCTTTAAATCAACTGAAGCAATCAGACTTTCAATATAAGTTTGAAAATAAGAACGGTTGGGTAATTTGGTTAAGGTATCGTATTGAGCCAGGTAATGAAATTTATCCTTATCCGCTTGTAACAAAAAATTATGCTCACATAAGCTTTTCTCATAAAGGCTATTTTCACGTAACAGGGTATATAAAGAAGAAACAATAACCATCAAGATAAAAAAAAGATTAATTATATTCATTATTTGCTTATTTGCTGCTGATAGTTCATAAACTGGAATAAAGTTATACACAGAAAATAGAATAATCGTTATTGTCGTTAAGATTGCATAAACTATTAAGCCTGCCCAATTGATCATTACAGCGGCCAAAATAAGAACGACATAATACCAAGTGAAAAAAGTGCTCGATATTCCTCCAATTAATAGATTTGCAGAGGTTGCAATCACGAAGGCTAATAGTGTTAAAACATTACCGCAGAGTTTTGTATTTTTGGTTCCTTTCAGAATTAAGAGATTAATTCCGGTAATAGTGCAGGCCGTTACAATCAGATAAATCATTAAGGGTAATTTCCAGAGTGAAAAAATATAAATCAGCAATAGGCCAAGAATCATCAATTCCAGACTAATTCTGTTAATCAATATATATTGGCGGGTATTTAACGGTTCCAAAATTAATTTTTGTTGAAATATTTGAGCTAACTTTTTGAATATATTCATTATTATTCCGTTTTAACTCGGTCTTCCACCCAGGGCAAGCTCTACATAAAAGGAATCTGTCTAATTATAGGATATCTGCTGAAAATGACAGGGAGCTTTGCCATTGTTCTGGTTTAGATGTATGTGTAATATTCTGCCTTAAGTTTGAAGATGTGCAGGCTTAATATGCAGCGGCGAGATGAATTCAATCAAATAGTTGGTTATGGATCCCGATTCAGCCTAATAGCATCCCATATTCAAACCGCAATTCCTTCCGCTTTTACCGCAATGGAAGTCTGTCGTTATTTGTTTGGTTGGTTAGCTAATCCCTATAATGACTTTTATTTGCGCGAAATTGCAATTCTCTCAGCGGTTCATTTAATTGTGCATGTTAATAATAATTATGGCCTAGAGTCGTTAATTACAATGCGAAATGAGGCAAGGCAGCTTATAAATCTGCAACCTCGGGTTCGCCAAATGGAACTGTGTTTATTTTCATCTCCTGAAAGCGCTTATAGGTCTCATCACAAAACGATAATTGAATCTATGATAACGGGTGCTGTTTCCCTTAAAACCTATCAATTATTAACTGAGGGAATTCTTCTCTACAACCTGCCATATATTGGGTTGGGATTTTTTTTGTTGGTTTTATTAACTCATGATCTTACTCAAGCCGTGGAACAAAATTTTGACGCAGACTCCTACAATGTAACCATTCAAGGTCCTTAAAGGTTTGGATTTCTTTAGAAGAATCGATGATAAATCAGCTCAAAACTTTGTCAATGGTAAATTTTACCTATAATAAAGATAGGCCCTGCAATCCATGAAGCCATAAAGCATCTGAAAAATGCTTTAAGTGCAACCTTTTTAAGGTATATGGGGAGCGGGGTTTTTTATTTTCATGAAGATTAACTACCGCCTGCGCCACTACCCCCTGCTGCTGCATTATGCTCGCCAATTCCGGAATGGATGCCATTTTCAGAACCCGCTCCATTTTCATTGGTCATAACCCCCATGCCGCTAAAACCATTACCGGTATGTATGCCTGTATTTACAGGGGAGCTAAAGGCATTGTCAGGCGTCGATGTTGCACTGGGTTGGGGATTTGCAACCGGATTTTGGGAGGGTTCCGAAAAGGTAGGCACAGAAAAAAGCATTATTGAGGCTATCAATAGATATGTTTTCATACAAAATCCTTATTTTGTAATTTAAGGCTGTTATTATTATAGGGATTAATAATGATCCTTTGCATAACAAGCTATACTTACTTTAGCCATAAATAGGGAAAAGATGATGATAAAAACTTACCAAAATCCTCAGCCTCATGCAGTAGAACGAAAAACTAATTCAAGCGGTTTACCAAATACCGAAGCCGGCGAATTAAAAAAGCCTCTTGATATTGATAAGGAGCCGACTACTGAGATTTTTTTAGAAGAATCCGAAGAAGAGGCTTGGAAAGATGCACTTAAAAAGAGTAATCCCAGGGATGAATAAAGTCAGGCTTTTAAAATTTGAGATAGAAATCTAAATTTTAATTAGCTAATTTAGAATGTAGATTTTAGCGCGTAAATCTTTTTTTAATTTAAGGTAGATGATTCTTCCTAGATTTTGCATGGAAAACTTTCTCTCTTTTATAAAGGAAGAGAAAACCGGAATGAAGCGCCTTTTGACTCAATGTCCTCAACCCAAATCGAGCCGCCGTGAGCGCTAATTATTTTTTCACAAATCGTTAATCCAAGACCTAATCCATGACCGCTGGATGTCTGTTTTCCTCGATAAAATTTCTTGAATAATTTGTTCTTTTCTTGAGGCAGAATACCGGTTCCAAAGTCTTCGATACTAACAATTACATAGTTATCCTCCAATTCGACATTAATATAAATAGGCGTATCGTCTGGTGAAAATTTAATGGCATTTTCTAATAAATTTATGACCACTTCTTTAATGAGTTTTTTATCTAATTTTATTAGTGGGACATTGTCTGAAATAGAAAAATAGACTGGTCTTTTTTCAAGGATTTCGGCCGATATTTTGATAAGCCGGTTAATAATTGTTTTCAAAGATGCCGGCTCTTTCTTAAGTATAAATTCTTTTGATTCAAATTGAATAAATTGAAAAAGATTAGCATTTAATCGACTTAATTTATTGATTTCATGATCGATATTTTCAATTGATTTAACGCTGGTACTGTCTGTATCTTTCAAGCTTTGCAGGGCAGTTATTACTCTTTGGAGTGGAAAACTAAGGTCATGAAAAATGGAGGTTAGCAAATTTATTCGTGCCCGATCCTTTTCGACTTCTAATTCTTTTTTCCTAGCCTTTTCAAATAGATTATCCGTTTCCAAAGCTAAAGCCATTTGATTGACACAAGATTCAAGTTGCCCTTTTTGCTCAGGTGTTAGTAATTGTGGAGAGCGATGCTTTACTCTTAAAACGCCGATAGCCTTGGTTGCCCCTTTAAGCGGCAAATAAAGCGCTGGTGACGAGGAGAGTGTATCAGTTCCAAAGCCTGCGGCTTGATTCATGTCAAAAACCCACTGGGCAATTGATTTTTCTTTGGGATCCAATACTGATTTAACCGGATAGCTCGCTTGTACTTTAAGACGATTATTTTTTGGAAGTAGAGCCATCGCATCACAATCGAATACATCGGAAATATAGGTGAGACTGAGTTCAAGTAAGTTAACCCTACCGCGCGTTTTCGATAATTTTCGATTAAAGGTATACAAAGCAGTAGTTTGATGCTGGCTTAATTGCGCTGATTCAGCTTGGCGACCAATATGAATAGTCAAATAGCTAATAATCTGTGCCACTAAAAGCATCACCAAAAGGGTAAAAATCGTTCTGAAATCAGAAACTGCAAAGCTAAAAAAAGGCGGGATGAAGAAAAAATTATACGCTAAAACACTTAAAACTGAGGCAAAAATGGAAGGTCTTACACGTCCAAAGAGGGCGACCACAATGATGCCAAGCAAATAAACCATGACTAAATTAGAGTGGCCATAAAAAGGATAAACCAGGCTATTTAAGAGCGTAGCAAGGCTGACTATGGCGAAGCTGAAACCGTAAATTTTCCAGGGTGTATGATTTGGCGTTTTTGAATTTTGATTGGACACTTGGGAAGCATCCCCAGTCATTATGTAAATATCAATTTCACCGCTTGAACGTACAATTTCATCAGCCAAATTGCGGCGAATTAAGCCTTGCCAGCGATTGCGTATATTTTTCCAAATCATAATTTGAGTAATATTTTGCTCACGAGCAAAACTGATAACTTCTTTTACAATATTAAATCCGGTCAATACATGAGTTTCTGCACCCAGTAATTCGGCAAGACGCAAATTTTGCAAGGCATCATTATTCTTTTCAGCCTTTGACTGTAAATAGGGCGTGGCAATATAAATGGCGAGCCAGTCGGCTTGTAAACTATGAGCAAGGCGCTTTGCTCCTCTGATTAATTTAAGCGCTTCGGGTTCGGGGCCGACGCATACCAGGATTTTCTCTCTAGTTGGCCAGATTTGTTTAATTCCTTCTCGCTCCCGATACCAGAGCACATCCGTCCCGACGCGTTCGGCCGTCACTCGCAATGCTAATTCGCGAAGAGCAATCAAATTGCCTGTTCGAAAAAAATGCTCACTGGCAAAGGTTGCCTGTTCAGGAATGTAAACCTTGCCTTCTCTTAAGCGTTTAAGTAAATCTTCTGGCGGTAAATCGACAATCTCAATGGTATTGGCTCTTTCAATCATGGAATCAGGTACAGTTTCTTTAACAGGTGCCTGGATGATTTGGGCGACATCATCTTTTAAACTCTCAATATGCTGGACGTTTAGCGTGGTATAGACATCAATTCCTCGATTAAGCAATTCTTCAATATCTTGCCAGCGCTTGCTATGTCTTGAACCGGGTATATTTGAATGAGCCATTTCATCTACTAAAATTAATCCAGGAGAGCGGTGCAGGGCGTTATCCAGATCAAACTCCAGGCATTTCGTATGGCCATAATGCACCACCTGGCGAGGGAGAATTTCACTATGTTTCAAAAGACGCTCAATTTCTTTTCGACCATGCGATTCGACCACACCAATAACTACGTCTAGCCCTTGAGCACGCTTCTCTATTGCGTCTTGTAGCATTCTATAAGTTTTGCCCACGCCAGGGGCTGCGCCCAAATAAATTTTGAGTTTGCCTCTGCTTGCCTGGCTGGCTTCTCTTTGAGCGCGCTCTAACAAATGCTCAGGACTTGGGCGCGTTTTGTTCATTGCTTGTCCCTAAAGTGTCCAGTTTAAGATTCAATTCAAGCACATTAACGCGTGGCTCACCTAAAAAACCAAAGGTTCTATTTTTGATCTGTTCTCTGATTATTTTTTTCAAATCGAGTACAGACATTTTACGTGCTTTAGCAACCCGAGCGACTTGATAGAATGCAGCGCGGGGGCTAATTTCCGGATCAAGTCCGCTCCCTGAAGCGGTAATTAAATCAATAGGGATTAGCTCATTGTTTTCAGGATTGGATTCTCTTAATTTCGCGATTCGTTCTTTCACCTTTGCTAAAAAAAGTCGATTATCAGGGCCAAAGTTAGAACCCGATGAAGCTTCGCCATTGTAGGGGAAAGGGAGGGTCGATGAGGGTCGGCTCCAAAAATAGGCCGGTGATGAAAAAGACTGTCCTATAAACTGAGAGCCAATAACGATATTAGATTTCCTAATAAGGCTACCATTCGCCTGCTTTGGGAAAATAAGTTGCGCCACTGCCGTCACCATAAGCGGATAAAATAATCCAGTAATTAACGTAAATACAAGAAGCATAAGTAATGCGGTTTTTATTTGATCTATAGCCTCTTTTAGCATTTGGAGTCCTTTTTAAACCAAGTTTAATGCCCTTAAAAGCAAGTCAATCAGTTTAATCCCCACAAAGGGAATAACTAAACCACCAAAGCCATAAACTAATACATTCCTTCGAAGAATTTTGGCAGCTTCCCCGTGAAGATATTTCACGCCTCGCAAAGCGAGAGGAATTAGAAACATAATAATTAATGCATTGAAAATAACTGCGGATAAAATTGCGCTTTCCGGTGTTGACAGTTTCATAATATTCAATTGATTCAAGGCAGGATAGGTACTGGCCAAAGCCGCAGGTAAGATGGCAAAGTATTTGGCAATATCATTAGCAATGCTGAACGTAGTTAGGGAGCCTCGCGTCATTAATAGCTGTTTGCCAATTTCAACAACCTCAATCAATTTGGTCGGATTTGAATCCAAATCAATCAAATTACCGGCTTCTTTAGCAGCTTGCGTACCCGTATTCATTGCCACAGCCACATCCGCCTGAGCAAGCGCCGGGGCGTCATTCGTTCCATCGCCGGTCATTGCAACCAGATAGCCTTCTTTTTGCAGCTTTCGGATCAAATTAAGTTTTTCTACAGGTCTTGCATTAGCCAAAAAATCATCAATCCCGGCTTCCGCTGCAATTGCTGCTGCTGTCAGGGGATTATCACCTGTTACCATAATGGTTTTGATCCCCATTTTTCGCAATTGGGCAAAGCGTTCGCGAATACCGCCTTTAACAATGTCTTTAAGATGAATCACACCTAGAACTTTGTTTTCTTCGGCAACTACTAAAGCAGTCCCTCCTTTTCTCGATATGCCGTCAACCGTTGTCTGAACTGATTCTGGAAATAGAGAGCCTAACTCCTTTAGATAATTTTTTATTGCTTCCTCGGCACCCTTGCGTATTTGACGTGAACGCAGATTGGCGCCGCTCATTCTTGATTCAGCAGTAAATGGAATAAAGGTTGCACCCAGCTTGGAAATATCGCGTCCACGCAAACCGTATTTTTCTTTGGCTAAAATAACAATGCTTCGTCCCTCAGGTGTTTCATCAGCAAAGGAAGCTAATTGAGCGGCATCTGCCAGCGTATTAATCGATACGCCTTCAGCGGGAATAAACTCAATTGCCTCTCGATTTCCTAAGGTTACTGTTCCTGTTTTGTCTAATAATAAAACATCAACATCACCAGCAGCTTCTACGGCATGACCGGACATGGCGATAACATTGGCCTGTATCATTCTATCCATACCCGCGATACCGATTGCTGAAAGTAAGCCGCCAATAGTGGTTGGCGCCAAGCAAACAAAGAGCGCCACCAGAGCAGTAATGCTAACGACCTGACCTCCTTCTGCTGCGCTGACGCTATATACCGAAAAGGGTAAAAGTGTCGCACAGACTAGCAAAAAAATAATTGTTTGAGCCGCTAGCAATATCGTTAAGGCTAATTCATTGGGAGTTTTTTGCCGTTTTGCGCCTTCTACCAAGGCAATCATGCTATCTAAAAAGGTTTCACCGAGGTTTGAGGTAATGCGCACAATAATCCAATCGGAAAGGACTTGGGTGCCACCAGTGACTGCCGAACGATCGCCGCCGCTTTCCCGAATTACTGGAGCACTTTCTCCGGTTATGGCAGATTCATTAACAAAGGCGATCCCTTTGATAACCTCGCCATCACTAGGTATAAAATCACCCGCTTCCACAAGAACAATATCATCAGCTCGCAAAAGGGCAGATTGTACTAAGGTAATAGATGCTGATTTTTCAGGTTTAGACAGTTTTTTTGCTTCAATTTCACGGCGGGCTTTTCTTAAGGCTTGGGCCTGGGCTTTTCCGCGCCCTTCCGCCATTGCTTCTGCGAAATTGGCAAACAACAGAGTCAACCATAACCATAGACTGATTGCCAAAATGAAATGGGCTGGCGCTTCCCCTTGTTTGATAAGAGTTTGAATAACTAAAGCTGTGCTTAATAAAGAGCCAATGTAAACAGTAAACATGACAGGATTACGAATTTGTTGAAGCGGTGATAATTTCTGAAATGATTGGACTATCGCCATTGTAATTATTTTGGGATCCCAAAGAGATGAAGTCGAAGTTTTATTGACCATGTTGCCCCCAAAAAATAAGATGCTCAACAATGGGTCCTAGCGCAAGCGATGGCAAAAAAGAGAGGGAGCCAACCAGTACTATCACACTGATCAGTAAAAAGATAAAAAGAGGGCTATGCGTAGCAAGGGTTCCAGCACTTTGTGGAATTATTTTTTTTCGAGCGAGTGAGCCTGCAATAGCAATAACCGGTATGGCTATCCAATAACGCGAAATGAGCATTAGCAAACCACCTAATAAATTGTAAAACGGTCTATTGGTATTAATTCCTGCAAAAGAGCTCCCATTGTTGGTGGCCATGGATGTGAAGGTATAAAGTATTTCACTAAAGCCATGAACGCCGGGATTTCCAACTGAACTTAATCCGAATCGAGTCACTGAGGAAAAACTAGTTGAAAGAAGCACTGAAAGCGGCATGATTAACAAAGCAACAGAGGCCATTTTTATTTCGAAGGGTTCTAATTTTTTACCGAAAAGCTCAGGTGTTCGTCCTACCATTAATCCAGCCACAAAAACTGTGATAATGACCATCATTAGCATTGCATATAATCCAGAACCTACGCCACCGAAAATCACCTCGCCTAATTGCATCATCCATAAAGGGAGCAAGCCGCCTAAGGCTGTATAGGAATCAAGCATTGAGTTGACAGAACCATTTGACGCCGCAGTAGTTGCGACCGACCACATAGCTGAATTGACAATGCCGAAACGCGTTTCCTTTCCTTCCATATTTCCAGCAGGATAAGAGTTGAATGAGGGATTTGGATCAGCGCCTAAGGCAAACAAAGCTGGATTTCCGGCCTGCTCGGCCAAAACATCCAAGGCAAGGACAGGAATAAAAATAATAATCATTGCTGCTAAAAGCGCCCAACCCTGACGCTTATCTTTGATCAAAACACCAAAACTGTAACAAAGAGAAGCGGGAATTAGTAAAATTGCTAGCATTTCTAAAAAATTGCTCAGGGGCGTAGGATTTTCAAAAGGATGAGCGGAATTGGTTTTGAAAAATCCACCACCGTTTGTTCCTAATTGTTTGATGGCAACCTGCGAAGCGACTGGCCCCATAGGAATTGTTTGTTGCGTTATCTGGGTACTTATTGGCTCTAACAAGTTTCCTCTAACATTAGGTTTGTGATTTTGAATAACGCCCTGAGATACGAGAATCAGAGCAAAAAGGAAGGATAAGGGCAGCAGGATATAAAGAATTCCTCGCACAGTATCGACCCAAAAATTACCTAGATTTGGATTTTCATAATTGACAATCGCTCGCGATAAAGCAACTAATAAGGCCATACCGGTGGCCGCGGAAAGAAAATTTTGTGTGGTTAAAGCCAACATTTGACTCAAGTAAGATAAAGTGGTTTCTCCGCCGTAAGATTGCCAATTGCTATTACTAGCATAACTCGCAGCCGTGTTGAATGCTAAGTGAGCAGAAGGAGCAGGAAGATTTTGAGGATTAAGAGGTAGATACAATTGCAAACGCTGAAGCATGTAAACAGCTATTAAACCGCAACAATTAAAAACCAGCATCGCAACAAGATATCTTTTCCAATCCATTTCCTGCTCAGCTTTTATCCTGCAAATCCGGTAAATCATTGATTCAATTGGTTTGCCAATACGAATTACCCTACCGCTTCCCCCATAAATTTTTGCCATATAACCCCCTAAGGGTTTTATGAGGAGAACCAAAATAAAAAGGTAGAAAACAATTTGGAATAAACCTATTTCACTGAGCATAAAGTCCCTTTGCCTGACCTTTAATTAAAAGCGTTCAGGTCTAAATAACACATACAATAAATAGATAAGCAGGCCTAAAGTGATAAATCCACAAAGTAAATAAGTAATCATTCGTTTGTTCCTGTTAAAGAGTCAAAAAAATGAATGAGCACTAAAGAAAGGGCAAAAAAAATCAGAACAATGCCAAGGATCATGAAGTCTTCCAATTCTTCTCTCCATTTAATACCTAATACAATATACGATAATGCGCTTTTTGGTATTTGGATTCCAGTTTTTGCTTTTAGACGCTATTTATCTTACTGGATTATGCTTAGGCAGTTCTATGGTATGCTATCTATTTAGCCAGACTGGATTCATTGATGATAAAAATTGGACAATTTAACAATTTAAAAGTGATTAAAGAGGTGGATTTTGGAGTCTACCTTGATGGTAAAGATTGGGGGGAGATTTTATTACCGAATAAAGTAGTCCCAAGTGGAAGCAAAATTAATGATAGTCTCGAGGTTTTCATCTATTTCGATTCCGAAGACCGAATAGTAGCGACAACTCTAAAACCTTTGGCTAGTATAGGTCAATGTGCTTTCTTGAAGGTAATTGACGTTAATTCAGTCGGTGCCTTTCTTAATTGGGGCTTGGATAAAGATTTATTAGTCCCGCGGCCTGAACAACAAAGGCCGATGCAACAGGATAAATCCTATATTGTTTATCTTAAACAAGATAATAAAGGCCGTATTATTGCAAGCTCTAAACTCGATCATTTTCTAGATAAATCGCCTATTACTTTTAAAGAAGGTGAAGAAGTTGATCTATTAATCGCTGAAAAAACCGAGATGGGTACAAAGGTTATTATAAATGAAAGGCATTGGGGTTTAGTTCATTCATCTGAAATATTTCAATCTTTGCATTATGGAAAAAGGATGAAGGGTTATATTAAAACAATCCGCGATGATGGAAAAATTGATGTGGTGTTAAGAAAAACCGGGCGCGACAATATTCAGGAACTATCGCAATCTATCCTTGCTAAATTGTCTAAAAACCAAGGTTTTTTGCCCTTACATGATAAAAGTTCTCCAGAGGAAATTAAGCATGTTTTAGGCGAAAGCAAGAAAAACTTCAAAATGGCAATCGGTCAGCTCTATAAGCAGGGACATATTCTGATAGAATCGAATGGAATTCGTTTAAAAGAAGACTAGAAACCGCGACAAGACGCGGTTTCTAAATGACTCAGATTGAAAAACTAGTAGTTGTACTTGGGATATAGGGATTAGCCCTTTCAGAGCTAAAAAAAGAATTACTATTCGTGCTCAATTCTCGAGTGATTTTTCCATCGACTAGACCTGCAACTTTATTTACGCCGCTTTCATTTCTAACTCTTCCATGCACATCACCATAAATAAAATTTGTACCATTGATATTAGTGACGCAAGCCCCACGTTCAACGGTTAGGATAATGATGTTGCCATTGAGGTTGGTAATGTTACCAAATACGCTTCCATAAACAGAGATATTGCCCATAATATTTGCAATTGAACCATAAACATTCCCATTGACGCGAATATGTTCATTCATGGAGTCAATCTGTTCATGAGAAAGAATGTCGCGATCGTAGATTATTTCATTAGTACGTTGCGGTGGGAAATAGTTATTAGTATTGGTTTTTGTAGATGAATTGCTCTGATAGTTTTCCTTCGTTGGAAAGTTTGTTCGCAAGGTTGAATTGTATTTATTAGCTTGGTCCCAATCACTCAACGTTTCATAAGCCGTGTTGACGAATTTCATCAGTTCTTCAGACAATTGCGCATAAATGGTATCTCGATTTCTGTCGGGGTGAAGTTTAAGGGCAAGATTTCGATATTGGGCGGTAATAGTTTGTAGATTCATATCAAAGGAAGAATATTTAGAAATTCCAAACAAGAAGTAGAAATCATTCTTTGTATATTCTTCTAAAAAAATTTTTAAATATTCTTGCTTTTGGTGATCATTTGAATTCTCCCAAACCATGTTTAATTTTGTATACAAAGAAGTCATGTCTTACCTTTCAATAAAAAGAGGCTGTATTATATCTACCTTTGTGAATAAATAAATAACAATTTGGAAAGCCTATTCAGAGCTATGTCTATCTTATAACCAATAAACATGGTAAAATTGAGATCAAATTATTAAATAATACAACCAAATGCCTAAAGAATTAACTCTTTTTGATTTAGAAGATTATCTTTCAAAACTTATATTAAATTATCCCCAGCATAAGAAATTTCTAGACGAATTAAGGGAGAAAATCTGCACCCGTATTTCGACCAACAATTATGAAACATTGTTTGAAAATGAAATAACGGAGGTAGTTCAATACTCCCAAAAAAATAAATCTTTTCTTAAACTTCTTACCATCTACACTTGCTTAAAAGAAGCCTATATAAGATTTTTACTGAACCAGTTCAAATTCAATATCAGTTCCTCGTTACAAACAATCGATTTACTTAGAGTGTATTTTTACGTTATCGAAAGGGTTCAAGACAATCCTCTTGAACAGCAAAATCTCATACAATTGAAAGACAAACTTATCAAAAGACTATCCAATTTTACTGGGCAAAAATTTTTAAATGAAATGGCTTATTTTCGCAACGAATTAATCGAAATATCTAAACATTTAGAAAGAGATAATAAAATTTTTAAGCAAATGGAATTTAAATTGGCTGAAATCGAAGAGCAGACAAAGATAAAACCCTCACTCGCAGTAAAAAAAATTTACAAGAAATATCAAAATCCCGAATATAAGGTAAAGGCTATTAATCAAATCTATATGCCAATTAGGGCAAATTCTATAGGTCTTTGTTATGGTTTGTCTGTTTCCATGGCAATCCCTGGATACAATTTATTTCGAAATGACAACAGAAATAAATTCTTTCAAATTACTAAGGATGTAAATTCTATTCAAAGCAACCAGCAAAATAGAGAGATAGATCAATCATTAGTTCAAAGAAAGCGCATTAGCATTCAGCATCTAAGCCCGCATTTATTAGAACAATCTAAAGAAATTTTGAAGATAGCCCAGCAAAATAAAGGTAAGCATTTGCTTATACACCTTCATTCATCACAGCAAACAGGCCATGTCTGTTATATGAAATATGTTGCAAGCAATGAAATACACTATATGGATTCTGTCCACGGCGCCTATTGTTTTCGGAAGTCTCTAGAATTTGTGGAGTTTTTTATCGCTTCAATCTACATTTTTCCAACAGGAAAACCCTTTACGCGTTTTCAAATAGAAGAATTAATATATGCACCAAAAGCTGCAACTGTAGAAACCTGGGATGAAAAGATGATCACGCTATTGACTGGTCCCAAATATCCGGACAACTTGTATGCTCTTGGTATGCTTATTTTTCACTTTCTATTTGCGCAATTTTTATTAGGAGAAAAGTTGGGTTATTTTCCAGCCCTAATTACAGGAATTGCTTACATTGTGGCTATGTGTAATAGGTTACACGGCCTTTTAGCTATTCCAAATTTTATTAAAGAAAATCTGATTTTTGAATTTCAAGACTTGGCTTTTAATATTAATGAAAAAAGAGCTGACGCCTTTTTAGCAAATCAGATCAAAGATCTGATGCAGAATATACCAATCGATGCGGGTAAAACTTTATTTTTTAATAAAGAACTCGATAAACCCGTAGAGAAGGGTACTTTAACTAAATTCTTATTGTAAAAATGTTATACCGCGAATTCCGGAACATTCTCCCCCCTTGAATAATCTCCCGATTGACTTTTGGAACCCTTAAATAATCTAAATTCCAAATAAAGGCTTAAAAAAGTAGAGGCTAAAAATAGAGTCCAGGCTAAAATTTTAGAGCTTTGAAGGACAGGTATTCCATAAAAGATAATGAGATACCAACTTAGAGAGAGCAATCCGCCCAACAAAATTGCTTGTAGCCGTGCTTTAGATTTCCAATTTAAATGAAAAGCACAAAGTCCGCCGGTGAAATTTGCAAAGGAAAACCCGACGATAAGATCAATCAAATAATGCCCAACGCCAAACATAGCAATCACCGTGCCAAAGGCAAAAATCGAAGCCAACACCTTTACCTCTTTATTACAAAGCCAGGCCTGTCGTAAAAGGCAAATAATCCAGGCAGTATGTAAAGAAGGAAGGGCATTCCTCGGAAAGGATGAAGGACAGCTTATCAATTGCGGGCTATTTTGCAAAAAACCAGGCGATAAACTCTGAGGCCAGGTGTTAAATGATGGTATTGCGCCACAGCCGGGAATAATATTGTAGAGTGAAAATCCTAGAAATCCGATGAAAATGACTTCAATCATAAAGGAATAGGGTGGCTCTATCGCGTAATTGAGTCGTTTAAGATAGATCAGGATGATTGCTGTTGGTAAGGCTAAATAAATAGCCAATATTAGGCTCGATATAAAGCCAGGTAATTCAGAAAAGAAACGACCTAAAACCAAATTTGGATAAAAGCCTAAAGTCCCATCGATCGCCATTAAGAATTGATCATAGACTAAGGGTCTTGTTAAACCGCTAAATGCTAAAAAATTGTTCGATATGATAAT
The DNA here is from genome assembly GCA_013697955.1 of Tatlockia sp. Taxonomy (GTDB): domain Bacteria; phylum Pseudomonadota; class Gammaproteobacteria; order Legionellales; family Legionellaceae; genus Tatlockia. The sequence continues at coordinate 34,580 of JACCVV010000060.1, read as the reverse complement.
AAAAAGAGGAACTGAAATATAAACACAGCAATTGATAATCATTATTTTTGTCTGATTTTTTTGTTCACATAAAATATGTGAAATAAGATGAATAGCGCCTAACATCCACAAAGAAAGTATAACGAAGAATAGATTAGTAAAAAGTTCAATGATTAATAGAATAAATATTGAGGTCATCCAACCCATCCAATAGAGAACCCTGTCAGAATCTTTGTAAAAAATATCAGCATAAATACAGAAAGAACCACCCACCGCAGCAGCCAAAAATATCGAATTGGCCATATCAAAGGTCATTGTTTGTGCATAAATGCATAAGTAAAGAAAAAAAACGATACCGAATAAAGTAAGACTTATTAGGACCGAATTTAATTTTAAAGATCTAGACATTCTTTCTTACTCAATATTTGATTAAGCTTTAAGGCTAAAAGGGAGCTAGGCATTGAGCATACGCCCCCATCTTTATCATGACCATCTCGATAAGCATCTCAGACCATCTTGGGTTAATTTTCTAATCCTGTAGATATTTCTACCTGATGATTGAATTTTCCAATACTTTTTTTGCTTGAGCCTGGCGAAGTTGAACAACGGCCTCCTGATAATCAGGATATTTATTTCCTAAAATCATTGCCGCTAAAATTGCAGAATTTACAGCGCCCGCTTTACCAACAGCAAGTGTTCCTACCGGAATTCCAGCTGGCATTTGAACTATCGATAAAAGGGCATCCAGGCCATCATTAAAGGTAGAAGAAGGCATGGGGACGCCTAAAACCGGTCTAATCGTTTTCGCGGCAACAACGCCGGGCAAATGAGCAGCCCCGCCAGCTGCTGCGATGAATACTTCCACGCCGCGCTCTTCGGCAGATTTTAAGTACTCAAAGAGTGCATCTGGTGTACGATGTGCCGACAAAGCGCGTACCTCGTGAGCAATATTAAGGCTATCCAAAGTTTTGCTTGCTTCTTCCATAATTGTCCAATCAGATTTTGAGCCCATTAAAATCGAAACCAGTATAGTAGTCATAATTACTCCTTAAATAATATTTGGATAGCTTCAACCAAGGCTTTACCTTCCAGTTGTTGTACCCGCGCTTTTAAAATTTCTGCATTATCATCTGCTAAAACAGGGCAAGATTTTTGCAAAATTATTGGACCAGAATCGACTTCTTCATTCACAAAATGCACAGTGCAACCCGTCTCTTTTTCAGCCGCATCAAGAACAGCGCGATGCACGGCTAAATCCATCAATCCGGAATACTTTGGTAAAAGCGAGGGATGAATATTGATGATTTTTTTATGCCAGGATAATACAAATTGCGCTGATAAAATGCGCATGTAACCAATTAAAACCACGAGATCAATTTTGCGTTCTATAAGAATTTCGGATAAAAGCAAATCATAGCCATCTCGATTCAGATTTTTAGGATCAACAAATAATGTTTTGAGGTTGAAACGAGCTGCTTTTTCCAAAATTAAAGCGTCAGACTTATTGGAAATGACAATTTCAATGCTTGCAGTCAATCGGTTTTCGCAAATTGCACTAACTAGTGCATCAAGGTTAGTCCCGCGCGTTGAACCTAAAATTGCAAGCCGAATCATGAGTTTCTCAATCGTTTCATTTGCTCGATTCGATTCTTAATCAGCTGTTCAGTTCCAATATCCTCACGGTGAAATAGAGGCCCGTTGATCATTGAGACCTGATGTTCCGCTAGTATTTCTGCTTCAGAAATGGTGTTCGCAATACCCACACAGGCTGCAGTCCGGGACCCTGCAGCGATTACCATATGATCAATTTTATGCACGGAACCCAAGTAGAGATTGGTTTTATCAGATACGCGAGAGAAATCAACAACAAAATTTTTCATGGGTTTATCGGGATAACCCTCAGGTACTGCGTATTTACAAACGGTCGCCTGTTTTGCAAATTTAACCTTATCTTCAGTTAAATTGCCGGCAACTATGGACTGACAAATTTCTAAAAAATCAGATTCCAGAATAGAAAAGATATTCAAGGCTTCGGGATCACCAAAGCGGGCATTAAATTCAATTACATAAACACCTGTTTTGGTAGCGATATAACTGCCGTATAAAATACCTAAGTAAGGTTCATTACATTCGGTTGAAAGGGCTTGATAGATCGCATTATTAATAGCAAAGGCTTGTTCAACTTCTTCATCCTTTAAAAAGGGTAAACTATGATTAACATCGGAATAGGAGCCCATTCCGCCTGTATTGGGCCCACTATCACCGTTATAGGCGCGTTTGTGATCCTGAACTAATGGCATGGGTATAAGCTTTTTACCGTCAGCAAAGCACATGAAAGAAAATTCCTGGCCTAGCAATTTTTCTTCGATGATAAAACGTTGCTTGGAATGCAAAATATCGTTGCAAAACGACCTTGCTTCCGCAAATGAATGTAAATGGTCGCCAGCTACCTTGACTCCTTTGCCACCCATTAAACCGTTTGCCTTTACTACATAATTTTGAGGTCCAAGTTGATGTAAGAATTCATCAACCTGATCGAGACTGCTAAATTTTTGATATCGGGGTAGCCCGGGGATTTGATATTGCTTCATGAGATCGCGTGCAAATTCTTTAGAGGTTTCAATTTGAGCAAGCGCTTTTGTAGGGCCAATGGTTGGAATGTCCATCTGCCAAAGTTTATCGGCCAAACCCTCAGCAAGTGGGGCTTCAGGTCCAATAATTGCTAATTGTATTCCCCAGAATTTAGCCTTGGCTAAAATTTCTTCCGAGTCACAGAGGTCGCCAACTGAGTAATGTTCACAAAATTGAGAGATACCGGGGTTTACTGTAGTGCCGAAGCAAAAAAGTGTTTTTGATTTTGGCGAGCGTTCCAACGCTTTAATGATGGCATGTTCACGGGCGCCTGAACCTATGACAAGAATTTTCATTCCGTATAATCCCCTATTTTATCGATATTCGGAACCCTGCTGTTTTCTCGTTCTTCTTCTAATTGTTTCATCTTGTTAGCAGTGATTTTAGGGCAAAAATAATCGCCATCCATACAGGCCATACAGGGTTTTTTAATATGATGGTTGCCTCGACGTGTGACTGCTTCGACTAAATTGTCCTGGGATTGATACATTAGCGCATCAACCCCGAGATAGTTAGCAATTTCCTCTTCGGTTAAGTTGGCAGCTATTAATTCTTTACGCGAAGGAATATCGATACCAAAAAAACAAGGATTTTTGAGTGCTGGCGAGGTAGAAGCAAAGAATATTTTCTTAGCCCCAAATTCTCGAATCATTTTGACTATTTCGCGAGAGGTTGTACCGCGTACAATCGAGTCATCAACAATCATGACCACCTTGTTTTGGATTTCGGTTCGTTGCGGAGAAAGTTTATAACGAATGGAGCGGCTGCGTGCTTTTTGATTCGGCATAATAAAGGTACGGCCAATGAAGGGATTTTTGTACAAGCCTTCCGAATAGCGAACGCCCAATTCATGGGCAAAAGACAGCGCGGCAGTGTTAGCGGTCGAGGGGGCGGGAATGACCACGTCGGGAAGCAAATCAGGGTATTTACTTTTCCATTGTTGGGCAAGATTTTGACCCATCCTTAAACGGGCGCGATAAACGCTGACATTATTGAGTGTTGCATCGGGCCTGGCGAAATAAACATACTCAAATACGCAAGGCCTGAATTCTTTAATTTCCAAAACACGGCGATGCATTTTTCCGTTGAGATCAATAAAAACCAGTTCCCCCGGCGAAATATCGCCTTGGGGCTTAAACCCCAAAGCGTAAAAAGGTGTGGTTTCCGAAGCAAAAATAGTATCTACCCTATCATGGGAATGTTCACGGGTTCCCCATACCAGCGGGCGAATGCCATGAGGGTCCCGAAAAGCGACAAGTCCTTTACCAATCATGACTGAAACAATGGAATAGGCTCCCTCAATGTGGGTAAACACATGTTGAACCGCTTTACAAAGTAATTCAAAAAAGGCTTCATCATCCTCATCAGCATAGGAACCGGAAGAAAGTTGATCAGCAAGCATTAACAGCATTGCTTCGGAGTCCAGCGAAGAATTTAAATGCCGGTGTTGCTTTAAACGAATGTCACTAGCCAATTCCTGGTAATTAGTGAGGTTGCCATTATGAGCAAGCGCAATACCTCGCGGACTTCCAATCCATAAAGGTTGTACATCAGTTTCGGTATAACCGCCGGCAGTAGGATATCGAACGTGACCGATTCCTATATTTCCATGCAATTGTTCGATGTTTTCGAAGTTGAATATTTCTCTTACTAGCCCGATACCATGCTTGGTATAAAAACGCTGATCACAGGTGAGCACGCCAGCAGCATCCTGACCTCTATGCTGTAGATGAATTAGGCTTTCAAATAGCTCGGAGGCGACTGGTTCATGGCTGTAAATGCCGACAATTCCACACATGGTTGACCTTAGCTCAAATAATTAGCAACCGCTTTCATAATTCGTTGCTCTGTTGGTTCTTCCTGATCTGCAAAAACAAAGTGCTTACCGGTAATGCGTTCATAAAGTTGTATATATCTTAAAGATAACTCCTCAATCAGTTCAACCGGGGCTTTTGGCATGATTTTATCTTTATAAGGGTCGCAATTTTTTGCAAACCACAGGCGTAAAAATTCTTTATCTATGTTTTCAGGTTCCTGGCCTTCGGCAAGACGTTCTTCGTAGCTTTCTGCAAGCCAATAACGGCTTGAGTCAGGTGTGTGAATCTCATCAACAACAATTATGTTGCCGCTTTTATCTCGACCAAATTCATATTTGGTATCGACCAAAATCAGACCATGATGGGAAGCTAGCTCAACGCCGCGCTGGTACAATTTTAGGGCAAGTTCAGAGGCTTTTATCCAGTCTTCATCTGTCATCCAACCTTCTGAAATTATTTCTGAAGGTGTTATGGGACGGTCGTGCTCTACTTCTTTAGTGGTTGGAGTAAGAACGGGTTCAATCAATTTTTGATTCTTTTTTAAGCCATCAGGGAAAGTAATGCCGCAGTAATTCCGCACACCCTTGTTGTATTGAGTCCACAAAGAAGTTGAGGTCGAACCGGATATATAGCCCCGAACCACAAATTCGATAGGAAAGACCTTACATTTTTTTGCAATAACTACATTGGGATCAGGTACTGCAATTATGTGATTGGGTATGAGATTGGCTGTTTGTTCAAACCACCAGGCTGAGGTTAAATTGAGTACGGCACCTTTGTAGGGAATCAGAGCAAGCGGTCTGTCAAAAGCGGTCAGGCGGTCAGTAGTTATTAAGAGGATTTGATCCCCTAAATCGTAAGAATCTCTTACTTTGCCCTGGACTTTTTGGCCAATGGTTAAATTGGTTTGATCAAGGCAGGAGGAAAGTGCGGAATGAATTTTAGTCCGATAACTAGTCGAAGAAGTAACATTCGTGTGCATAGATATTTCCGATAATATGAGTTAGCAAAATATTGTCTATTAGCTCCGAAATCTTTGCTTGGCTTGAACCAAACTGCCAGACAACGCCGTGTTTTATTTGTTCAATTCCTGGAATTTCATAATGGGCTTTGAGAGTTTGTAAAACTTGCTGTCCTTTTAGATCTTCACGAGGTCTCACTAAATAGGACAAAGTGGTAGCCGATTTGAATTCTTTTTCGCTCATTTCTTGTTGTTTCCGATCCGAAAAAAGCAGGCCGGATTTTTTTAATTTTTCAACAGATATTAAGGAATTGGATTTAATTTCCCAATGTTCAAAACGATTGACGGTGACTGGAAAACCAAGTTGCCTCAAGGTTTTTTGGACGGTTAGAGCTTGATTATCGTTAATAATTAATTTGACCAAAATCTGTTGGTTTTCTTCGCTGGGGGTAAAGCGATCGGGGCGAATAGTTTCTTTTGTTACAAAACGTTGAGATGTTTTTTCGGTTAAATTATTTTTTGTTTCTTGAATGTAGTCCCGCATAGAATGAAAGATTGGATCTCCATTTTTTGTTCGTTCCGGGTGGGGCATTATTGCCATGACATTTCCGGCTTTATTGCCAAGTGCGGCAATATTTCCTGCAGACCCATTGGGATTAACCGGAAAATTATCGATGATCTCGCCTTCTGAATCGCAATATTGAAAAAGATTTAAACCTTCTTTTTCTATTTCTTCCATAAGTGTGTTGGGAATGAGAAAGCGTCCTTCTGCATGAGCGAAGGGGAGGTGGATTATTTCTGAGGGTGTAAGAAAACGTGTAAAGGCATTTTGCTGATGGTTAGCGGTTAGACTTATATTCGTCCAGGCGTTATAAAAACCGGTGCCGATTATTTTACCTTCAGCAATGCGTTTATTTTCGGTCAATGCCAGATTAAAAGGACTTTCAAGTCCGGGAACCAAGCCAGATTCAACAAGAATTTGCGCACCATTACAAATTCCCAAAACAGGTTTACCTTTTTCGCTTTGGTTTTTAATTTCCTGCATCACGGGATTGAGTGCAGCAATGATTCCAGCCCGAGAGCGGTCTTCATAGGAAAAGCCGCCAATTAGAATATAACCATCAAGATCCCTTAATTTTTCTAACGACTCATTCCAAAGAAACTCGACAGGCTCCATTTCTGCGCGTTTAACAGCCAGAGCGGTTTCACGCTCGCAATTGGAACCTGGAAAAAGAATTAAGCCGATACGTATCATAATAAATTTACCTTTTGCTCGCCTTTTATCACTCGGCCAATTTCATAGAGAGGAAAAGATGGAAAATCTCGCAAAACTTCACGAATTTGGGATAGAGTTTCTGGGGCAAGAAAGAGAACTAATCCGGCCCCCATATTGAAAGTGCGATACATTTCCTTGTCATTAAGGCTGCCGAGTTGTCCTAGCAAATTAAAAATGGGGTTTTCCGGGATTCGATTTTTATGGATTTCAACTGAGCAATTTTTAGGAAGAATGCGTGGAATGTTTTCCAATATTCCGCCGCCAGTAATATGTGCCATGCCTTTGATCAGAATATTTTTTTCCAGGATAGATAAAATTGGTTTGGTATAATTGAGATGAGGTATTAAAAGTTCTTCACCAATGCAATGGCTGAAATCGTTCAATTTAGTGTCAACGGTATAGCCTGCAATTTCAAAAAGAAGCTTTCGGGCGAGGGAATAGCCATTGGTGTGTAACCCGCTTGATGGGAAAGCTGCAACGATATCGCCTTGGCAAATATCCTTACCCTCAATTGCCTTTGATTTTTCAACAACACCGGTAATTACGCCAACCAAATCAAGCTCACCGGGTAAATAAGTGCCTGGCATCTCGGCTGTTTCACCGCCGACTAAAGATATGTCATTCTCCTTACAGGCGACCACCATACCTTTCACTATTTCCTCAACGATTCCAGGATTAAGTTGATGATTGGCAATGTAATCAAGCAAAGTGAGTGGTTTTGCGCCAAGGACAATAATGTCATTCGTGGTAGCACTGACTAAATCGATACCTATTGTATCGAATTTTTGCATCATTCTAGCGACCATCATTTTAGTGCCAACGCCGTCAATACTTTGAACGAGTACGGGGTTTTCATAACTTTGCATCAGTTCTTTCAGATCATACATTGCACCGAAAGAACCAATACCGTTTAGCACTTGCGGCGAAAAAGTCGATTCAACAGCTTTCTTTATAGCCCGGACTGCTTCATTTCCAGCTTCGACATCAACACCAGCCGCTTTATAATCAATGCTAGACATTAAATAATCCTCTCAATCAGACCTTTTTTCCAAGCGCTGGATGCCTCGGAAATGGGTAAATTTATTGTGGAATTTATCATTAAACGTGAAGATGTCGTCGTTTCGCCAATCAATTCATAGAAAACAGAATGCTCTGCAAATAATTCATTAAGCTCTTTTAAATGATGAGGAGCAATTTCGAGGATAAAGCCGCCACTTTCAGAAAATAATTTCTTGTCCATTTCTAATTCGCCAGGAATAGACACATTAACGCCAATTTCAGATTTAAAACTCATTTCTGCGAGGGCAACAGCCACTCCGCCTTCTGAAATATCATGTGCCGAAAGAATTAGACCCGCCTGAATGGCTTGATGAATGGCGGTAATTTCATTAGTAAAGCAAGTCAGATCGGGTTTTGGCAAATTTAATCCAAGTTCGTTGTTTAACTGATAATAAACGCTGCCACCGCATTCATCTTTTCGTTTACCAACCATTATTAAAATTGAATTGCTTTGTTTTAGATCATAAGTAATAGCTTTTGAAACATCTGCCATAGCACCGAGACAGGAAATAATAGGACTGGGAGGAATTGCACCCTCTGCGGATTCATTATAAAGAGATACATTTCCAGAGATTATAGGCAGACTCACTCTGGTGTCATCAGGCATTTTAACCGCCTTGCAGGCATCGACAATACCACGCACTGCATCGACAAACTCTCCCATTTGTTCAGGATTTTCAGGATTGCCAAAGCAAAGGCAGTCAGTTAACGAAAGCGGCCAGGCGCCGACAGCTATAACATTGCGGACCGACTCAAGAACTGCATTAACAGCACCCCAATAAGCATCAATTTTGTTATAACGAGGATTATGATCAACCGATAAGGCAATCGCTGTGGAGCGAATTTCTTCTGGGTATTTTTCCTCATTGAAAGGGGTCATTACACCTGCATCGGCAAACCCTGGTTCAATGAAAGATCGGCCTTGAACCTGTTTATCATAACAATCAAAAATTGCAGCTCTTGAGGCAATGTTTTCATGGGACAGCAGGTTTATAAGAATTTCATTATAATCAGTGTTCTTAAATGGAGAAGGCTCGAAGTTGGTCTGTTGTTTGGCTTTGAAAGGTCGTTCATAAAGAATGCCCTGAGTGATATCAGCAGCCTTGGCAGAAACAATTTGCTTATCCTCAGCATAAACGACATACATACCATCATAACGTAACTGACCAATCATTGTAGCTTGAGCGCCGTCGCAGATTTCAGGGAGAGCAAAACGTTTATTGTAATGATTTAAAAAGGTGTCAACCAGGTCGGCAGGCACAATCCACATGAAACGTTCTTGTGTTTCAGAGCAGAGCACAAGGGCTGGAAGCAAATTATTCATGCTGGTTGGTACTAAATCCAGATTGATTTCAGCACCATAGCCACCCGCCTCAGCAAGTTCTACACTGGCGCAGGCAATTCCGCCTGCACCTAAATCTTTAAAGCCAACTCGCTCAATCAGGTCATTTTCCCGCAGCCATTCAAACATGGCGTAATTGGCTTTTAAAATATGGCGTTGCAAAAAAGCATTGGGTTCTTGCACGGCACCTTTATTATGCTCGCGCTCTTCTTCACTCAGTGTTGCAGAAGCAAAAGCTGCACCGCCAAAGCCGCTATTGTCCGTAGGCTTTCCAACCAAAATAAAACGATAGTCTTTGGCATCGGCAGGTGCATAGGAATGAATAATATGATCTTCCCGGACCACGCCCAGGGTTACAATGGTGACTAAACAATTTTCATTGTAAGCTTCATCAAAATAAGTGTCGCCGGCAAGAGTTGGAATCCCGAGAGGATTTGCATAGCCCGCAATGCCTTGTACAACGCCCTGTTGAATTAATGTTGTTTTAGGCCGATTGATATCGCCAAAACGTAAACTATCGGCAATAGCAATCACTTCCGCACCCATGCAACAGACATCCCGAACATTTCCGCCTACGCCTGTCGCTGCGCCTTCGAATGGAACAAGTTGGGAAGGATGATTATGCGATTCATGGCTGACTACAATTCCATAGCGTTTGTTTTGCTTATCAGTAGCAACGGCCACAATGCCTGCATCTTCTTTCGGCCCAAGAATGACATGCGGTGCTTCGGTATTAAATTGATTGAGATGTTTACGACTACTTTTGTAAGAACAATGTTCCGAACCTTGAATAGACCATAAAACGCATTCAGCGTAAGTGGGAGGTCTTTTTAAAAAGGAGTTTTGAATCGTGAGAGCTTCGTCAACAGTTAATCGGAGATTAAAAAGTTTAAGTTGGTTGGCAATTTCTTCTGAGGACAACTGGTTAAAATCAAAACAATCCGGCGTTTTCATATTAAGCGTCTAGCAACAGCTAAAAGTCGCCACATTCTATAATTTTCGGGGGACAAACACAAGATTAATTGTTTTATTCCGGTGATCGTTGGATGGCTAAAATTCTGTTACATACAATTAGCAAAAAAATTACCCTAGGGTAATTTGAAATAAAATGAACCTAATATTCTTCATCTCAATTTGAAATGGCGTCGGGTTAAGCATTTAAATAATTTTATGGAATTACCTAATTTCAAATATTTCGAACATTTTATTCAATTGGCCTTAATTCAATCTGATGCGCTTCATCAATCAACAAAATATGATTCGCCGGAACATCTTGCCAGTCCGCATTAAAATTCGTTAATTTTTCCGAACTTATTAATGCAGCTTTGCTGGCAGAGCCATGAATTTCAAAATACCGATGCAGAGAGGTTCCTACAAAATAATGTAAACTTTCCGGCATTTCATTTTTTTTGGTGCAATAACGGCTAGCAATCAAACGCTTTCCATCTGTCAGACAAATATTATAGTAAGACGCATTTGTACCGCCATATTCCATAACCAGTTCATTAATTTTTTCGAAAGTAATCTGTAAAACATCGGCAACTACGCTCAGTTTGCTAAGATTCTTATCTTTCGCCAGTTGCAAAAATAAGGCAAAAAAATGTTCTGAATCGGTATCGCCCTGAATCCAGTTATAGAGTTCATCATCTAAAAGATGACGAAGGTGGCGTTTGACTGCGATAAAATTATCGATTTCGCCATTATGCATTAACAACCATTTGCCGTGGACAAAAGGATGGCAATTGTAATTAGTAACACCGCCACGGCTTGCGGCACGTACATGGGCTGCAAAACAGGGTGATTTTATTTTTGAGGTCAAACTCAGCAGATTTCTATCATTCCAAGCTGGCGAAACGGAGGTAAATAATGCCGGTTCAGCGCTGATTTTGGGGGCATACCAGCCTAGTCCGAAGCCATCACCATTAGTAGGAATATTGCTTTCTCTTGCATGAAGACTTTGTAAAATAAGCGAATTAGTGGGTTTTACAAGAATATCCTCAAGCAAAATTTCAGAGCCAAGATAGGCTACAAACCGGCACATTTATTGCTCCATCAAATTACCATCAATTTTTTATACTGCCATATTTATTTCGCCAGGAATATCAAGAAATTTTTAAGAATTCTTTTACGCTGTATTAAGGAGATAAAATGAGAAAATTAAGCCTCTACGCACTCTTGATTATATTGGCAGGCTGTTCAGCTCCCGGGGGCGGATCTATGAATGCTGCTGGACCTGCTGCTGCCTCATTGACCTACGCTGGAACCAGCTCCCGCACGCCAACAACAGGTGTGGACGTAAAAGCGATAAATGCAGCAATCGCTGCAAACCGTGGACCTTTTTTGGCTCCGGAAGACGAGGTTATGCAACAAAGGATGACCGATCCTTATTAATGGCAAGCCCATTTCATTCTTGAGACAATGGAATAGACAACATTATCGCCAATGATTAAATGATCCAGTAACCGAGCATCAACCAGTTCGAGCGCATGACGAAGCCGCTCGGTTACCGCTATATCCTGAGGACTCGCTTCTGCCAATCCGGAAGGGTGATTATGAGCCAGTATTAGAGAAGCAGCATTGAGATTTAGTACTCGTTCTATAATGGGACGAGGATGTATAGTTGCTGCATTTATGGTTCCTTTGAACAATTCCTCATAGGCTAAAACACGATGCTGATTATCCAAAAACAAGGCAACAAAGGTTTCATTTTTGCGGTCGCGTAATTGCCGTTTAAGGTAAGCGTGAGTCTGTTCTGTGTTGGTTAAGGTGATATCTTTTTGCAAACTGATAAAATCAGCGCGACGACATAGTTCTCGGGCAGCTTGCAATTGCAGAAATCTGACTAAACCTAAGCCTTTAACCTCGTTAAACCGATTAAAATCAGCATTGAGAATTGCACGCAAATCACCCAGTTTTTTCATCAGGTCGAATGCTAATTGAAGGCAGGATTTCTGACCCCCGCCAGAACTGATAAAAACAGCTAATAATTCGGTATCAGAAAGAGAGTTTAAACCCTGAGTTAATAGCTTTTCGCGCAAGCCTAAAGGTCTTGCTGGTTGAAGACTGTCCATTGTTATTCCTTTATCGCGAGGTTTGTGGTTTGATCGGGGTTATTCTTATCAAAAACGAAAAGCCATGCAAGATTTTAGTGATAAAAAAATAGTTTTAGGAATTTCTGGCGGAATAGCTGCTTATAAGTCAGCTTACCTGGTTCGCGAACTAAGGCGTCTGGGTGCGAGAGTAAGGGTAGTAATGACTGAGTCCGCACAGCAATATATCACCCCTTTAACCTTGCAAGCTTTAGGTGCAGAAGAAGTTCGAACTGATATATTCGATAGACAAGCCGAACAAGCAATGGGACATATTGAACTTGCACGCTGGGGCGATTATTTGCTCATTGCCCCAGCAACCGCTAACTGTCTTGCCAAAATGGCAAATGGAATAGCCGACGACTTGTTATCTACTTTATATTTAGTTGCGGAAACAGCAGTGGTAGTTTGCCCAGCAATGAATCGCGCCATGTGGGCCCATGCTGCAACGCGGGAAAATTGTGAGCTGCTATTACAACGCGGCGTTCGATTTCTAGGCCCTGCTGAAGGATTACAGGCATGCGGCGATGAAGGCTTAGGACGAATGGTTGAGGTTGATGCAATAATCTCAGCGTTAAGACTTCAGGAAGTTCATCAATTACTAGCAGGAAAAAAAATATTAATCACTGCAGGACCAACGCAGGAAGCCCTTGATCCTGTCCGATTTCTTTCCAATAGAAGTTCAGGAAAAATGGGATATGCACTGGCAGAAGCTGCAAAAATGGCCGGTGCAGAAGTTATTTTAATTAGCGGCCCAACTAAACTTAGCGTTCCAGCTGGCATTGAATTCCATCAGGTTGATTCGGCAATTGAAATGTATGAAGCCGTAATGAAGCACATGCAAAAGGATATGATTTTTATTGGCAGTGCTGCTGTCGCTGATTATTCAATTGAATTTCAAGCCAACGAAAAAATAAAAAAGCAGGATAATCAGAGTTTAGCTTTAAATTTCAAGCTTAATCCCGATATTCTGGCGACTGTTGCTTCTAGCGGCAAAGCCGCTTTTGTGGTGGGTTTTGCAGCAGAAACCTCAGATCTTATCAAACATGCAAAAGCTAAATTATTAGCTAAAAATTTGGATATGATTATTTCAAATCAGGTTGGCAAGAACATTGGCTTTGATTCGGACAATAATCAGGTCAGCATTTTAACCAAGGAATCTCATATCGACTTGCCTTTGGCGCATAAAACCAGGCTAGCTGGACAAATCATTGCAATTCTTGCTGCAAGTATTCAAAATACCCAGCTTTAAAAGCTTGAGGAACATTATGGAAAAAGCCATTCAGCTAAAAATTCTTGACCCAAGAGTTGGCGATACAATTGCACTTCCCAGTTATGCCACCGGCGGTTCAGCCGGACTTGATTTACGTGTTTGCATTGATGCACCCATAACCATTGCGCCCAACGAAACCCTTTTACTACCTACAGGCCTTGCTATTTTTATTGCCGATCCTAATTTAGCAGCGGTAATTTTACCTCGCTCCGGCTTAGGGCATAAACATGGCATTGTGCTCGGTAATTTAGTAGGTTTGATAGATTCTGATTATCAAGGTGAATTAAAAATTTCTTGCTGGAATCGAGGAAAAGAGCCTTTTACAGTCAATCCTGCTGAGCGAATTGCGCAATTAGTCTTCTTGCCCGTTGTAAGAGCTGCTTTTGAAGTAGTCGATAATTTTGTAGAAAGCCGACGCGGTGAGGGCGGTTTTGGCTCATCTGGGAGAGATTAATGGCTTATCAGCAAAAAAAAATAGAGCGCTCTGTGTTCAGAGCCTACGATATTCGGGGCATTATTGGTAAAGAACTCAATGCGGATGATTTCTACACCATTGGCAGAGCAGTTAGCTATCGTTTATCTGATCTTAAGCGCAGCCAAATTTTTCTTGCGCGTGATGGGCGGTTAACTAGCGATGAATTGGCAGAAGCTCTTAAACAGGGCTTGCTCGATAGCGGTATAACTGTGATTGATTTAGGCGCTGCAGCAACCCCTGTGATGTATTACGCGGTTAATACTACAGATATTGATAGCGGGCTAATGGTAACAGGCAGCCACAACCCCGCCGACTATAATGGTATTAAAATGGTACTTGCTGGAAAAACGTTGGTTCAGTCTGATATCGACGAACTTTTCAACCTGGTAGAAGCTGGCATTTTCAAAGACGGTCAAGGTGAAGCTTTATCTAAAGATATAATGCCTGATTACATAAAACGAATAGTTAGCGGCATCCAATTAGAGCGCCCCCTAAAAGTAGTTGTTGATTGCGGCAATGGTATCGCCGGTCCTGTAATTCCAAAAGTTATAAGCGCTTTAGGCTGTGAAGTCATAGAATTATATTGCGACGTGGACGGACGTTTCCCAAATCACCATCCTGATCCAACAATTGAAGCCAATTTGGCCGATTTGAAAGAGGCTGTAGCCCAACACCAGGCCGACATTGGTTTAGCCTTTGATGGTGATGCTGACAGGCTAGGCGTAATCACGAATAAAGGTGAAATGATTTGGCCGGATCGTTTGCTTATGCTTTATGCCCTTAATCTTTTAAAAACGAACAAAGGGGCTACCATTGTTTATGATGTGAAATGTTCAAGCCATTTAGCCCGCGTAATCAAAGAAGCCGGGGGATTTGCAAAAATGTGCCCAACTGGCCATTCGATTGTCAAAGGCGTGATGAAGGAGGAGTGTGCAGCGCTTGCTGGCGAAATGAGCGGACATCTTTTCTTTAAAGACAGATGGTATGGTTTTGATGATGCTCTCTACTCTGCCTGTCGTCTTTTGGAGATACTTGGTCAAAGCTGCCAATCATCCTCTGAGCAATTTGCACAAATTCCAGATAGCATTAATACGCCAGAAATTAAAATTCCAATTGCCGACGCAGAAAAGTTTGGATTTATGCGCCGTTTTAGTGAAGAAGCGTCTTTTCCAGATGCAACGATTATTACCATCGACGGCCTTCGCGTCGAATTTGCCAACGGCTGGGGATTATTGCGCGCATCGAATACAACGCCCTGTCTGGTTGCTCGATTTGAGGCCGAAGACGAAGCGACCTTACAAAAAATTAAAGTTTTATTCAAAACGCAGTTACAACGCATCGATCAGGCTTTAGTTGTTTCATTTTAAAGCCGCCCTCGACTATTACCCTGAGCAAGGCTTAGGGTAATCAGTTTATACAGGAAATGGCTTATGTCGGCATTTCTTGACGCTCTATTCATTGAATGGGAAGATGGGAAAATACAACAAAAGGAATTTAAATATGATGCAAACAACGGAATGTATATGGCAAAACGGCAAGTTAATCCCTTGGTCAGAAGCAAAACTTCATGTTTTATCTCATTCTTTGCATTATGGCGGTAGCGCTTTTGAAGGCATTCGATTTTATAAAACAGATAAAGGCCCTGCGATTTTTCGTTTAAATGATCACATTGATCGCCTGTTTTATTCTGCAAAAGCTTTGAATATGCAGATACCTTATTCAAAAGACGAGATAATTACCGCTATCAAAGAAGTTGTTCTTAATAGCAAACTTGAAGCCGGCTATATTCGCCCAATCATTTTTTATGGCTATGGAAAATTAGGTGTGAATCCAGGCGATAATCCAATTGAGGTCGTTATTGCCTGCTGGCCTTGGGGAGCTTATCTACCCTTTGACTCTATTGATGTAAAAATTAGCAAATATATACGAATTCACCCTGATTCCTCGATCGTAGATGCTAAAATCAGTGGCCATTATGTCAATGGAATTCTTGCTTCTTTAGAGTTGAAAGGAAGCCACTATCACGAAGCCTTATTTTTAGATAGTGAGGGCTTAGTTACTGAAGGCGTAGGTGAGAATTTCTTCATGATCAAAGATGGCAATATATACACGCCTAAACTGGGTGGAATTCTCGCTGGAATTACCCGAGAGACAGTTATCACCTTAGCGCGCCATCTAGGGTTTAATGTGATTGAAACCGACATCATTTTGGACGATGTTTATAAAGCTGATGAAGCCTTCTTCACAGGTACTGCCGCTGAAATCACACTCATCCGATCCGTAAATGACAAAGCCTTCAGAATGTGTAAAGAATCACCTATAGGTTCGCAGATTAAAAAGGCTTACCTTGAACTGGTTCACGGAAACAATAAGAATTTTAGTGATAATTATTTGACTTATATTGCTTAATTTATTCGAATAAAATCATTATCTTAAATTAATTTGAATAGCGAATTAGGAATGGTTGCCCGCGAAAGCTGGCAACCTTCCAACAATTAACCAAACGCAAAAATTACAACTCAAAACTACCTCTAACCTTTGTATTCCTCGTTAAAGACCAAAATGGTATATAATTATACAATAAACCTGTCATAAAGTCGGATTTTCTTGGGTAATAATCAATCAAATGGAATTTACTATGCTCAATCGAAATCAGAAAAATCAAACTTTGAAACAATACCAAACCCGGTGTAATCAATTGGAAGATGAGATTAACGTGCTTAAAAGCGCGATTTATCAGCTTAGTGTTCTTCCAAATGGAATTTCTGTTGGGTTAGATAGGCAAACTCAAAATTTACAAACGAATATCCAAGAAAATCAAGATACTAATAAAATAAAAAAATCAGTTGAAATGCTAATTAATGCAATGTCAGATTTACAGTTAAATAAACAGGTTGATAAGGCTAATATTTTTGAGTTCGTAAAAAAAGGAACCTGTATTTTAGGAAAAATGATTGTCACACTTAAGGATCAGCGAACGTTTGAGTATGCTGAAAAGCTACTTCAGGCAGAAACCAATGAACAAGCACTGCTACTGCAGTTTACACAGGTTTTAGATGAAAGCGTTAATTGGGTAAATGAACAAATTAACTTTTGCCGCCATAATCATTCCGACTTGCCTCAGCAAAAAGATATGTCCAAACTGATTATTAATGAACAAATTAACCATAGGCTTAGTCAATTAATAGAACATTTAATAGTTCCTGATGAGCTTTCAAGAAAATTTGCCAATCTTAAAGCTAATCTGGATCGCAAATTAACCGTAGAGTCTTTAGGTGAGGTGGTTGATAATTTGGCTGATTTGGTGACTGAAGCCTTTAATCTTGAACATCATCATTTGAAAGGATATTTGAATATATTTGCCAGCAATCTGCACAATTTTGATGATCATTTAAAAGAATCCAATCAAAATAATTTGCATGTTCTTGGTGATTCAAAGGAACTTGAAACCGGTGTTTTAGACAATATAAAAACTATTCGGTTTCACATTGAGCATTCAAAATCGATTCAAGGTTTAGCCAATAAAGTGGATGTTAATTTGGAATCTATTTCTACAAATATAAAAAAATTTAGACGAAACGAAGCAAAACACATAAAAACTTATGAAGTTAAAATCTCAAACTTACAGACAAAACTGACCGAAACCTTCTCCATAGTTGAAAATTTAAAAGAACAGTTAGCTTCCCACAAAGTACAAATTAATCAGGATTTCTTAACTCATTTACCCGATAGAGCCGCGTTTGAAGAACATATTTTAAAAGCTTTTCATCGCTGGCAGCGCGGCTATGGTGAGATATCCGTAGGTTTGGCGAATATTGATCATTTTAAGGTAGTGAATGATAAATCCTCTTATCTTGCCGGCGATAAAGTGCTTAAAGAAATGGCAATTTTATTCAAATCATCCGTTCGTTCTGTCGATTTTATAGCCCGTTTTAGTGGTGAGGAGTTTATTTTTATTTTTGAACACACATCAGCCCATGAAGCTTTGAAAGTCCTTGATAACCTAAGGCTGGCGGTTCAGGATAACCGGTTTAACTATGAAGAGATAAGGCTTGCAATTACCGTATCGATTGGCCTATCGTCATTTCAGCACGGCGATACTGTAGATAGTGTTATGAACCGAGTAGTTAAAGCGATGCAAAAAGCAAAAGAGAGTGGGCGCAATCGACTAATTTTAATTGAAAATTAGGTCAATTTTGCAAAACATAGACCATCACTGCTAACTCTTCCTTCTCCTGTTGCCTGGCTAAAACCCTTTCTTTTTGAATTACTTTAAAATCATATTTTTTAGATATTTTTTCAATATACTCAGGGTGATGGCTAAAGCGCGCGGTAGTTAGTAATTGCCAATCACTTTTTTCAGAAATTTCGGTACTAAAAATGAAATAACCCTTTGAGCTAAGCCTTGTTTTGATCGCTGCGAATAAACTGTCCAATTCGCCTAGATAGGGAAGAACATCGGTGGCAACAGCGAGCTCATAGAGGTTGTTATCCTTAATTAAAAAATCGATGAGATTTGCTTCTACTAAAAGATCATAGATTCCTTTTTCACGAGCTTGAGCAAGCATTTTTGGGGCAAGATCCACTCCTGTTAAATTCTTACAATTTTCGCGAAGCACAATGCCGGTTAACCCTGTGCCACAGCCTAGATCAACAACTTTATCTAAATTAAAACAATTCAATTGGTGTAGAATTCGGCCAATTTGTTGAGGAAGACTGTAATGCAATTGCTTTTGCATGTGTTCATCATAATAAAGCGCATAATTATTAAATAAATTTTTAGCATAATCAGGACTGGTTTCAGGGCAATTTTTCTCACCACTAAGCGCATTTAACATATGGCGGCTCGAAGCGTCCTGAGGATTGGCAGCGACTGCTCGTTTTAGAAGAATTTCTGCCTGTTTTTTATCATCAAGTCGAATATAAATCGCTGCCAGATTATTCAGGGAAGCGAAATGATTTTGATCTATATCAAGAAGTTTTTCAAAATGAACAAGCGCTTCGCTAAGATGGCCTAAAGCCATTTGAGCCACGCCGGAATTGTATAAATATTCAATATTCCCAGGCTCCTGCTGCAACAAGAGATCATAATGCATTAAAGCATTTTCAAAGCGATCATAATGCATAAAAGTCGCTGCTAAATTATTGCGCGCCTCAAGGTAATTATTATCAATCGCAAGTGCTCTTGAAAAATAATCCACAGCCAGTTGTCCTTGTTCCCGCTTCAAAGCAATAACGCCTAGGTTCGTGATGGATTGAATTTGATTGCTATCTTGCATTAAAACTCTTTTAAAATGCCGTTCTGCTTCTGTTAACTCATTAGCCTCCAAGCAGAGAACAGCTAAATAAAATTCGGCTTCTGAATGCTCAGGATTAAGAGCCAATACATTGTTGAATTGAGTTTTAGCAGCGGTTAATTGATTATTTTTCAAAAGTAAAAGGCCCAGATTGAAATGGGCAGCAACAAAATCAGGTTCAGAATGGAGAGCCAATCGATAATGATTTAGGGCTTCTTTATAATTATTTTGAGCGTCATAAACAGTCGCTAAATTATGATGAGCCTGTGCATAATCGGGAGAAAGTTGAATCGCTTCAGAATAATGTTCAATAGCTTTTGAAATTTGACCCCCATTTTTATAAACATTAGCAAGATTATTATGATAAAGGGCATTAGCAGGTTCTACATAAAGTGCCTGCCTAAGCAAGGTGATAGCCATTTGCAATTCGTTAAGCTGAGCGTAGGCAATACCTAGAAAATGTAAAGTTTGGCTGTGATCAGGCTGTTTTTGAAGCAATTGCCCGTAAAGAACAATGGCTTCTTGAAATTGTCCTTGACTATGCAGTTCAAAAGCACGTTTGAATAATTCGTCAAAGTCTTCGTCCATAAAATTCTATACCTTGGAAATAATTGAAATTTGTCTTTATTTTAACAGGCAATCTTGCCTGCGGCTGGAACTCCTAAAAACTTTTTAATCTCCTCCTGCTTATGAGCTAAATATTTCCACGATTGCTGCTTTATTAATTAAATTGTAATATAGACGAGAACAAACATTTGAGCCGATAAATTTGATTAATCATCATGTTGCTGATAACTACAGCTCCTTTTCTGAATCGACTTTGGTTGATCTGGCCGCAACTAATCTTTTTTCAAATAGCGTAGCTGAAATTAAAAACCTCTTTGCGCGAATTGAGCCAATAATAAGTCATCTTGATTTAAGTGATAATCCCTTTTTAAACGGGGCTGAGCGTAGTTTATCTGACATACCAACTCATATTAGCTCAGTTTACATGTGGTTTAATGAGCTTTATGAAAAATCGGGCCCGGAACTTAAGGCTATATTTTATGCCCTAACCCAAACTCTTTTTTTTGCTGATTTAAGTTACAATAAGTTAGGTTATAAACGGGGTATTGAGCTTAAGGAAGCATTTTCTGGTTTTCATCCTTCATTACGATCCCTTCGTTTAAGCAATAATCATATTCCTGATATGAATCTTAAAGGGCTTGAAATCGCCTTTTCTGGCCTGCCTTCAACATTGGAAACTCTGGATTTTTCAGATGACAAATCGCTTAGGCATATAAATAATCAGCAATTACTGGCATTTTTAAAAGCGATTCCAAAAACTGTTCGGTCTATTGATTTGAGTCATAACAAGCTGTTTAAAGGAAAAACCTTAGAAGAAAGAGATGCTCTACTACAAGAATTTAATGAAATTGATCCAACTGGTGAGCGTTTAAATATCTTATATAATGGCCAATCATTTGTGACAAAATTGATTAATCCGGTATCAAATCAAGAACAAGTCCGGCCTAAGGATCAATTTAATAGTATTTTACAACAACCAGCATCGAAACCAGTTCTCGAAAAACAAGTATCAAAATACTCTTTCTTTAGTCAGGTCAATTCAGTTAAAGAGCTCGTTCCTGCACCGTCTTGCAACTTTTCTCCTAAGCCTTAGGGTGCAGGCTGAGATGAATTAACGGCTTAGTTGCTCTGGTTCGAGGGGAATCAGAACCCACATGATGAGATAAGCCAATAAGGCAGCACCGCCTAAGAGGAAAAAAATTACGAAGGCTAAGCGAATCCAGATGGGATCAACATTATAGTAAGCAGCTAAACCGCCGCAAACTCCCGCTATATTACGATCAGTTCGAGAACGCCATAATTTTTTATAAGGTTTTATAACTTGATTCATAGTCTTCTTCAAAATTAAGTGAATATAGTTTAATTATAATAGTTTTATAGAGGTTTGCATCTACATTATTCAATCATTTTTATCTATAATTGCTCAAATCTTCAGTTCTTCTTGCATTATGATTATAATGTAAACTTTCAATCAGCAAGTTAAAATAATGACAATAATTAACTTTAAAAATATAAATCATAAGCAAGCACAAGATCTTTATGAATTTTTAGAAGCTGAATCCAAACTAGGAAGAACATTTTGGAAAAAAAATACCGGATTTAGATTGAATAATGGAACGCTAATTTATCTGAAAAACGATATAGTTCAGCGTGAAAGAAAATCAGGCAAAGGTGTCCGTTACGAAGTAATCTCCAATTCATCGAAGCTTGGTAGTGGATATTTTGGTTATGTTGCCAAGATTAAAGGTACACTTATCCGTAACCAAGAAACAGTTTATTTAAAAAAAGAAAGCAAAGAGGGGAGGCAGCGAGCAGTAAAAATTCAGGATCATTCTGAAGAACATAACCCCTTGGAAAATGTTAAAAATGAATTTGAATTTACAAGAAGGTCAGAATCTTTTTCAGTCAAAGCACCTACTATTATACAAACCTCTAATACTAGCTCCCGCAGTTATACGGTTATGGACAAATTCTCCGGAAAAGAGCTTTTCGAGGTTTTGGAAGACGATTTTCACAATAAAATACTAACAACCCGACAACGTATCGAACTTTCAAAAGCTTTATTATTTGCCCTCAAAAATCATGTATCTAGCAAAGGGATGATTCATCGCGATATAAAACCTGAAAATATCTTTGTTAATTTAAAGTCGCCTATTTCAGTCACTATTTTTGATTACGGATTTGCAATCGATTCTAAAAAGCCAGATGACAAAAAAAAATATACAGCCGCATATATGGCGCCAGAGATTTTAAAAAAACATATAAAGTTAACTGAAAAAGTAGACGTGTTTTCCATAGCTCGCGTCATAGCACTGGTTTGGAATGTTGATTTCGATACTTATGATCCTGAAATCTCAGTCTTTAAAACTTCAAAATATTTGTCAATCCAACGTCTCTATGGATTATTCAATGGTATAACTGATTTGGATGCCAATGATAAGGAAACAATTCGTTTGACCTTGCTAGCTATGTTGCAAAATGAACCCGAACTTCGCATTGGTGTTAATGAGGCAATCGCCTCCTTCTCCAAGGTACCTCATGGTAATTCGTTTTTTAAAATTAAAAATAAGCCTTATGAATTTACAAGAGTTGAAGATTCCTGGCTTGATGATGAGCAACAATTAGCAATTCAAAAAGCCATTTGGCAACTTGAGAATGAAATTGCAAGTTGTTGGCCCTATTTCTATAAAGAGAGAAAAAAAGAAAAAATAAAGGGCTTAAATATACTTCTGGAATATTCGCAAAATTCCAGATATGACATTAATCAAGCAATTGATGAAGTCGAAAAGTTATGCCCGGAATTTCGAACAGGAATTATTTCCGATCGGATTGCAAAACTAATGGAAGAACTTGGAGCAGCGCCTTTATCGCTCGATAAATGTCTGCTGTTGTAACGTTGTGGAGCTTAGCTTGAACTTATATCGTCTAATAGCTGTGCCTATAATTTATTTGGTTCTTAGCTGTAGCTCTGAAACCTTTGCTCAACCATTTAATCAGATTATAGGAACCCAGGCTATTCCTATTCTTTATGGCTGTGGGTCTAAATGTTCAGTTACAGAGGCTGCTGCTAATATATTGGAATTAGGTTCGCGGATTATAAAAATCAAAACCACCGATCCCCTAACTTTAAAGGCAGTGCTCGATATGCCTTTTCATACCTATTTTTTTTGGTGGCGATCGGATGGATCTACCTGGATTAATGGCTTTTCTGAAGAAGCACGCGCAAAGGAATATTTTGAGACTTATCACTTCGCTAAACAGCTTCTTATTCAATTTAAAGAGTCGGAGAAAACTTTTTTTCTGGGCAATTGGGAGGGTGATTGGTATTTGCTGCAACGAAAGGATGGCTGTACGATTGAACCCTGTACATTGGAGCCAACACAGATCAATGCCGATAATATGGCGACTTGGCTAAATACACGCCAACAGGCGGTCGATGATGCACGACGAGATTATCCTTCCAAATCAAAAATCTATTTATATGCTGAAGTAAACCGTGTTTTGGATGCCACCCGAGATAAAAAAATACGCATGGTGAATGCGGTCTTGCCTCAGACCAATGTAGATTATGTTTCTTACTCAGCCTATGACGTACAAAACGAAAGTCAGGAAATTATAAAACAGACGCTGGATTTTATTGAATCCAGGCTCAAGCCTAAGGCTGGTATAACGGGTCGCCGAGTTTTTATTGGCGAAATGGCTATGCAAGCGAGAGCCTTCAATGACAATCCAGAGATGCATGAGTTTAAAAATCGTGAAATTATGCTTAAATTTTTGCGCTGCAAAGTTCCCTATATCTTGTACTGGCAGATTTTAAACAATGAAATTCACGATGGAAAACAGGAAGGATTTTGGTTGATTGATAACCAGGATCATAAATGGCCGCTTTGGTATACTTTATTCGGTCTTTTTAACTATCAAAATGAAGTGGCGGCCAACGGAAAAAATTCTTATGATTTTATCTGGGAAAAATCAATTGAGTATCTAGAAAAATATCAATCGAGTTAAAGGTTCAAAAAAGCCGGCCTCGAGCCTTTAACTCCAGGCCGCTTAAATTAATTAAATTTTGTACTCTGTCCTTTCTTCTTCTTCACGATTTAGTTTAGGGGAATCGGAAAAAAAGGTTGAAACCTTTGAACTCGTGAGGGCTGAAGTCGCTGACTTGTTTTCCAACTTTAGTTTTTTTTCATTGGCTTCTTTTTCTTCCTGATCGGTCAAAAAGGTAAAAAAGTCACCTGCGTTGGCTAAAGACGTTAGTGTCTCTTCATCAAGGTCATCAATTTCTGAGGAATTTTTAGACTCTTTTATTAAAAAGTCAGCAAACTCAACCATTTCATCAGTTTTTTTCTTTATAAAGTTATCAATATCGATATTGTTATTCAGAAGAAAAATCTCTAATGTAATTTCCTGATACCTTGTTTCCTGTTGTTTCCTAATCTTGGAGCTTCTATTTAAAAAACGATGTGAATCTAAAAATTTTGAATTTCTCTAGCTTCTATCTTCAGATCAAGAATTTGAAGTAAATTTAAATAAATTTTTAATGCTTCTTTCTTAAAGCTCTCAAAAGAGGTAGTTTCTATTCCTGCTCTAGAAGTTAAGCTATCTGCCAAATCATCGCAGAATTTTTTAACCTGATTATTATAAGCTAAACGTTCTTTTAGGCTTAATTTGGATAAAAAATCATTAGTCTTGTCTAAAAGTCTCCTTTTCAAAGCGATTATATCGGAGTCAATATTTATATTTTTGAAAAAATCATCGCCATAATTCAATCTAAACTGTTCTATACATCTTTCTTCTTTGATTAGGCATTCTTTAGATAGTTTATTAGCCATTTCAAAGGCCGATATCTGATTTAGATTCGAGGTCATTAATTGGCTAATAGAGCTCTCATTCGCGCTAAAATAGTTTTGATTAAGCAAAAATCCAAGCACATTATTAAGCTGTTTATAAAAAATGATAGTGTTAAAAATTTTGCCATTTTCTTTCAAAATGCCGTGCAAAGCATGTTTGGAATCTAAAAGGAGGATAGCGGCAAAGGGTAAATTGGTCGCGTTATCAATTTCCAGTAAGGAGCTACCTTTTTGAATGAGCAGGTTTAAAAAATCAAACCTAACCTCAGTATTGGCGCTAGATTTAAAACAATAATCAATCATTGATGCGTATTCGACATTATTAATCTTAAAGTTTTTATAATGAATAGATAAGATATTATTTTTTAATAAAAAGCTCAGCAGGGCGGGTTTGTTAATCATTAATGCCGTTTTGGTCATATCTTCTGCTGATAAAAGCGGAAAAAAGATTTGGAAGATTTCCGCCTCTTCATAATTACCTCGTAATAAGAGGTTTTGCAGTAGATTTTTTGCCTGAAACTCAATTTTTTCCTTCAAGAGTTGTAAAGATTTTAGATCTTCCATACTAGCACTAGCTAACTTGAAACAGATATTAAGCTCTATTTCTTTGATTCTTGCATAAAAACTTTCGAGACGAATTAATTGCTTATCTTTGTCAAGAGTGGGTTTTTGAAAATTAGTTTCTAATTCCTTTAGTTTTGCAGTGATTGAAATAATGTCGGGTTTCGTTTTTTTCTGCTTTAATTGGAATGATTTTTCACTAAATTTAGTTTCACCTGCGGTTACTTTTTTGGGTTTTTCAGTATAGATGTTTTCGTCTTCTTTGATTGATTCTATTGTATTTGCAAGGCTTGATAGAAACAATTTTTTGGCTAAAATGCTCGGATTTCCTTCGCTATAATCTAGCATTTCATCTATTTTTGCGACTAAGCTATTAATTTTTTTTAGATATTTCTCTTTGTTTTTAAACAAATTCATGGACAGAATTTCTGCTTCTTTCTCTAGGTCATTACAGCTGGCTTTATAAAAATTAATGGTTTTTTCTTGCTCAAACCTTAGCTTTTTCAATAAGGAACGCGAGGAAAACTCTGCTAAAATTTTGAAAGTGTCTTCATATTCAGGGCAGTTAACTGAGAACAATTCATTATTTAAACCTATTTCCGAAAGAAAGGGTTTGGCAATCAGATTATCCTCTTCGTCAAAATAAACATGTAAGCGAAACTCCTTGCCAGAGGCGCTGAAATAAGCCGTGTAATGATACTGGGATCGCGTGTCAAGATTTCCAGAAGACGTCTCAAACACAGAGAAATGATGGCTAGTTAGAGCATAAGGCCCGACGTGGTATAAATGTTCTAAAGCCAAGGGAAAATAAAAATAGTTTGTTCCGTTACTATGGATTTTCTCCGTTAAATTTGTTGTCGTAATGAAGTATTCTTTCTTTAATGTAATTAGATTATAAAGCCTGTTTTTTGACATTTTTGTCTCGACATTAACTATTTGTTCGCTGATTATACATAAAGAGTTTCTGGATTCAATATTATGGCTTTATTCCAATAATAGGATTTT
Organism: Tatlockia sp.; assembly: GCA_013697955.1. Taxonomy (GTDB): domain Bacteria; phylum Pseudomonadota; class Gammaproteobacteria; order Legionellales; family Legionellaceae; genus Tatlockia. The sequence goes on along the minus strand of JACCVV010000060.1, from coordinate 8,398 downwards.
CAATGATTAAAAATATTACTCTGATTCTACTTATAACTATTCTGAGCAATTTATCTTTCGCCTTTGCAATCACTATTGATAAGTTTTCTCGTCTAATTAATTATCCCGGAAAAGTCGAAGTTCCTTGCCCAAAGCAAAATCCAGAAACGGCTGTTATATTAGTGATAGGCCAATCTAATGCAGCTAATCACGCTGCGAAGAAGTTTGTAACCAGACATCCAACCCAGGTTTTTTCCTATTTCAATGGAAAATGCTTTATAGCCTCTTCCCCCCTCTTGGGTGCGAGTGGAACCGAAGGAGAGTTTATTACGCCTTTGGCTGATCAATTAATCGATAATGGCGATTATGAAACTGTTGTAATTATATCCTCAGCAATTGGCGGTACTCCTATAAAGCTCTGGCAACAAGGCGGTGAGCTTAATGCAATGTTGCAGGGGGTATTAGCAGAGGCCAAGTCAAAATATAAAATAACAGAAGTGATTTGGCATCAGGGCGAAACTGATTTGGGTCTAAAGACAGGAACTGCGAATTATATTGAAAGTTTTAATTCACTGGTCAATAGTTTAGGTTCGATGGCTGAAGATAGGCCGCCCCTGTTTTATGCAATCGCTACAAAGTGCGGAAAAACTGCCGCGTGGTCAGCTAATAATTCGGTAGCAAACGCTCAGCGCTCTTTAGCTAATCCTGCAAACCATATCTTTTTAGGTGTCGATACCGATAGATTGTTGTTAGAAGAGGATAGAAATTCAGACCAATGCCATTTCAGCGAAAAGGGGGAACTTAAAACTGCTGCAGCTTTTGCTAAAGCCATTCATGAACAGAAGGCTAAATGAAACTACTTCCCTTCTCTTAAGAAAGAAGGGAAGTAGTTTAAGAACTTAAGAATTTAGAATTTTATTTTTTATATAGACACCCGCTTCTTTTAGACGATTATCTGTCCATACATTGTTTGCACAGGTTCCAGGAATCCAAATAGCACCTGAAAGAGCATCATCTGAATAATTCCAGTTAGTGCAACCAATTTTTTTGGAGGCCATTAGCTGCATGTATTTATCCGACATTGCAAAGTCATTGCCACCGCCGCCGCTATAAGTTTGAGTTCCAAACTCAGTGACAAAAATAGGCAGTAGATCAGACGCGCTATTGAGCTGACTTAAATAATTATCGCCATGTGAAGCTGCATAGAAGTGGAAGGTGTACATAATATTTGGGAAGTTCACAGGACTATCAACTATTTCCTGATAAGAGCTGCCTTCTGAAATTCCCAAAGAACTCCATGCCCTGGTTCCAATAAGAATTGGTGCTTTAGTGTCGATTGCTCGGATAACCGGAATGATTTGATTTGCATACGATTTAATGGTTGCCCAGCTCACGCCATTCGGTTCATTAGCAATTTCATAAAGAATGTTGTTCTTCGAATTATTTGCACTGGCAATATCGGTGAAGAATTGCTTAGCGCGAGTCAGGTTATAATTGGGATCACCAGGATTTAAAATATGCCAATCGACGATGACATAGATGCCGCGATTATAGGCCTGATTAATTAAATCCTTCACTTGCTGAGTATATTTAGCCGGGTTGGTTTCATAACCGCCTTCCTGGACATAAAGTGAAAGCCTGATTACATTGGCTTTAAAATTATTTACTAAAGTATCCAGTGAAGCAGGCGTGACGCAGACACCCTCACCATACCATTGCAGTCCATGCGTGCTCATTCCTTTGAGCTGAATAGGATTTCCCTGTTCATTACAAAGCTTGGTTCCGCAAACCCTAAGTTGACCATTAATAGCAAGAGGGGTTCCGCCTGCCTGCTGGGTTAAGGTAATTGTTGCGATTGCATTCGCTGTAGCGGTTAGCGGTTGAGGTGAAAATTGAATGGTATAGCCGCTTACGGGATCGGCTGAAAGCGTATAAATGACGCCATCAGTTAACAGTACAGTATTGGTACCAGAACCGTTTGATAAATTAACAGTACTTGTTTTCAAAGCTGTATTATTGTTTGGTGTTAAGGTTACTTTTAAAGAATCTAAAGAGGTCGGTGCACCGCTAACCTTCAAAGTGACAGTATCTTGAGCTACTTGCACACAATTATAGGTCAGGCTTGTTGTTGCCGAAGTAGCACTTGCAGCCAAGCTTGCCGGGTTGAAAAGTGGGGTGCAATTGTAACCGTTAAAGTTAATTGTGTTAGTGGAAAAAGCATAGGTAGAGCCCACTTTCAACTGACTTACAGTTGTAGCACCATTCCAATCAACCGTTTGGCTTGTAGAAGAACCGGATTGATTTTCGCGCAGGGAAACAACCGGTTTTCCACTATAACCTGCCAATACAGCAGGAAGATTTTGTACATTAATCGTAATCTTTCCTGTTTGCTGAACCTGATTGTAGGTAATTGTCGAAGCGGCTTGTTGGTTAGCGTTTATGGTAACAGTACTGGGTACCGCTGTGCCTTGATAAGTATTGCCAGAACTATCTGAAATAGCTTCAGGAGCGATCGCATAATTACCTGGAACTAAATTAGGTACTGTTACTGTAGTATTCCAGGGAAGCTGAATATCACTGACCCTTGTACCATTTAAGGTTATATGAATGAGGGCATAAGTTTGACTAATTGATGCAGGTTTGGTTGAAGCGCTTCTTAATTGTAGGCTTCCCGTTTGCGCTGGCGTTCCACTTAGATAAACAGAAGTGGTATTGTCCAGGTGCGTATCTGCACTAACTCCATAGAGAATTTGGATAGAAGAGCCAACTGGTAATTTAGTTGTGACGCCTGGATAAGCGGTGAAATGCATGTTCAAAGTTGCTAAAAAGGTTCCATCAGATTGAGGTTGTGAACTGATATTTAAAGGCGCATCAGGGTAGGGAAGGGGGCTAAAATTTCCCCAGAAATTAGTATTAAGAGCAGCTCTATTTTTAAAAGTAACGGTTGTATTTTCAAAATCAACGGCTGAATCGCAGTTATTGGTCAATTTAAGAGTGATAGATTTCCAATTATAATCGCCCGAAACAGTAAATTGTGAAGCAATACAAGCAGTGGGTTGAGCAATCGTCGGTGATTTTATCAACGGTTCTGAAGCAATTAGATTCTGACTTATAAAGGCCGCCAGACCTAATCCTAGTAGTTGGTATCTCATAATCTTCTTCCTTAGATTTAAGTTATACACAAAACAAAGAAGTAATCACCATACAACTGATAAGGAAAAATTTCAAACCTAAAATCCTCTTTTTTAGATCAATTTTAAAATAATCGGCCTATAAAAGAGGTATGTCTGGATGGAAATTAATCATTTTTTGGGGGTATAAAGAAGATCAAAGATAGCCGATTTAATTGGGCCGGCAGTAGGTTCTGTCGAGGGTGAGAGGGTTAAGTTTGCCCACATTGTTATGGCTTGCTTAAGCTTTGGATGATAAATCATATATGAATTAAACCCGGGCAGCTCGCCGCTATGAAAATAGAATAAGCCAAAGTCATTTTTAATGGTCATAAATCCATAACCGTATTTTACATTCGGGTTCGTTTCATCACTGGAAACAGGGCTGTTTTTCCAGCGTTTATAAAATTCGGGCTTAAATAATTTCCCTTCTGATAAAGCTTCTATCCAGGTGGCCAAATCCTTGGCATTTGAAACAACACCGCCTGCAGCCCAGGACCATGAGGCACTTTGAATCGTATAATCCTTTGGCAAAACGCTTTTATGCTTAATGGCTTGTTGCATTTTGCTGGAATAGGGGACATGCGTGAAAACATGAGCTGATTTGCCATAGGCATAGCCATGAGCAAAGGGTTTTGTCATTTGGGTTTCAGAAGGCTCAGGTAAATAAGTGTGTTTCATGCCTAAAGGCTCAAATAAGCGCTCTCTAAAAATCACTGATAATGATTTTTTTTCCAATTTTTCAGCAATTAAGCCAAGTAAAATAAAGTTGGTATTAGAATAATCAAATTTTTTGTCAGGAGCGGCTTGTACCTGTTCAAAAGACAAAGCCAACAATTCTTCAGGCTTCCAAATTTTTGATGGATTGGCGTCAAAGGCTTTGGCTATTTCTGGAGATTGTAAATAATTCGCCAGTCCCGAGCGGTTCTTCATTAATAAGTCTAATGAAATATTTTCCCCATTTGGAACACCGGGAATGTAGTTTGCGACAGGATCATCCAGATTCAAAGCACCTTCTTGCGCTAACTGAACTATCACTGCAGAAATCATTGATTTGGTATTTGACCCAATTCGAAATTGAGTAATCGCTTTAGGCAAAAGGTCTTTACCCAATTGGCTGGTTCCATAACTTATAGAAATATTACCGCGAGGCCTATGAACAAAAACAACCGCTCCAGGGACCATCTGGGCTTTGGCCGATTTTTTTAAGGCACCTTGTAAATGCGCCTTGATAGGGTTATTAGTTGATGCATCTGCAAAAGAGAGAGGGGCTAAAAAAGTGGACATTAATAATGCTGTTAATAAAGGTAAGGTTTGGAATTTCATTTTTTTCCTGTAGGATTAATGACCAATATTATTTATTGAATTCAACATGGACAAATTATCGGCACTATATAGGTTTAAGTCAAGGAAAGTTAGATGAAAAAATAGGCGGTTAGCTCGTTTTGATTAGTACTGCACATAGAAGAAGATGAGTTGGAGTCAGTTAATTTTATCTTAATATTTGGTACCTATAATGGAAAAAAATCAAAGTTTCTGTAACTTTTTTGGAGCAAGGCATGGCTGGCGGAAAAAATATTTTTGACTTTTTGCGGTCCAAAAAAGGCTTAACCTTAGACGATGCGCAGAATTTTATTTTACAGCTTGGGTTTCTTAAACGCCTTCAATTTAAGAAACAATTTAGCGAATTTATAAAATCAGCCGGTAAACATGAATTAGAGCTATTACAAACACTGGCAAAGCTTGTTCATTTAAAATCGAGAGATACCAATAACGCGAAAATGTTTTTTTCCGAAGATATTCAAAAGAATCTCTCAGAAAATCTTCATTTTTTTGAACAGTTAAGAAAAGAAAAGCAATTTTACCTCACTGAAAAAGGAAAAATTGTGGTTTGGGATATCGATGGCCCTGTAAACCAGGGGAGACCCCAGACTAATGATGATTGTTATGAGCCTGAATTTCGTAATCCCGAGTCGAATTATGGTGAAGATCTCTACGATTTTATTGTGTCTAATAAGACTTTTTTAAGGCTGACACTTGAAATTTTACATGCAAATGAAGTCATCTCTGTTATAGGTTCACAGCGCATTCAAATGGACGATGGAAATAAATTTTCAAGAGCAATGTATGAAGGATTAGATTTTATTTTTGGTCATGAAAGACCTTATCTTAATGCAAATAAAGCAAGGAAAATTGGATTAACGCTGCTAAACGAAGAAACCAATGAATCTAAAAATAGCTTATTAAAAGCCTATCAAAATGAATTCAAGGTTAGACCAGAATCCGTCATTTTTGTGGATGATAATGAGAACTATAAAATACCTGCTGAAGAGGCTGGATATATTTTCATTCATGCGCCACGAAAAGCCAAAGTCGGCAGTCTTGCTGATAATGCTTATCTCTATGAAACCCTACTTCGCACTATTCCAGCGTCTAATATTCATGAGGCCATTGCGAAATCCAATGCAGATCCACTGCAAAAAAACGAATTTAAAAAGCAATTATTAGAATACCAATTAAATAATATAACAATGGTCACTTTCTGGCAGTCGAAAATACTTGTCGAAGAAAAACTGCTCAGATTTGAAAATAGACAGGATAATATTTTTTATAAAATGAATAGAAATGAACAGGCGGCCAAACATGTTTTACAAGGAATACAATTCCTGATCATGGATACTCAATGGGATATTGGCTATTTTGGCGGTGAAAATATAGTCGATTTGAATACAGGTAAGTCTAATGTGATTCCTAAAGGAATGAATTTGATATTGAAGGAAATTGATAAAGGGCTAAATGGTTCAAAAAAATGGTCTGCTGTTTTCAATACAGTAGATAACATTGTCAAGAAATCAGCTCTTAAAAAAGACCATTGCTTCTTTAATAAAAGAGGTGAAACGACTCAGATTTTTTACGAAAGAACTAAGGAAATTCTTAATGAGGCTCGCGAGCAGGAGCTTTGTGAATGGAAATTTACTTAAGGTGAGACCTTATTAATTTAGAGCTCACCTGGTGTGATTATAAAGTGAGGTAATTTGGATTAGACTCTTCCTGCTTTTTCTCAGCCGGAAAGGGCATATCATTACATATATTGACTATTTTCGCTGTTAATTCTACTGGAAACAAATTAGCCATGCTCGTCTTTGTAAAATGGGAGAAGAAAAGGAAATTCTGAAACATATTGTGATTTCTATAAGCTTTCAAGATGGTGTGGGGATGCAGGTTAAATAAAGGAGTATTTTTATTGGCCTGAAAAAAAGCATGATTTTGATGTTTATCTAAAGAAAGAAGAACATCTTTCCTGGATTCAACTAAAGTCACTATAGATCCATTGTATATATTTAAAGAGTTATCTTTTATAGCTTCATCGAAGGGGTGTGGATCAACAGCCTGTGTGAAATTATTTAACTTCTTAAAATTTTCAGGAGCATAAGATTTAAATTCTGAATTCCATCCAGTAATAAGTTGTTGAATTACTTCAAAAACAAAACGTACAGGTTCAACAAGTAAAGTATTTAAAGTATTCAATACAAGTTCTGTCGTAAAATAAAGCACTGCGAATATAAATCCAAAGCTAAGGAACATTAAACCTATCGCAACAAAAGGAATTCTAAAAATAATTGGAATCTTCTGATTGAAAATAGTCAGATCTATAAGAGGTTCAATTAGGTCAATTAACAATACAAAAAATTTCGCAAGGTAAAGAAAGGGGTTAAATCGGTTTGCTCCGCCAGCATCATATGTTCTAAAAAGAGTTTCTGATAATTCCAATTCAAAACTGGAATGTGCAATTGACGCTAAAGTACGAATTAAAACATGGAATGGACTATTAACCATCCATTCTAGGATAGTAGGTAGATGCTTAATTATATCCTCATCACCTTTGTTGACTATTTCGTATAAATTTTCTCTAGCCGTATAAGCTTCTGTTCCGCGAATAAAAGAAAGAAAAAAACCTAGCCCACCATAGCGCCTGATTTGTTTTTTATAGATAGTTTTTGCTTCCAGCAGTTTTTCCCTTAAGTGATCCTGATAATCGGAGGCAAAAAATAAAAGCGTATTTACTTTGGAATTTATAAATAAATAATCGAATATTCTATTAAGTGTACCCATTTTAAAACCTTTTGCCCAAAGAAAGAACAAATTATACAATTTAAAAAATCTAAAATCAATTATTAATCATCTTTTTAGGGGTCTTGTTTAAAGTTTGAAAAGAGAAAAACAATCCGTTCGCAAAGAGAGCAAGATCTGTTATAGATTATTGTTAATGTTTATAAAAGAGAAAAATATGCTCAACACTAGGCAATGCAATTTGATTTTTGATTTTGATGGCACTCTCGTCGATAGCTTTAATACGGTAATGCAAAAATTTAATCTTTTGGCTGAAGATTTCAAATTTCGCAAAATAGATGAAATCGAGATTGAAGATATAAAAAATATGACTTCAAATGAACTAATCAAGTATTTGAAAATTCCCCTGTTAAAGCTTCCCAAAGTCATGCAAAAGGCCAGAGAAATCATGAGAAATGAAATACCCAACCTAGCCGCTTTTGAAAACCTTCCCGAGGTGCTTGACGAACTTTATAACTCTAGTTGCGCTTTAGGAATTGTCACATCCAATTCTTTGGATAATGTCGTATCCTGGCTTCAAAATAATAAAATTGATCATTTATTTGATTTTATCCACAGTGAATCGAGTTATTTTGGGAAAAAACAGAGTCTAAAAAAAATTATTCGAAAACATAGGATGGAGCCTTCACAAACCTTTTATATTGGTGATGAAACTCGAGATGTCGAAGCCGCGCTGAAATCGGGAATAGGGTCGATAGCGGTGTCATGGGGTTTTAATTCACTAAAAGCCCTTGCCTCTTTTAAACCCGATTTTATCGCTAATAAACCTGAAGATTTACTAATTATTTAAAAGAACAACATTTGGCTAAGAGCACAACCTCAGAAGAGGTTACGCTCTGATCTTAGATGAAATTGTTTGGTATTATAGGTTCATCTACTTCTGGATCGGGGAGGCAACATTTTATCAATTCAAAAATTGCCCAGCCTATTTGACTTAAGACAGGAACACAGAAAAGTAAAATTAACCAGGTTGGGTAGTTGCTGTCATTCGCGGAGCCTGTAAATATTTTTGTGTAACTGCCGATTTTATACTGAGATCCTACCGTCGAATTCAATAGCAAAATAATTCATGGCAGCTCTCCAATCCCGCAAGGACATAGTCCATTTTTGGGAGGCTT
>JACCVV010000056.1 GCA_013697955.1 Tatlockia sp. | reverse complement strand
GTATCGTTTGAGAATTTAGTGATCCTTGTAAATCATTTACATCCGTTGAACTACAATCTCGGTAATCGCTAAGATTTAAATTGGATAGTTCTTGTTGATATTGCTCGAGTTGAGCTTCGATCAATTTAATTTCCGGACTTATTTTTGAATTTCCCTCTTCTACTAAATGAATAAATTCTTCATTAAGTGAATTGATTGCTTCTTGTAATTGGCACCTTCTGTTTAGAACACCTAACTCTCGTTGTAGCTCGACTATAGTTTCTGATAGGGGAGTATCATTAAAAAATGCACGCTGCTGTATCATCGTATATGCGACAGATCCAAAAAGTAGCGATGTTTGATAAAAAGCTCTAGGGCTTAATTCGTATAAAATTTTAGAAAACATAATCACCTCAGTTCATAGTTTAATTTCAAAATTAGTTGACATAGTTGACTCGCATTGAGTCACTGATCTTTTTGTTACTTCAGTGCGCGAAAATAAGCCTTTTCCCGATCCTTTTACTGGAACATCATTCTTCGCTTGTGATCCAGGCGAAACAATTTTTTCCTGGATTATTTGTGCTTTTAGATGATTTATCTCTGCTTTTTGATTATTTATAGTTTCCAGATTTTTTAAGACACCCTCTCTTAATTGGGTGTTAATTATATTCACTTCTTGTTGTGCTATTACAGTCTTGCGCAACTCTGCATTCGTCTTATTGGTTTCTTGTTCCCTCTTCTCAGTGATGTTTTTATTGACACCCAGATAAGCGCCGCCAACTAATATCGGTACTCCCAATACTGCACCTCCTGCCATTCCTGCACCAATTGATACAAGAACAACCAAAAACGACTCAAGTCGATGTCTGGACTGCCAATTAACTACCTCATGAACGGTAGATTTAAAAAAGTTCCATGCATTCCAAAACGACATACTATCCCCCTTAAAAAATTTATTTTAACTACTGACCGAATCGTGCTTGCATATCGGCATCAAGAAAGGCTCTATCAAATTCTTCAATTTCCCATGAACTTACGGGTTCATAGTTTTTCAACTTTTCATAAATACGCATCACAAAGGGATCTTTTTCTATAATTTCCCTAACCCTTCTGGGGTGCTCTTCTAGAGCATAAAGATCTAGACCAATTGAAGGTTTTAGGGCAACATTAGCGCCTGCTCCGCTAAAAAATCCTACTTTAGCAATACCTGAGATATTCATTTTTCTTGCATTAGCCTCTGCTCCAACTTCTCCTGCTATCTTTAAACCCACCCCAGCGGAACCCTCTACGCTAAGTTGAAAACTCAATCCCATAAAACTAAAGGTTGGTGAGTTGTAAGCGCAACCCACACCTGGCCCCATTAGACCAAATTCACCTCCCAAGGTCGCAGTTGCAGAAGTGGATGTTAGTTCCATTTGTGTATTTATGAGGGCTTGTGCACTACAGGCATCAATACGGTAAGACGCAGAACCCAAATTACCTAAATCGACCCCTTTTGAGTCAATGTTAAACACATACTGGTTGCCTATACCTGCATCCATGATTAAGGTATTCGTTAAGGGATCTACTTTTACGCTGTAATATAAACCGTCTGTTTTATCCCCCTCTTCTAAAATTACGCATTCAATTCCCACATTCACTCTATTTTTTTCTTTGGATATCTCCAGTTCTTTCTCCGTGTTTGTGTATTGACCGTTTTCTTTGTTACAAAGTTGCTGTCCATGACGCCCCTTTTTCATTCCCAGGGTTTGCATTTGTAAATCAGGATTAAACGTTTCACAAAACTCTGGGATTTCAGTTTCAAGTTCTGCATTAACAAGCTCGATTGGCTCAGCAATTGGATTAATTGGATCTGCTGTTTTCATAATTTCTACAAATTGGATACTGGTTTTTTCTTCTATCTGCTGACCACCTGCAGATGGCTCTATAACATTAGGCGTCTCTGTAACACCTTCATATTCCGAACAGATTTCTGAAGCAGATTCTTCATTAGGTGCGCTCAATGTCTCTGGCAATTCTTCTATTTTTTCACAAATAACCGGTATTTTTTGTTCTTTGGGTTTGGCCGTTTTAAAAAATCCGATACTTGCCTGTACTGAGGTCTTTACAATTTCCACAGGAATATCCAAAGTAATATTTTCAGCTTGATCACGCGTCACCCGTTTGGATTGTGCTGAGTTGGTATTTAAATGAGGATGGTTAATCTTTAAATTCTCACTTTGACCCTTTGCGCCATAAATAGTGGCTCGATTTTCAGCCGCATAATCTCTTTTTTCATGCGATACGCTGAAGGTGGTTAGCTGCGATGTTTTGGCAGGATCTGAATCCAAGGCATTAGTTACACTATTTAAATTTCCAGAAACTCCAAAGCCACGAGTTTTGGATGAATCTTTCAAAGTTTTTGTAATTAATTTATCAGGCTCAAAACCATTGTAACCATCGCTTGTTACCGCAGAACCAATAAGGTTCGCCTCTTTAATTTGCATGTCTTCTTTAGCGATATCGGAAAAGACATGAATACCTGCAGGTTGGTTCACTTGTTTAGAGTGCGTATCGGATTGATACATAGAGACAGCACCCGTTGTAGAAGCACTGTAATTTTCAACACTTTGCTCAAGTTCGTCCTGCCTTGTTCTAACCGTTAATTTATCAATTTTGGCACTAATTTTATCACTGGTCATATATGCCGCATCCATTTCCATTAGCTGTGCTTCAATAGTGACCTTGTTTTTAATTTGTACTTGCATGTTTTGATATTGAGTCGCTTTCATTTTTTGAGATGAATGATTAACCGAGGCATCGGTAACGCCTCCTGTTGGACTGATTCCGACTGTTGCCGTAGTACTTGTCTTACTATAACTGGATTCAAAGGCATGCCCCCTCATTCCTATCTGATTGGCCTCCATCCCTAAATTATTGGCAATTATGGGCATTCCTACTAACTCGATCTCATCTTTTGCGAAAAAAGTGACATCCCCATCTACGAAAATTCCAGCACCTGTTCCCGTCTGATACTGAGATTTCGTTTCAGTTAGGGTCATGCTTAGATCAATTTTTGGAGTAAAACCCATGCCCTGCATCAGCTGCTGACTATAAGTTCCTTCAGCTAAAGCACAGGCGGCGTTATAGCCACCGATGGCTAAATTAGAAGCCCCTGCCACCATTTCCAAAGGAGTATTAGCCTTTGCTAGCGTTTCTGCTTGCCCTAGTACAGGTTCTGCCTGTTGCACAAAACGTTTCGTATTACCTCTAGCCCGCTTGGCTGAATCTACAAAGGGTGAGCGTACAGACACTTTTCTTTCTTTAGTTTTAATACTGTGGTTAAGCATTGAGGATTTTAATAAGGTAGATCCTTTTGGAGACTCAAATCTCACTTTTCCTGAACCTTGAAATCGTAAATCAGTTCCTTTGATATTGCCTGTATGCGCGTGTAAACGTGTTTCACCACCGTTTGATACGAACTCTACAAGCTTTACATTCTCATGCTTTTCATTTTTCTTTTTAGAATTTAATCCAAACAAGGATTTCTCTTGCTTCCTAACCTTGGTTTCCGTAATCAGGCTCTTAAGATTGATGTCTTTATGGGCATAGATGTCAGTACCTTTTTTCGCTATAAAATTGCCAGCAATCCCATCAACACTTTCTGTTGAAGAAATCACTTGCACCTGATCCTCAACAGAACCTAAAGTAGTGACGCAAATGTTGGCGTCTGTAGTTTCGGTTTTTTTCTTACCATGTTTAATTCCTAAGACCCTTTTAGAACGCGACTTACGTTCACTTACATAACTATTTGATCGAGCTTTAAGCTCAACGCCCTTGTCGCCGCTTACCACCGTTTTTCCTACCGCTACTACATTAGACGCATCGATTATTGCTTTGCCATGGGCTTTTAAAATAACGCCTGCACCACCTGTTTCCCCATTACCCGACCCGCCTATAATTTGTGCCTGGGTGTATTCTATTTCTGGACTGTATTTTCCTTTAAAATGTCTTTCTGTTGCAGAGACTTTAATATCTCCTTTTGCCTCAGCATAGACATAGGTTTTTCCTTCCACTGTTTTACCTGTAACCTCAATGTTTGCCTTTTCTGATTGAAGAACTACTTTATCGCCACTGACATTGCCATTGATTGCTACGTTCCCTTTGCTGGCAATTAAAGTGACATCATGTGCAGATTTATAATCGGTTTTGACCTCTATTGATTTAGCCCTTATTGAAATATTGCAGTCCCTTGGTTCCATATG
>JACCVV010000038.1 GCA_013697955.1 Tatlockia sp. | reverse complement strand
CTCTCCGGGTAAGGACGAACTATTAAAGGCAAAGAAAAAAATTATTGCAGCTCAAACTTCTGCTCCCGATTCTGTTGCAAGAGCTGAATATAAAGAGGCAAGACCCTCAAGCCTTGAAGAATATCAGATTCTGAAAAAAATGTTTGCAGCAGGAAAAAATCAGCAAGCAATTATTAGAGCTTTAAGTTATCTTAGAGAAAAGCCCAATGATTGGGATGTACGATTTGTTTTAGGTCAACATTATTTCCAGCAAAAACAATATGATTTAGCTTATAAACAATTTAATTTAGTATTAAGCAATATACCAAACTACACTGATGTACGTGTTCAGTTAATCAATCTTTACATTGCAACAAATCGTTTAAGAGAAGCTAAAGGTGTCCTTGCCGCTGGAAGAGCGCTACAGCCTAATAATCTGGATTTATTTAGCCTCGAAGGGACCATTGCTTTTCAAGAAGCTCGTTTCGCACGCGCGGCTGATATTGCAAGATCTGTATTAGCAAAAGATCCAACCAACCAAAATGCAAAAGCCCTAAAAGCAAATCTTGATAGCAGCTCTCCTCGATACATGATTGGTCGAAATACTGTAGGAATTTCTCAACAAGCTTTTTACGCTTCCGATCGACATCAAGTTTGGGATTTCACAACACTATATTATGGGCGTGATACTGATTATGGCATTATTTATGGAAAGATTAATTACAATAACCGGTTTTTGAAATCCGCATCCCAGGCAGAAATTGACGCTTGGCCAATCTTAAATAAGTATGTGTCTTTCAACCTTAATGCAGCTTATGCCAATGAGCCCACATTATTCCCTCGAGTTCTAGGGGGTGCTGAAGCTTATGTGTCGATTCCTAGGTTTGCCCAGGTTTCCTTAGGGGGTAAATACCACCGAGTTACTAACAGTAAAGCCTTTCATTATTATACAGGATCGATAACTAAGGAAATTATTAATAACTTAATAACATTTAAGCCTTATTTTTATCAAACTAATCCTGGACCTCGCTCTATTCTTTATACAGGTCTTATCCGTCACTATTTACGTGGAAATAAGGATCATTATATTAACCTTAATGTTCTTGCAGGCCGCAGTCCCGATCTCTTTGATCTTACTAATATTAGTTTTGTTACAACCTCCCTTAAAGGTGCGAGTATTGATTACGCATTCCCAATTTTAAATCATACAATCGTTGTTGATATTGGTGCCGGATATACAGAGCAGAAGTATCCAAATGGGCTGAATCGAAAATTAACTGGAGGGACCATCCGTATTGAAAAACGTTTTGAGTAAAATGAGCATTTAAGAACCATTTCAAAGCAAAAGGGACGCTTTTTTTTTAAGTCATAGGTTAAAATGAGAAACTGAATAAGGGAATACAGTGCTTAATAAACGCGAATATCAATTAACCAGCCTTGATAATCTTTTATTGAGGGGTGAGTCACTTTCAATTTTAGTTTTTTTGGACATTAATTAAATGGAAATATTAATAAAAATTGTTAAGGTCGTCACAATAGCACAGATATTTCTTATATTAGTTTTCTTGATTACAGTCTATGTGTATAAATATTATACTCATCTACGAGATAAAAAGAATGCAGAAAAAACAATTCAATTAAACGAAATGCTTTCATCACACTTCGATAGAAAAGAATCATTTCCTCAAAAATCAGCTCAAATTTTAAAAAAATCACTGAATGATGTATTGAGAAATTTAGAAGGTACTAAACGAAGCAGCAGTCAAAATGAATATTTTTCTACATACAAAAAACAGTTATCTGATTTAGTATTACAACCAATTGCAAGAAAATGGGCTACTTCAAGAACTTGGTATAAACGATTTGATGCAACTTTGTGCTACATGTATAGCTTTGAGGCAAAAGACGAAGAGAAATTATTAAAACTACTTAATGATCCCTCTATTTTAATTGCAATTAATGCAGCAGAGGTTGTAGTTACACATAATCATCGACAACTTATTAATGAAATGATTACAATTTTTTCTAAGGGACGTCGCCTACCACAAACTTTGATAGTGGAAAATATATCAAAATTAAATAACGATATTTCCCCTATTATTTTAGAGAGATTAGAATATGAACAGCATCTTTATACTAGAATATTTTGTTATAGATTATTAACTGCTTTTCCTCAACAAACTATCGCAGCCTGTGCTAAAAAAGATTTAAATTATGATTCTATTGACCTAAAAATTGTAGTAATTAATTATTTGGTCCATTGTGAGGATGATGCTAAAAATGAATTAATTTATTCTTTAGCATATGGTCCCCATTGGGAAGTATCTTCAGCAGTTGCAAAAGCACTTGGCTCGATTCATACAAAAACCAGTATAGATCTTTTATCAAATCTGCTGCATTCTTCAGATTGGTGGGTCCGACAAAATGCTGCTTTTTCCTTATACAAACAAGGTAAAGAAGGGATTCAGGTATTGCAAGAACAATCTCTTGAGCAAGATAAATTTGCCTATGAGTCTGCGCTATTGGTTCTTAAGGAGCGGGAAAAATTATGATTATGTCAATCCTAATAACATTAACCTTCTGCATTCTCATTTATTATCTAATATTATCTGTTTGGTATACACTTCTTATGTTTGTGGCCTATCCGGAAGTATTAAATAAGTTTAATCAAGTTCACTATGGAAACGCTAATCGATTAATTAATGAAAATTGCATGGTACCCATCACAATAGTAACCCCTGTTTTTAATGAAGAAGAAGGGGTTATGGATATGATTTATAGTGTGTTAAATAGCGATTATAAAAATGTTAAGCTCATTCTAGTGAATGATGGTTCAACAGATAATACAATGGAGATTTTCAAAAGAGAGTTATTACTTTATGAAATACCTAATGTTATCCGACAAACTATAAAAACTGAATTTATTAGAAATTGTTATAAATCTCAACGCTTTGATAATGTAATGGTTATTGACAAGGAGCATTCCCCCTATAATTGCGCTGCTGACGCTTTGAATGCAGGTTTAAATGCTTGTACAACACCCATCATGGTAAATTTAGATGCTGATACAATATTAGAGCCCGAAGCTCTTACCCGTATTTTGTTTACTATTTTGTCAAAACCTCATTGTGTGGTAGTTAGTGGATCAGTTTATGTATCCAATGACAATATAATAGAAAAGGGAAAAATGGTTACTACTCAATTTCCAAGCCACTATATTGGAGGTGTGCAAGGGGTTGAATACTTACGCTCATTTCTTTACGGCCGTGCGGGATTGAACGTATTGGGCGGTGCGCTTTGCTATCCAGGAGCGTATACCTTGTTTGAGACTCAGGTGCTGCGAGAGGTTAACGGATACGATGCCGCAAATTTTTCTTATGATGCAGAAATTACGACCAAAATCCATCATTACATGCGGAAAAACAATTATCCCTACAACTTGAATCATTCACCTAATTCGTTTTGTTGGACGGATACCCCCACCACGTTGAAAAGTTATTGGAAGCAACGAAATGCGTGGCAACGAGGCATGTTACGTCAGACCATGCTTCATAGTGAAATGTTTTTAAATCCAAGATATGGGATTGTTGGTTTACTAACTTTTCCAGCTTACGTAACCTATGATGTTTTCGGTCCAGTTGTAGAATTTACCTCTCTAATATTGTTGTTAATCTTTTTGTATTTTGGTGCAATCAATTTAACCTTTTTTCTATGGTTTATAATACTTGCATGGGGTTATATTGCTCTTCTTTCCATTGCCATGCTTTTTCTTAATCAGATTAGCTTTAACAAATACAATAGAAAGTGGGATTTCTTCAGGGTTATTGCCCTTGTTACAGCTGAAATGTTTGGCTTCCGTCAGTTCAGAGGATTATGTTGTACTGTTGCTACTTTTCAATATATTTTTAATCGACTAAGGGGAAAGCCTTTATAAATAAACATTAAAATGGGCAATAAGAGCTTTAATAATGAATTTACAAATAGTCTTTTAAGGTGCTTGAAGAAGTAGTTATATTTGGAAAATTGACCCCATTTCAATACAAGGGGCTGAAGTGTTATGCAGGTAACCTTGATTTAATGTGTTTGAGTTCTTATTTTAGTAATGCTTGAGGTGCACTTATATATTAAAAAAATTACTGTTTATTTAACCAGCTTATTTCTAATCTAACCGTACATTCGACACTTATATTAGTGCAATTTTCTCGTTATAAGCTAACCTTAAAATTAAATATTGCTTCAGGTAGATCTATGAAAAAAGTATTAGTAACTGGAGGTACTGGATTCATTGGCAGCCGTCTGGTTAGTTATTTATTATCTAAAAGCATCAAAGTAATAGTAATCGATAAATCTATACTTAAACCCACATATTTTGATATTTCTAAGGCTGAGATAATAGAGGGTGATGTTTTGTCTCAAGGGCTATTAAGAGAATGTCTTAAAAGGGTAGATACCTGTTTTCATTTAGCAGCAATATTATCTCTTACAGTTTGCGCTAGAGATTGGATTTTCAGCCATGAAAATAATGTCTTGGCATTTAATGGCTTACTTGAAGAGTTGAGGCGAGCAGCTCATCCCGTTAAGTTAGTCTACGCTTCATCTTGTGCTGTTTATGGTGATTCCCAAGACTTGCCTTCATCAGAATTACATAGAGTTAATCCCATTTCCTCTTATGGGGCCGATAAATTATCAAATGAAATATATGCTGAAGTAGTAGCAAAATCATATGGGGTAAATGCAATCGGATTACGCTTATTTAATGTATATGGGCCTGGCCAATTAGATTCAAATTCCTACGCCGGTGTTATTACTAGTTTTAAAAATGCAATAGATAAAGGACAGCCAATTAGAATTTTTGGTGATGGTAATCAAACCAGAGATTTTATTTATCTTGAGGATGTCGTAGAGGGATTTGTTGCTGTGGCAAATAATAAATCTATAAAATCAGGTATTTATAATATTTGTAATGGAAATCCTATTTCTATATTAGATTTAGCCGAATTAATGATGAAATTATCTGGCAAAAGAGTATCTATTATTCATGAAAATGCGCGTCCAGGAGATCCCTATCATTCCTTGGGAGATAGTTCTTTAGCAAAAGAGAAATTCGGGTTTTGCGCAAAGATATCTATGGAATCTGGCCTTAAAAACTTATTCACAATTAATAAAGGGCATAGTTAGAAGTAACTTGATTAAACATTTATTTTTATAAAAGAAACAGTCAGATGATTTACGCCACCTACGTTGAAAACATTGCACATGGAACCATTATTAATAGGTACGCCGGTAATATAGGCCATGCTTGGCATCATTTGACTATTGTTTAGCACATCAATGTAAAAATCACAGCCAAAGCCTGAATTAGTGTAACGGATTCGTTTTGTGCCAGTAACATTGGGTATTTTTATCTGAAATATTAGAGCATCTTGGGGAGCCACAATCTTTGCTTCTGAAGGAATAAATTCTGAATTTGAGCTGATTTCAGAGTTGGACTGGTTATTAAGGGTAATCGGAACAATCAGGTCGTTATCATTTAAGGCTTCAGTAACAGCGACAGTACTTACATTAGCCTGAGCTAAACTGGAAATTAGAAGACTCACTAAAAATAACTTATTCATAAAAATCCTCATCATAATGAGCAATAAAAGAGCAAAATATCATTTCTAAAGCCTAAATGTCAAATACGCTAATGGTTTGATCGTGAAGCTAATTTTATGTACTACAATTAAGTGGAAAGAAACTACAGGGAAAAA
>JACCVV010000024.1 GCA_013697955.1 Tatlockia sp. | reverse complement strand
TACTTCTACCACTGTTTCTTCTCCTAACATATCGGTTTCCAGCTTTGGGGCCTTCTTCCAACTTTAGTCAACAGTGGATCATTTTTCAGTTGCAGCTAGTGGGTCATTTTTACATTGCCGTTAACACAATCGCTTGTTGTCTTGAAAGCTAGGCATCGCGTTTACTAACACTTCTTGGACCAATATCGCGGGTATTGGCCCAGGGGTTTACGAAATTAAGTGCTAATATTTTATCCCTGGCGGAACTATATTTTGTTCTTTAATAAGTTGTTGGGTGCAAACAAAGAGAATGTATATTTCAAGAGACGAAAGCTTCTTAAGTGATTAGGGGGATCCCTTTTTTGTGCTGAAAAAAAATCAGGTCAATGTCAAACTATTCATTTTTATCAACCATTTTCGTTATCTGTTTTAATGGTCATTCAAAAATACAGACGATGATCTTCTATATAAGTGATGAAGAATAGTTAAAATTGTTAAAAATGTTGAACAATAAGAAATATGTTTATTTTGCGACGTTTTCTTTTTCACAATTTTTCTCCCTGCGCATAAATCCTAGAACAAATTTCTCGAGAGCAAAATTTTATTTAAGTTAACCTGCTTGAGCTTAGGATATTATTTTGGGATCATTCAAAGCATTTTAGGGCCAAGGATGGAAGGGATCAATAAACAACGAAACATCAGCCAATTGGCCTGGAGCAAATTCTAATTTTGGATCAAGTGTACAAGCTTTATAGGAAGCGGTTTTGTTGAGCTTATCATATTGCAAATTATACAAAGTCACCGTGTCGTTCACTATTTTTTTATCTTTAATGGCATTAATCACCGCGTTCGGATGAATATTGTTATGAGCCCAAGTCAGGGCAAAATCAGTCCAATTCATCACTCCGCTGGTACGTGCTGGCTCGTTTGCAAAATAGATCACCTGCTCTTTTAACTGAGATAATTGAATATTAAAACAAGAAGCGCTAGTTTTTTCCGGGGTGATGGTTCCTAAATTAGCATGTTGAAAAAACAATATTTTTGCCCTTTTAGGGGCCTCCATTGCCATAACATGAGTCTGATACAAAAACCCCATAGCAGTTACAATTGATAAGGTATAAATTTTTATATTATGAACCACAGCGAATACTCCCATTCTCTTCTATTAAATCTTCCACCCTTAGTGTTTCCTCATCTTGAGCAGCTATCTTGTCTTGATGTGCCCAAAAACTAACCGTTGCTTCAAGTATTGCTGGTATGAGACCGACCAAGATGCATCCTATAACTCCAGTTTCTAAACTATTATTGGAAAACCATTGAGGCAGATAATCAAACATCAATGAGACAAGAGGCAGAAAAACAAGGCCTATATTAATTTCAATTGACCTAATTTGATTAGCTATCTGGCTTGAAACCGGATGAAAAACACATAGGGCTTGAAGAATTGAAAAGGCCAATACAATACACATTAAAATTTGTTTTTGATTAGCAGGATCAACAGGAGACTTCGCATCCACAAAAACATCCGCCAATGCATAACCTGCCGTGTAGGTCGTTGCACCCATTTGAATGGTTCTAAAAAGCATCTCTTTTAATGTCATCAAAGCAATCAGAGCATTTTTTCCCTGATACTGGTCTTTGATTTCGGAATATGAAAAATTACTAGGATCGGCTTTTTCCTCAACCAAGGCCTTAGCAGACAAACCTTGATCCATTAAAACTAAAATAGAACAGGCAATTTGTAAGGTATTACTAAAACTATTAGGAATAGGCATTTTACGCAGAAAACTGGCAATGGCCAGCATTTTAATCACATTCTTTTCTGTCAAAATATAGGCAGCTGTAGCATCCGGGGCTTTGTTTTTTAATCCGGTTATGGCCATCATGCCAGCGGCCCCACCACGTAAACCCCAATAACTTAATAATAGGGTTTCAAGGCGCTTATGATCATCAGCTGTGAATTTATGACCCATCATGCTTAAAGCTAGAATAACGTGATTGACAAGAACCGCACCGCCTAAGGCCGTCCCTTTGGCTTGCTCCAAAAAACTTTTTACAAATTGTTTGGCATCAAACGAATCAGCCACTTGAATAGGCTGATGTTCAGCCTGGATTGAAGGGTTTTCAAGTAATTGGCTATTTTCTTCATGGGATTTCCCTAGGCTAACAAGGGTTGTCTGTGTATTTAGACTAAAAAAACCTTCTTTGGTTTTCATAATGCTAACTCCTATACTTAGTCCACTAAAGGCAGGCTATAGTCAAATGGAGTATTATGCATGATTAATATTAAGGCAATATTAACTTATTAGAGGCAATTATTACCCCGAACTGAAAAAGTAGGACCCTGATACTGATTCCTTGTCATCCCATTTGGTCCTGAGTAAGGATTCATTGATTAGTGATTATTTCTCTTGGGATGATTAACCGTTACGGTTAGATAGATCTTGGTTCTCGCAAAACACTTATGCAGGGGCTTAAGGACACAAGACGTCATTCTATTTTGAAAAAACACATAAACTTTAATCGTAAATTTTTAAGAATTTTTGCTAAGAAAGTCTGGTTACCACAAAGCACGCGATAGCCAGAGGTAAGAATTTAAACGGATGCGAATTTGATAAGTTCTAAACCACCCAAATAGGGCTGTAACGCCTCCGGTATTTGAATATTGCCCGCTTTATCTTGATAATTTTCCATAATCGCAACTAATGTGCGGCCTACTGCAAGACCTGAACCATTAAGCGTATGCACCAAAGCGGTTTCTTGAGTTACTGGATCGCGATAGCGAGCTTTCATTCGTCTTGCCTGATAGGCTTCTGTATTAGAGCATGAAGAGATCTCACGGTAACAATTTTGGCTGGGAAGCCAAACTTCCAAATCATAAGTTTTAGTAGCAGTTGCACTCATATCACCGGTGCAAAGCGTGAGAACTCGATAAGGCAGATTCAAACGTTGGAGGATAATTTCGGCATGGTTTGTCAATTGCTCATGAGCTTCGTAAGAATTTTCAGGTGTAGTTACCCATACTAGCTCAACTTTTTCAAATTGATGTTGCCTGATCATCCCTTTTGTGTCTTTGCCGTAAGAACCCGCTTCACTACGAAAACAAGGAGAATGGCATACATATTTAATGGGTAGATATTCTGGAGCAAGTATAGTATTGCGTACTGTATTGGTGACTGAGATTTCTGAAGTAGCAATCAAATAATAATTATGCTCACCCTCTAATTTAAAAAGATCATCTGCAAATTTAGGTAGCTGCCCTGTGCCGAGCAAACTGTCTGCATTGACAATATAAGGGACATAAATTTCCTCATAACCGTGTTCCTGAGTATGCACATCAAGCATAAACTGGGTCAAAGCACGATGGAGTCTTGCTATCTGCGCTTTCATCACTACAAAACGGCTGCCAGTGATTTTTGCAGCCGTTGAAAAATCCATTTGACCTAAAGCCTCTCCCAGCTCGTCATGCGCTTTAGGTAAAAAATCAAATTGAGGAAGAGTACCCCATCTGCGAATTTCCTGGTTATCCTTTTCACTAGTGCCATTTGGAACTGATGGGTGCGGCAAATTAGGTAAGCCTAAGGCTATAGTTTCCAGTTGGTCTAAAAGCTGTTCAAGTTCCGCCTTTTTACTATCCAATTCTTCACCAAGACGATTGACTTCTGCCCGCATTTCCTCGATATCTTCGCCCCGAGCTTTTGCTTGGCCAATGGTCTTAGACCGTTGGTTTCGCTCATTTTGCAAAGCTTGAGTAGACACCTGAAGTGCTTTTCTTTGGTCATCGAGCGCAATATAGGCATTGGCGTCAAAATCAAATCCACGCCGAAAAAGTTGTTCAGCAACATAATGGGTTTTATCACGTAATAATTGAGAATCTAGCATTTATCTAACAATCCCTCGGCTTGACTGGTTCAATGCATCAATCATAGGTATGACTTCTTTACAATCATTTTGCATAAGTTCTAATTCAGCAACAGCCTGCTGGACTGTTAATCCTTTACGGAAAATAATTTTATAGGCCCGACGTAAATGCTCAATTGCGGATGCTGAAAATCCGCGGCGGCGTAAACCAACTGTATTAAGACCGCAAGCTGCTGTTGTGTTACCAGCTATCATAACGTAGGGCAAAACATCTTTAGTAATATAAGTTGCCCGCGCAACAAAGGCATAGGCACCTATATGGCAGAACTGATGAATCGCAGCATAGGCACCAATTGTAGCGTAGTCATTGACAATTACATGCCCAGATAAAGCTGCGTAATTGATCATTATGATATTGGAGCCAAGAATACAGTCATGTCCAATATGTGAATAGGCCATCAGATAATTAGCATTACCAAGGCGAGTAACTCCACCGCCTTTGACGGTTCCTCGGCTTATCATGCAGTATTCACGAACAACATTATCGTCACCGATCTCGAGGCGAGTAGGCTCACCTTTATAGGTAATGTCTTGCGGTTCGTCACCTACAGATGCAAATTGGAAAATCTTATTGTTTTTGCCAATAACGGTTGGACCTTGAATCACAACGTGAGGACCAATCCAGGTACCTTCCCCAATTTCAACATCAGCACCAATAACAGTTCCAGGGCCTACGGTTACCCCTGGGGCTAATTTAGCCGAGGGGTGGATCATCGCACGTTCATCAATCACTTTTTATTTCCTTTGCTGCACTCATTAAATCGGCAGAGCAGGCAAGCTTTTCGCCAACAAAAACTTCGCCATGCATCCGCCAAAAATCACGTTTTTGTCCAACTAACTTAACTTCAAGGCGTAATTGATCGCCCGGAGTAACTATTTGTTTGAATTTAGCATTATCGATACCCGCAAAAAAATATAAAAACTCATGACCCTCACTTGCTTGACGGGACAGATTGGAAAGAATAGCGCTTGCCTGTGCTAGAGCTTCAAGCATTAAAACACCAGGCATAATCGGGTTTCCAGGAAAATGTCCTATGAAGTAAGGTTCATTAATCGTTACATTTTTAATAGCGGTCAAAAAATCAAATTCTTTATAGTCCAGAACCCGATCAACCAATATGAAAGGATAACGATGGGGTAATAATTCAAGAATTTTTATTATGTTAATGGATTCGCTCATACCTTAACTCTCATTATTTTTCACATTCCTCTGTTGCTCATACAAATAATCTTTGAGCATTGCTACAGTCCTTTTACAATCAAATAATCCAAACATTTATCTCATCAATACGACCTAAAATTGGCAATATTTTCCTCGCCAAATTGATGCTCGGATAATCTTTTTTCCGACAATTAAACCCTAAACTTCTCAGGATTTTGACAGTCGATATATATTTAATACCACAATATCAGGCAGTCTTAATCTCCTGCCCCACAAGTCTTTTATCTCTATAACATAAACTGAGTTTTGTGATTTATAACTATTAACTTTGTTAACAACGCAATTCTGAAATGTCAACAGAGCACTTACTAACGGATTCACCGAAACTGTAATAACTCAACAGAAATCTTCCCTTTTTCATAGCTGCAGTGGTCTATCGATGCTTCATTATGAATAAACTTGTTATTTTTTTAACGGTCTTCATTAATATCCGGTGTTATTTACGCAACAGTTTTTATGTTAGATCAAAGTAATCCGTAAAATAGCGCCCAAAAGCTCCATTAAATTGATAGTGTATTAAAATAAGCATTTTTGAACAAAACGCACATGTTCGGTCATCTGATCAACCTTAGCATGTTTGAATTATCAAAATTGGACACATCAGTTCGGGTAGCGCGACCTAAAAATGCAACGCGGTGGATAGTCTGCTTATCATTAACAGGCAAGCAGCCATCCATGATGCGCTGTGCTAATTCAGCGAGGGTAGATACTTAAACTCACTTATTAGGCAATTTGCTTTAATACGCTATCAGTAATGTCAAGTTTCTCAGAACTGAACGGAGCTGCGTCTTTTTGTAAGACGATATCGTATTTGTCTGTTTCGGCGACTTTAGCAATAGCTTTGCGGATTTTGCTGTATAAATTTTCCATTGCTTCGTTATGAGCAGTACTTAATTCTTGTTGATAGTGCTGGCCTTCTCTTTCGAAATTTTGCTGTACGGAAACAATTTTTTTCTCAAGCTCTTTCTTTTGTGAATCGCTTAGCACTGAACTATCACGCTTGAATTTTTCCATATCTTTTTTTAAACCTTCTTCCATAGCGAGTAGTTTATCGCGACGGGGTTTAAAATCATTTTCCAGTTTTTTCTGAATTGCTTTCATTTGGATAGAGGTTTGCATGATTTTTTGTAAGTCAACCACACCAATCTTTGCCCCGTCTGCAAAAACATTCAGGCCACTAAGGGCTAATACCATTGCAATTAAAATCCCAGTAAAACGTTTCATATTGTTGCTCTCCTAATTAAAAAGACTTTGATGCTAGCATATTTCCATTTAGGTTGCGATAACCGCAAACTATCAACATCTTCATATTGATTAAGGTTTAAACTCCCCTTAAAACCCGGAAGATAAACTAAATTGAAATATCTGTTTAGAGTCATACGGCTGCTTATTCAAGGGTACAGCCACGCTAAATGCTAAAGGCCCGAAAGGTGAGCGCCATTCTAGTGATAGACCCGCTGAATAACGTAGGGGACCAGCATCTATTCCAGTAAAGGGCCTTGGTATTCCTCGCGCCCACACATTACCAAAATCGGTAAACACTGTGGTTCTCACGGTGTCACGGCTTAAGGGGTAAGGCAGAATCAATCCGGCATTTCCGTTCAATAGCAAGTTCCCCCCTAGTGCATTACCGAAGTTATCTCTAGGACCTAAGGAATAACTATCAAAACCACGAACTTGTCCAGGATAGGAAATACCTCCTGCATAGTAATTTTCAAAAAATGGCAAGCCATCATCATTAAATGAGTTTCCATAACCCACATTACCTAAAACAGTTAATATAAATCCTCTGTAAATGGGTTGGTAAATTCTTGTCATATACGAGGCTTTATAATAAGAAAGAGAACGAGAAGATCCTGGCAGTGCTGCCATTATGCTTGCTTGCTGATTCCAACCTTTTGTTGGATAAGGCATCTGATCATACGTATTTCTTGACCAACCAGAATTCAGACGTATCTGATTGAAATCTCGCCCTTTTGCATTTACGAAATTTTGGAAAGGAATTACATTGCCTGGTGACCTGATGTTTAAGTTCTGATACCCATATCCTAATTGTAAACTGCTGTATTCACTTAGCTGTATATTGTAATTTACATCGCCGCCGAAACGATCAGCAGAGTAGACAGAGATTTCTTTTAAACGCTTTGGATCAATGGTTTGATAGTACAAATTAAATCCTCTTCCTACTCCGGTCCGAGTATAAAAGGGATTGTAATAGTTAAAAGAATAATTTCTACCCCAATAACTAGCATTGAAATCAAAGCCAACGGAACGACCTGTCCCCATGAAATTATGTTGGTTAAAGGCTGCATTCACTTGAGGACCATTGGTTCCATATCCCAAGGAGGCGGTTGCTTCAGCTGAAGGTGCTTCTTCAATTTCAACATCCAGGTCAACCTGATTATTTGCTCCAGGCACCTGTGTTGTTTTTACATTAACATTTTTTAAGTAACCCAAATTGCGCATTTGTCGTTCAGATTCTTTTATATTATGTAAAGATAATAAAGAACCTTCGTTTTGTCGGATTACATTTCTCAAGACATAATCGGCTGTCTTCGTATTGCCATGGAAATTAATCCGGCGAACATAGACATGACGTCCAGGCTCGACAATGAAATTAATAAAGACTGTTTTATTGGCTTCATCAATTTGAGGGTCAGCATTAATAGCTGGGAACCCATAGCCAAGATCACCAAGAGCTAAACCAATTGCGGAAATACTTTCAGTGACTTTTTTTCTTGAGAAAATTTCACCCTTCTTTACTTGAACCAAGGCATCCATTTTTTCTTTAGGTAAAATAGTCTTACCCGTTATCGTATAGTTAGAAAAGCGATATTGAGGACCTTCTTCAACATGTATATTGATAAAGACATCTTTTTTATCTGGAGCTAACAACACTTGAGAGGAAACAATCCTGAATTTTAAATAACCGCGGTCAAGATAAAAGGAACGAAGTGCTTCTAGCGAAGCATCCATAGCCGCTTTGGAGTACTGATCTTTCTTGGTAAAATAGGTAAACATATTTGAAACTGACAGGGAAAGTACTGGTTTTAATTCACTAGTCAAAAAATCATGATTACCAATTATTTTCACTTCTTTTATGCGAGATACTCGCCCTTCCGAAACAGTTGCAGAAATTGCGACACGGTTTTCAGTCAAAATGGTTACATTGGTCTCAATTCTTGCATTGTATTTTCCACGCGCGTTATAGGACTGCTTTAATTCTTTTGCTAAACGTTCAAGTGAAGAACGCTGATATACCTGCCCATTGACCAGACCAAGCTGCTTAAGTAACTCTTTCATCTTATCGGCCGGTATTTCTTTATTTCCGTTGACCGTAACTGAACCAATTGTTGCGCGTTCAATAACATTAACCACCAACGTATTGCCTTTCCTTTCAAGTTCTACTGACTGGAAAAAACCGGTGTCGTATAAAGAGCGAATAATTTGTGCTGTGGAGTTTGGCCCTATTTCTTCGCCAACCTGAACGGGCAGGTAGTTTAAGACAGTACCTGTGCTTATCCGATGTAATCCATTAACTCTGATATCACGTACCACGAATTCATTCGCTGCATTAACTTGAATTGAACAGGTCATTAAAGTTGACCAGCAAATACCCAATAAAATTTTTCTACTGACTTTTTTCATTATTATTTATGTCCAGTACATCTGAAAATCTATGACGCTACATTTAAGATGCTTGTCTTAAATTCCGCAAAATATAAATTGCAAACCTTTTATAGGAACTAAGAGACTCTGTCAAGAAATTGTATCAAGCCTTAAACCTAAAAACTTAATTTTTTGTTAAAAATTAAGTTGATTTGAATTATATATACTCAAACTAATACGATTTTAAAATAAAAATTTTCAATTAATCAAACGTGTAATATCGTTACTCAACGCTAATACCATTAGCCCCAATAAAAAAACAAGTCCTAAATAAATCCCAACGGACTTCACGCCATCTGCAAGAGGACGTCGGAAAATAATCTCTATGAAACAGTACAACAAATGACCGCCATCAAGCATTGGTATTGGTAACAGATTCAATACGCCTAAACTTATAGATACTAAAGCCAAAAAAGACAGGTAATAGCTTAAACCACTCCGGCCAGACTCTCCAGCTCCCTGAGCAATTCCCACTGGACCACTTATACTTTGTATCGCTAACTTTCCTGTAGCAAAGCGGCCAATTAGTGAAAAAGTTGCCCCTATTAATTCAGAAGTTTGACTAAAGGCAGACCCCAAGGCCTCTATTGGCCTTTGTCGATCAATACGTATCCACTCTTTTGGCCAATTTACATTTTGAGAACGCAGTCCCAAAAAACCTTCAGTTTTACCGTTGTTTTCGTGTGAACCAATAATCATTTTAAGTAGATTAGTTTGACCATTCCGGCTATAGGCTAAAGTCAAGGTATCACCAGGGTGTGCTTTCACGTAGTTAACTAAATCCAGCCAATCATCCACAGGCACACCATTCATTTGTTTAATAATGTCGCCATTTTTAAGCCCTGCCTTGTCAGCTGATGATTCTGCTACGACTTCGCCAATAACCGGAGGGATTTTGGGTATAAAAGGAACAATTCCAAGGCTACCCAAAGGATCTGGTTTTTTCGAATCAATATGCCAGTCAGCCAGCGGTAAGATTAAATTTCTGGTTTGTTTGTTATTGTAAGGTTTCAAAGTGATGGAAACATTTTTTTCGGAGCCAAGTAAAGGCATCAAAGCAAATTGCACATCTCGCCAACTTGTTATTTTTTTTCCATCCAAAGCTACAATTTCTTCTTTGGATTGCAAACCAGCTTTCGCGGCTATAGAACCTGATTTAACTTCATCAATCATTGGGGCTAAGGAACGAATACCTATAACGAGCACTAGCCACAGGGCTAAAAAGGCGAAAATAAAATTAAAGATAGGGCCTGCCGAAATTATCGCAATTCTGGCCCAGACTGATTTATTATTAAAAGCTAAATGGCGCTCTGCTGCTGGCACTTCACCTTCGCCCTCATCAAGCATTTTTACGTAGCCGCCGAGAGGAAAAAGGGACCATGCATATTCAGTTCCTTTTTTATCATGCCAACGTGCTAATACTTTTCCGAAACCAAAAGAAAAGCGCAGTACCTTCACACCACAAAGGCGAGCTACTATAAAATGTCCATATTCATGGACCGTTATTAATAGCAAAAGCGCTAAAATAAAATAAAACAAGGTCGAAACCATATTTATAATCCCGGGGTTAAATACATTAGCCCACAATTGAAGAAAGGTAAGGCTGCAATCAGAGAATCCAAACGATCCAAAATGCCGCCATGTCCAGGCAATAGATTTCCAGTATCTTTAATTTTTGTACGCCTCTTAAGCATTGATATAAATAAATCACCAAACACAGAAATAACAGATGTCATTATGGCGATCAAGAACCATAATCCGGTGTGAACAGGTTGAAAATAGTAATGACCAGCCATTGCAATAAGCATTGATAATATAAAGCCGCCAGCTGCCCCTTCTACAGTTTTACCTGGACTAACAAAGGGAATTAACTTGTATTTTCCCCATTGCTTGCCCGCAAAATATGCGCCAATATCTGATGCCCAAACAAGAAACAAAAGATAAACAATTAAATCGCGACCCAAATCATGGTGATACAAATTAAGCAAGGATTGAACAAACAGAGGTAAAACGATTAAACCAGCCAAAAAAATAATCCAGGACTGACCCCAAATCACCTGCGATTTTGGATAAAATATAATAGCAAGAATAATAAAAACCCAAAGAATCATTCCTGCCAGCAGCCAATAATTATAATAAAAATGAGTTAACCAAGTCATTGCCAATAAGACAGCTAGGAAGATAATTTGTAATCCAAGGTTTTCTAAAGGGATCAAGAATGACCACTCATAGGCACAAGCCAGTAATAATAGCAAAACAATTGAGGTAAAAATCCAGCTATTTGCATAGAAAATGGCAAATAAAACAAGGGGAACAAGTACTACAGCTGTTAATATTCGTTGTTTTAACATTCTATGCCTCGTTTAATTGCTGGGAAGTCTTGCCATAACGACGCTCCCTTTTGCTAAAACTAGCCAGCGCTTTTTCAAATTCATTAGCACTGAAATCTGGCCAATGCACGTCAGCAAAATACAATTCCGTATAAGCAAGTTGCCAAAGGAAAAAATTAGAAATCCGCAGCTCCCCGCCTGTTCTTATGAATAAATCAGGCTCGGGTAAACCATTAGTGCTTAAAGCTCCTGCAACCAGTCGCTCATTAATATCCTCAATTCCGAGAGTACCTTCTTTTGCCTCTGTAACTATTTTTTTAATAGCCTGGACAAGATCCCACTTTCCGCCATAATTAACAACAATATTCAAAATCAATTTCTTATTGTTTTTTGTTAGTTGCTCTGACGCCTGCATCTGCTCTTGTAAATTTGAGGATAAGCCGCTTCGATCTCCGGTAAATTGAAGCCTTATGCCATGCTGATGCAAATCCGGGACTTCCCGTCCAAGTGCTTCTAAAAACAGCTGCATGAGAAAGGCAACTTCTTTTTCAGGTCTTGACCAGTTCTCTCTGCTAAAGGCAAATAGACTAAGAACTGGAATTTGATGATGTAAACAACAGCGTATAACGTTCTTTACAGCTTCAGCTCCGGCACGATGTCCTTTAATTCTTAATAATCCGCGGCTTTGAGCCCAACGTCCATTCCCATCCATAACAATGGCAATATGTTGGGGTACTATTTCATTCAACCCAGTTCATCCGACAGCCAAAAATAGCGACTAGTCTAACTGCTTTAAAACAAAATATTAAGTACATCTTGAATCTTTATTAATTAACCTGATTAATTTTGGCTTTTGGTTAAACAAAATTAGGATTTAAACACTGATTTAACTATATAATCGTTTTTTTTTGAATGAGATAAAGCAATGCCCAAAAACTTACCACTCGTCCTTTTGATCCTAGACGGCTGGGGTTACAATAAGGATTCCAAACACAATGCCATAGCTGCAGCCGAAACAACGCAATGGGACGAATGGTGGCAAACTCGCCCACACATTCTTTTAGATGCCTCAGGCCAGGAAGTAGGTTTGCCGGATTTACAAATGGGGAATTCAGAAGTAGGCCATATGCATATTGGCGCAGGACGCATTATTAATCAGGATTTCACACGAATCAACCAAACTATTCGCACAGGTGAATTTGATATTAATAATGTATTTATTAATCTCATAGAAGAATTAAAAACGAATGGAAAAACTCTGCACATCATGGGATTACTGTCTGAAGGAGGCGTACATAGCCACGAAGCTCATTTATTCGCCTTTCTGAAACTCTGCGCCTCCCTAAATTTCAAGCAGATTTCATTACATTTATTTCTTGATGGACGCGACACCCCCCCCCAAAGCGCTTTAAAGAGTTTAAAAAGGCTTAATCACCAGCTGGAACAGCATCCTGTTGCCAAAATTGGATCGATTTGCGGCCGTTATTTTGCAATGGATCGCGATAAGCGCTGGGATCGCATTAGTACTGTCTTCAACTTATTAACTAAGTCAAAAAGCGAATATCAGTTTCAATCTGCTGAAGAAGCGATTAAGCATTTCTATGCACAAGGAAAATCTGATGAATTCATTCCACCCACTTTAATTGGCCAAACCAAAGCGATTGAAGATGGCGACTCGATTTTCTTTTTCAATTTCCGTGCTGATCGTGCCCGCCAGCTAACTCAAGCTTTTGTTGATGAAAATTTTGATGTATTTATACGCGAAAAATCACCGAAACTTGGTCATTTTGTTTCAATGACCCAATATTCAAAAAGTTTAGCAACCCATTGTGCCTATCCACCTATAAACCTGCAAAATACTTTAGGTGAAATTATTGCGACTAAGGGTTTTAATCAATTACGTATTGCTGAAACTGAAAAATACGCGCATGTCACTTATTTCTTCAATGGTGGCTCTGAAAACGTTTTTATTAATGAAGATCGAATTCTTATACCCTCACCACTGGTTTCAACCTATGATTTAGCGCCTGAGATGAGCGCGCCGGCATTAACTGATACGCTTGTCGATGCCATTCAGAGCAAAGCTTATGAACTGATCATTTGCAACTATGCCAATGCGGATATGGTTGGGCATAGTGGTAATTTTGATGCAACGGTAAAAGCCATCGAATGCCTTGACAAATGCTTGAAAAAGGTGTGGAAAGCTCTTGAGTCTGTTGGCGGCTCACTGCTAGTTACCTCTGATCATGGCAATGCTGAATCGATGTTTGACGAGGCGACAAAGCAAGCTCATACAGCACATACCTGTCAGCCAGTACCCTTTCTTTTTGTGGGTGAAGGTTGGCAATTCAACTGTGAAAAGGGTAGCTTAATCGATATAGCCCCTTCTATCCTCGCTATTTTCGGTATCGACAAACCTATTGAAATGACTGGCAACATAGTATTGGCAGAAACGAATGAACTTAAAAATCAGATATAAGCTACGGCTAAACCTTGGGAAGACTGGAAATTTATTCGCAGCAACTTTTTTATATTTTGCTACGTCTTTAATCTATGCAGAAAGCCCGACTTTAATCCAAACTCAAAATAAGTTAAAAGAACTCGATAATCAAATTATTAGGCTTAGACAAACTCTTTCATCGGCTAATGACAGACGAGGTGTTTTGAATCAAGAACTTTCTGGAACTGAGAGACAAATTGGACAAGCTGTTCATCAGTTGGATAGAATCAACCAAGAAATTAGTATAAATCATAAAAAAATCAATAACCTACAACTTTCAGTTTCTGATCTAAATAAACAATTGCTGGCTCAGCAGCAACTATTAAAAGAGCATGTTCTGGCTCGATACAAGATGGGTGAATATCAACCCCTCAAATGGCTGCTCAATCAGGATGAGCCATTAGCAATTTCGCGCTTACTAACCTTTCATCAATATTTCATTCAATCACGGCAGAAAATTATTGACCAGATTGATGCAACTAAACGCAAAATTCTGGTTAGTCAGGATGCGTTAAAAGAAGAAATTAAAAGCCAACAACAATTACAATCCCAATTAGGTAAAAATCAGCAGAAACTTGAGCAATCCAAACTCTATCATACCGAAGTGCTGCATTCGCTGGTTAGTGAGATTCAGTCAAAACAGAATAGGCTTTCAGAATTTGAACGCAATAAGAAAAATTTATCCAATCTACTTAAAACAATAGCTCTTGAAAGTATCATTAAATCTAGTAAACCTTTCACGCAGATGCGAAGGAAATTACCTAAACCTGTGCAAATCAACAAACAGGCTTTACAAAAAATGAACCAAGGCCTGACATTTTTTGCCGGCGAAGGAACGCCAGTTTCGGCGGTTTTCCCGGGTAAAGTTGTCTTTAGCGATTGGCTAAATGGCTATGGTCTTTTAATCATAATTGATCATGGTCAAGGTTACATGACTCTCTATGCCAATAACCAATCCTTGTTTAAGCAAAAAGGTACAAACGTTTCTCAGGGTGAGAAAATAGCAGCCGTTGGCCACACCGGTGGTTTAAAGCAAAACGGACTATACTTTGAAGTAAGATGTAAAGGCAAAGCATTACCCCCACTTGAATGGTTATCATAATTGCCTCTGGCACTTAAATTGCAATAAAGAATTCGATACCGGAAGGTGGCCGCTTGCTGCGAGCCAAACTTACCCAAGGAGAAACTCATGCACAAAAATCGCTTTTATATTGGCGCCATGGCGACATTAGTAACAACAGCGCTGCTGTTCCCTACGCAAGTATTTCCCGATAGCAGCCAGAGCAATCAAAGCAGCGCCTCACAAATCCCCATGGAAGATGTGCAACGTTTTTCCAATGCAATTGGTGAAATTAAAAAATATTATGTCAAGCCAGTGGATGATAAGGAATTATTTGATAATGCGATTCGCGGCATGTTGAGCGGACTTGATCCTCATTCAACCTATCTTGATGAAGATGCCTTTAAAGAACTGCAAACCACCACTAGTGGAGAATTCGGCGGCTTAGGCATAGAAGTGACAATGGAAGACGGAGTTGTGAAAGTAGTTACTCCCTTGGTTGATACACCAGCTTTCAAAGCAGGCATTAAAGCAGGCGATTATATAATCAAACTCGGAAGTCGTTCCGTTCAGGGAATCAGTCTTAAAGAGGCTGTTGAGCTGATGCGCGGTAAAGAAGGCAGCACGCTGGATTTAACCGTGTTGCGAAAAGGTGAAAGCAAACCGCTAGTCTTTTCACTTGTCCGCGAAAAAATAATGATCAAATCAGTTAAATCCAAATTATTGGATGATGGTTACGGTTATGTGCGAATTACTCAATTTCAGGCATTAACCGGTCAGGATATGGAAAAAGCGATTTCCCAGCTCAAGCAACAAACTAACGGTAATTTAAAAGGGTTAATTCTTGATCTAAGAAATAATCCTGGCGGTCTTTTGGACTCAGCAATTCAAGTTTCTGACGCGTTTTTGGCAGCTGATAAAAATGGCAAACCAGAAATGATTGTTTATACTCAAGGACGCTTGCCCGGTTCAAAATTTACTGCCTTATCTACCAACACTAAAGACATTTTAAATAAAGCGCCGATGGTTGTTTTAATAAATAATGGTTCAGCCTCAGCTTCAGAAATTGTTGCAGGTGCATTGAAAGATAACAAACGAGCTATCATTTTGGGTACCCAAAGCTTTGGTAAGGGTTCAGTACAAACCGTATTGCCTCTTGATGAAAAACGAGGTATCAAACTGACAACAGCCTTGTATTATACGCCAGCAGGCGTTTCTATTCAGGCAAAAGGAATAACTCCTGATATCGTTGTCGAAGAAATAGAAGTATCTAAAGCAGCACCTAAGCCAGACATCTTTGCAGGATTTAGCGAATCCAACTTAAATG
The DNA here is from genome assembly GCA_013697955.1 of Tatlockia sp. Classification (GTDB taxonomy): domain Bacteria; phylum Pseudomonadota; class Gammaproteobacteria; order Legionellales; family Legionellaceae; genus Tatlockia. Next base: position 52,886 of record JACCVV010000024.1, on the reverse strand, counting down.
GCCACCTGATTAATGGCGACCAAACTAAAGCCTCTCTGGAAGCAACAAAAGATGATAAAACACTTTTACATGAAGATTATCAACTCTATGCTGCCCTAACTATCCTAAAAGGTTTAGCAGTTGCTCACCGCTGAAATTAAAGAGACATGCTTTGGCATGTCTCTTTTTTTTACCAAAAATTACAATTCTCTCATGGTCTACATATCTTTCATTAAGAAACCAATTTAGAACCTGACTAACTGATTAATCTTAAATCTTAAATCTTAATCCCACATCGACAGAATCGACTGTCATGCCTTGTAGAATCGATTCTTTATTTTTGAATAGACTAAGCGATGCGATAATTCTAATTTAAAATTTTTTTTTTACTAGTTAATATGAATTTAAAATTCATGGGGTAAAATAAAGTACAAATTGTTAAACTTAAGTAGATATGATCAGTCAGCAACTCCATGATTTTTTTAAATTGCTAGCTAAATTTAACAAATTAATTGATGGTTTTTCTGCTAATTCGCCTTGGGAGAAGTCAGAGTGGGAGGAAATTGAAAACTTTGATGAATCTCAATTCAGCATCAAAACCTTTGATATAAAACAAACGGATCAAGAGTCTCTATTAGATTATTATGAACGTTTAAGAGCACACAAAAATCTTGTAGAAAACACCCAGTGGCAATTAAAAATTTATGTTGAAAAAATTAATGAATTTAGACGACGATTCCATCAAAAAATTGCTTTAAATGAAAAATTCACCGCAAAGGAATTAAGAATCTTTAAACTTCAGGTTGAGCTTTTAGATAAAGTAGAACAGACAGAATCCAAACTGAAATCCCTCAAAGATAAAGTAAAAGGCTGCAATCTTATCCTTTTGTCGAGATATACCAACCTAAACAACCTAAATCCTCCGGAAGGTTATCTTTTTTTAAAAACAGATGGGAACTATAAATCTCGTTATAAACAGCACATTCATGAAGGATCGTTGTCAGATACCAATCCTTCATTAAAAATACCCCATTTCTCAAACTTACCGCTTGATTCTGATCTTGTTCAATCAGTATTGAGCATTACTTCCCAAAAAAATCACTCAGCAAAAAGGACTATTAGTGAGATTAAAACTGAAATCGCAGAAAAAATCGAGGTTATTCCAAACTCTATAACGTTGGGAATTTGGTATTCAAAAACAGTGGAAGAGACCAAAACTCTATTCGGCTACCCTTCACTCGGCCATATAACCCTTGATATTTGTGATTCCCATGGAAAAAGTCATTATTTCAGCCTTTATACGGCTGATAATCTAGAACACACTTTACTAACAGACTGGCTGCATTTACCCAGTTATAAATCTGTTGCCGGCATACTAGAAAGAAAAGAAACTGATATTTTAAATTTAATAAACAATTCAAAATATCTTGAGCATCAAAAGGTTGTTTTTAAAAGTTGCGAATACCCTGAAATTGATTTAGAAAAAGCGCTTATCTGGGCCGAAAATATATCTAATCAGAAAGCAATTAATTTTAATTTTTACTCTGATAATTGTTCGAAATTAGGGATGTCTGGGTTATTAGCAGCCGGATTTTGTAAAATCTTATCTCCTCCTGATTCTTTCGTCCTAACAGCCCAGGAAGTGTTCGATTACGCAAAAGCTGTTAAAAATCGTTTGGATTCTAAAAAAGATTTTCGAGTTAACTTTACCAACAAGCGCTTATCGCTTCAGGATAAACTCTTAGAGTTAATAAATGGCCCAACCAATAGTTCCGGTATTACCTATATGCAGAAACTTGGAACCCGGATTAATTTAATTATCCTCAAAAAAATTGTTAAAGAGAACGATGGTCTCGGATTTTTTAAAAACATAAAAGATTGTTATGCCCACTCACATATTTTTGGTGAAGGAAGGAAATCATGGGTGGATGATTTTTACAGATTTTTACGAAATGTCGATCCTAAAGATGAAACTGATGAGGTTCTGGAAAAAAATTTACAGATTGTTCAAAAAATTATTTTAGCTAAAAAAATTGAGACTAAAGCTGAAAATAAGATTAAAAAAGAGGTTTTTAAAACATTTATTTTACAAAAATAGTCATTTTTTACGATAACTTTCACTTTATATCTATCTTTTTGTACCTTGTTGACAAACTAGATCACAGCACGGTTAACATGTCATAATAATTGCACCAAAAGACCATCTAGTTAGCAAAAAAGTCGCAGAGGATTATGCAAGAACGAACTGTCTCTTATCCAAAAAATTACGTCCAAATATTTCCTCCAAACAAATAAAGAAAACTCACCACCACTTTGATAGCTCCTTCTAAGATTCTTCTATATCCCCAATGCAAAAATTGTATCAACAAAGTATCTGGAGCGATCAATTTCAATTAATTTCCAACTACTCTCTTGAAAAAATAGAAAACTATTTATCAGTCACAAAGGTCGATATTGGACAAATCGAACAAATTAGTACTACCAAAATTTCAGAGTCATTAAACTGTTATACCTTTCATTTCAAAAAAACTAATAATAAGTCAGAAAATGCATTTTTAATACATGAAAAACTGGTAAACGAATTGAGCAATTGCGCTCCCAAACCTTAGATAAAGAAGATCTAATTCTTGACGAGAGAGCCCTAAAGCTGCATGAATCAAAATCTGAAAGTTACAATTCGTCGGTAAAAAAATCTAAATAATATTCCCAATACATACAAAGCGCTTTGCATTTATGGTTTGATTGTTGATGAACTGTATTCAAATTAAGTTCGCCGTAAAAACCCTAATTATTCTGATCAATTAAATAGCGATTACCTTAGTATTCATTCAATTGAATTCAGCGTCTTTAAAAATTTGAATACCAAATGTGAATTCACTTAAATCTCTCATTTATCAGAGAAATTAAGCAGTCTGCACTAATTTTTAAAACGTCTATTTGCTGATTGAGATACTTTAATTTCAGTTACATATGAATCTTCCACCTTAGACTCAATGCTCGAACTTAAAAAGAAGCTGGGACCCTTACTTCTTTGTTTAGTTATTGGTTCATAATCCGAACAATTAGGTAGTTTAGCAAAGAATTTAGATATGTTTTTAGAAGAAGAGGTTTCTTCATAGTGTCCAGGCTTCCCTTTTATACCCACATAGTGCGGGTCTTTCCTTTGTCCAATACTTCTATTTACAGAGCTGTTACCAGGAATTAAATTTCTTGTACAACAGTTAAGTATCCTAATAATGTTATCTGCTTTTGTGCATAAACCTTTAGGACCATCATTATTATTTTTTACATCATAAAAAAAGGATGACAAAGTATACCGACCTTTATCATCTTCAGATGATTCAGTTGAACACATCGCATCACTGAAGTTTACCCAATCTTTAAATTTAATTTCGCTGGGATTATTCATGAATTCAACGATAAGATTAATAATTTCGCTAATAGCGACATGGTGCGCAACATCAATACGATGTGTACTTAAAAAAGGTTTGTTTTTGGGCACCTCAGCAATAAAGTTAGCTTGTAATGTTGTTAAACAGACCTCTTTATTAGTCGAAATATAATTGATTAATCTATCAGCCAGTCGCTTGAGTGTTTCCGAAGAACTTTGATTATTGGGTCTGGCTTTTTCGGAACAAAATGTTTTTAGTGCTTTGTTATAAGTGATATACGTCATGAGACTTGTTCCTTTATCAATGTTTGATCATATAACTTTCGTTTTAACAGCATTTTTAACCACATAGTTTAAAAAGTTCAAGAAGCACTTGAGCAGCATATACATTAAAAAAAAATAAACGTCTTCGAACTCTCCCAACTAATAAGAAAGAAGAGTTAGTGTCAAAATTTGAGACTTCACACAACCTTTTGCATTCAAAACCTAAAACTTTAACCCTTTGAGGTTAACGATGAGATGCGCGTTTGTTATAAATTAAATTTTGAAAGGATCGCGTAAAATAATTGTGGAATCCCTTTCTGGTCCTGTTGAAAGCATATCCACCGGTATGCCCAACAAATCTTCAATTCGTTTTACATAAGCCAAGGCATTGGCAGGTAGTTTCTTTAGATCAGTTACATCAGCAGTTGATTCAGACCAACCCGGCATGTCTTCGTAAATCGGCTCTAGTCCTTCAAAATCTTCTGCCGCTTGAGGAGGCCGTGTTAGTTGGTTGCCATCCTTATCTGAATAGGCAATCGCAATTTTGATAGTTTCCAGGCCATCTAATACATCAAGCTTGGTCAGGCACAAGCCCGTAATGCTATTGAGTTCAATAGATCTGCGCAATAAAGCGACATCAAACCATCCGCAACGACGCGGGCGGCCAGTTACTGCACCGAATTCATTACCACGGCTTGCCAGTGTTTTTCCAATGTCATCTTGAAGTTCAGTCGGAAAAGGCCCTCCGCCAACTCGCGTAGTATAAGCTTTGGTTATGCCTAAAATGTAATCCAGGTAACGTGGTCCGAAGCCTGCGCCGTTCACTACCGAGCCTACACAGGTATTCGATGAAGTTACAAAAGGATAAGTCCCGTGATCAATATCTAGATAAACCCCTTGTGCGCCTTCAAATAAAATCGCATCGCCCTTTGTTTTATGTTCATGGAGACAAGTAACTACATCACAGGCCATTTCTTGCATAAATTCGGCCCAGCCTTTAGCTTCTTCCAATAAAGGTTCCAACTCAATTATGGGCTGCTCATAGTAGTTTTTCAAAACAAAATTATGATAGTGCAACAATTCGGTTAACTTGGTTCTTAATCGTTCTGGATGGAAAAGATCGCCAACTTTCAGGGCCCTTCGCGCCACTTTATCTTCATAGGCAGGACCAATGCCGCGGCCAGTTGTTCCGATTGCTACCGCACCTTTAAGATTTTCCCGTGCCTTATCTAAAGCAACATGACAGGGCAAAATTAAAGGGCAAGATTTTGAAATACGAAGGCGGCTGCGTACATTTACCCCTTTGTTTTCTAATTCAATAATTTCATCAAGTAAGGCTTGGGGAGAAATGACAACGCCATTACCGATATAACATTGGACATGGGTGCGTAAAATCCCGGAAGGAATCAAACGAAGAACCGTTTTCTCACCCTTGATTTTCAACGTATGGCCAGCATTGTGGCCACCTTGATAGCGCACTACCACTTGAGTATCGTGCGTTAAGAGGTCGACAATTTTGCCCTTGCCTTCATCGCCCCATTGAGTACCTATAACAACAACATTCTTACCCATAATCGACTCTTTAATCTGCAAATTGTTGAACCACAGCGAAGGAATTTCCCCTCACCCGCATGCTGAAAAAACTGGTTATACGCATTAAATCTCATCCTGTTCAATAATTTGTCTAACAATCTCTTCAATGGCGCCAAGCACCGGCCTTTCTACTAAAGCCTCTTCAATAAAAAAAGGGTTAAGCGTACTTAACCCATTTAGCAAAATCGGCAATTATAATCAGTTTTTGACTGCTGCGCTAGCGGGTGGACCATTTAAGGCTTGCTTAAAATAGTCAAAAAACGCAGAGCTTTGATCTAGAACCAATAGATCCTGTTTATTATTAAAACTATGTTCATAGGCTTTTAAACTGCGATAATAGGCAAAAAATTCCTTATTTTGCCCAAAAGCTTGGGCATATAGTTTGGACGCTTCCGCTTCACCATGTGCTTTTAACATCTGCGCTTCACTACGGGCTTTAGCGAGTAGAACAGTAACCTTTGCATCAGATGCCGCCTGAATCGCCTCGGCTGCTGCATTACCATCAGCGCGATGTCGGTTCGCAATTTTTTGCATATCTGCGCGCATGCGTTGATAAACAGCGTTCGAGGTATTTTCTGGCAGTTCTATTCCTTTAATCCGTACATCTACAACAGAAATCCCTAACTCCGCGGCTCTTAGTTCTGCTTTTTCCCTTAAAGCATCCATTACATCGTCACGGCCTCCGGAAACCACCTCAGCGATGGTGCGTCTACCGAATTCAGCTCGGAGAGAAGTATTTAATTGCTGTTCGAGCAAGGTCTCAGCCTTTAATTCATTACCACCTGTTGAGGTATAGTAGCGTGCCAGATTTTCAATGCGCCATTTCACATAATAATCAACTATAACGTCCTTTTTTTCCTTGGTTACAATTCGGGAAGATTTGATGTCCAGGGTTTGAATTCGAGTATCGAAAACACGAACATTTTCAATAAAAGGTGTTTTAATATGCAAACCCGGAGTGAGTACCAGGGTTTTACCGTCTTTATCACCAACCAGACGTCCAAGACGAAGCAAGATGCCATTATGGCCTTGGGTAATAGTAAATATACTAGCTAAAACTATCATGAGGATGATAAAGGCTAGAATGCCTAAGGTTGTTTTTGTTGCATTCATTGACTAATTCTCCCTGAGCCATTGCTGTAAGTTCGTCTACTAATATCCCGACTGCTCACGGCTAAACTCTCATCATCATTTATTCCGGCCGATTTATTTACAGCCCCGACTGCAGCCACTTTTGGAATCAAATCTGGTCTGGTCATCAACTTATCAAGCGGCAGATATAAAACATTATTCGCTTTGGAATCCACAATAATTTTTGAGGTACTGGATAAAACACGTTGCATCATTTCTATATACATACGTTTAGATGTGACAGCAGGCGATTGCACATATTGGGGTAACAAGGCAAGAAACTCAGCTATCTCTCCCTTTGCACGCAGAACGACCTGTTGCGCATAAGCCTGTGCTTCCTCAAAAATCCGCTTTGCATTACCTTCAGCTATTGGCACAACTCGAGCTTGATAAGCAAAGGCTTGCTCTTTAAATCGCTTTTCATCTTCCTGAGCTTTGATTGCATCATCGAAAGCATCCTGAACATTCTCCGGAGCCCGAGCTGGCTGCGGCGATACGTTAACTATCACTATTCCAGTCTTGTAAATTTCCAGGATTTTTCTTAGAGATTCTTCAACATTCGTGCCCCAAGCCTCACGTCCCTCAGTGATAATTTGATCAAGTGTAGTTGTACCGACAACTTGCCTTAAAGCACTTGAAGTCGCTTGCTGTAAGCTTTCCTGTGGATCAGATACATTAAATAAATAAGCTTGTAAATCATTAATACGGTATTGAACGGCAAGAGAAACGGAGACCAAGTTTTCATCTTTAGTCAACATTTGGGCTGAATAAGAATAATCGGACACTCTTTCTACATTTTTAACAATTTTGGAGGAAATAAAACGGGGAATCCAATGCGGCCCAGGCCCTACTGTTCCTACATATTTTCCAAAACGAAGAATAGCTGCCTTTTCACCTTCATCAACAATAAAAATTCCAGACAAAGCCCAAAGGATAAAGAGACCAAAAAAAACTAGAATAGCTAAGAAACCGTTGTTTTTTGGGGATCTGGACGGTGTTTCAACACCATCCGATTTTTTGGAACCGCCGAAAAAGGTTTTCTTTAATTTTTCCTGGAAACGTCTTAGTGCTTCATCCAAATCTGGTGGCTGATTTTTTCCACTCCATGGATCTTTGCCTTTATTATCTGGCTCATTCCAACCCATCAGTCTCTCCCCGCCCTTTACTCGAAAAGTAGAATTCTAGGGGGTATGCTCTGTTTAAGCAAGTAAAGACTAACCAAATTATCATGGAGCTATTGCCATTTAAAAAATTAGCTTTTTTAAAAAACTTTCTTACAAAATAACCAACTCAAAAATGATTCGAAGCAGGTTTCCAACTATTGTTTGCTAAAAATAAGGTCCCAAACACCATGACCTAATCGCTGGCCTCGTTGCTCAAATTTAGTTAAGGGTCGAGTTTCCGGGCGTGGCGAATAACCACCTTCAATCTGCTTATTAACGAAGCTAGATTCGCCTTCTAAAACAGTTTTTATATGCACAGCATATTCTTGCCAATCGGTTGCACAATGAATAAAACCACCTTCTTTTAATCGTCGCCCAATTAAATTTATAAATTCTGGCTGAATTAAGCGACGCTTATGATGTCTTTTTTTATGCCAGGGATCTGGAAAGAAAATTTGTACTCCTGCTAAAGACTGATCAACTAACTGCTGTTTAAAAACGGCCACAGCATCTTCAGTAACTATACGTACATTAGTGATTTCATTATCGCGTAAATCGGCAACTAAAGAGCCAATACCAGCACGGTGAACTTCAATGCCGATAAAATTAAGTTCAGGTTGATTTTTCGCCATTTCTAACAAAGAAGAGCCCATACCAAATCCAATTTCTACAATGGTATCTGCTACTCTTCCGAAAATTGCGTTTAAATCCCAGGCCTTCTCATCTAATGATAGTTCGTATTCTTTAAGGTATTGTTCAAGAGCTTGCTGCTGGCGGTTTGAGATCCGCCCGGCGCGTAAGACAAAACTTTTTATAGTTCGTTGCATTATTTTTCACTCGTTTTTTTTTGTGAACAGATTATACTCAAATATTTTAGGTAGCGCATCATCAGGCTTGATAATCTGATATGCTCTTCAATGAATTTAAGTTCAGGGCCGATAAATTTACAAAAACGGCTGATCTCCTTGTAAATCCATGATAGAAACTTGCATAAGAGGTCATTTTTTGATATAAAACCGCACTTGTATTTTACACCGGCCGATTTGCTAAGTTTTTGTTGGAAATTCGTACTATATTGAATATCCTGGTTTTACCCTAGCCAATCAATCGCATATTTGGAGTTACAACATGTCAAGAGTTTGTCAGGTCACCGGCAAGCGACCAATTACAGGCAACAATGTGTCGCACGCCAATAATAAAACAAAAAGACGCTTTCTACCTAACATCCAGGCGCATCGCTTCTGGGTGGAAGAAGAGAATCGATTCGTAAGCCTCAAGGTCAGCACAAAAGGCATGAGAATTATCGATAAATTAGGAATTAAAGCTGTACTCGATAAAATGAGAGCTAACGGCGAAAAAATTTAATAAAGAGGAAAAACCATGGCAGCTGTTACTATTAAAGTGAAGATGGAATCTACCGCAGGAACTGGTTATTACGTGACTACCACCAAAAACCCACGTAACCATCCTGAGAAAATGGAATTGAAAAAATACGATCCTGTTATACGTAAGCATGTTATTTTCAAAGAGAAAAAAGTTAAATAAAAATTCGTAACTTCAAACTCTTGAAGAATTGAGAAAACCTCTGCGATTTAGCCGAGGTTTTCTTAAATTCATATTTTTCAAGGTTTTAAGCTGATGATATTTAAAATAAACCTTCTTCGCATTTTCCTCTAATTATCAAAATTCCACGTTAAAATTATATGTAAGTTCCTAGATTTAAGTACATATTTTTTTTCTTTGCAAAGCTAACCACGTTATATCCAATCAAGCTTATTTTTTAAAAAAATTTTAATCCAAAATCATACTGGATAATCCCTTTGAATCAGTTAAACTTAAGAAAAGGAAAGGTAAACTACAAGAGGATTTGCATGAAGCCATCGCTGCAACTCAATATCAGTCAACAGCTCACCCTTACTCCGCAGCTACAACAGGCCATCCGTTTGCTGCAGCTTTCAACCCTCGATTTACAACAGGAAATTCAACAAATTGTCGAATCGAATCCTATGCTTGAATCAACTCCTAATGAGGAAAAATCCGAACCTCGAACTGAAAATAAAAATCAGGATGAATCAACTGATTTTCAATGGTCGCAGCTTTATACCACCAGTAAAAAATCTAATTTTGACGATATTGATTTTAATTACGAAAATTTGCATTGCACTACAACCAATTTACAGGATCATTTGCGTTGGCAGCTCGGGTTAACACCCATGAGTGATGTGGATAGAGTTATCGCTACAGCTCTTATTGATGCTACTGACGATGATGGGTTCCTCACCGTGCCTTTACCCGATCTTTACTCGAGTCTAAATAGTGATGAACATCCTCTTGATCTGGATGAAATTGAAGCAGTTCGCCATCGCTTACAGCATTTTGATCCTGTAGGCTGTGCCTCTTTAAATTTAGCAGAAACTCTACTTATACAATTAGAACAACTACCTAATGCCAATTCAGATGTCACTTTGGCGAAACGCATTATTCAAAAGGGTCTAGAATTATTAGGTCAGCATAATTATCGTCTCCTGATGAAAAATTATCAGGTCAATGAAGCCCATCTGGATAGGGCCTTGCAAATCATTCAGCGCCTAAATCCCAAGCCAGGCAGTCTCATACAACAAGCAGTAACTGAATATATAATTCCTGATATAACTGTAAAAAAAGTCGATAACGTTTGGCTAGCAACTCTAAACCCCAATACCTTACCCCGTCTTAGTATCAATACCCAATATGCTTCCCTAATTCAACGAGCCGATAATAGCGCCGATAATCAATTTCTTAAAAATAATTTGCAGGAAGCTCGCTGGTTTTTAAAATCTATACAAAGCCGACAGGAAACATTATTAAAAGTTGCACGCTGCATTGTTGATTATCAACAAGATTTTTTGGAGCATGGCGATGAAGCGATGAAACCTTTGATTTTAAACAACGTTGCACTTGCTTTAGATATGCATGAATCAACTATTTCTAGAGTAACAACTCAAAAATTTATGCATACCCCCCGAGGCGTCTTTGAGTTAAAATACTTTTTCTCATCTCATGTAGCGACGGCAAATGGTGGTGAATGTTCCTCCACAGCTATTCGGGCAGTAATAAAGAAATTAATTGCCTCTGAAAATCGCAGAAAACCGCTGAGTGACTCTAAAATAGCTCAGCTAATTGGTGAACAAGGAATACAGGTTGCTCGGCGAACAGTTGCTAAATACCGTGAAGCATTGGGAATAGCACCATCAAATGAGCGTAAAACAATTTCGTCTTAGTTTTTTTGAAGGAGAAAATTTATGAATATTAATATCACTGGGCATCATGTCGAAGTAACTACAGCACTTCGAGACTATACTCAAGAAAAATTCAATAAACTCGAAAGACACTTTGATAAAATTACTTCAATACATGTCATCTTTGATATTGAAAAGTTAGATCAAAAAGCTGAAGCAACCATTAAGGTGGCAAAAAGTGAGTTACATGCAAGCTCTTCAACTGAAGATATGTATGCATCAATCGATGATTTAGTTGATAAATTAGATAGACAGCTAATCAAGCATAAAGAAAAAATTAGAGATCATCATCGGGATTAAGAATTCAAAATCAGGGTGCGAGCCCTGATTTTTTTTTGCTTCTCAAGGTCTAACTTTTATCTTAACCACAGATTACGGACACCATGATTAAAACAAATATCAAAATTATAAATAAATTAGGCTTACATGCTCGAGCTTCGGCAAAATTTGTTTCAACCGTATCGAGGTTTCAAAGCCAAATTGAGGTCACTAAAGATAGTCAAACTGTTAATGGAAAAAGCATAATGGGTATTATGATGTTAGCCGCTAACAAAGGAACAGACTTGATCATTGTAATTGAGGGTCCTGATGAAGATGAAATGGAAACGGCTGTTGTCAATTTGATTAATAATCGTTTTGGTGAAGCGGAATAGGATAATAGTCTAAAGCCTTAATAATCGAAAAATAAGTGTTAAAAAGCAAAATACTTAAACCTTGTTTTAACGAGCATTAAATGAAAAATTGCTGGTAAACCTACCGGCATCCGTCAAAAGCATTCTGTTATTCGTTTAAAACTAGCTTAGATTTTATTATGCCTACGCTTGCGTCTCCAGAAAAAAAGCATTTGCACTGGCCCTGAAAAGGCATAGATAACAAATCCTGTAAATAATACAACAGAAGGATTGGCAGCGATTGCCACAAAAAGAATAACCATTAATAACAAATAAAGAAAAGGTACCTTTCCTTTGAAATCAACTTCTTTAAAGCTGTGATAGCGAATATTAGTGACCATCAATATGGCTACAACAACAGTAATAACAGCGGCTAAAAAAGTAATTCCTGCATTTGCAATTTCGTGCTGGTTACAAAACCAGGTAAAAGATGAAAGTATAGCTGCGGCTGGGGGGCAAGCAAGCCCCTGATAATAGCGCTTGTCGACAGTATCAATATTGGTATTAAATCGAGCAAGCCTTAAAGCAACTGCTGCGGTGTACATAAAGGCGACTAACCAGCCTATTTTCCCTAGATGTTGCAACCGCCAACTATAAAGCAATAATGCAGGAGCGACACCAAATGTAACCATATCGGATAAACTATCGTATTCACCACCAAAAGCAGTCTGTGTATTAGTAAGACGAGCAATGCGTCCATCAAGGCCATCAGCAATCATTCCAATAAAAATAGCAATAACTGCAACTTCATATTGAGATTTCATAGAAGCAACAATGGAATAAAATGCAGCAAATAAGCTGGCTGTGGTAAACAGGTTTGGTAATAAATAAATACCGGAATGACTTTCTTTTTGACTCACTTATACTTGTCCATCCTAATTAAATCGGCTACATGCTAACATAGAGGCAGCCAAGCCGCTATCACTTCATTAGTTTAGCAGGATGGTGCTATAATAATCATACTGTTTTTTAAGTGAATCCCGCATGACTGACCCCAAAAACAAAAAAATTGTTATTGAAGGCGTTACTGCTCAAGGCAAGGCTTTTCGGCCAAGTGATTGGGCAGAGCGAATGAGCGGGACAATGGCAAGTTTTAAAAACCGGCGTATCCACTACTCGCCCCTTTTGCAGCCAAGTGTGAATAGAGAAGGTTATAAATGCGTCTTACTCGATCCAAAGTTAAAGGAATCCAGCCCTCATGTTTATCAGGCTATCCTTGATTTTGCAAAGGCAAATAATTTGAAAATTTGTGGCGAAGAGGAATAGCCTTTAACTTCCTCCTTTTGAAGGGCCCGTTAAAGACATCAAATAGGTTAAGGCAGCATTTACTGCTGCGGTCGTATTTTGAAAATTCATCGCCAAAATACCAGCACATAGAAAAACTAATCCTTTTGTACCATGGGTTTCACCTGGTTGACTGGCGCCCACAAGTAATACACAACCCCTAATAAACCAGAGCACTCCGGCAGTCTGAACCAATAATCCCATTGAGTTATAAATACTATAAGGATTATAGGTTACATAACCCAAAATATTCCCCGCCCCAAAAACAGTGTTAGACAAAGTAGTGACAGCGGAAGGCAGGAATAACAAGGCAGCCCCGCCTAAAAGGTAAGCAAGCGGTACAATAGGTTTTTCTTGGGACTGCCCTCTTGACTCACCAATTTTTTTGAGTTTCATTAGGGCTAGTATAAAAAAAGCTAGGCCCATCAAATAGGCAAAACCTGTTAAAAGACGCTGTATTGGATACAATGAATGGCTGAAATTGCCGATTATTGTTACCAGGTCCGGACTCGTACTCATAGATTTATTATATACACAATTACATGCTTAGACTTGCAATGCATAATTTTTCCCCTATCATTAGTGGTTTCCCAGGCACCTAAATAATATTATGTCAGTTATTACCTTCCCTGTTAGTTTAGAAGAATCTTTTATGCTTTCATCTTATGTGAAGCACTTTATTTTCAAAGTGGAAGAATCCATAGCTTTTAGCTATCTTCCCGGGCAATTTATTACTATTCATTTTGAACGAGAGGGTAAATCATTAAAACGTAGTTATAGTATCGCTAATGTACCCTCACAAAACAATCGTATAGAATTTGCCGCTGGCTATGTTGAAGGTGGGCCAGGCTCTGAGCTTCTTTTTAACCTGAATCCAGGCGATAAAATAAATATCAATGGGCCTTTTGGCCGTCTAGTTCTCAAAGATGAAATACCAAAACGCTATATCCTTGTAGCCACCAGCACAGGCGTCACTCCATATCGCTCTATGATTGAAGAATTAAAACGCCGTCTGAATGCCAATCCTGATTTAAGGGTAACTATCCTTGAAGGTGTGCAAAAACGTAGCGATGTTCTATATGGTGATGAATTTAAACAATTTTCTGCTCAATATCCGCAAGTCGATTTTAGAGCTCACCTAAGCCGCCCCATTGAGTCACTTAAAGCACCGGAATATGCAGGTTATGTGCAACATGCTTTTCCAGAGCTTGAACTCAATCCCAATGAAGACGTTATATATTTATGTGGAAATCCCGGTATGATCGACGAAGCTTTTAGTTACTTGAAAGAAAAAGGCTTCGCCATGCAGCATATTATCCGAGAAAAATACATTTCAGCCCCAGGCTAATGAACTCTATGCTTAATTAAACTTTAAAGGAAAACGAGGAGATTTAGTAATATGTTTTATGATGAATTATCAGCAACAATGGAAATTTTACTTCAAGAAGGTAAAGGTATTTTAGCCGCAGACGAAAGTAGTTCTACTATTGGCAAACGCTTTGATTCAATTGGAGTTGAAAATACAGAAGAAAATCGCCGTGATTATCGATTGTTATTAGCCAACACCCCCGATCTGGAAAATTATATCAATGGAGTTATTCTTTTTGAAGAAACCTTCGAACATAAGAATGAACAAGGTACACCAATTGCCGAGATTTTTGCAAAAAAGGGGATTGTTCCTGGAATTAAGGTTGATAAAGGCCTAATCGATTTAGCAAACACTGAAAACGAAAAAGTAACCCAAGGTTTAGATGGTTTAAGCGAACGTTTGCAACATTTTAAGAAACTTGGAGCAAAATTTGCAAAATGGCGTAATGTTTATTCCATTTCTGACTACACACCCAGTCTGACTGCTATCAAAGCAGGAGCGGAAATGCTGGCTCGTTATGCAGCTTGCTGCCAGTCTTTAGGAATTGTTCCTATTGTTGAACCTGAAGTGTTGATGGATGGTGATCATTCAATAGAACACTGCGCTGAAGCCTCTGAAATGGTACTCCATGAATTATTCCATGCCCTGTTCATTCATCAAGTTGAGCTAGAGCACATAGTACTAAAACCAAGTATGATAACCTGTGGGAAAAGTGTAAATCCCTTCAGTTCTGCTGAAGAAGTCGCGGATTATACTATCAGCGTATTTCGCAATAATGTACCTGCAGCAGTCCCAACAATCAATTTCCTTTCAGGTGGTCAATCACCTGTGGATGCCACAGCGAATCTTAATGCAATTAATAGCACTGGTTTTCAACCCTGGAACCTAAGTTTTTCTTACGGCAGAGCCTTGCAAGAAGATTGCTTAAAAGTTTGGGGTGGTAAATCTGAGAATGTTAAAGCAGCCCAAGAAGCCTTACTTAAAAGAGCACGTTTGAATTCTGCCGCCTGTTTTGGTGAATATCATTGCGAAAATGAAGAGGCTTGCTGCTAACTATCTTCTATGATGTGGTTCAAGCTGAACCACATCATACAATTAAAAGATCTCCAAATACTCTCTACCCCACCCATCCCGCGCGAAAAATATACAATTTCCTCCCAGAGTATTTTTGGCCAGGAACAAGGACAGATTTGGGCTAAAGTAGATAGATTAGATAATTTAGCGTTGTTGCTATATTCCTAACGTAGAATCAGAGTTTTTCATCCCCAAAACCCCCAAGAACGGGCAGATTTGAGTCCAGGTTGAGAAAATATTGAAATAAAAAAAAGCAAAGCATAGATCAACTATGTGAGCATTTTTTTATTTCAATATTTTCTCAAGATGGACCAAATATGACCCGTTCTCTACATGAATTCGAAACGAGCGAATAGCGGTATATGATCAGACAACATCCTCCAGGGCTTACCTTTCAAACATTGAACATCGGTAACCTTCATCCCGCGATAATAAATACGGTCCACACAAAGAGCAGGTTTTATTGCTGGAAATGAGCGGGCATGTTGCCCTTTCAAGCTGAAGAAAGCTTCTTTCACCCCTAATTCCTCTGCCAAAAGATCTGATAGGTGATGACGCCAATCATTAAAATCGCCGGCCATAAGCAATGGCTCATTTTCTGGGACAACATCAGCAATTCGTTGAATTATGGCTTTGGTTTGAGAAGCGCGTTCTGCCTTAAACAAGCCAAGATGGACGCAGAGTAGATGCATAGTTATTTCCGGGTCACCTGCAATTTTTATTTGCCCATGTAAGATAGAGCGGGAGGCGCGGTTTATGGAGGATAGATTGATATTTTCAAAGGAATCAAAACTGAATTTGCTCAAAATGGCATTGCCATGATGACCTGATTGATAAATTGCATTTTTGGCATACAGAAAATGTGGCCAGATTTCTTCAGCGATGTATTCGAATTGTGGGGAATTAGGCCAGGCATTGATGCGCTTTTCCCGGCGTCGGTGCTCACCTTGAACTTCTTGAAGAAATACGAAGTCAGGACCCAGGGCTGATAAAGCAGTACGCATTTCGGGTAGAAGGAAACGAACCTTACCAAAAAAACCAAAACCTTTATGGATATTATAGGTTACCAAAGAAAGGCTTCGTGGCGTTTCTGACATACAAAAACCTTAAAAATAACTTACTCTAAGCATAACACTAACCAGACTGATTATCAGTTTTTCAAATAAAAGAGAAAGTTAGTCATCGCTCTAATCGACTAATTTAGCAATTTTTATCTATTTAAACCAAACATCAGTTATTATCAGCTCTTTTTAAAAGTGTTAAATTAAATGAAAGCAACAAGCATTGAAATTCCAGGATTCACAATCGCCTATAAAGCCTGGGGAAACCCGAAACTACCGCCGTTGCTTGCCCTCCACGGTTGGCTGGATAATGCTAACTCCTTTGACCAATTAGCCCCTTTTTTACAGCAACAATTTCATCTTATTGCCCTTGATTTCCCTGGTCATGGACATTCATCCCATTTGCCTGAAGGCTGCCAATATCACTTTATTGATGGTATTTTTATTGTGTTAAACATTATAAAAGCTTTTGATTTTGCACAGGTTCACTTATTAGGGCATTCAATGGGGGCTTGTCTTGCTAGTCTGATTGCGGGCGTTGAACCACAGAAAATTTTATCAATGGTGTTAATTGAAGCCTTAGGCCCTTTTTCAAATCCCGAATCCAGCGCTTGTGAACAATTGGCAGGCTATGCCAATAAAATTTCGAAGGTTCAAAACAAGAAAGCTAAACCTTATCAATCCCTTGAGCAAGCTGCTTCGAATCGGGCACAAAATGGGTATTTATCCCAAGAATGTGCTGAAATCCTAGCCGAACGAGGATTACAGGAATTTGAACAAAGTTTTTTCTGGCGCCATGATAGGCGTTTGCTTTTAAGCAGTCCGCTCACAATGACAGAAGGTCAGGTTTTATCCTGCCTTGAAGGAATTAAAGCCAAATCTTGTTTGATTAGAGCCTCAAGAGGATTCGAATTTGATTTTAAAATTTTTGATAAACGTGTGGAAGCAGTTAAAAATCTGAAAGTTTTTTCATTGGATGGCGGACATCATATTCATATGGAACGGCCAGAAGCTGTTGCTCAATGTCTGGCCGATTTTTATCAAGAGGTCTAACCATTAAACCCTTGCGGCGGACAAGAATTAAAATTGACAGCCACTTTTGAAAGCGCAGCCTGGACATCTTTAATGGGAAACTTTAAATCTTGCGCCGCATTAATAACGCCGCAGCCGGCATCCTCAAAATTTGTAGTGGGTATCCAATAGTCCATATTAGCTTTAACCATAACAGCAAAAACTTTCCGCACACCCCAGCCCTTCGTAGTTGCCATCAGATAAAATAAACGGTTGAAGACGCCGCTTGAATGGTGAACATCTAGCTCGTCATCATATTTATCGGCTGAATCAATCGAGACCCCATCCCGACTTGGTCTATCCATATAGCGAAGTGCTTCAAGACCTGAACCTTCCTTCATAATCTCTGTGCCAATTTCCCAGTTGAATTTTCCTGTGGAATATAATTCTGCAGCCTTTGAAGACATATCAGAGAAAGATTCATTGATGCCGCCTGAGCGCCCCTTGTACAAAAGGTTAGAATGCTGCTCAGTAAACCCATGACTTACCTCATGGGCGCCAATCCCTAAAGAAACTAGGGGATAAAAAAACTCTGCTCCATCGCCATAGGTCATTTGTATGCCGTCCCAAAAGGCATTTTCGTAATTATTGCCATAATGAACCCGCATAACTAATTGCATGGGCTTGCCTTTTTTTGTTAAAACTTCAACATCGTACCAATTCTGATACATAGATTTAATGACTGAGCCTGCATACATTGCATCATTAGATGGGGAAAAGGCACCATTTATTTTATCGTACCCATCGCCGGAATAACCGGTCATAAAGGTTTTTTTATCAGGGCTTACATAATTTCGACAAGAAAATTTCATTGGATTGTTGGCTGATTTTTTCTCATACTTCATATCAACAATCTTGACCTCCGAGTTTTCCATGTAACAATTTCTAAATAAATTATCCCGGCTGATTGCCAATAGCGGCAGCTCTTTTCCAAAAATGTAGGAACCTGTTTTAAAATTACCGCCATAGCCTCTACCTTTTACAGCTGAAGCTGTTTTAATATCATCCCATTGCTCAAAGGGATTGTAGGTTTTTGCATCAATTAAAGCTGTGGGTTTTGCCGGAATTTTATCAAGGAATTCAATTAATATACTGACTTTATAGGCCCAATGAGACTGATTTGAAGAATCGATAAATATAAGAGGTTTGATTTGTTCATTACTAATATTTTCCCCTTTGAACTGGGCTTTAAAGTGTTGAAGCGCTTGCGATGAATTGTTAATAAAATTTTCAGGCGGTTTGCCAAGTTCCTGTTGTAAACCCAGATAGAGGGTTCCATTCATTTTAACATCCGGAGCTTGCAATAACTGAGCCCCACTGCTTTTACTATGCAAAATTGCATAACCACCAAAAACTTCAAAACCCTCATATTCTTGCTGCATACGAATATGAGTTACCCAATTTTTGTCTGTATGTTGTTGAATAAAATTTAATGAATTTGCTGAAATTAGGGAATTTTTCGCAACTCCAGGGATGGACAAAAGAAATTGTTGCTTCACCGTTTTAAATGATTCTGTTTGCAAAAAAAAAGGCTGTGCAGCTTTTAA
This sequence comes from Tatlockia sp., assembly GCA_013697955.1. Classification (GTDB taxonomy): domain Bacteria; phylum Pseudomonadota; class Gammaproteobacteria; order Legionellales; family Legionellaceae; genus Tatlockia. The sequence goes on along the minus strand of JACCVV010000024.1, from coordinate 34,010 downwards.
TGGGAAGGAAAATAAAATAGCTAGTACAGCGACTAGTGGGACTTGATAAAAATTGGCATCCATTTCAATTTCTCCATTAATACAACTTTTGAGCAGGCTTTACCACGCTAGCATATTATTTTTATTATTGGAATTGAACTCTATGGGTATATACTTGGCAAACTATACTAGGAACTGGGTACCTTGATTTAAAAATGAGTACTATCACTAAAAATTCAAAACTAGTCATCAAAGAGTTGCAACAGGGCAATATTGTGGCTATTCCCACTGAGACAGTCTATGGCCTTGCTGCTAATGCTGAAAACCAGTTAGCTATTCGCAAAATTTACGAAATGAAAAAAAGGCCACTTAATCATCCTTTGATCATGCATGTCCTGGATACTTGGGATTTATCGCAATGGGTTTCTTTTATTCCTGATTACGCTAAAGAACTTATCGATTCCTTTTGGCCAGGACCTCTTACGCTGGTATTTCAATGCAAAAAGGGACAGGTTAATCCCCTTGTTACCGGCGGACAGGATACCGTTGCCTTAAGATGTCCAAAACATCCTATTGCAAAGGAACTTTTAGAAAAATTGGCTTTTCCATTAGTTGCGCCCTCGGCGAATCCTTTCGGTAAAATTAGCCCAACTACAGCTGAGCATGTACAACATAGTTTTAAAAAAGAGGACTTGTTAATTCTCGATGGTGGACGTTGTGAAATTGGAATTGAATCAACAATTATCGCAGCTACCCATTCAGACGGTTATGAAATTTTGCGCCATGGACTAATCGATGAGAGTCAAATAAATAGGCTTTTTGCAGCCCGGCAGTTACAAAATTCCACTCAAATTAGAGTTCCAGGTAAATTAGATAGTCATTATCAACCGGAAAAGCCGCTTTATTGTTTTCAAGATATAAATGCTCTTCACGAGTTTATAGCACAGCAGAAAAACGTTTATGTCATTTCATTTGCTGAAATGCCGCAAAATGATTTGAAATTTCACTATCGTTTTCCTCATTCACCTGAACAGACAGCTTACGAACTTTATTATCAATTGCGAAAGGCTGATGGTTCTGAAGCAACTTGCATAGCTATCGAATTACCACCAGATAGTGAACTCTGGCAAGGTATTCGCGAACGGATCTTAAAGGCTGGACATCGCTAATAGGTCAGAATTATGTCGACATCATGCCGATATCATCGTTTATCTAGACATTAATCTAAAGTTCAGGCAGAATTCCTGAACTTTTGGAAAATCAAACCATTCATGAAAAAACTACTTGTTTTGCATGGCCCTAATTTAAACCGTCTAGGAAATCGTGAGCCAGGCGTTTATGGCACAACCACCTTGGCAAATATTAATTCTGCTCTTGAAAAAAAGGCAAAAGAAGCTGGAATTAACGTTTCTTGTCAACAGTCTAATTCCGAAGCTGAGCTGATAGATTGGGTTCATCAGGCGAGTGACGATAAAATCGACTATATTATTATCAATCCTGCTGCCTTTACACATACCAGCATTGCGCTTCGTGATGCCTTGGCAGCAGCGGCAATCCCTTTTATTGAAGTTCATATCAGTAATATCTACACACGAGAGGTTTTTCGGCAACATTCCTATTTTTCCGATATAGCACGCGGTGTTATTAGTGGTTTGGGGGCTAATGGTTATCATTTGGCCTTGCAAGCAATCATAGACGAATTCAATTAATAGAGAGTTATTATCAATGGATATTCGAAAAATAAAAAAATTAATCGAATTGCTGGAAGAAACCGGGATTTCAGAGATTGAAATTAAAGAAGGTGAAGAATCAGTACGATTGAGCCGCAATTTTACCTCAACGGATGCACCGCAAATGCGCTATGCGCCCCCGGCCCCTCATCAAGTTGCTTCAAGCCATCCTGTTCTATCCCCAGCAGCTGCGGAACACAAACCCGTTGCTTCAACCAAACCCGGGCATAAGGTTCGTTCACCCATGGTTGGTACTATGTATACATCGCCCTCACCTGAAGCTCCGGCTTTTGTCACGATCGGCCAAACAGTGAAAGTTGGCGATACGCTTTGCATAATTGAAGCAATGAAAATGTTTAATGAAATTGAAGCAGATCGTGCTGGTAAAGTTGTTGATATTCTAATTGCCAATGGTGATCCGATTGAATATGACCAACCTTTGTTTATCATTGAAGAATAAAAGGTAAAGTGATGCTCTCCAAAATTGTTATCGCCAACCGCGGCGAAATTGCCCTTCGAATTTTACGCGCTTGTAAAGAATTAGGAATTCAAACGGTTGCTGTGCATTCAGAGGTGGATAAAGATCTCTTGCATGTTCGGCTTGCTGATGAAACCGTTTGCATCGGCCCGGCCAGTTCTCAAAAATCTTATTTAAATATTCCAGCAATTATTTCAGCAGCTGAAATAACTGACGCTGTCGCAATTCATCCCGGCTATGGATTCCTTGCTGAAAATGCAGATTTTGCCGACATCGTCGAGCAAAGCGGCTTTATTTTTATTGGTCCACGGGGGGATACCATTCGCTTGATGGGTGATAAGGTTTCGGCTATTGCTGCCATGAAAAAAGCCGGTGTTCCCTGCGTTCCTGGTTCAGATGGTCCTTTAGGCGATGATGATGCTCGCAATTTGGATTTAGCTCGCAAAATTGGTTTACCAGTAATCATCAAAGCGGCCGGTGGTGGCGGCGGACGCGGCATGCGTGTTGTTCACACTGAGGCCAATCTATTAAATGCTATTGCGCTTACTCGTAGTGAAGCGAAAGCTGCCTTCAATAATCCAGTTGTCTATATGGAAAAATTTCTTGAAAACCCACGTCACATTGAGTTTCAGGTATTAGGCGACGGGAATGGAAAGGCAATTCATTTGGGCGAGCGTGATTGCTCCATGCAACGGCGCCATCAAAAAGTCCTTGAGGAAGCTCCAGCACCCGGAATCACCGAGAAATTGAGAAAAAAGATAGGTGATTCTGTTGTCAAAGCCTGTTCTGAATTAAAATATCGCGGAGCTGGAACCTTTGAATTCTTATATCAGGATAGCTGCTTTTATTTCATCGAAATGAATACACGTATTCAGGTGGAACATCCAGTTACTGAAATGATTACTGGCATTGATTTAATTAAGGAACAGATTAAAATTGCCAGCGAACTACCGTTTACTCTCAAACAGGATGATATTAAACTTAAAGGCCACGCCCTTGAATGCCGCATTAATGCAGAAGATGCAAGAACCTTTATGCCCTCCCCTGGAACCATTAGGCTACTTCATCAACCTGGCGGCCCCGGTATTCGTTTTGATTCTCATATTTACAGCAGTTATACAGTTCCTCCGAATTATGATTCGATGATTGGTAAATTAATTTCCTACGGTGAAACACGTGAAGTCGCCTTTGCCAGAATGCGTAATGCACTTGACGAAATTATCATCGACGGCATTAAAACGAATATCGAGTTACATCAACGAATTTTGCGTGACACAGCCTTTGCACAAGGCGGCACCAACATTCACTATCTCGAAAAAATGCTGAAGGAATAAATGTGTGGTACCAGCTGCAAATTGAACAATGCCATCGCGATGAGGTCGAGCTATTAAGTGAAGCTCTTGAAGAAACCGGGGCCTTATCCATTACATTAACCGATAAAAACGACGACCCGGTTTTGGAACCAGAGCCAGGGACTACGCCGCTTTGGCCTGATGTCATTATCAATGCGCTCTATGATCAAGAAGGGATAGCTGAAAAAGCTCAATCAAAAATAAGCTCACAAAATGATCATTTATTATTTTCAATCAAAGAAATAGCTGACCAAGACTGGGAGCGCGCCTGGATGGCGGATTTCAAGCCCACCTGTTTTGGCCAACGATTATGGATTTGTCCTACTTGGATTGAGCCCCCGGAACCCGAAGCTGTAAATTTAATTCTTGATCCCGGCTTAGCTTTTGGGACTGGTACTCATCCTACAACTTCTCTATGTTTGAATTGGCTCGATCAGGCGGAGTTGTCGAATAAAACCCTGATCGATTATGGTTGCGGATCAGGTATTCTTGCTCTTGCCGCATTGAAACTAGGAGCTACCAAAGCCTTCGGTGTTGATATTGACGAGCAAGCCTTGCTTGCCACGCAAAATAATGCTGCTAACAATTCAGTCAGCTCCGAACAACTGATAATTGATTTCCCTCAAACGCTTCAAAAGCCTGTTGATTTAATTATTGCAAATATTTTACTAGCACCTCTTTTAAAGTTAGGAAAAAAATTTAGAGAACTTCTTAAAAAAACGGGGATTCTGGTTGTTTCCGGTATTTTAGATGAACAAGCTTCTGAATTAATTGCCGCCTATGAAAATGATTTTAGCTGCACAAAAAAGCTTAGTTTGGATGGTTGGTCTTTATTGGTTTTTAAATGTATTTAAATTAAGCTCCTTCTCCCTATGACCTGAGAGAAGCTTCGAAGAACTCGAGCGGCAAATAATATTTTGGAGCAAATAACAAAGATGAGCAAAAAAGAATTATCCCAGTTCACACCACGCAGAGCTCTCTTAAGTGTTTCCGATAAAAGAGGATTGGTAGAATTAGCCAAGAAACTTTATGCAAATGGCGTCGAACTCATTGCAACCGGCAACACAGCCGCAGTCCTTCGCCAAAATAAATTGCCCGTTACTGAAGTAAGTGAATGTACAAAATTCCCGGAAATGCTGGACGGGAGAGTCAAAACATTACACCCAGCCATCCATGCTGGGCTTTTGGCACGTGACACTGAAGAAGATTCAAAAACCCTGTCTGAACACGAGATTAAACCCATTGACCTGGTTGTCGTAAATTTATATCCCTTCGAACAAGTCATTAGCAATCACGATTGTGATTTCCAAAAAGCCATAGAAAATATTGACATTGGCGGGCCTGCAATGATTCGCTCCGCGGCAAAAAATCATGCACGCGTTTTTGTAGTTGTTAGCCCTGATGATTACAAGTTAATAACAGATTGCTTAAAAGCTAAGAAAGCACCGCTAAGCTTGGGTTTTGATTTAGCAAAAAAAGCCTTTGCCCATACTGCAGCCTATGATGCTGCAATTTCAAATTATTTAGGCACTTTAAACAACAACAAAACACCTAGTGGCTTTCCTTCGACCTTAACTTCTCAATTTAGCAAGCTTTATGAATTGCGCTATGGTGAAAATCCACACCAACAAGCTGTGTTTTACGCTGACAAAAATCCTGCAGCAGGTTCATTAGCAACTGCAAAAACGATTCAAGGCAAACAATTATCTTACAATAATTTACTTGATGCAGACGCTGCCTTTGATTGCGTCAAGGCCTTTCCCGCCGATCTTCAAGCCTGCGTTATTGTGAAGCATGGAAATCCCTGTGGAATTGCGCTAAGCGATAACCAACTCAATGCCTACCTTCGCGCCTATCAAACCGATCCGAGTTCAAGTTTTGGCGGTATTTTGGCTTTCAATCAATCATTAAAAGCAGATACTGCAACCGCTATTATTGAAACGCAATTTGCCGAGCTGATCATTGCACCGATTATTTCTGATGAAGCAAAGGCTATTTTAGCAGGCAAACCCAATATTCGCGTTATAAGCACGGGTGAAAGAACGCTAAACTTTGAATTTAAGCTAGACATGCGGCGAATTGACGGCGGTTTGTTAGTTCAGGAACATGATAATTTTCCTATTAATAACAAAGATTTCAAAATAGTCACTGAAAAGAAGCCAACAGTACAGGAAATGGAAGATCTGCTATTTGCCTGGACAGCAGTAAAACAGGTCAAATCCAATGCAATCGTATTTGCAAAAAATAACGCCACTATTGGCATTGGCGCAGGTCAGACTAGTCGTGTTATGAGTACCCGTATTGGTTTGTGGCAAGCTGAGCAAGCAAAATTCAGCACGAGAAATGCAGTAATGGCCTCAGACGCCTTTATCCCTTTTGCAGACAGCCTCGAATTAGCGGCAAAAGCTGGTATCAGCGCAGTTATTCAGCCTGGAGGTTCCTTACGAGATGATGAGGTAATCGCCGCTGCCAATTTAGCAGGGATTGCTATGGTTTTTACTGGGTTCAGACATTTTAAGCATTAGTTTTTTAGTTTTTTCAGGAGGTTCTTCGTTGTGATTAACTTTAAATGCTTTTCAAAATTTTTATCCTTTTTATTCTTGATGTGTTTAGGTTATCAAACCTTAGCTAAAGCCCATAGCCACTCCCAGCAGCCAAGCATTAACCTGTCGGTAGAAAAAATAATTAATGAAAAGGGTAAAAAAACGATTATTTTCAAATTAACCGATGCAAAAACGAATCAACCTATCACACTTAATGATCTCACCGAAGTCCATACTCAAAAAATCCATATGCTGATCATCGACGATAGTTTAAGTGATTACAGTCATGTCCATCCAACTGCAGCTAGTGAACCAGGTGTTTATTATTTTGCCTGGCAACCGCTTAATAAGAATGCAAATTACAGAATTTGGGCAGATCTCGTTCCTAAAAAAACCAAAAAACAGGAGTATGTGCTCGCTAATTTGTATCAATCAAAATTGAATTTAGTAAAAGTAAATACAAGAAATTTACTGGAAGCTAATGTGAATGGTTATTACTTTAAGTTGTCTTTTGAGCAACCAAAACTAGTTCAAGGTAGAGCCACAATGGGCAAAATCGAAGTGAGCAATGCTCAAGGAACACCTCTTAAGTCTTTAGAACCTTTGATGGGGGCCTATGCCCATATTGTTGGATTTTCTGAAGATTTTGAAAGCGTAGTGCACATTCACCCAATGGGTTTGGAACCCAAGGTAGAAAGTGATCGAGGCGGACCCGGATTAGTTTTTCATATCGAACCTAATAAAGCTGGCTTTATAAAGTTATTTGCGCAGGTAAAAATCAACGGAAGAGAATATTTTGCTCCCTTTGGTTTAAGGGTTGAACCCAATAATGTTCTATAAAGTGGCCAAAAAGAATTTTGCCACTTTATAAGGTTTACTCTTTTAAGCGTCCAGCAAACTCATTTCTTTAACTGCATCCCGCTCTTGCCTTAATTCGTTTAAGGTCAGTGTAAATTTTTCATTGCTATAATCATTAAATTTTAAATCTTCTATAACCCGAAGATTGTTGTGTTCAAGACGGCAAGGGTAAGAAAATATTAAGCCCTCGTCGACACCATATTGCCCATTTGAACTCAAACACATAGAAAATGATTCCATTGCTGGTGTATCAGTAATTAAATTATTCACCCCATGAACGATGGCATTTGCTGCAGAAGCTGCAGAAGAAGACCCGCGCGCTTTCAAAATTGCAGCACCGCGTTGTTGAATAATGGATACAAAATCATTTTTCAACCAATTCTCATCATCAATTACTGTAGCAGCAGAAAAACCATTGATTTTAGCATTATAAAAATCAGGATACTGAGTGGCAGAATGATTACCCCAGATAGTCATTTGACTCACTTTAGTAATATCAACGCCAGCCTTCTTGGCAAGTTGAGTGCGTGCTCTTAATTCGTCTAAAGTAGTCATGGCATAAAACCGATCATTAGGAACATCTTTCGCATTGTTCATTGCGATTAAACAATTTGTGTTGCAAGGATTTCCAACCACAAATACACGGACATCATCAGCAGCATTATCGGAAATAGCCCTTCCTTGCTGAGTGAATATTCCACCGTTTATTTTTAATAAATCTGAACGCTCCATACCTTGTTTACGTGGTACTGAGCCGACTAGGAGAGCCCAATTCACTCGATCCATTGCTTGATTAACATCGGAAGTACAAACAATTTTTTTCAACAAGGGAAAGGCGCAATCATCAAGCTCCATTGCCACGCCTTCAAGAGAAGGTAAAGCCTGCTCCAATTCGAGTAATTGCAATTCGACATCAGTATCTGGACCAAACATTTGGCCTGAGGCTATTCTAAACAACAGGGCGTAACCAATTTGTCCAGCAGCACCTGTTACAGCTACTCTTACTAATTTATTCATTATCTACTTCCTTTTTTAACCATTGTTACCGAAAAAAAGCGCAGTAATTGGGCGCGCTTCTGAAAAATCAATGCGTACTAGCAGCTCTTTTAGCAAACAGCGCCACTTCACTTTCCAAGGCGTTATTAATCTTCACCTCAAATTACTCAATACGAAAGCTGATTATGATACTATTGCACTCCTGAACAAGCTAGCCTGATTAAACAATGTTGCCTAGATCCTTATATATTCATATTCCCTGGTGTATCCGTAAATGTCCCTATTGTGATTTCAACTCTCACAAAAGTCCGGATTCTTTACCTGAAGAAAAGTATATCAAGGCTTTGTTAAAGGACTTTAAATCGGATTTAGACCATTTTCCTGCTCAAGAGATAAGCAGCATTTTTATTGGCGGCGGCACACCCAGTTTATTTTCTGCAGCGGCTTATGAATCCTTGTTTAAACAATTACAACTTCTGGTTCCTTTTGCTAATGAAATTGAAATTACCTTAGAGGCAAATCCCGGTACGGTGGAGCAACAACGCTTTAATGATTATCGCAAACTAGGCATCAATCGGTTATCCCTGGGCATACAAAGTTTTAACCCTGTACATCTAAAAGCCTTAGGCCGAATTCATGATGACAAGCAAGCGCATCAGTCAATTGCCACCGCAAGGAAGGCTGGCTTTGATAATATTAATATTGATCTGATGCATAGCCTTCCTGGCCAATCCTTTGAGCAGGGATTGGAAGACCTAATGAAAGGGTTAGACCATCAACCAGAACATTTATCCTGGTATCAATTAACCATTGAACCGAATACGATTTTCTATAAGCAACGCCCCACCTTACCTCATGAAGATGAAACTTTTGAGTTAGAAGAGCGAGGTTTTAGATTTTTGAAGGATCAAGGCTATCAACGTTACGAAATTTCTGCCTATTGTAAAACAGGAAAAGAAGCACAGCATAATCTCAATTATTGGCTCTTTGGCGATTATTACGGTATCGGTGCCGGAGCGCATGGCAAAATCACCAATCGATCCCAGGTTTACCGCACACGCAAACAACGTCAACCAGGTGAATATTTAAATCCAGACAAAGAATTTCTGGCAGAAAAAGAGCAAATTTCCTCTGATTCCTTGTTATTTGAATTTATGCTAAATGCCACTCGCCTGGAGCAAGAAATTGCCAATAATCTATTTGAAGAACGGACAGGCCTTTCTTTTTCGAAATTAAAACCCTTATTAAACAAATCGGCAGCGCTTGGATTAATTAAAATGTTCGAATCTTCCTGGCAAATTACTGAGTTGGGTCGTCGTTATACTAATAATTTACAAGCTTTGTTTTTAACGGATTAGGAATAACTTTTCTTTTCCCTTCACAAGTCTATGACTTTCCTGAATAATGTGAATTATTTTGCTCGGAGCTTGGATGACCATTCTTTTATTCATTTTTGTTGTAACCATTGGTTATTTACTAGGTTCAATATGCTCAGCTGTCGTAGTCAGCAGACTTTTTTCGCTCCCGGATCCCCGTGTTGAAGGTTCTCAAAACCCTGGCGCAACCAATGTCTTGCGTTTGGCCGGAAAGAAATACGCAATAATCGTATTGATAGGCGATATGCTAAAAGGTTTAATTCCAGTAGTTCTTGCAAAGGCACTTGGAGCTGGGCCTGTTATTGCTGGTTTCACCTGCCTAGCCGCGGTTATGGGTCATATGTATCCGATTTTCTTTAATTTTCGCGGCGGCAAGGGTGTGGCTACGGCCATTGGCGCTTTATTAGGATTGAATATTATTCTCGGTGCAATGGTCATTGCAAGTTGGCTACTAATAGCAAATTTCACGCGTTATGCTTCTTTAGCATCAATAATTTCAATCGGTCTTTCCCCAATTTTTGCCCTTTTTACCTTTAATAGACTGGATGTTTTTACGCCACTTTTCTTTGTTGCCTTGTTTGTTCTTTATCAGCATCGAAGCAATATAACGCGTTTAATTGATGGCGAAGAGCCAAAAGTCAGGTTTTCTAATAGTCTTAAAGAAGAAATGAGCGCTGTCCTTAACGAAACTTCGGAAGAGGAACAAATTCAGGCTGATGAAGATCATAGCCTTGATAAGGCAGATACCCTTGATACTAGAAAAAAACCTGATGATAATTAATTAGCCAAGGGCCAACGCGCCTTCACCTCAATAGCCGTACTATTATCTTTCAACCCTTTTTGCAAGTGCAGGTAACCAGCATAAGCAACCATGGCGCCATTGTCTGTGCAATATTCCGGTCTTGGGAAATAAACGTCCCCATTTAAATCCTTCATTATGGTGGTCAATGCGCTGCGCAATTTCTGGTTTGCGCCCACCCCTCCAGCAACAACTAAACGATAATTTGCAGTTTGTTTTAAGGCACGTTTGCATTTAATTACCAAAGTATCCACTACGGCTTGCTGAAAACTTTGAGCAATGGCTATTTTTGTTTTTTCATTTTTTACACTATTATTCCATGCCATAAGTGCATGGGTTTTAAGGCCACTAAAACTGAAATCCAAACCAGGTCGATCCGTCATAGGTCTTGGAAAAGGCAGAAATTTTTCAGACTCTTCTAACTCATTTTCTGCAAGGTTCGCAAGAATTGCTCCTCCAGGATAAGGTAAACCCATCAATTTAGCCGTTTTATCAAAGGCTTCGCCAACTGCATCATCTAATGTATCACCTAGCAATTCATAAACACCTAAATCGCGCGCTTCAATCAATTGCGTGTGGCCGCCCGAAACTAACAAAACAAGGAAAGGAAATTGAAGTTGAGGAGAATCCAGTTTTGCCGCGAGCAAATGAGCTTCTAAATGATGTATTGCCAAGGCAGGTTTATTGAGGCCTAAGGCCAAACTTTTAGCAAAACAGGCACCCGTCAATAATGCACCAATTAAACCAGGCCCTGCGGTATAAGCAATTGCATCCACTTCAGTCTTTTTAAGATTTGCCTGTTGCAAAGCATTATCTACTAGAGGAATTAAATACTTCACATGATCACGAGATGCCAACTCAGGAACAACTCCGCCATATTGTCTATGCAATTCAATTTGCGAATGAAGCGCATGGGCAACTATACCCTTATCAGAATCATAAATTGCAATCCCAGTTTCATCACAAGAGGACTCAATTCCTAAAACACGCATATTTAAACCTGTCGTTAAAATTAAGTGATTATAACCCTAAAAATGACAAAAAAATTGGCCTTTCACCTAAATAAACTTGACGACAGCTATAACTGGCACTAGAATTGCCAACTTTATTGTTTTCAATTAAACCAGAGGAAAATTAATGCCCACTGTTCGTGTGAAAGAGGGAGAGAACCCTGAATACGCACTACGCCGTTTCAAACGCTCCTGCGAAAAAGCAGGTATTTTAACAGAATTACGTCGTCGCGAGTTTTATGAAAAGCCAACTGCTGAACGCAAGCGCAAACAAGCTGCTGCAATAAAACGCCATTTAAAAAAGATTTCTCGTGATACCTCAAGCCGTCGGACTCTTAAGCACAGACGCAAATAATCATGACTATTAAAGACTGCATTTCTAACGATTTAAAAGACGCAATGCGTGCCAGAGACCAAAAAAAACTGGACGCACTGCGATTAATTACCGCTGCAGTCAAGCAAATAGAAGTCGATGAACGAATAGAAGTTGATGAAGAACGCATGCTTGTTATTCTTGACAAGCTCAGCAAACAACGCAAAGAATCAATTAGCCAATTTCAAGCTGCTGGACGCACCGACTTGGTGGATCAAGAGCAATTTGAGTTAGATATAATTACCCACTACCTACCCGATCCATTAACAGATGTAGAAGTTGAAACCCATATTTCCAAAGCAATTAATGAAGTGGGTGCAACAAAGATGAGTGACATGGGCAAAGTTATGGCCATATTAAAGCCAAAGCTTCAAGGTAGAGCTGATATGACCAAAGTTTCTGCATTAATAAAGGCCAGATTAAGCTAGTTTTTCAATATTTATATCCAGGTATTAATTGATCTTTAGCCGAATCGAGATCAAATAAGCACTGTGCTCGATACTATAAATTAGCTAAAATTTTGTCATTCATGCGCAGCATGTGATCCTAGGTTGGCTTAGGTTAAAAGCCGCTACTTTTATTGTTCTCAGCAGAGCAATATCAATATTGTCCCGCACGAGGCAAAATAAGATGCTAAATCCTGTACCTTATACATGCACGGTGCCTATATGTCAGGTTTAATTCCACAATCCTTTTTAGACGAGCTGCTGAATCGTACAGATCTTGTTGAGTTAATTGATTGTTATGTCCCGCTAAAAAAGAGCGGCACAAGCTTTACTGCCTGTTGTCCTTTTCATAGTGAAAAAACCCCCTCTTTTAATGTTGTCGCAAAAAAACAGTTTTATCATTGCTTTGGTTGCGGTGTAAGTGGCAATGCAATCAGCTTCGTAATGGGTTATTTAAACCAAGGGTTTACCGATGCAGTTGAAACCTTGGCTGCAAGACTAGGTATGCAGGTTCCAAGAGATGGGCGATCTGAAAAAAATCAGCAGTCAGTGAGTTTGTATCAATTGCTTAGTACGGTTAGCAAATTTTATCAACAAACCTTAAAAACTGATGGACAGGCAATAGATTATTTACGACAACGAGGACTTAGCGGAAGAGTCGCAAAATTGTATCAATTAGGGTATGCATCGCCAGGTTGGCAAACTCTGGAAACCAAATTTAAGTCTAATAAGAGTGAGTTGATAGCAACTGGAATGCTCATTCAAAAAGACGACGGCAAAACCTATGACCGCTACCGCAATCGAATAATGTTTCCTATTCATGATCGTCACGGTCGAATTATCGGTTTTGGAGGTAGGGTTATCGATAATGACCAAAAACCCAAGTATCTAAATTCACCTGAAACTCCAATTTTCCAAAAAAGCCGAGAACTCTACGGTCTGCATCAAATTTTGGAACAACAAAAAGTTATCAGCGATATTATTATTGTTGAAGGCTATATGGATGTGATTGCCTTAGCTCAGCATGGGATCACCAACGCAGTGGCTGCTTTGGGTACGGCAACTAGCTCTTACCATATTCAGTTATTAGCAAAACATAGCAAACAACTGATTTTCTGCTTCGACGGCGATTCGGCAGGAAGACAAGCAGCTTGGCGGGCTCTTGAAAGCTGCTTGCATGAATTGAATCAAGGACTGGACGCAAGTTTTATATTCTTGCCTGAAGGCTATGATCCAGATAATCTGGTAAGAGCAGAAGGCAGTGAGCAATTTAAAATGCGCATGAAAGGTGCAACACCTCTTAATCGATTTTTTTTAGATACGATTTCAAATGGGATAGATACCTTTAGTGTGGCTGGGAAAAGTCAGCTAATAAATGCTGCGAAGCCTTACCTTCTTAAAATGCAGGAAGGTCCTTATAAAGAAATTCTATACAATGAGTTATCCCGAATGACTCGAATTGAAAACTACCGAATTATTCAAATCATTAACGATAACCCCGGTGAAAAAGTGGAAGAAACCGGAAAAAAGATTACAAATTCGCCAATCAGGCTAGCAATTGCTCTGCTCATCCAAAATCCGGAAATTTACCAAAACTGTAAACCAAAGATAAATAGCCATTTACTTGACGGTAAAGAGCAGGAATTATTGCAAAAACTATTGCGTCAGGTTGAAGAATCACCAAGAGCAACTACCGCTACTTTGATTGAGGCCTGGCGCGAAACACCCTATTTTTCCCCCCTTGCAAAATTAGCTGGATGGGAGCACGAGGAGCCCGAAGAGGAGCTTACCAAGAAATTTACCGACATCATTTTATTTTTGCAAAGGCAAAATATAGACCATAAAATTAATTATTTTATTGCAAAATCACGTGTTCAAGGCTTAACTGTTGCCGAACGCCATAAGTTGCAAGAAATGATGAAACAAAGACATCAGATTGCGTAAAAAATTAATGTATAAGATACTGGCATCTTTGCTTAGGCGGGTTTATAATCAAATCCTTTTTTGTACCTTTTAATCTTTTCTTCTGATAAGTGCCTATGACCATGAATGATCAAGAACAACAGCGCTCGCAAATCACCAAAGTGATTAGTTTGGGTAAGGAACAGAATTACCTAACTTATGCCCAGATTAACGACCTGTTACCCAACATTGTCGATACTGAACACTTTGACGTTATTATTTCCATGTTGGAAGGCATGAATATCAAAGTATTCGAATTACCGCCAAGTGATGATGAACTCGCCCTGCTTGGAAATACTGAAGAAATTCCTGAGGACGTCGAAGAAGCCGCAGCTGTACTTGCTTCTGTTGATAAAGAAACTGGACGCACAACAGATCCAGTACGTATGTACATGCGTGAAATGGGTACCGTTGAACTTCTGACTCGTGAAGGCGAAATCCGTATTGCCAAACGCATTGAAGAAGGAATTTATCAGGTTCTTAAAGCGTTGGCCTATTATCCTGAAACAGTCCAATTAGTCTTAGAAGATTACGATAGAGTCACTACAGAAGAAATGCGTTTAAGCGAGATCATCTCCGGCTTCGCTGATTCCGAAGAAGAAGCACCTCCTGCAAGCATCGGGTCCATGCTGGACGAATCTCAACAAGAGGTCACCGTAGAAGAGCCTCTTATAGCTGAGGATGAGGACGAAGAAGGCGGTGAGGGTGCTATAGTTGAAGTTGATGATGGTCCAAATCCCGAACAGGCAAAAATATACTTCGATGAGCTGCGTGAAAACTTCAACAACGCGATGAAAGCACTGAAAGAGAATGGTCGCACCCACAAAGGCACCATTGAATTGTTGGACATAATGTCTGATTCTTTCCTGAAATTAAAATTAACATCAAGACAGGTTGATAAGCTAACCAGACATTTCCGCCAGCTTAGAAATCATATTCGTGAATTTGAGCGTTCAATAATGCGGCTTTGTATTGAAAAGGCGCGTATACCAAGAAAGCTCTTCATCGATACCTTCCCCGGTCAGGAAACAGATTTAAAATGGCTTGATGATCTAATTTCTAAAAATGCAAAAAAACTGGATATGGTGCGCATTAATGAATACAGTGAAGAAATCAAACGTTTACAATCTAGACTAGCTGCATTTGAAGAGGAATTTGGCTTAATTATTAGTGAAATTAAAGACATTAACCGAAAAATGTCGATTGGAGAAGCCAAAGCAAGGCGTGCTAAAAAAGAAATGGTAGAAGCAAACCTACGTCTCGTTATTTCTATAGCCAAAAAATACACAAACCGCGGTTTACAATTCCTAGATTTGATACAAGAAGGTAACATCGGTTTGATGAAAGCAGTTGATAAATTTGAATACCGTCGCGGTTACAAATTTTCAACCTATGCAACCTGGTGGATACGTCAAGCAATTACTCGATCTATTGCGGATCAAGCTAGAACTATCCGAATTCCAGTACATATGATTGAAACAATAAATAAACTCAATCGCATTTCACGTCAGATATTGCAGGAAACGGGCCGCGAAGCCACTCCTGAAGAATTAGCTGAAAAAATGGAATTAAGCGAAGATAAAATTCGTAAAGTATTGAAAATTGCCAAAGAGCCCATTTCAATGGAAACTCCGGTTGGTGATGACGACGACTCCCATTTAGGCGATTTTATCGAAGATAATAATATAGAATCACCTATTGATCGTGCCACTGCTGAAGGCCTGCGCGAAGCAACATTGGAAATATTAGAAACTCTCACTCCCAGAGAAGCAAAAGTATTGCGAATGCGTTTCGGAATCGAAATGAATACGGATCACACCTTAGAAGAAGTAGGCAAACAATTCGACGTAACCCGCGAACGAATTCGCCAAATTGAAGCAAAAGCGCTGCGCAAACTAAGACATCCATCCCGATCCGAGAAACTGCGCTCTTTTCTCGAAGGAGATGAAGGCTAGCACCACCCTTTCTGCGAACAAATTTTAATTTGGTCGCAGAAATAGAGAAAAATTCTGGTAATCCCCCGATGAAGCCATTACAATGGCACACTTTCGGGCCCATAGCTCAGTTGGTTAGAGCAGCGGACTCATAATCCGTTGGTCCTAGGTTCGAGTCCTAGTGGGCCCACCAATTAAAGCCTTTGAGATCAATTACACTTGATACTTTAATCACCTCGAAAGTCTTGCATGGCTCTTTTTTTAAATCAAAAACTTCTTCGAAGCCTGTTTATTTGCAGGGATTCTCACATTTAATTAGATATTGGAACTTAATCATCTATTCTTACATGATACCTGTATAAGTTAAGCTCTAAAAAGGCTGCGTTTTATATGTTTTATGTTATTTCAATTTCATCGAGCAGTGCACCTTCAAATGAAGCATTTACGCACCCAGTTAAATCTGCACCACGTAAGTCAGCATTGTAAAAATTAGTCCCTTTTAAATCTGCGAAACGTAAAGAAGCTCCACGCAAATTTGTGTTTACAAATTGGGCTTCAGTCAAATTTGCAAAATCAAAATTTGAAGCCATTAACCCTGCATTATGAAAACGAGCTCCTTTCATATTACAATAAGAAAAAATTGCCATAAATCCTTTTAATCCAGATAAATCAGCATTATTAAATTGGCAATTAAAAAATAGAGAATCTCTTGCATATGATTCTGATAAATCTGAATTTGCTAGATTACAATTTATGAATACTACTGCTTGGAAATGGTTTGGATACAAAACGCGTTTTGTTGCTTCAGAACGCAAACAAAATTGAGTGTACTCAAAATTTGAATCTATAAATACAGACCAAGTAAATTCCATACAAGCAAAAACTGCATGGGATAGATTAATTTCTTTTCCTGAACACCAATTCCAATTTTCTATTATATTTGAAAACATTCTTTGTTTTCTGTAGTCAAAATCTAATCCTCTAAGATAGACATTTGACAATGAAAATCGATTATCTACATAAGAATTCTCTAAAATAAATTGTCTTATATTATCTTTCTCAACGCCATATTTTAAAAGTGACAGATATTCACTTTGAAGGGAATTAAAACCATCAAAAATAAATTGCTTTGGGTTGGTATGGTAAAATGCAAATAATTTTTCCAATGATGATTCTAGTTTCTCCTGAAGGTATATCCAGTCTTTGCATTTAACGTGCTTCGCTAAAATTTTAAATGCTTCATCCCTTGATATACAATTTTGCTTTGCAATCTTCCTCGCCTTTTCCTTATATGTTTTAAAATAATCATGCCTCTTTGAAACGTTGCTGTAATGATCTGTTGAATCAGAAGCATTAATTATGTTAGTAACCTTCTGGGTTAAATCTTTATCAATATTTTCATAGTGCGTTTGAATTATCCTTTCATAAAATTTTCTTATCACCATATTACCTTTAAGAAATTGAAATAGATCATTGTTGACTACTGCACGTAACATAGTATCAACTTGTAAGGCATTAAATTCGGTATATTGCGAAAGAAACTCTATTGCTTTATAAATTGAATTAAACATTCTCCTTGTTCTATAGACTTTATTGCTAGTTCCTTCTCCAACTCACTAGCTAATTTTATATCCGGAAAATATTCATTGAAAAATTGAGATAATCTATGATAGGCAACTATGTTTGAATGCTTTTTTCTTTCCCAATCTTTTTTTAAAAATTCTTTAAGTTCTTCTTCATTTAGCAGTGAGTAATAATCTCGATCCGAGGTAATTACATATAAGGGTTCCTTATTGGGAACTTCTAGTAATAGACATTCCCAATTTATAGCGTCTCCTAGTGAATTATTTTTTCCTGGGGGATTGCCACTATTTACTCGGAAAATTGCCCGCTCAATTATGGTCGGAGAGGGTTCAATAATTTTGGATTTACTAAATAATTCTTTAATTTTCTGTCAGCTTTTAAGGTATTATTTGTAATATCTGGCTGTATTTTGTTTATCAATTCTTGAAGGTGCTGATTGTATCTTTTTTCATGATCTTTCATTATGAGAAATTCTTCATAATCCTTACAAAATTGCGGAAATTGAGCATTTAATTTTTGTTCTTTAAGTTTTTTAATAGCATCGTGTATCTTATTTTCTCGATTCCTATAAAATTCATCAATAACTTGCCTTGGAGTCCAAAGTGTTATTTCATTTTTCTCTAGTAAGACTACTAGCTTATGGATTTCTTCCAGATCATCTTTTGATAAGTGAAAAAAAGAAAGAAAGACATTTGTATCAATAAATATATTCATTGGGTTACCTATAATTTTTTTCCACAATACTCCATACCAATGCGAATATTTTGAATGAGTAAGATAACTAAAATTAGACTAAATCTGAAAGGGTTTTTTTATTCCAATTTCACTAATCATCCTGTATTAATCAATAAATACCTAATCCGTTAAATAGTTTGACTTATTTAGTCGCACCATCCAATTAATTGAAATCATATTTGTTAACTTCCTAGGCCAATAGTGTCTAATCTGACCAGAAATTTATGTGATTCTTTAAGAAAAGCTAAATATTTACGCTCATGAGCTATTTAAGAACTACATTGTTATCTATAAAAAGCCATTTGAAGCCTATTTTTTTACTATTGTATTTGCTTTCCCATAACTAAACCCATTATTTAATAATTCCTAAACCACATGGTAAGCATTGATAGAGAATTATTCTTTATCGAAAAGATTTTCTTTAAGAAGTGGAATGCCCCCTTTAAAAACCAGTCCACTTAGTTGTTTAACTAACAACTCTAATAGGACTAGTAATATGACTATATCTAATAACGATTTTATCGAAGTAATACATTCAACCAAAGCAAGAAGACGCTGGACACCTTATGAAAAACATCAGATGGTGCAAGAGACTTATCAACCTGGTTTGACGGTATCGTATGTTGCGAGGAAACATGGTATACCGCCGTCACAACTTTTTTTGTGGCGAAAACAAATGGAAAATGGGGCACTTACCGGATTGAAAGCGGAAGACGCAGTTGTACCTTTAAGTGAAGTTAATGAATTAAAAAAGAAGATTAAGCAGTTAGAACGCGTTTTAGGCAAAAAGACCTTAGAAAATGAGATCTTACGAGAAGCAGTTCATCTCGCCCGGGAAAAAAAACTGATCTCGCGACAACCGTTGCCAGGGGTGGACGATTTCGAATAAGAGCAATAGCCTCTGCATTGCATGTTTCTCGTTCTCATTTAATGACCAGGATAAAACGATGTCTAAAAAAAGGTGTTTCTCGCGTGCCAACGAGCAGGAAGAAACATTTTATTGTCCTACATTCGCATGATTCGAATTTTGGAGATAAAAATTCAATATTCGGAATTAAATTTATCCATTATAACCTATATGTGTACATATTATTGACAAGACTAGTGTACAATACCCAAGTTGAATTTATTTGATAGGGAGGAATTCTTATGCGTTATTTGGTTTATCTTTCCAGGTTAGTTCCATTAGTTACAATGTTATTAGGTTCTATCTTATTCTTTTATCCCTTACAGCTAATAGTTCAAAAGAATATACAACCTTTACAACAACCAGGTGCCACACTTCATATGGCTTCTGGATGGATTAAAATTGAAGACTCCGTTTTACCTACGATTAAATTCAATGCAGGAACATTAGGCGGACAGACTGTAACTCGTTTGGGAAACACTCTTTTCCAATTTTCAAAATATATTCTTCCTGCAGGTGTGATAGTTACAATGATATTCAGCTTTTTTCTTCTATTAGGGTGGGAATTGAAAGGATGGATTGAAAAACGTTATTTTAAATCATTTAAAAAAGCTTAAGGCAGCAACGGAATTTCAGACTATACGATAAACGGTGTAATTCTTATAGTTAACAATTATTGTATAGTGAGCCTTCCATAAACCCTCCTCAACCAAATGCATGAAAAAAACCAAGATCTTCAATTAGGTTGTGAGTATTAAAAATGTACTGGAAATCAAAACGATGGCCCGGAAATATTCGTGAACGCATAGATATATTGTAAAAACTACTTTAATTATGCCCAGATAAACCCCATCTAAGACAAGAATATTGTAATTTGAGAGCTTGAGAGCTTGAGAGCTTGAGAGTGTACGAAGTATTGTGGGAAAAAATCGAAATACATTCGCGCTGAGATCATGCAAATGGGCTCTTAGCGAAAAGAGGACGCCCTCGCTATCATCACAAGAAATTTGAAAATGAAATGCTATGAATAACAATTTAAAAATTTACTTTGAAACTGCTAAAAAATTAAAATTACCAGTTAAATATTTGGATTCACAGCAATGCTTAAAAATTAGCCTGGGAAAGAAAAATTATTATTTTATAGGAACAATAACGCCTTTTAATAGCAGTACATCTATCTTTATTACTAAAAACAAACAAAAGACTTTGCAACTCTTTAGAAAATCTGGATTTCCTGTACTCAATCATATTGCCATCTCAAAAGACAGTAATTGGCGAGAACTGCTCCCGCAACACGTTGCTAGCCTACAATTTCCTGTCGTTTTGAAACCAACCTTTAATTCTAGTAACAGGATAGGAATAATTGGTTCAATTAAAACATCTGAACATCTCTTTGATCATCTTGAAAGCAATTTTAAACACTATTCTCATTTACAAATTGAAGAGTTTTATCAGGGACTTAAGGAATATCGGGTTTTAATATTAAAAAATCGTACCCTTGCAGTGGTTGAACGAATTGCTGCTCATATAGTGGGTGATGGTATTCAGACTATACAAGAATTGGCTGATCGCAAAGTGAATGCTGAATGTCTAATCTGTTTGGCGGATCAAGGTCTTAAGTTAGAAAATGTCGTACCCGCTGGTAAAATGGTTCGGCTGTACTATTCCGCAAATAGATCCTTGGGTGGAATCTCAGTCTCACTTGGAAAAAAAATTAATTCAGAAAATGCTAATTACTTACTTAGGGCAGCGAAAATCACGGGGCTTGATTTAGTGGGTATAGACTTACTTTGTGAAGACATTAACTTACCATTTTCACAAACAAAATGGTTGATAATTGAAGCTAATTTTAGTCCGGGAATATTGATCCATGAATATCCAGATAAAGGAAAATCACTGAATGTTTCAAAAAAAATCTTAAGACAGCTCATAGTTCATCATCCTTTTGCCTATATATATCAACGCATCAAACGAATGTTTAGAGATGGATAGAAATGCCGAACTCTTTTATAGGGGTGCAAAAAAATTAGGATTGACGGTTCACGTCCATTCAGATTTGGGCTTTCTGGAAATTATTATTGGCCGAAATCATTATTATTTTATGCGTACCCTAACTCCTTTGAATGAAGGAGCAAGCGTTTTCGTCTGCAAAAACAAATTCAGGGCTAATCAACTCCTTATCAATGCAGGCTATCCCCTACCTAAAGCGGTTGCTTTTACTAAAAAGGAATTCCTAATGTTGGGCTTAAAAGAATTAATCAAGCCATTAAATTTTCCTTTAGTTGCAAAACCAATGGAAAATAGCGGGCGGGGAACCGATGTGCTTTGCAATATCAAAGACCTTTCAACTTTGAAAAAACAGGTGAAGGCCATTTTCGAAAAGTTTGATTATGTACAATTAGAGGAGTTCCATAAAAACATAAGAGAATACCGTGTCCTGGTTCTAAAAAATAAAGTCATTGGTGTGGTTGAGCGCTTTGCTGCAAGCGTTGAAGGAGATGGTATTCATACCATTGCAGAATTAATAGCCATTTCAAATGAAAAAAGAGCTATTTTGGCCAAAAATTTAACCATATCACCACTAATTTATGATCTGGAATATCAACAATGTTTAGAAGAGCAAGGGCTTTCATTAGAAAGCATTGTCTCTTATGGTGCAAAAATTAAACTCTGCCATACAGTTAATACTGGAAGAGGGGGAGATATTATATCTTTAGGCAAAAAAATACACCCTTCAAATGCGCTGCTATTATGCGCTGCCCTCAAAGAGACTGGGCTAACCTATGGAGGCTTTGATATTATTTGCGAAGACATCAACCTACCCTTTAGCCAATCAAAGTGGATGATTATTGAAATCAACCACAATCCTGATTTAACGATCCATGAGATACCTAATCAGGGTATTAGAGTAAGTGTTATTAATAAAATTTTAGGGCAACTAATTCGGCGTCATCCATTATCCTACCTTCTTCATATAACTTCTCAATCGTTTCGGTCTAAATTTGTCAAATCAGGACTACTTATTTCATTTTTTTATTTAGCATTGCGATACATTTAGTTGGCATTTTGTCATCTAGAGTTGAATCTTATAAGTGATGCCTTGTCTTTAGATTCACTGTCCGCTTGCACAAAAATAAAGGTAAGAATAGTGAACTATTCTCCCACATATTTTATTTTTTGTGTTCACTATAAGGTTCTGAGTTAATTAAAGCTGGAAGTTATTGCACCAATTGGAAAAAAACTATATAAATAAAACCCGCAAATAGCTAGGATAATTCATGAGGCGTTTTTATTTTTCAATTTCCCTTTTGTTCTCTAGTTTTTTACAAGCAGACACCATAGATAACTACATGAGTATTGCTTCAAATATCCCGCAAATGGAGATGAAAGCAGATCAACAGTCTCAAACTTGGGCGCGCTCAGCTCGCAACGTTCTCACCATTACGGATGAAACAATAGCTGAAACCTTAATTCAGGCAAATGAACTAGCCAAAAGTCAGGGAAAACCCTTATTTTGCCTGCCTGCAAACACTAGTCTAGACGCAGCAACTTTAAACTCCGTCATTCAACAAACCTATAAAGAGATTTCTAGCCAGCAATCAGATAAGGATAAAATGACGGTTTCTCAGATAGCCTGGCTCGGTGTCGTAAAAAAATTCCCATGCCAACAAGAAGCCAATACACTTGGACAGTTGGTCCCGGGAGTTCAGCAAAATACTTTCAGCAATCAAATGAAACAAAATCCGTTAACCAGTCCAATGAAGCATATGAATAGTTTTCTAGATACTAATCAGGGCAATTAGATAAATTGCCCTTTAGCTTTTATTTTAAACAAGCCAAATAACGGGAGATGGTTTCGCGCATTCCAAAATGTAAGGCGTCGCAGATGAGGGCATGGCCTATAGAGACTTCCTTAATAGTTGGAATAGCGTCGATAAAGGGGGCGAGATTGTCCAGATTGAGGTCGTGTCCGGCATTGAGCTCAATACCCAAAGCATTGATAGCTGCTGCTTTATCTTTATAAACTTGAAGAATTGCATCGCTTTTTTCCGTTCCAAAAGAATCAGCATAAGCTTCTGTATATAATTCAACTCTATCAGTTTTTGTAAGACCTAAAGATTCAAGATCTCCAGTTGAGAGTCTAAACGGATCAATGAATAAAGAGGTTCTTATATTAGATTCGTGAAGCGAACGGATGGTTTCCTGTAAAAATTTTAAATTTTTCTCAACCTGCCAGCCCGCATTAGAGGTTAAAACATGAGGAGGATCAGGTACTAATGTACATTGAGCCGGTTTAATCACTTTCACTAAGTCTAAAAAATTCTGATCAGGATAACCTTCAATATTAAATTCAACATCAATCGATTTTGAAAGTTCATAAACGTCTTCCTTGCGAATATGGCGTCCATCAGGCCTCGGATGGACGGTGATTCCCTCTGCTCCATAAGCAATAATTTCCAGGGAAGTTTTTAAAACATCCGGATTATTTTTTCCACGTGAATTTCTTATGGTAGCTAATTTATTCACATTGACACTTAATCTAGCCATTAAAATCCTTAAAAATTTATAAATAATTTACGAAAAACCTGGATTTCTTATGCCAAGCTAGATTAAGGCATCCCAAGGAATTAATCGGGATGACACCTGGCAAAAATAATCAATTTTAAGTCCATAGAACCATTTTCCACAAAGTACAGCCTGCACTGAAAACTTTAGGCAGAAAACTCTTCAAAGGCTTCTAAAGCTTCTGCAGCATACATCAGTGAAGGACCACCACCCATGTAGACAGCCATTCCCAAGGTTTCCAGTAGTTCTTCACGACTTGCCTCAAGACGAACAAGAGCCTGTGAGTGAAACCCAATGCAACCTGGACAATGATTGGCGACAGCCAAAGCCATTGCAATTAATTCTTTTGTTTTTTTGTCCAGAACTCCATCTTTGGTTGCTGCCTGGGCTAAAGCTGAAAAACCTGCCATTACCTCGGGTAATTCTTTACGCATTTTCGCTAACTGAGTACTGATTCCCTGAGTTATACCGCTAAATTTATCCGACATTTGATTGGCTCCCTGATTATAATTAGGAGATAAGGTTATCGAGTATTTTAGCCTTAAGTCAATACGAATTACCCTTTGTAAGAAATCAAATTATATGCAAACGGTAAATTAAGTAGATAAGTTTCTGTATTATTTTCTTTGTTTAGATAGTGCGATTATTGGATTAACACCATTTATAGCTGTCAGGTTTTATATTTTTTATACTTCTTTCTGTTTTTTTCAGACTAGCGATCGAGTATGCGCAAAGATCCACTCATGACTCTTTGCGATTGTGGGCTCATTTCTTATGTCCTGAAAATTTAATTGGGCACCCTTCTCACCTAACCTTTTAATTTTTTGCGACAATTGCCCCTTAAGAGCTCGTAACTATTATTTGCAGGCAAATTGTAAAGATCAAACCTCCATTACAAACTCGTTCTACTGTTTTAAGCTACAACACTTCCTTGAGGAAGTTAGTCATTGCCAATATCGCGCGCCGTTCAGCCTTGGGATTGTAAACCGTGCCTAATTGCTGATCGTGAGCATGCGGATTGGTAAAAGCATGCTGAGTATTTCCGTAAACATAAACCTGCCAATCAACTTTTGCCTCGGTCATCTCCTGGCAGAAAGCGTTTACCTCGTCGGGCTTCACCATTGGATCGTCATAACCATGAAGAACCAAAATTTTTGCGGAAATCGGTTCATTAGGAATATCTTTTGGTTTGTTAAGCAAACCGTGAAAACTGACTACTGCTTTAACGTCTGCACCTGAACGAGCTAAATCAAGAGCACAAAGACCGCCAAAGCAAAATCCCATTACTGCTATGCGACTATTATCAACCTCAGGCATTGCAACTAATGTATCGTAAGCTGCCTGGATGCGCTCACGCAATAAATAGCGATCGTGGACTAAAGGCTCCATTAATCCCTTTTTTTCGTGCGTTGATGCTCCCGTCCTTCCTTGTCCATACATGTCTAAAGCGAAACCCAAATATCCCATTTCGACCATCATTTCTGCTTTTTCGCAGGCAAAATCATTTCGACCAGACCAATCATGGACTACTAAAACGGCGGGTCGGGGTTTATCGTGACTATCGTCATAGGCGAGAAAACCGTGTAATTCCTGTTCGCGGTGATGGTAGAGGTAGTTTGATGTGTGCATGGTTTTCCTTTTCAACACCATTAAAGTAAATAAATTCTGCCAGAGCAAATTTAAAAATGCGAGTGATAGCGATTTATAATTGAAATTATTTATAGACACCTGCCATTAGATTTCAGCAAAAACCAAATTTTTATCCTATCATTACAAAATAATATCTATCTGATTTATTGAATTACAAAAAATAAGAAAGGAAAAATCATGCAAGCAAATTCAATAACGGATCTTTACAATTTTCTGCATGCCAAGCTTTGTTACCAGTTTTTTATTACTCCTATACACTTACCTATAGAGAAAGAATATCGAGATTTTGCTAATAAGGCCGTAGAATTTTTTGCTGCCAAGCGCAGCCGGAGCTTTAGCCTTGATTATCCTCGCCATCATGTGATTCATCATTTTGAGCAAGCAAATAACCCTGTCGCACCTAAAATTTTGATTGCGCACGGATGGATGTCCCGGGCAGCTTATATGTCAAGATTGATTCGTGCCTTGCATAATCAGGGTTTTCAGATTTATGCAATTGATTTCCCCGCGCATGGCGAAGCAAAAGGCTTACAACTTTCATGGACGGATGCAGTCGCTATCTTACGCCAAACGATGAATAATTTTGGTCCATTCTATGGGGTTATTGGTCATTCTTTCGGTGGTTCTATGCTTTTGAATACTCTAAATTTAGGCAGCAAATTTAAGGAATGGAAAATAAATTACGTACCTGAGCGGGTTATTTTATTGGCTGCTCCAATACGCATGCGTATCCCCGTTTCTCGATTAGCAAGGCGGTTTAGATTAAGTGGCAAGGGTTTGGTTTATTTGCGTGAGTTGTTTCGCCAAAGTGCTAACACAGATATTAAAAACCTGGATTTAAGACATTATTCCAAGCATTCGAAAACACCTTTTCTTTGCATCCACGGAGAGGCAGATATTTCCATACTTCCCAATGAATCCGCTCTTTTCTGCGAACAATATCCTCACGCTTCTCTGGTTTTATTACCGGGTGTCGACCATGTAAGTGTTTTAATTGATGAAAGAGTAGAGGATAAGGTTTGTCAATTTTTAAGCTGATAGTGATTTGAGATATGAGTTCAAAACAGGAAACTTCGGAAATGCTCCTATTATTTTCAAATATTGAGATAATAGAATTTAAACCTATACACTCGTAAAAGAGCTTGACAAAATTTTCCCATAGTTATTATTATAAAAAGCAGGTAGTTTAATTTTAGCCCTAAGTGTAGTAAAAAATGAATTTAGAACAGAATATTATAAATGATAAAACCTCAGAGAAAATGCAAAAAGCATTGGCTCGGTCTTCATTTTTTTCTTTTGTTCTTTTCTTCGTAGTCGTGGTGCTTCTTATCACCCTCTTCTTTGCTCTGAGCCGGCCTATCCTCTAATCGTTATTTGCCCGCCTCAGGGCGAAGTTCCAGCAGATAACATAAACATCATTTAATTAATTTGAACTAGACGAGGATATTATTATGTATAGTAAATTTTTTTCTAAGGCTGCAGGCTATGCAGCTTCATCCTGCGCTATTGGTACAGCAACTTATTTCTCTGCAAAAGAGGACATACGTAGAATGGAACAGGCGAAAGCTGAAAATCCCGGCTGCAAAATTGAGCGGGAATTTCAATCAATAGGGGGAATGGGTGGTTACTATAAGTATAAGGCAATCCCCATAAAGGATGATGAGCCCACAACTGCAAAATTGGAAATGTAAAATCATAAAAGCCTCTCTTTTTTAGGAGAGGCTTTATTATTTATACAAGATAGCTAACTTATTCTTTGATATGAAGCTGATTATCTTTTAATCGAATTTCCACTCTGGAATTTACAAGTAAAGGCTTATTAATGTATTGAAAAATTATGAACTTATCTTTCATTCCATCCAATTTGACGACTATTTGATAAAGCCCTTTTCCTTGACGATAAATCTCTGAGGCGTAACCCGCACCAGTTCCTAATCCAGCACCCGCTCCCGCTCCAATCCCGGCGCCAGTTGCAGTTCCTCCTGCAATTAAAGCGGGTAATAAAGGTAAAGCCAGGCCGAAAGTCATTATAGTTACCCCGATACCCGCCGCGCCTCCAGCTAAAGCGCCAAGCGCAGCCCCAGTTGCTGCCCCCACACCAGCCCCAATTGCAGTGCCTTTTAGGGTAGTCGTACGAGGGACATAGTTTACTTGGTTGATTTTTTTAATACTCTCTATTTTTCCATAACCAATAATTCTTGTGCTGGCGCAAGCTATAAGGAGTGTTGATAAGAAAAGAAAAACCAGGTTTTGATAGAATGGTTTAATATATTTCATGTATTTAAGTGATCAAAATAAAACTAGATGGGCAAATTATAACCTAATCCTTGTGGGTAAGCGAATTTTTAAACATCTAAGATTGATACGAGTGGATTAGTTTATTTATAGTAATTTGATCGGATATGTACGAATAATTAAGCGTTCTTGAGTAAATCGCTTCTCAAGAGAAACCCTATAATTACACCACCAATCAGTAGAAAAATGATCATCCATAATTTCATAAATTATCAATTCGTCTACCCTTATTTTATTATCCTCTTTTTGCCAAAATCCTTGCATTGGAGCACGAGTATAAGCGGTCAATCCACCAAACTCATTGATCAATTCATCATAAGTTTGTTTGAATAACTCTTTCGAAAATTCTTTATTTTCATTATCAAAAACGGGTAAGAATATCTCTATTAGCTGCATAAAAAATCTCCTTTTTATTAGTGATTGCTAAAAATATTTAAAGAAGGGATTAGATAAAAATCGTATTTTAGGCTTTAGAACTATAAACCTTTTCTTTCTTTTTTAAATCTATTAAGTATAGTCATCTCAAATTAAGCCTCTGGTGTAAATATGAATTATGATCTGATTATTCTTGGCGGCGGTAGCGGTGGTATCGCATCTGCCATTCGTGCAGCTCGATATGGCGCTAAAGTTGCCTTAATTGAACAAGGCAACTTAGGCGGAACCTGTGTAAATCTTGGCTGTGTTCCTAAAAAAATTATGTTTAATGCATCAATGATAGCTGATTTACTAAGAAAATCCGTAGATTTTGGATTTGATCCGGTTGAAGTAAAATTAAATTGGCAAACCTTAGTCAGCAAAAGAAATGCTTATATCACAACATTAAGGGATAACTATTCTAAACGTCTTTTACAAAACAATATTACACATTTACAAGGAATAGGTACCTTCGTTGCAGCGAACAGAATTGCGGTAAATGATAAAGAATACCAAGCTGATCATATTATAATTGCTACCGGTGGTGAGCCTCTTATGCCTCATACTATTAAAGGAATTGAGCATGCCGTTGATTCGAATGGTTTTTTTTCTTTATCAACGCGTCCTGACAAAGTGGCTATCATTGGAAGCGGTTATATAGGGGTTGAATTAGCCGGTGTTTTGAAAGGCTTAGGCTCGGATACCCACTTATTTATACGCGGAAATCGTCCATTAAGCCGATTTGATTCACTGTTGGGTGACACTTTATTAGAACTGATGTCCAAGCAAGGCATTCATTGTAATTTAAATCATAAAGTCGAATCTATTCATAAAGAAAAAGATGATCGTAAAACAGTTCAATGTCAGGATGGTTATCTAGAGGCCAATTTTGATGCCGTTATTGTAGCAGTTGGTAGAACACCACGAACTTTTAATTTAAATTTAGATAAGGTTTTAGTTAAAAAAGATAAAAATGGACTGATTGAAGTAGACTCTTATCAAAATACTTCTGTTCCTGGAATTTATGCGATTGGCGATGTTACTAATGCACCAGCACTGACGCCAGTAGCTATAGCTGCAGGACGCCGACTCTGCGATCGTCTCTTTGATGGTCAAAAAAATGCCTGCCTTGATTATTCTAATATTTGTTCAGTTATCTTTTCACATCCAACCATTGGCTCAGTTGGCTTGAGTGAAGAAGAAGCACTTTCACAATATGGACAAGAAAAAATTAAAATTTATCAAACTCGCTTTAATCCTCTTTTTGATGCTTTAAGTGAGAAAAAAACCCCAACTGCCATGAAACTGGTTACGCTTGGCAAAGAGGAGAAAATTATCGGCCTGCACGTGATTGGCCATGGGGCTGACGAAATGCTGCAAGGCTTTGGTGTTGCTGTTAAAATGGGCGCTTGCAAACGGGATTTTGACAATACCGTAGCTATCCATCCGACTAGCGCGGAAGAATTTGTCACTATGGTGTGAAATAAAAATGAATAAATCCCTTCGTTCCTTTGATAATAAACATCCAATTATTGGCGAGAGCGTTTTTATAGATCCCTCTGCGGTTGTAATTGGGAATGTGAGAATAGGGGCCGATGTTTCTGTTTGGCCAATGGCTGTAATACGTGGTGATGTTAACGAAATACATATTGGAGATTTATCAAATGTACAAGACGGGGCTATTTTACATGTTACCCATGACGGCCCTTTCACTTCTGGTGGAGAACCCCTAATTATTGGTAGAGGTGTCACTATTGCTCATCAGGCAGTACTGCATGGCTGTCGTATTGATGATTATTGTCTAATAGGTATGAATGCCTTAATCCTTGATGGTGTTCATATTGAACAACATGTGATGGTTGCCGCTGGGAGTTTAGTTCCTCCGGGTAAGACCCTAAAAAGCGGTTATTTATATCTAGGCAATCCTGCTCAAATTGTTAGATCCTTATCGGAAGAGGAAATCGAACGCATCGAATACTCTGCCGAGCATTATTGTCGATTGAAAAATAAATACCTTGCTAATTTACCTAACCCAAGCTGCGACTGAGTTTGAGTCCTTGATCTTCGATTTCATAACTTTGCAAATACTCAATCGCTTCATCACATATTTCTGAAAAGGGGTTTATTTGAGCATTCATTTTATTTACCCACTGCAAAACAAGACAGGGATCAGCACCCGCCAAATAGAGTAACTCAGCGCAAAGTCTACCTTTCTTTTCCCAATTGGTTTTTTCGCTTTGCCAATTAAATAATTTTAATAATAATAAAGATAGGTCACCCTGTCTAAAAGGCGCTTTTTTATCCACACCATAATTTATAAATAATTTTAATCCTTCAAAATCGCCAAATTTCACACAGGAATTTAAAACTGCCAATCTTTCTTTAGAATTGATACCTTTAGCAGTTAAAATTTTCGCGATTTCTTTTTTTATTTTAAATTGATTTTTACCATCGCTATTAGAACCATGAAAATACATAATTTCTAAGGCAGTTAAGTTTTCATAAATATTAAAGTTTTTATTATGATAGGTGCCATGAGTATTAATCAATCTGTTTGTATTTGTTTTGATCTGTAAATTAGCTCCGTTATTACACAATATAACTACTTTCCTTTTAAGATGATTATAATCCGGCTTTATAACCGTATTTTTTTCGCCCAAACAGTTATGGTTACAACTGACAGCCAAGTGTATAGCTGTGTACCCGAAATAATTACGACAATTAGGATTAGCTCCTCTTTTTAACAAACTCGAAACGATTTCTAAATTTGCAAATCGTTCTCTTTTTCCATCAAGTTGGGAATGAAAAAGAAATACATCACCTTCCTCAAACTGCTGATGTGCAGCAATATGAAGCGGGGTATTTCCTAATTCGTTTTTAGAGAATTGAATACTACTTTCTTCCAACAAACGTTTTGTCAGGACTACATTATTACGCTTGACCGATGAGTGCAGAGGCGTATTACCACAGATATCCTTAGTATTTAACTTTGCAACTTTTTTTATCAGGTAATCCGCAATTACAATATCCGATACTATATGGAGTAGACCCTGTTCGTGGTTATCAATCACATTGACATTCAAACCTTTAAATAAAAGATCCAACACTTTTTTTAAATCGCTTTTACCAACTGCCAGAAATAAATTTTTGATTAGATGAACGATTTCCTGCAACCAACTCATTAGAGCGTCCAGTTTTACCTCTAAATGTTGGGAAAATAGCAAGCAATCAAGGAATATTTCGATTAATAAAAAGTTCTGATTGTAAATTGGGATATTTATACTATAAAAATAATTAACATCGTCAGCTGGATATTTGTCTAATTTAACTGAGAATTCTTTTAGCATTTTGTAAAATATATGCGAAGAAGGGAAGGCCTTTGAATTGAGCATATCCCTATAAGATTCTAAAAAACGTAATAAATCCTCAAGAAGGTTAAGTGATAACCTTCCTGAAATTTGAAAAGTATGAAATTTTTCCTTTATTAAATAATCCCAAAAATTAAGAAAGGATTGGTTATTTTCTTTATCCTCTAATCTGAATTCATTGGTAGATTTAGCCTTAATTCTAAATAATTCAACTAAATTTAAATAATCTGATGTTACAAAAAACTCAGAGGTGGACCGAGGAGTTATATTGTCTTTTCCTAAATATAAATGATGACCCTTAAAATTTGTGTCTAACTTAGTTAAATCCTTTAGCTTATCAGGGCAATTAAGTGGAGGTTTAAGAATTATGAGATAATCTATGTCCAGTTCGGCAGCAAGATCTTTAGCTAGGTTGATCCATAAAATGCAGAGATCTGAAATATTAAAAGTATAGTCATCGACAGTAACGGCTACTTCTGCCCAGCGCGCCATTAATGCGTTTTTAAGCCAGGTTAGCTCTTGCCAGGTCAAACTTTCATTTTCATTACTCGATTCATACTTTGTTTGCAAATTAAATAGAAGATCAAGATCATATTGATTAAGCTGAGCGGTAAATGGGATTAGGTAGGATATAAATAGCTGAATTCGATTCACTAACATCATCAATCCTTATAATGTTTAAATAATTCCCTACCTCTAAGCAATCGGCATGAATTGAATTACTTATCCCTTCTGCTTAGCTTAAGACTTTATTTATATAGTTTAATAATCCGGATCGACTTTAGTCCTTTTTGCAAAAAAGTCAATAAATCACCTTTACGACCATTGCCTATACACAAGAAGCTAATGGGGAGTTTATGTGTAGTTCAATTTCATTAGGCGGATTAAACTCATAAGTGCAATTTTTGTATTTAAATCAATCAGCGATAGTGAAGTACAGACCTCGCTAATTTAATACAGGAGGAGTGGAGTCCCGCCCAATTATGTGGCTAAGCAAAAAGTCACAGCTTATTCCATTTATGCCACGAGTGGGTGTACCAAATTTAATTAGATAATAAGAAACGTGGTAGAACATTGCATAAGAATATAAGTCACCAACATAAAAAATATCGTAAACGTTGCTTAAGTCTTTAACGCCAAGGATCTATTAAAAATAGTCGATGTATGGACGTCCTACAGTCATTAATGAAAAAAACGTATAGAGGATTGAGATATCGATACGATTGTAGGCAAAATCACAAGCAAGGGATAGTTTCGATTGTTAATAGAAGAAAATCAAAAAATGGTTACCGAGGTAACAGTGGAAGCCTAAAAGAAACACTTGAACAAAGGTTTTCAATTACATTGGTTATGGGAGAAATTTGCTGGGCATGAAGAGGTATCCAGGCGATTAAAAAAATAGGTTTTGCTTTGGACATCCTTATTCATCCTGGGAAATAGGGTTAAATAAAAATACCAATGGATTAGTGCAACAGTATATCAAAAAAGGCAGCAGTTTGAACTTAGTGACTGATGAGCATCTAAATGCATTATGGATAAATTAAATCAGGATATAGAGAAACCAATATCAGGCTCCTGTTCAACAGTTTTATGAAAATGTCGACGCTGATTTGCCTATTGATATTTTTTAATTCAGAGATGAGTTTGAAATGAAGGAAGTTTTTAATAATAAGTTATTTAACAAGGCATTTAAAATTTCATCTAAATCAATATTCTTCATCTTTAATGAACGATTAGATGATTTAAGAATGGATATTCATCCTAAAATAATTATCGACGAGTTATCAATTGCCTCGGCATCAAGCGGTGCTCGTGGTAATAGTCACGTTAGGCTAACAGGCAGAGCCCATTTTGGACCAGAAATATTAAACGTATTGCTACAATAGTTTGGCTGAAAGCATTACATTTTTAGAGGATATTATATTCATTCGCTAAAAAGCACATCCGATATATATTGAGCCAACCAAGCTAGGTTTGCGTTCAAAAAATAAGAATTTGACAAGTGCTTGAAATAGCTTTTATTGATTCCTGAAACTTACTATATAAGTAATAAATCATTGATAAAACTAAAGTATTTAGCTCTTCAATATCAAATTAAGCCAGGAAAAAAGTAGTTGAACTAACCACTTGAATCCGCCTTATTTTGATCTAAAAGGCACAAATTCATATTTTCTTACTAATGTGCGGATGATATTGAATTTGCTTTGAAACATTAAGGTATATAGATCGACTGGAAAAGTCTATTTCGCTTTAGTAAAGGAAGCCAGGATTTTGGTATTAAGATTTGTAATAAATTGAATACTAAATTTGGTTATTTTATATTCATCCTATTTATTATTAGCAGCTATTATTAAAGTGATTAAGTTTAGAAGTAGGTCTTAGATGAATCAAAAAAATAGTAAAAAATTTCAAAAAAAAAGCGGCAATTAAGCCGCTTAAGAATAAAGCCCTGGCGATGACCTACTTTCACATGGGAAACCCCACACTATCATCGGCGCGGGTCTGTTTCACTTCTGAGTTCGAGATGGGTTCAGGTGGTTCCAGACCGCTATGGTCGCCAGGAAAACTGGGTCCTGTAAAGGCTAATTAATTGGCCCTAACAGGTAGGTAAAGATTGATTTGAGTTGGGTAACACAAGTTATAAGTTTCACTAAT
>JACCVV010000023.1 GCA_013697955.1 Tatlockia sp. | reverse complement strand
GTTTTCCTGGCGACCATAGCGGTCTGGAACCACCTGAATCCATCTCGAACTCAGAAGTGAAACAGACCCGCGCCGATGATAGTGTGGGGTTTCCCATGTGAAAGTAGGTCATCGCCAGGGCTTTATTCTTAAGCGGCTTAATTGCCGCTTTTTTTTTAAATTAGAACTGCAATATTATTTTTTCAAGCACATATGACGAAATATAGAAATCATTAATATCGATCTGAGGTTAATTTAAAAATAGACCAATCAAATGCTAGAAATATCCTGAACAGTAAACAACTCCATATAGTTCACAAAATAAGTCCACGAAACCGACTAAGTTTATAAATTAACTAAGTACATGAAACACTTAAATATAAAAAACTAACTACGTACACCAAACTAACTACGTACACTAAACCAAACTAAGTACACTAAACTAACTAAGTACATAAAAATAACTAAGTTAACGAAGTCAATAAATTTAACAAACCATTAATTTTACGTAATATCCAACCAAGTTCACCAACCACCTATATTCATAAACCTAAATTTATAAAACAGCAGTTCCTTCGGTAAGCTAATCCATAATAGGCTAAATTTATAACATAAAGTTTTGAAGCCCTTAATAAGGCGCTACTAAGATCAAATATAAAAATTGAAATAAAAGACAAATCTATTAAGAAGTAAAGATTATTTTTTCCTATTTTTTTAACCAAATTAATGTAGATAACATAATTAATTTATATAATTACTGCTTGGTTATCATAAGTTATAAGCAACCCTATTTAGTTGATTTTACATAAAAAATGAATAGTCTTTAATTTTCTATATTCGCTGTACTTCTTAGACTGCTTTCTTATAAATAATCAGCTTTTACAATGACTTGTGAAATATTTACCATTTAAAGGATGTTGATGAGTATGTTAGTCCGACGAATAAAGGAATTTATTAAATCCTTAAGCACAGTAAAAGATAAGCTTGGTAAGTATGATTTAGAATTTTACAGAAAATTAGAAGATAAATTTGTTAAAAACCAAAAGAATGAGGAATGTTTAAATCGTATTGAAGAAGTTATTGTTGAAATTAATTTTGAAGAAAGGGCGCTTACCGGAGATGAACTTGCCTGGATGGAGGAATTATTTTTAATTCGCTGGCAAAGTCTAGCCAACGCCTTCGATGATTACAATTTCTATAAAGGCGGGGAAGGGTGGGCTCTATTAGCTAAAGATATGGCTCCCTATACTAGAAAGCCTTATTTATTTATGCTCAAACCTGTCATTACCAGCGCTCAGAATTTAATTAAATCATTGTCATTAATAAAAGATGAACTTAATGTTCATGATTTAATTCTTTTGGATAAATTAAAATACAAGTTACAAGATATCCTATTATGTTTGGACAAGGAAGAATCGCTTTCAATGTTGCTGTTAGAATCTGATTATTTGTTCTGGATTGAAGAATTATTTACAGAGCGATGGCAGAAAGTTGCAGATACGATAGATGATTACACCTTTTATACAGGAGGCATTAATGCTCCCTGGGTTTCTTGTGCAAAAGAACTATCCCCTTATTTACACAAACCTTATTTATTACTTTTAATACCTATACTTGCGAATAATGATCCAAATAATTTTGCAAGATTAAAGCGTGTCCCGGATGCCCGTTCAATTTTCCTTTCGAATGATAATAGCTGGCATCGACTTTTATCCCTTTATGCTTCCGGCATATTTGGGATTGAGGGTAAATTAAAAAAAGCGAGGTTTAAACCGCTAACGCTAATTGAGCTTCGGCGAATTCGTTCAAAGCGAGGAAACGAATTAGCCTTCAAAACAAACAATGGTAATAACTATTTAAGTTTTTGGGATTATGTCAAAAGAGAAGTGGCTCCAACTTGGCATATTAATGGAGGTTGTTTTACATATTTATTGCCTTATTTACTTGAAATAATAGAAAAATACACCGAGACAACCATTGAAGGCGGTAATCTAGCCTCTTTTAAAATTGCTTTTAAATATTTTGCAGACTATTTAGCGACATGCTTTGTGACAGATATAAATAATTTTTATGGTGCAAATATTCATGTAAAAGGAAAAGATTATTTTTTGGTTGAGATTTTATTGGACTGCATGGAAGAAAATTCAATTGATTTGGATTTAAAACTTAGTTGTGTAGCTCGATGGATTTGTATGGTTGACCCAGCACTAGTAAGTCAAAAAGAAATTCTTACGCCTGCCTATGAAGGTTTAAAAGTTGGACCTAATTTTGATTTGCTTTTTCTAGAAGAACTGATAATTGCCCTAAACGTACAGGACACTAATGTGCTTAAGGGCTTGCATAATCAATTATTAAATGACTTAGCACTTTTGATAAAAGAGGGAATTGCTAATAAAAAAGAAGTTCCAGTTCAACTTATTAATGAGATAAAAGATATATACGCACTTCGTTGGGAAAAAGTAATCGATACGAAGTTAGATTACATGCGACATATAAAAAACCCTGCAAACGAACCCTGGATTCGATTAGCTCAATATTTGGCGGGGGCTAGATACATAAAACTCAATTATTATAAATTACTAATTCCTTCGCTAAGGCTCGATTTTGATCGTGTAACTAAGGAGATTTTGACAGTCTATCCCCTTTCAAAATATATTTTGTCAACCAATGGCGAAGAACTGATATTTTTACCCAATTGTATTGCTCATTATAAAGAAGATGGCACTTTTTTTAATTGCAACTATCGGGAACCTATGCCACTAAAGAGTAGGGAAATTGAACGATTAGAGCATGCTGATCCAGAAATTTTTAGTTATTTTAAAAGAATTGAAGAAAAAATCGATGATCTCCCAATTAGTAAAAAAACTTGGGATGAGATTTATAAATTGGTGTGTGGGACCCTGGTTGTAGAAGGGCTAACAAGTCCACAAATTGGGAAAGAGGATTACGAGATTGCAACCAGGTGCTACGATAAATTTGTTGTTTATGTTAATGAATTGCCGATAGATGAGAAAAATAAACTTTACCGCCATAGAATTCTACTACGTAGTCGTAAAGTTTCTGTCCAGGAAATATTGGATTTGATTCAAATGCCAAACTATGACTGGAGAGTGTGCATAGTTGGTCAGGCTGAATTTTTTTTAAAGTTGCTTCTTGACTATGCGCCTGGCATAAAAATTTCTTATAGAATTGAACAAAGACTAAACATTGCGGGCATGCGAGCGCATTCGGCTAAAAAAATATATAGCGACTATAACGATCTGACCGAGGAAGAGGCGATGAGACGGATTTTAATCATGATTAGTTCACTAATGACTCATCCTTTTCAATGTATTGTATTAACAGGCAACTGGATTTCCTTTGCTAATCATGAAAACAAAGTGACTGATACGGGTAAAGAGATTTTCTCCCTTATTCAAAAATACCTTGATAAAGGTGATTTTAAAAATCATGCACGTTTTTTATATGTTCAAATTTTGGAACATATCGTTATACCTGCTTTGGCTAATAATAATTGGTTGCGTTACCAGGATACTTACGAGTGGTTGACTAAAATAATAAACGAATCTTTATTTGATGATAATCATAAAGAGTTTTTTAATCCTGAGTTTTTATTAACCAATCTTTGGTCGATGTCGCATTTATATCTTAAATTTAATAATGTGCTCGAATTATTCCTCGATAATTTACATGAGATATTAATTTCAACTGATAATTACTTTAAAAAATGGATTAAGATAAATATAAAATTTTTTAATTTTATCAATGGAGAGGAATTGGCCCCTTATAAATCATCCCTCCTCCAGACACTACGAATTAGAAAAGATGCTATTCCTTCTTCAGAAAAAATATTTACTGCTAGCAAAGAGTTCCTAATTCATCGTTTAGCTCAACTTGGCTCTTTAAATTATGATTATAAAGCTGCCGGATTATTTGGTCGCTTTCCAGGCGACTATAAGAAAGTTTATGACTATTTTAAAAAGGATATAACAAATAAATTAATTCTTTATGCTCAGCAAAATAACGAGATTAATTCTCTTCAGACTTTGATAATTAAATTAAAGTTAATTTTAGTCTCGTCCAAGAAAAGAGATTTAGAATCTATAGATGAATATTTAAATCAATTTATCCAGCAGATGCCCGTGATTACAGAGGAACAAAGCTCTTTAATTCTATGCACGAGTTAATGGATTACCAATTATTTTCCAAATAAGCTAATTATTTTAAGATAATTATCATAGCGCTTTTGGGTTAATTTACCCTCACTTAAAGCCTTTGTAATTGCACAATTGGGTGAATTGATATGATTACAGTTTCGAAATTTGCATCCTGAAATAAGAGGTCGGAATTCAGGATACCCATGTGTGATTTCGCCAACAGGCAAATGCCATAGACCAATTTCACGCACACCAGGCGAGTCAATTAACGCGCCGCCACTTGGTAGATGATAATAACGCGAATTGGAGGTTGTATGGCAGCCTAAATTTGAATTCACTGAAATTTCAGCGGTTTGAATATTTGATTCATGCGGTAATAAACCTGAAATCAAAGAGGATTTACCTACACCTGATTGTCCGACAAATACTGAAACCTGGTGGTTCAAAGTCTCTTTAAGAAGCTCAAAACCAAAGTTATTTAAAGTCGACGTAAATATAATTTGATAGCCTAGCGGTTCGTAACAAGCCACCAACTCTCGCTGCAAATCAACTGAATTTAAATCCATCTTATTTAAAACAATACAAACATTTAGATCACCTAAAAGTTCGATCATTACAAGATAGCTATCTAACAGAAACCAGCTCAACTCCGGTTTAGCAGCTAATACGACAATCACTTGAGTAATATTGGCTGCTACAGGTTTAAACTCACCACGTTTATCCGGACGCCCAAGCATGGTTTTACGCGGATACCGGCTGACCACAATACCTTTCTTACCGCCTTCCACTTGCCAAATTACTCGATCACCAGCAACTAGAGAATCAATATTTGGTCTTATTGAACAATGAATGCGATTACCTTGAGAATCTTCGATGTCAGCATGGCGGCTATAACGCGAAAGCACTAAACCATCTTTCCTTTCCAAAGAATCATTGAATTCATTTTTTTGACGGTAATTTGCCTGTATTTTTTGAATACGTGCAGATTGCTGTTTGTTAATTCGTCTTTTACTCATAGTTTAAAGTTAGTCTATACTTGTCGGCATTATAAACTAGATATACCTTTTAAAGTAAAAGTTACTTAATTAATAAATCAGGTTTTTCGACTTTTAAATAATTGTACAAATAAGGTTAACAAATTGGTATGAAAATATATTTAGTTGGAGGCGCAGTTCGAGATAAACTCCTAGGTTATCCGGTCCAAGAGCGAGATTGGGTGGTGGTTGGTGCAACCCCTGAGCAGTTGCTAAAACAAGGTTATCAACAAGTCGGTCGCGATTTCCCAGTTTTTCTTCATCCAAAAACAAAAGAAGAATATGCTTTGGCACGAACCGAACGAAAATCAGCGCCTGGTTATTACGGTTTTCAATGTGATTTTAATCAAAATATAAGTCTTGAAGATGACTTATTACGTCGAGACCTAACAATAAATGCGATGGCAGAGGATGAAAAGGGACAACTTATCGATCCTTACAATGGATACCTTGATTTACAATCTAAAATTTTGCGTCATGTTTCACCAGCCTTCAGTGAAGATCCGGTTAGGGTTTTAAGAATAGCCCGCTTTGCAGCCCGTTATCATCATCTTGGCTTTACTTTGGCTGATGAAACGAGAGCATTAATGTACAAGATGGTCAAGCAAGGTGAATTAGAGCATTTAGTTTCGGAGAGAGTTTGGCAGGAATGGCAGCGAAGTCTGGAAGAAAAAAATCCGGAGATTTTTATTCATATTCTCCGATCTTGCGGTGCACTAACAATTATATTGCCGGAAATTGATCTGTTGTTTGGTATTCCAAATCCTCCGAATCATCATCCTGAAATCGATTCGGGCGTGCATTCTTTGTTAGTTTTGCAAGCTGCCGCTGAAATATCGAAGGATCCAATGGTGCGCTTTGCTGCTTTGGTTCACGATTTAGGTAAAGCAGCAACGCCTAGTTTTAAATGGCCTAAACATTATGGACATGAAGAACTTGGTGTTCCAATAATTGAATCCTTGTGCAAGCGTTTGCGAATTCCGGCCGATTACCGTAAATTTGCGGTTTTGGTATCCCGCTTTCATTTAAACATTCATCGTTTATTTGAGTTGAAGGCTACAACAATTGTCAAGATTCTTGATCAAACGGATGCCTTTCGCCGTCCTGCTTTATTTGAAAAATTACTATTAGCTTGTGAAGCAGACTCTCAGGGACGTGGAAAAAAAATTGATTATCAGCAAGCTTCTCAATGGCTATATGTGCAAAGAGAGTGTGCTAAAGTATCAGCACAGATCCTGATAGAACAGGGATATCAAGGAGAGGCAATAAAAGAGGCGCTACATCAAAGACGGGTAGCCTGCGTACAACTGATTTTGAACTCTTGGAAACAACATGAAAAGCAATAATAATTTCATTTGGATTGATTTAGAAATGACTGGCTTGGAGCCAGAGCATGATCGAATTATAGAAATTGCTACTATTGTCACTGACTCACAGTTAAATATTTTAGCAGAAGGGCCTGTTTTGGCGATTCATCAAGATAAGTCTTTGATTAAAGAAATGGATGAATGGAATACTCGCCAACATAACCAGTCAGGTTTAGTACAACGCGTTTTAGAATCAGTAATAACCGAATCTCAAGCTGAGCAGATGACAATTGATTTCCTTAAAAACTGGATAGGAAAAGGTAAATCACCAATGTGTGGGAACTCAATCTGTCAGGATCGACGTTTTTTGTACAATTACATGCCTGAATTAGCAGCTTATTTTCATTATCGTAATCTTGATGTCTCTACCCTTAAAGAATTGGTCAAGCATTGGCGGCCAAAATTACTTAATGGACTCCAAAAAGAATCCAAGCATCTGGCTTTGGAAGATATCAGAGATTCGATTGCTGAACTTTGTTATTATCGACAATATTTTATTAATCTGGCAGATAATGAGCATGACTGAACGCGAACTTTTAACCTTACCTAACGGAGCAACAAAATTATTACTTCATTCCTGCTGTGCTCCTTGTTCAGGTGAGGTAATGGAGGCTCTACTTTTCTCAAAAATAGATTTTTCAATTTTTTTCTATAATCCTAATATTCATCCTGTTCAGGAATATGAAATCAGAAAAGATGAAAATATTGCTTTTGCCAAGCTGCATAGCATCCCTTTTATTGATGCAGACTATGATAAAGACAATTGGTTTTCGCGTGTAAAAGGGCTTGAATGGGAACCTGAACGTGGCAAGCGATGTACAGCCTGTTTTGACATGCGTTTTGAAAGAACAGCTCTTTATGCTCACGAAAATGGTTTTCCTCTAATCTGTTCTTCGCTAGGTATTTCCCGCTGGAAAGATATGAATCAAATCAATGAGGCAGGAGTTCGCGCCGCAGCTCGTTATCCTAATATTGAATATTGGACTTACAACTGGCGTAAAAATGGCGGTGCTGCACGAATGTATGAAATTGCGAAACGTGAATATTTTTATAAACAGGAATATTGTGGTTGTGTTTATTCCTTACGAGACACAAATGCATGGCGCAAACAAAATACTCGGGATCGAATTAAAATTGGAATAAATTTTTATTCAAATGAAAACCAAAATTTAGCAGCTGAAGATCAAAAGGATCAGGAGGCCTAGCCATGAGCATTCATGAAAATCTGGAAAATAAACAGGAGCATTGTCATGGCTCAGATCATGGTCATCATCATAATCATGGCGCTTTACAATTTAATCGCGCTTTTTTAATTGCAATTGTTGCCAATAGTCTATTTGTTATTATTCAGATTATTTTTGCCTATCTTGCTAATTCGACCAGTTTGTTTGCAGACGCCATACATAATTTAGGTGATGTGCTGAGTTTGGTTTTGGCTTGGATTGCCAATGGTTTGTTAAAACGCATTCCAACGCGACAAAAAACTTATGGTATGAAAAAAACATCGATTCTAGCTGCCCTTGCCAATGGTATATTGCTGGTTTTCACCTGCGGAATTATTGCTACCGAAGCTGTTTATAAATTCTTTTCACCTTCAGAAGTCCAGGCGCTTGCTGTGATGATTATCGCTTCAATAGGGATTGTAGTTAATGGAGCCACAGCGGCATTATTTATGCGGGGTTCTGATGATTTAAATATACGCGCTGCTTTCTTGCACTTAGCTTATGATGCTTTAATTTCTTTTGGTGTGGTCATTTCAGCGGCTCTTATTTATTGGACGAATTGGCATTGGATTGATCCTCTTGTTGGTTTATTAATCGCGATTTTAATTTTAAAAGGAACCTGGTCGCTTTTTGCTGATAGTTTTCGTTTGATTATAGATGGCGTTCCGCGATCTATTTCTTGGGTTGCAGTTAGCCAATCCTTGGAAACTATTCCTGGCGTTAAGGAAGTTCATGACTTACATATCTGGGCCATTTCTACACAAGAAAATGCGCTTTCAGTTCATCTTTATATGCCCGATAAGGCGTTAGAGGATGCAGAACGCCGGGATTTGGTAAAAAGGTTACGGGACCAATTTAATATCCATCATGTAACTATTCAGGTTGAGCGTAATTTGAATTACTGCGAGGATGCTTGCACGCCAAGGCTTTAGCGGTTAGAGGGCATTAATCTTGAAATTAGCACTTTCTCAACTGGTTCGAGGCTATACTCTTTTTTAAAACGATTAATTTCAATTTCCGAAACAATTTGATTAGCAATTGCGGCTTGATAAGCGAAATTTTGGAAAAGATAGGTCTTAGGATTAGCACTCTTCAATAAACTTTCATAAGAAACAACCGGAAGAATCTCACCTCGATTCAATAGGTAATAATATAGCACTTCATAGGCTATTGGCCCCAAGCTTACAAATTTAGCATCTCTGGGAAGGTTCTTAAGACCTATAATCAGCTGTTCTTCCACATCATTATATTTTGCTTTTCTTGAATCGGTGTATACAAGGTTAATAGTTAAGGAAGCAAATAAAGCGTAACAAACTACTGAAAAATAAAATTTATTTACCTTTGCTATATGTTTATTTAAAAATAATCCCAGGCCAAGGATAAAGCTAGCTAAAAGATAAATGATAGCATTCAAAATGGGTTCTGAAGGTTGCCAAAATTTTAGGTCCAAAATTGTTAAAAGAAAATTGATTAAGCCTGCAAAAGGGATTAGGAATGGCCAAGCATTAGAGAACATTTGGAAAATACTGTTACCTACTCGGCTGCTTATCTTCAGATCAGATTTTAATAGAGTTTCTGCGGCAATAGCTGCAAGTATTGCAAAACAAGGGAAGATTGGCATGTAATATCTTGTCCGTGCACCAGGTGGAATCCAAACTGACAAGATGGTT
Source organism: Tatlockia sp. (assembly GCA_013697955.1). Taxonomy (GTDB): domain Bacteria; phylum Pseudomonadota; class Gammaproteobacteria; order Legionellales; family Legionellaceae; genus Tatlockia. Next base: position 50,469 of record JACCVV010000023.1, on the reverse strand, counting down.
ATTACAATTGCGGAAAAACAGAACATTACTACTGGTTTGGCTGATGAATTAAATAGGTTAGACCTCAATGAGCGGTGAGCATAGATGATTAAAAAAATTGACCAGGGTAACATTACTGCTAATAACTCAAAGGGAAAAATTAGAGCATGCTCGAAATATTGTAAAAATCCTGAATTTTCAAAGCGCAAGCTGACATCGCCTGCGTGCATCAGCCAACCAATTTTTGCACCAACATGATAAATAAACCCCCACTGCCAAAAACCAACAATAAAAAAGTAAAGCATTAATCCAAAGAATTGGCTCAAAGAAAAGAAGGATTTTAAGCGATGGGTATAGATTATATTAATCCCGATAATAGCAGCAAAAAAAACTGGAGCTTGATTAATACCTTTAGTTAGTGTTGCAAAAGCGAGTAAAATATAAGCAAGCCCCCATTTTAAAAAATTTGGCCAATTACTCATCTCTCCCCGATGCCAGAGTAAAAAAGAGCCTGATAAAAATAGGGTAAACATGAGTTCAGTTTCAGCGGTTCGCCCTAATTGCAAAACCTGCGGCATGGTTAAAAAAAACAAGGAGGCAAGAAAAGCACTACCGCGGGGAAGGAAACCAATGCAATAGTAATAAATCAGAAAGGCCGTCAACAAGGCACAAACTATAGATGGTAATCGTCCTGTTAGATGATCAAAACTTCCGCGGGCCATTCCCGTTAAAGCGATGATCCAATTTTGCATAGGTGGTCTTGAAAGAAAGATCTGATGTTGAATAGTTGGAACAAACCAGTTTTTAGATTCAAGCATCTCATAGGAGCTAATTACTCGACGCGGTTCTTCGCCGCGAAAGGGCAAACTACCAAGACGGGGTAAAAAAAGCGCTAGACCCACAATAAAAAGAACCAGAATGCAGCTGCAATTTTGAAAGGATGATTTGGTCATAAATCATAAGGAAAAGTTTAACTTATTTGAATAAGTTTTAAGCTCCATCAAGTGCCGGTATTTTTGCACAATCAGATTACAAAAACCAGTTTAAATTGAGACAAAGATGAGCCAGTAAAATCTAAGATTAGCCAGATTTCCAAGTTTTTAATGCTAACCCTCGTCTATATGATTGGCAAGCCCCAGCTTGATCGTTAAGGCGCTCAAGTAATTTACCCAGCTCTTCATAAGCGGCTGGATCCGCAGCCAAATCAATGCTTTTTTCAAAATATATCTTTGCTTTTCCCCATAAATTATTATTTAAACTTAAACGTCCCAGACAAAGGTACAGCGAGGCGGAGTTGGGATATTTTTTAAGAAGCGATTCAGCAAAGGTCAATTGTTTGTCATTTGCTTTAAATAGGCCATAAAGATTAATCAATTTGTCGTTATATTGGATACGTAAGCTATCACGTAAAACTTTTTCTGCTTTGTCAATTTCAGTCTGCTTTAGCAAAAATTCACAATAAACAGCCATAATTTCTGGGTCTTTAACAAGATTTTTGGGTAAATGGTTGATAATTTTAGTCATAGTTTCAGATTGACCATATTTTGCTGTATCGCTTAAGGCTGCTAAATAGGTTTCTTGTTGTAAGTGGTCAAACTCTTTTCCTGTAAAAATGCGACTTTTCTTTAATTCCGGGAGGAGCCCAATGAGTTGCGGCCAGTCTTTGATTTCTTTATAAAGATAAATAAGTAATTTCAATACATAGGGATGACGAGGCGCTAAACTCCTTAAATGTAGCAAAGTAGATAAGGCTTGTTCCCATTGGTGGTTCTCAAGTTGCAGCTGCGCTTGAGTAAGCTCAACAGCAATTTTTGCATCCGGCATAGCCTGTTGAGCCTCTTTAAGATAATTGTCTCGAAGTTGATTATCGCCCATTTCCTGAGCCGCTCTGGCCGCTGTAAGATAATTTAAAAGAGGACTATCAGTATTTGGTAAGGCTTTCATAAGATGAGCTTGCGCCTGAGACCAATAACCTTCGCTAAAATCTATTAATCCCTTTTGAGTTTGGGCTTGCGCTTTCAAGGTGCGGCGTTTTGCTTTCCATTTGCGAAAGGTTTTGGGGCTTCTGCTAAGTTTTGTAAGAAGCATAAATAAACAATGCAATAAGAGAAAAGTAATAATCAATGCAATAATAGCAACCCATAGAGTTGTTTCAAGGCTCCAATGATTAAAGCTGATAAGTAAATAGCCAGGATCACGACTCAATTGAACGCCAAAAACAATTGATATAAGTAAAACCATAAAAATTAAAAGTATTCGCATCATTTTTTAGCCCCTCCTTGCGGAGCAACAGGTTTATTAATAGGCTGCGAATTGTTTTGCTCGACTAATTGGTTAAGAAGAGTAAGCGATTTCTCAAGCTTAATTTTTGATGTTGATAAATTAGTTTGTTGCAAGCCTTGTAACTGGGTGATTAATGCTTTGGTGCTATCCGTATTGACATTAAACGAGCGTTTAATTTGTTCTAAAGCTTGCGATAGGGCTAATTGAAAAACTTTAGGATTATTTTGTAATATAGCCCATTGCGCCTCTTGTAAGTTGAGCTGAATACTATCACGCACTAATCTCTGATGCAGCGGTGAAAGTAGAGGTTTGATATCCTCATCATGGTGCCTGATGGTAACAAGCTTTTCGATTGCCCCAATAGAGTTTTTTAATTGTTCATCCCAGGGTTTTGAGTCATTATTTATAGGATTGGTTTCACTGGTAGAGGCTTCATGTATCGGTTGGATAAGTTGTAGCTTAGGCAGCGCGTTCTGAACTGCATCTAGTTGGCTTAATAATCCTGGGATATCCACTTTTGGAAGTGCTTGTAATTCGCTAATCTCGATAGCTATTGCCTGTCTTACAGGAAAAATTTGTTGATTTGCATTAGTGGCTAGCAAGGAATCAGCCTGATGAAGAAGTGCAATTGTCGCCTGCTGATCGTTGCTCCAATAAGCATTAATTTGTGCCAATTCTAAATAATAGCGAGCCTTTAGTAATAACCAATCTTCTTTATGAGAAGCATTCTGTTGAGCAGTTGCTTGTATTATTGTTTTGAGCTCTTGAAACTGTTTCTGTAAGGACGCGTTTGACTGTTTAAATTTATCTTCGAGAGTACTGATGCTATCGCTATCAGCGCTTTGTTGTTGGTGTAGATTATCATTAGCTAGAGCGGTTTGCTGATTTATATAAATCGAATAGAGAGCAATTATAAGGGCTATCAGAGCAACAAGCACAGCCAACACTGAGGATTTGCTTTTAACTACATTCTCATGATGTTCTGCAGGATATTTATCAGTTTTTATAATCTCTGGTTCTGTTTTTGCCTCATTACTATTGGCCATGAATTAATCCTTCGTTAAATTGTTGCAGTGTCGTTACAATGGTTTTCGGATCGCTTATAAGTATTTTTTCAATACCTAATAATGCTGCTTCAGCTGCCAGACGTTTGGAAATTACCAAGCAAGGTGTATGGCGAAGCCAAGTATGTGCTTTTTCTCCAAAGAGGATGAAAAGATTCTGCATCGATTGCTGACTTGTAAAGAGTATAATATCCACATGCTTATTGTGCCAGAAAGAATGCAGTTCTTGCTCGGTAAAGGTTGGCAATTGTCGAGTATACACCTCAAAACAATAAAGGTTTGCTCCACGATGCTTAAGTGTTTCAGCGATTAGAGTCCGACCCTTTACTCCTTTGAATAATAAAATTATCTTATTATCAATATATCGAAGCTCTGGTAGTTTTAACAAATTTTCGCTGTCAGATATAGAGGGAACTAAATGAGCTTTAATACCATGGCTTTTCAAGGCAAAGGATGTTGCTTCTCCTACTGCTATCACTTCAATAGTTTTCGGCCAAAGACATTTCTTTTGCTGCAAAACTTCAAAGCAATAATGGGCGGCATTAGCTGATATAAAAACTGCTTTAGCGACCTTGTCCAAGTTCGGTAAATGAGTAAACCAATTACTATTGGTGGGTTGAATTTCAATAGCAGGAAATTCTAAGGCTTCACCACCAGCAGCTTCGATAGCCAGGCTAAGTTTCCGTGCTTGTTTCTTGGGACGTGTATTTAAAACCTTCAAGCCTTTGAGGTTTAGATTCATAAAGCGGTCGCTAGTAATTCGTCTGCTCCATTAGCTAATAACTTATTTGCACATAATTCAGCCATAGCCATATGGTTAGTGAGCGCTCCTCTTTGTATGTCATTAATCATTTTTTTACCATCTGCAGAGAGTACTCTAGCCTGTAAACGCAATTGGACATTTTCCTCAATTTTTGCATAAACAGCTAAGGGAACATGACAGTTTCCACCTAATAATGCATTAACCTGACGCTCGGTGTGAACACAAAGAGCAGAAACAGGATCATTTAAAGGAGCTAATAATTGTTGGATTTCTTTATCATTCGACCTGCATTCGATACCAAGCGCCCCTTGACCACAGGCAGGAAGCATGATCTCTTCGTTTAAAACTTCAGCAATTACATGCTGAAACCCCATGCGTTCAAGCCCTGAAACCGCCAATACTATTGCATCATAATCGCCTGAATGAAGCTTGTCCAAGCGAGTATTAATATTACCGCGCAACGCTTTAATTTCCAGATCTGGACGCTCTGCCAAAAGCTGGGACTGACGGCGCAAACTTGAGGTTCCTATGATCGAACCTTTTGGTAAATCCTTTAGTTTTTCGAAATGGTTAGAAATAAACGCATCACCGGGATGATGTCTTTCGCAAATCGCCGCAAGCATCAAACCCTCTGGAAAAGCGGCAGGAACATCTTTCATTGAGTGCACAGCAATGTCCGCACGGTTTGCTAAGAGAGCTTCTTCAAGTTCTTTTACAAAAAGCCCTTTGCCACCTATTGTGAGTAATTTATCTTTGAGAAATTTATCGCCAGTTGTTGCCATTGGAACCAACTCAATATTTATTGAAGGCCAATAGTTCTTAAGTTTTTCCCCAACATGATTGGCCTGCCATAAAGCGAGTGGACTTTCTCTAGTCGCAATGCGTAGGAATTGAGTTTTCATAAGCTGATACCTGCTGGAAAGTGTCAATATAATACACATGATTTTTGAAAATTCCCAAGTTAAGAATGAAAAAAAAGCTTCGATTTTTGTTTTAGATGAATATAACTATCACGCTAAAGGATGTTATGCTAATGCAAAATTCTTGACTAAAGGACAGGAATTAGAGACGGATTAGACAGGGAGTGAGCATTCAGTCATGAGAAATTTCAATAAAGTTTTAGACTATTTAAATAATTCAATGCAACGCAGTTTATCTAATGCTTCACATCAATTAGTAGCTGTTGGCATGATTGCTTTTCTAGGTTTTCCTTTATTTTATATTGTATGGACTGAATGGTTCCCCCAGCCTTTTGAACCCTTTGGACTTCAAATTGTCGGGAGTTTGCTTGGATTAGGTTTAATGTTTACTCCCTACTGGTCAAATGCCTGCAAACCTTATTTACCTTGGTATTGGTTCTTGACTATTTTATATTGTCTTTCATTTTTTTTTGCCTTTATATTCTTAATGAATAACGCCTCTGTTATCTCGTCTATTTCCCTTCTTTGCTCTGGATTTTTATTAGTTCTTTTAGTTGATTTGTTTAGTTTAATTATCCTGGTAATTCTTGGGTGGGGACTTGCCTTTATTTGCTACTATTTAGTTTCACCCATGCCCTATATTGGGGAAAACCATTTGCAAATTATTATAGTCTTGCTTGCTGTGGTGATTGTGGGTTCGATTGTCAATTATAAAACAGCTATGCATCAACAGCAGCGCCTGGCTGGAATGGCAGCTGCAGCTGGAATGATAGCTCATGAATTGCGAACGCCCTTGCTTGGAATTAAAAGTGGAGCCAAAGCTTTGGCTCGTTATTCTCCGCAGTTATTTCAAGCTTTTTATTTGGCTAAAGAGCAGGGGCTTTTAGCAAGCACTCTTCGTGAATCAAGGATTCAACAGCTTGAAGAAGTTAGCGATCGAATAATTTCAGAAATCGATTATGCAACAACCATCATAGATATGTTATTAATCAAAGCAGGCCGAGAAAATTTTTTACAAAATTGTATTTTGGAACCGTGTTTAATGTCGGAATGTTTATCAGCAGCTATGGCGAGATACCCCTTTAAATCAAGGGAAGAGCGATCCTTAGTGAGCTGGGAAGGAGATTTCGCTTTTACTGGCTCAAAATTACTCATGCAACATGTTCTTTTTAATCTATTAAAAAATGCTTTATATGTCATTGCGACTGCTCAGAAAGGATCCATAACCATCTGGACAGAAAAGAGTGAAAAATTTAACCTGCTATATTTTAAAGATACGGCAAAAGGTATGTCTCCTAACCAACTTTCCAAGCTGTTTAATCATTTTTATACAACCACTTTCATGGGTACAGGCATTGGCCTATCATTTTGCAAGCTTGTTATGAATCGTTTTGGTGGAGATATTCGAGTTGAATCCAAAGAAGGTCAATATACTCAATTTTTGCTTTCTTTTCCGTCTATATAATTTCTACACTAAGGCCGGAAATAAGTTGATTTTACTGGCTGAACAGTTGATTTTATTTGGAAAAAAAAGGCAGTCGTGGTATTTTACAGACAATTTGTGAGGATATATCAAGCTATCATACCTCACACTTTTTTAGATTTTGGCCTTAACTGGAACGCTTGCTCAGGAGGAGCTATGCAATATTTTTCAATACCTACCTGTTATTTTCCAAGCACTGCTCTTTTCATAGATGATAGTCGTGATTTTCTTTTAAATTTTGTTTTGCAACTAGATGAAGGTTTAGCTTACCGAGTTTTTGACTCGCCTTTTGATGCGCTTGATTGTATTTATAAGAAAAGCTGCGAATTAGAAATGCTAAGTCAGCGTTGTTTGAGTGAATATACTGAGTCTAAAAATTGTCCACTAACTAACCACACAATTAACCTTGATTTAACCGCCATCCACGCAGAAATATATAATCCTCGCCGTTTTGAAGAAATATCAGTTGTGGTTGTCGATTATGCAATGCCTGGAATGGATGGTTTAGAATTTTGCCGTCGAATCGAAAATACAAATATTCGTAAAATCCTGCTAACTGGTCAGGCTGATGAGAAACTCGCTATCGAAGCCTTTAATGAAGGGCTTATCCATCGTTATATTCAAAAATCCGATCCTAATGTCGCGGAGCTTATAACTAAAAGTATTTACGATTTGCAGTTGCAATATTTCCATGTCATGTCTGGAATGGTGGTACGAATGTTGTCGGTAACGTCTCCAAGTTGCTTGCATGATAAGAAGTTTGCGGAATTTTTCCATCAGCTTTGTCATAAAAAAGGTATTGTCGAATATTATTTGGCTGATAACTCAGGAAGTTTTTTGCTTCTTGATGATGATGCCAATCCCAGTTTTTTAATAGTTAGAAGTGAAGAAGATCTCAGTTTGCATTACGATTTTGCACTGGATAATGGAGCGAGTGGAGAAATTTTAGATCAACTGGCAACAGGAGAAAAAATACCTTGTTTCTGGCAAACCAATAATCAACCGCCGGAATACAATGATTGGTCTACTTGTTTGGTTGATGCGCATCGGTTTCCCTCTGAGGAAACTTATTTTTATTCCTATGTACCCGGATCTGCATTATTTGACATCAATCAGGAAAAGATTTTTTCCTATCATCGCCATTTGGAAGAATTGGACGCTGAAGAATTGCTTCTAGTTTAACTTCAAAAAAGACAGGGAATCCTGTCTTTTTACACCTCGAAAGGCTGAAAACTCAATTCAACTCTGATTTGCTGGCAAAGACTTCTTCATAAATACGCTGTCTGTTTTGAAGGGCTTAAGATATATTGCTAGAAGCAAATGAAGACAAGCTGGAAATATGTGCTGCTTGTCGGTATCATTTTCAAATTCAGTTGTAGGAGTGGTTCATGCGTTTTGCTCTTTTTATCTCTTTACTTGCTTTATCTATAAGCCTTTGGGCTAGTTCTTCATCAACGCGGGAAGAGATAGTGAAACGTATTAAACCAATCGGTCAGGTAAACGTGGTTAAACAAGAATTGCCTGTACAAGAAAATAATCCTTCAAAAGAAACTCCAGGTAGAGCAATCTATGAGCAATATTGTTCAGTATGTCACCAAGATGGCATAGCCGCAGCGCCTCGATTTCGCAATGCAGAAAACTGGAGATCTCGTTTGGATAAAGAGTCAATTGATGAACTGGTTGCATCCGCCACTAAAGGTTTAAATGCAATGCCAATGAAAGGTACTTGTATGGAATGTTCAGACGAGGATATAAGAAATGCTATCCAATACATGTTGCCTAAATCATGACTAAACCTGCCTATAGACGGTGGCAGGCCTTGTTAGCCTTAATTAGTCTTATAGTGCTGGCAGCGTCATTTTATTTTGAATATTTTAGAGGCCTGGAACCCTGTCCTCTGTGTTTAATGCAGCGCTTTTCGGTATTTTTATTATTTGCTATTTCTTTTACAGGAACGGCAATTCGCAGTTTAAAGGCAGGAAAAGTTATTGCATTTTTTCAATTTTTTATTGCTGCTTTAGGTTTGTATTTTGCCGGTAGACAGTTGTGGTTACAATCGCTGCCTCCAGGACAAGCACCATCCTGCATGCCTGATCTTGGGGTACTAATTCGCTATTTTCCCTTAAAAGATGTTTTTAAAGCTCTTTTTTGGGGAACTAAAGATTGTGCAGAGATAACTTGGCAGTGGCTAGGCATGCCTATGCCGGCTTGGACTGCACTTTATTTCTTTATTATGTTGATTGCTGCTATACCCTTATTTTGGGTTTTACGAAGGCAGCAGAAGTTTTACAAAAGCTAGAGTCAATTCTTACCATGAATAAATTTTGTGTGGAAGTTATAAAAAATCATCCAGAAAATAATGCACGTGTGACCCGCATAAGTACACCGCATGGCGATTTTATAACTCCAGTATTTATGCCTGTCGGGACTAGGGCGGGGGTTAATAATATGACGCCTAAGGAATTAATTAATGCGGGCAGCCAAATCATTTTAGGCGGAAATACCTTTCATATGCTTTGTGCACCAGGAATGCCGATTATTGAGCAAGCTGGTGGCATGCATCCCTTTATGGGTTGGCAGGGACCAATGTTAACCGATAGCGGGGGGTTTCAAGTTTTTAGCCTCTCAAAAAATAAGGAAATTTGTACAATTGATGAAGAGGGAGCTCATTTTAAACTTCCAGACACTGATCGATTTATTCATATGACCCCTGAAATGTCTTTGGAAACTCAGAAAATCATTGGTGCAGATATCATAATGGCCTTTGACCAATGTACAGCAGATAGTTGTACGAAGGAGGAAGTACAGCAGGTTATGACTAGAACTCATCGCTGGCTTAAGCAATCAGTCGCTTACCATAAAAAATTTCCTAATTCTCGTTATGGGTCAGTTCAGGCTTTATTTGGAATTGTTCAGGGCGGGGTTTATAAAGATTTACGTCAAGAGTCTGCGCAATTTGTTGCAGCTATGGACACAGATGGGATAGCGATTGGTGGTGAAACCATTGGTTTTGATATGATTAAGACTGTCGAAATTATTCGTTGGGTGAGAGAATTTTTACCTCTAAATAAACCGCGATACAGCATGGGTGTGGGTATGTCACCCCAGGATTTATTAGATGTTGTGGCAGAAGGGATTGATATGTTCGATTGTGTAGCGCCAACCCGCAACGCACGGCACGGTGCTTTGTATTGTGGAGAAGTTGTAAGAAAGGGGAAATGGTTAAAATTTGAATCAGACTATGAAAATGAGCGTATTCAAATAAAAAAAGCTTGTTTCGCGTATGACTTTGCACCAATCATGTCAAGCTGTACTTGTTACACTTGTAAGACTCATTCACGCGCATTCTTACATCATCAAAACAAACAAAAAACCAATTTGTTCACAGCCTTGGCTAGTATTCATAATATCCATGTTATGAATGAGGTGTGTGCTAAAATGCGTAGCCTAATTCTTGATGATTTATAAGAATATTAGGTGCTTATGTTTTAATCAGAAATGTTAATAGTGTTATTTTTTTAACGGAGATCAAATGATATTAATTAGTACGTCTAAGGGCGATATCCATCTGCAATTGCACGAAGATACAGCGCCGAAAACAGTTGAAAATTTTCTTAATTATGTACGCGCAGACTATTATAAGGATACAGTTTTCCACCGCGTGATTGATGGTTTTATGATTCAAGGGGGTGGGTTTGGAGCTGATATGAGTCAAAAAACAACTGAATCTCCAATAAAAAATGAAGCCCAAACAGCTAAGCCTAATAAGCGCGGTACAATTTCAATGGCAAGAACCATGGATCCTCATTCTGCCACTGCTCAGTTTTTCATAAATGTTGCCGATAATGCTTTTTTAAATTTCTCGGGTGAAAATTCACAAGGCTATGGTTATTGTGTCTTTGGTGAAGTTGTTCAAGGTATGGACATTGTCGACATGATAGCTAAGGTTAAAACTGGGCAACGTATGGGGCATGCCGATGTACCTGTGGAAGATGTCTTGATCAATGAAATTAAAGAAATTTAAAATCGATAAGTTTGCTTTATTCTATAATTAAAACCAGATATTGCCGCTGGCGAAATATCTGGTTTGCGCTAGGCTTATAGTAACTAATGGTGGAGTAATATAAATGGTTGAGCAGGAGAAAAAACCAACTAAGTTTTTAAACGCTGTAGATAAGCAATTACGCGAAAGCATCCTGCGCCTGGATCAAAAACTAAAGGGTTTGCAAGCAGAGGTCAAAGTCAAACTTGAATCGTTAAATGATTCAAATTCGAGTGAGAATCAAAACCGCGAGCTTGAAAGAGTTTTTACTCTCCTAAACGAGGAACTTACAAAAGCAATCGATTCAATTAAACATTTAGTAGATTTAGTAGTTTCTGATGAGGTGTCAAATAACGAATTTTTAATTTCAAATCAGGAAAATATTGAAAAACTACGAGATCTATTTGCAACCCATCTTGATACAATCTCAAAAATAAAAGAAGAATTTTAAGTCTAAAACCATCTCAATTTTATCAGAAAAAATTGACGTTTCATAATCTCTAATCTCTGTAGAATAATTTTTTCTCATAAAGGTTAATTTGTCGACAAGTTTTGACTTATAGCCTGACTAAAGAAACTCCCACTGGAAAAGCGGTTTCCAATATTAATCTTGTATTAAATAATAATAATTTTTTAAGGTTGTATTTCATGATTCATCTCGTATTTGTAAATATTTCATGGTTTGAGCTCAAAGCTTAAATTGTGTTATAATGTGCCAGTTACATAGAGAGCAGGGGGGCATATAAGGACGGCTATTACCTAAACCCAGTCTCTGTTCTTTAAAGAAAAAGGAATGGTAGAATGTATACAAATTCCTTTGGTCTACTTAACTAAAAAAGGGTTTTTATGAAAAAATTAGCTTTAGTATTTGGTTGTTTAATTCCATTTTTAGCGACTGCCGACAATGTTTATAACACTAATCCTCTAGATGTATATCAAGAGCAATGCGCTAAAGAAAAAGATCCTCTAAAACGCCAAAATTCTTGCCATTTGCTTGATGAGCAAAATAAACCCCATGCAGCAAATTCTAATTTCATCCAGGAAACAATAACAGTTTAGAAGTTAGCTGTTTTTTGATAATGGATTTTAAATATTGGCTCTCCTTCATTTATTGCTGCTATTCGATATTGATTGGCCCCCAAGCGGTAGCGAGAAGCAAGTATTTTTATATTGGCCAAAACTATGCAAGCTAAAACAATCATAATAAAACAGGGTGAATTGGGTTGATGTGTTTTACGTGCCAGATAATCAGATAGTAGTGGAGGAAGCCCGGAAGCAAGGCTTGCAGCGATAGAAAATACGATAGATAGAGCTGTGCAGCGAATTTGCAGCGGAAAAAGCTCGGTTAACAGAACAGAACAAACACTATAGTAACAAGCGCAGGGTATAGAAATTATTAATTGCATTAGAACAAAATAACCTGCATTACCATAATTAACGGCATGCATAAAGGGATAGGAAAGAATCAAAAGCCCGATAGTCGCTGAGGCTAACATTTGCAGTCTATCCCGTTTATCGGAAATCCAGCCAAAAATCGGAATTAATAAAGTCACAAAAGCGAGTGATGAGGTTGTTGACATCATTATGAATGAATGGCTCAGATGTGAATATTGAAGTGCATGTAAGGGAATGTAAAGGTAATAGAAAAATCCAGTAGCAACTGATAAAAAGCTGGCAAAAAAAGCATAATTAAACATAAAAGGATTGGCTCTTACAAAATCCATTGACTGTCTATAGATTACTCGCGTTGTTGGTTTTGCTCTTTCAGCATAATAAACGATATAGGCTAAACTCTCTGGCATTTTGTAGCGAATAAAAACCCCTATAATTGTAGTTAAAATAGCCAATATAAAAGGAATTCGCCATAGCCAAGCTTGAGCTCCCAAAGATTCCGTATCGAATGAATTTGTAACCTGCACTACAATGCAAGCAACCAAGTAACCAGCTTTGACCCCAACTGATGACCAACAACCTCTAAAACCACGCTGCTTACCATCTCCACTTTCAACCAAAAAAGATGCCGAATTTAAAAATTCAGAGCCTAGGGCCATTGATTGAATGGTTCGCAAAATTAATAAAAAACCTGCTGCATACAACCCTATCTGGGAAAAACTCGGAATAAGACCAATTAAAGTTGTTGATAAACCCATAATGAGGATTGAAGCAATTAATACATTCTTTCGACCATAAAGATCTGAAAAAAGTCCAAGTGCAAAAGCTCCAATAGGTTTAGCTAGATAGGCAAGAAAAATAAGTCCTAATACTACTGAGGGGTTTCCGTGTTGGTCGCCAATTAACACTCTTGCAAGTTCTTTAGACAGAAAATAGCAGATCGAGACATCATAGGCTTCAACCACATTACCCATAAATCCACCTAAAATAATCTTAGTCTGATGTTTCATATTCAACCTTGCTTTTTTTTGAAAATAATTCGGGCAAATTGTTGTAATCTTGGAAGAGTTGGTCCAACATTTTGCTACAATATTGACCTATTTTATAAATATTATCGATGTTATTAGTGAAAAGTTCCCGCGTTTCAACGCAAGCTCGATGGCTTGCAAAGGAATAAATAAAATAATTTTCTTCAAGTTTAGCTGCCAATGAATATCCGATTGGGTAGTGATGTTTCACCTGTTTCAAATAATAAAGTTCATCGTAGCGAGTTTGAGTATATAAAGCCTCCCAATGTGCCTGGCTGCATTGGGTAAACCAGTCGGGACTGTAGCTATTATCAAAATTCCAAAGATTAGAATTAAAAAGATTAAACTCCATTGCCGGTGTAGAAGAAAAGGTCAATATTTTGGTAGAAGAGATTTTTGCAACGGCTACGTGATCTATCTCATAAATTCCAAGAACATCCTTGAAAATTCTAGAGACTCGAGGCTTATGATAAAAAAGTGCTTCTAGCAAGCGTGGGTGAGGTGTTATTTCCATACAACTTTTTCCATGTGATTTTCAAACCTTGCCAACATCATGACTAAAATGCTTAACGGAAGATAAAGCCAAATCTATGATTTTTTTGGATTGATCTTCGTCAATATTGATCTGACTTACATCATTTATCAGTTCAAGTAAAAAACTTGGTACATCATTTCCTATATTGGGCGCATTATATAGGTTTGCCGCTTGGCTGAGAATATATAGAAGTAAATTATTGCTAATTATAACCTTATCTTTGGCCACGAAACTGTCATTATGGCTATCTCCAAATAATAACCAGCCAGGTGAAACCTGGAGTTTCGACGCTATTTCAACTAATTTAACCGGTTCGGGAATGGCCTCACCACGCAAATATTTTCGGCAGATTTGTAATGAATAGCCAGTTATTTCGGCTAATTTATGAATACAGACGCCTGAAGTTGAACGTTTTGAGTTAAATCCGGCATTAATCATTGCATCGCGAAGGCGGTAAGCAAACTGTTTAGTTAAGTCAACTTTTTCCATGTGATGCATATAAGTCATTAATGTGAATCAAGAAATTCTAACAAACTGTACTCAATCTAGCAAATAGGTTATTAATTGGAAACCTTTAGTTTCTAATCGAAATCATTAGTTGACAGATCGAAAATTTAAGGCATAATTACGCTGAAACTTAAGATAAGTTTTAAAAGTCCAGACAAGGAAAATTGTCAGACCTATGGAAATTTCTGACGATAGTACAAATAAAGGAAAAGTGGTTAACCATAGCAGTTAATCTCGCAAGTTCAAGGCTTGAATTGAACCTCTATTCAAGCCTTTCTATGTTGTAATCAAGTATTAGCTAATTTTTTTAGATTATCTTTCCTGATAGTAACAATAATAAATATTGCTTTGTGATCATAGCTTTTATATAATCGTCATCACTTATGCTGTATGAACGAATTTTAGGCACGTAGCTCAGTGGTAGAGCACCACCTTGACATGGTGGTGGTCGGTGGTTCGATCCCACTCGTGCCTACCAATCCAACCCTGTCTGTCAGGGTTTTTTTCTTGGATTTTAAATGGTTGAAACCGAACAAAATCTTCGAAAATGTAATTCTTCTCAAATTGGTCTGAGGGATGGAGTAATAAATGCCAAACATTAAATTACCTGACGGTTCTGTCAAACACTTTGAACACTCTATAAGTGTTTATGAGTTTGCCCAGACAATAAGCCAGGGTTTGGCCAAAGCTGCTTTGGCAGGTCAGGTAGATGGCTGTTTGGTTGACACCAGTTACATCATTTCCAAAGATTGTGAATTAGTAATTATTACTGAGAAACAAGAGCAAGCAAGTCTTGAAGTTATAAGGCATTCAACGGCCCACTTGTTGGCGCAGGCTGTCAAAATTCTTTTCCCCTCTGCTCAGGTATCTATTGGTCCAGTGATTGAAGATGGCTTTTACTATGATTTCGCCTTTGAAAGACCTTTTACTCCCGAAGATTTAGAATCTATTGAAGTTAAAATGAAAGAAATAGTAAAGGATAATTATCCAATTTCACGTCGCGAATTGCCACGGGATGAGGCCATTACCTATTTCAAAAGTTTAGGCGAAGAATACAAAGCTAAAATAATTGAGGATATTCCTTCAGGAGAAACGCTTTCTCTTTATAAGCAGGGGGAATTTGAAGACCTTTGCCGCGGACCTCATACCCCTTCTACAGGCTTTTTAAAAGTATTCAAGCTAACAAAGGTTGCCGGAGCATATTGGCGTGGCGATTCACGAAATGAAATGTTGCAACGTATTTATGGCACCGCTTGGATTGATAAAAAATCATTAGCTGATTATTTACATAAAATTGAAGAAGCAGAAAAGCGGGATCATCGAAAATTAGGTAAATCTCTCGATTTTTTCCATTTCCAAGACATTGCTCCAGGTATGGTTTTCTGGCATCCAAAAGGCTGGATTGTCTATCAATTACTTCAGCAGTATATGCGAAGCCGCTTAACTGATTTTGGTTACCAGGAAATTAGAACTCCCCAATTGGTTGATAAAATTTTGTGGGAAAAATCTGGGCATTGGGAAAATTTTCGTGAAGAAATGTTTATCACCGAAACCGAAAATCGTCAATATGCAGTAAAGCCTATGAGCTGTCCTTGCCATGTCCAAGTATTTAATCAGGGCTTGCGATCCTATCGCGAACTACCGCTACGTTATTCAGAGTTTGGTAATTGCCATCGTTGTGAACCTTCTGGCGCTTTGCATGGCTTGCTGCGTGTTCGTAATATGGTACAGGATGATGGCCACATTTTTTGCACTGAAGAGCAGATCCAGTCCGAAGTAGCAATGATTTTAGAACTGGTTCAATCTGCCTATAAAGATTTTGGTTTTACAGAAATTAAATACCGGTTGGCCCTTCGTCCCGATAAAAGAGTAGGCAGCGATGCGGTATGGGATAGGGCAGAAGAAGCATTGAAAGATGCTATGCGAGATAAAGGTATTACCTGGATAGATGCACCAGGAGAAGGTGCTTTCTATGGACCCAAAATCGAATGCTCTTTGTCGGACTGCCTAGGGCGGATTTGGCAGTGTGGTACAATCCAGGTTGATTTCTCTATGCCGGATAGACTAGAGGCTCAATATGTTGCTGAAGATGGTTCCAAAAGAACGCCTGTCATGGTGCATCGAGCAATTTTAGGAACTTTTGAACGCTTTATGGGGATTTTGATTGAACATTATGCAGGCCGCTTTCCGCTTTGGCTTGCTCCTGTTCAAGCTGTTGTACTTACAATTAGTGATAAACAGCATAAATTTGCTAAAAATGTGAACACAATTTTGCAAAAGCAAGGAATTAGAGCAACTTTTGACTTGAGAAATGAGAAGATTGGCTTTAAAATCCGCGAGCATACTTTACAGAAAGTACCCTATTTACTGGTTATTGGCGATAAAGAGGTTGAAACTGAAACTGTTTCAGTGCGAACCCGCGAGGGAGCAGACCTCGGTCAAATGAATCTTGAGACAATTTGCGACAGGTTGCTACTAGAAGTTACAACTAAAAGTCGTGTTAAAATTTAGGGATTATAAATTTATTTATCGTCCCTTACTTGGAGGATTTAACTATTAGTGCATCAAATAAGCGTGAAAGTGATCGCGCACGGATTAACGAACATATCAATGTACCAGAGGTACGCTTAATTGATGTTGATGGCAATCAGATGGGTGTGGTTTCAACGCGAGAGGCGTTGCGTGCTGCAGAAGAGGGTGGCTTTGATTTGGTTGAGATATCACCAACAGCCAGACCACCTGTATGCCGAATAATGGATTATGGTAAATTTCTTTTTGAACTGAGTAAAAAACAAGCTGAAGCAAAGAAAAAGCAGAAGCAGATTCAGGTCAAAGAACTAAAATTCCGTCCAACGACGGAAGATGGGGATTATCAGGTCAAGCTACGCAACCTGATCCGTTTCCTAAACAATGGCGACAAAGTCAAAATTACGCTGCGTTTTCGCGGTAGAGAGATGGCTCATCAGGAACTGGGTATGAAAATCATGGAGCGTTTGCAACTTGATACTGCTGATATTGCGGTAATCGAGCAGCACGCGAAACGTGAGGGTCGGCAGTTGTTGATGGTATTGGCGCCTAAAAAGAGTAAGTAGTTGTTTAAATATCTTGTTTCCTTCTATTTATTGATATTTTTCCAGCTAATTTTCTTTCCGGCATTGGTAGCTCGTCTACTGAAGCTTTGAAAATTATTAGTAGAAATTGCAATTAAAAGTAGAACTGATTGAAAACGCTATTTTTTATAGTAGCAAAACAAATGCGGAGTAATTATGCCTAAGTTAAAGTCACATCGTGGAGCTGCAAAGCGCTTCCGAAAGACAGCAAGTGGTGCTATCAAGCGTCGTGGCGCTTATAGAAATCATATCCTCACCAAAAAATCCACAAAACAGAAGCGCCGTTTACGTGTGGCTTCAGGTACTTTAAAGCCATGCGATGCACGTTTGGCTTCACGTATGTTGCACGGTAGTTAAGGGGAGGAATGAAAAATGCCAAGAGTTAAACGTGGTGTGACGGCTAAAGCTCGTCATAAGAAAATTTTAGATCAAGCAAAAGGCTATTACGGTGCCCGTAGTCGGGTATACCGTGTTGCAAAGCAGGCAGTTATTAAAGCTGGCCAATATGCATATCGCGATCGTCGCCAGAAAAAACGTCAATTTCGTGCCCTATGGATTACGCGAATTAATGCGCAGGCGCGAGAGTGTGGCATGTCATACAGCCGCTTGATTGATGGTCTTAAGAAAGCCAATATTGAGTTAGATCGTAAGGTATTGGCTGATATGGCTGTATTTGATAAAAATGCTTTTGCTGTAGTTGCTGAACAAGCAAAAGCTGCACTTGCATAAAACAGTTGAATTAGATGTCCTGCAATTTAAATTCAGGACATCTAAATATTAGGTTTTACGGTTTTAATATTTAGCTCTGCCATTGTGTCAATGGTATTAAGTTAAGCTGCTATCGAATTACCTCGCAAGTTAAAGGTACCCATTTATTATGGTGAGCTTGGTAAAGTGCTGAGTTGCTAAACGCCTAATTTAGTATATAAACCTCTGGCTCCTTTTTTTCCGTGTGGGTTGAATCATGCAAGATATTATTCTCTTACAGCGACAAGCTGCTGTTGATGTAGCACAAGCCCAAGATGTAATGACCTTGGAAGCAATTCGTGTTCAGTATCTTGGTAAAAAAGGTTTACTCACAGAAATTTTAAAGGGATTGTCTTTATTATCTGCTGAAGAAAAGCCGAAAGTCGGTCAGCTCGTAAATTTGGCAAAGCGAGACATCTCATTACTTATTGAAGAAAAAATGTCGCATCTCAAAGAGGTTCTTCTGCAAAATAAATTAGCAGCGGAACGTATTGACGTGACATTACCTGGCCGTAACCAATATTCTGGATCAATTCATCCTGTCACCCAAGTGAAGCATCGAGTAAATGAATATTTTAGTCGTTTAGGTTTTGACATTGTCGAAGGTCCTGAGATTGAAACCGAATTTTATAATTTTGAAGCGCTAAATATCCCTGGACATCATCCAGCACGAGCTATGCATGATACTTTTTATTTCAATAATGGCAATTTACTACGTACCCACACTTCACCGGTGCAGATACGTGTCATGGAAAATAGAAAACCGCCATTGCGATTAATTGCACCTGGCCGGGTATATCGCTGTGATTCTGATGTTACTCACACTCCCATGTTTCATCAAGTTGAAGGTCTATTAATAGATAAACAAGCTAATCTAGCTGGCCTCAGAGGCCTGTTAAAAGACTTCTTTGCTCATTTCTTCGGTAAAGAATTGGCTTTGCGCTTTCGACCGTCTTATTTTCCCTTTACAGAACCCTCTGCAGAAGTTGATATTGAATGTACACAATGTTCTGGAAAGGGCTGTCGTTCATGTAAATTTACCGGTTGGTTGGAAGTTTTAGGCTGCGGAATGGTCCATCCAAACGTATTAAAATCCGTAAATATCTCTTCGGATGAATTCCAAGGTTGGGCTTTTGGTATGGGAATGGATAGGCTGGCAATGCTCTACTACGGTATTGATGATTTACGTTTGATGTTTGAAAATGATTTAACTTTTTTAAAGCAATTCTAATAAACGTTCAACTTTTAACCAATTCTACAGGGTAAAAAATATTGTCCGGATTGGCTTGGGATTAAGGAAAAACAGGTATTATCGATGAAAGTTAGCGAATTATGGTTACGAGAATGGGTTAATCCCCCTTTAGACGTCCAACAAGTGGCAGAACTTCTCACTATGGCTGGTTTAGAAGTTGATATGGTCAGTCCCGTTGCCGGCGATTTTGAAAAGGTTATAGTTGCTGAGGTAATCCACACTTCACCCCACCCTCAAGCAGATAAATTGACCTTATGTGAGATAAATACAGGCAGTGACGAACCTTTGAAAGTGGTCTGTGGTGCTTCCAATGTGAGAGCAGGTTTAAAAGTCGCCCTGGCACAAATCGGAGCTATTCTGCCTGGTGATTTGCAAATAAAAGAGTCCACCTTACGTGGTGAACTTTCTCAAGGTATGCTTTGTTCAGTTTCAGAATTAGGCTTAGCCGAACAATCCGACGGCATTTTGGAATTGGAAGAGGATGCGCCGATTGGTGCGGATCTACGCGACTATCTATCACTTAATGATTTTGTGCTAGATATCGATTTGACTCCGAATCGTGCTGACTGCCTTAGTATTTTAGGTATCGCACGCGATCTGTCCGCCTTAACCAAGATACCGCTTAAATCCGTTCAAAAAATAGTTATCAAACCCAGTATTGATGATTCAATTTCAATAAAATTACTTTCACCTGAGGCCTGCCCGGCTTATTGTGGCCGAGTCATTCGAGGAATAAATTCTCAAGCAAAAACGCCTATTTGGTTGAGCGAACGTTTAAGAAGAGCTGGTTTACGAACAATTCATCCAGTTGTTGATGTAACTAACTATGTCATGCTTGAACTTGGCCAGCCAATGCATGCCTTTGATTTGGAAAACATCAATGGAGGCATTCATGTCCGATTTAGTGAATCTGAAGAATCCCTAAAATTACTAGATGGTCAAAAAATAAATTTAAATTCAAAAGTGTTGGTGATAGCTGATAATGAAAAGCCTTTAGCTTTAGCAGGTGTGATGGGTGGTGAACAAAGTTCAGTACAAGAAAGAACTAAAGATATATTCCTTGAAAGTGCTTTTTTTAATCCGATAACAATCGCGGGGGTTGCTAGAAGTTATGGCCTTAGTTCTGACTCATCTCAACGATTTGAACGAGGTGTCGACCCAGCTTTGCAAATTCTAGCTCTGGAACGTGCAACTGAATTATTGTTGGAAATAGTTGGCGGGGAAGTAGGGAAAATAACGCAGGTCATTGAGCCAAATTTTTTGCCAGAAAGAAATAAGGTTTCGTTTGACCCAGCCAAGGTCAGGCAACTAACAGGACTGACAGTAACTGAAAAAGAAATGATTGTGATACTGCAAAGTTTGGGGATGGGTGTCGATTATAAAAATTCAATATGGATAATTGATCCGCCCAGTCACCGCTTTGATATTCGGCTTGAAGTTGATGTGGTTGAAGAAATCCTTCGTCTCTATGGTTATGATAAAATGCCAAATGAGCCGATAATTACTGAAGTTCAAGCGGGCACTATAAATCCGTTTGAGCTTATAGCAATGCGAATCTCAGCCTTCTTTACAGCTCGCGGTTATCACGAAACAATCTCATATAGCTTTGTTGACCCGGAACTACAGCAGGAACTTTATCCTGGTGTAGATGCCATGCAATTATTAAACCCAATTTCCTCCGAATTATCGCAAATGAGGGTTGGCATGTGGTCAGGTTTGCTGGCATCAATGATTTACAATGTTCACCGCCAACAGACAGCTATAAAATTCTTTGAAAATGGTGTAATTTTCGATCTGAGTCAAGGTTCATTAAAGGAGCATCAATGTGTCGCCGGCCTGTTGAGTGGAGAACTTGGCACGCTCAACTGGAGTGAACCAGTCCGT
Source organism: Tatlockia sp. (assembly GCA_013697955.1). Classification (GTDB taxonomy): domain Bacteria; phylum Pseudomonadota; class Gammaproteobacteria; order Legionellales; family Legionellaceae; genus Tatlockia. The sequence continues at coordinate 29,480 of JACCVV010000023.1, read as the reverse complement.
AAATTTGATTTTTTTGACTTAAAAGGTGATTTAGAAGCACTTTTTAGAGATTTAAAAGTTGAAAATGTTCATTTTAATTCAAAACAACATTCAGCACTTCACCCTGGAAAATCAGCTGCTATTTACATTAATGGCGAACAAGCTGGCTGGTGTGGCGTATTACATCCTCGTATTGCTGATGCTCTCGATTTACAAGATGAAGTAATGTTTTTTGAGCTTCGTTTAAATTCTCTTCTCAATAAAAAAGATTCAGGATATGAGCAGATTTCAAAGTTTCCGCAAATACGTCGAGATTTATCTTTATTAGTAAATGAGGACATAAGTGCTGGTCAAATAGAAGAGAGCGTACGAGCGGTGGTTAGGGCAGATTTATTAAAGGCTTTTAATATATTTGATGTCTACACCGGAGAGTCAATTCCAGCTGGGAAAAAAAGCCTTGCTATTGCAATGACTTTGCAAGATGACAATCGCACCATGATTGATAATGAGATCAATGCTGTAATTAGTGCTATAATCAAAAAACTATATGAGGAATTTTCCATTATATTGAGGGACTAATCGTGAATGCTCTAAGCAAAGCAATGATCGCCGAAACTTTATGTAGTGAGTTAGATCTATCAAAACAAGACGCAAAAGAAATGGTTGAGCAGTTTTATGAATCATTAAGACATGCTCTTGAAAACGGCCGAAATCTAAAATTATCGGGTTTTGGTAATTTCACATTGCGTGATAAGCCACAAAGACCTGGCAGAAATCCCAAAACTGGTGAAGAAATTCCGGTAGTTGCCCGTCGAGTGGTAACATTTAAGCCTGGACTTAAATTAAAAACCAAAGTGGAAGAACGGGGAAAATAGAGTTTGAATCACTATACCAAACACCTGTTTTTATGCATCAATCAAAAAGCCGTAGGTAAGCAATGTTGCTCCAATGCGGGCGGTGAGCATTTTTTTGACTATATGAAATCAAAGCTACTCGAACTAGACTTACATGGCCCCGGTAAATTCAGAATTTCAAAATCTGGATGTTTAGGGCGATGTAGTTTGGGGCCTTGTATCGTGATTTATCCGGAAGGAGTGTGGTACACTTACGCCACCATGGCTGATATAGATGAAATTATCAATAGCCATCTGATTGCAGGCAACCCGGTAACACGTCTGTTAATCTCAAATTAAACCTGAATCTTTCGATAAAAACTAAAAAGCTAACAAGTTTTATAGGTTTTTACTTGTAGGTTTTACAAGTTTTGGTTAAAATCGCCCGTCCATGATTGAAAGATTACCAATAAGTGCGGTACGGAGTTAATTTAATGAAGACATTTAGCGCTAAGACACATGAAGTCAAACGAGACTGGTATGTGATCGATGCTAGCGACAAAATTTTGGGGCGCCTCGCTACAGAGATAGCCCGTCGTTTACGCGGCAAACATAAGGCCGAATTTACCCCTCACGTTGATACCGGTGATTACATCGTTATAACCAATGCTGAAAAGGTCGCTGTAACAGGCCGTAAATTCAAAGAAAAGATGTATTACCATCACACTGGTTTCCCTGGTGGTATTAAATCCATTTCCTTCGATAAATTGCAGGAAAAAAATCCTGTACGTATTATCGAGCTAGCAGTGAAAGGTATGCTTCCTAAAAACCCATTGGGTAGAGAAATGTACCGTAAGCTGAAAGTGTATGCTGGTAATGAACATCCGCATACAGCTCAGCAACCTAAGCAACTAGAGATTGAGGGATAGCATTATGGCTGCAGCAAAAAAGCAATACTACGGCACTGGCCGTAGAAAAAGTTCAACGGCCAGAGTCTTTCTACGTCCTGGTAAAGGTGAAATTTTAGTAAATAATCGTGCTCTCGACGTTTATTTTGGTCGTGAAACCTCCTGCATGGTTGTTCGCCAGCCTTTAGAGACTGTTGAAATGATCGGTAAGTTCGATGTTTTCGCAACTGTAGTAGGTGGCGGTATTTCCGGACAAGCAGGTGCAGTTCGGTTAGGTATAGCTCGCGCCCTTGTTACCTATGATGAGCAGGATCTCGCAGAAGATGCTGAACCTAATCCAAATTCATATCGCAGGAAATTACGTGCACGTGGTTTACTAACCCGGGACTCAAGACGAGTGGAAAGGAAAAAAGTTGGTTTGCACAAAGCACGTCGTGCTACTCAGTACTCCAAACGTTAATTTTTCCATTTTTATCTAAGCCCTGCTTTTGCAGGGTTTTTTTATATGCTGATTATTTTCCGCTATTTTTTTGATTATCCAATTTTATTTTAGGGAAAAAATCCTTTATCGTTAATCTAACTGAAGGTAAAATAAAAAACTCAGATTAGACATACCTCAGATTGGGAATGTTAGAGATTTATTGAAGCGTTAGCAGCCTACTAGATTACAAACCTATATATGATTCATTCTATACATGAGAAAAATCACTATTTAATGTAAATAGGTAATAAACAGTAAACAATCTTTCTTTATGTTGCCAAAAAAATACCCATATTTGTTTCCCAATTTAGAAATTCTTTGTTATAAAGATGCCTAATTATAAATGCTGTTTCATAAAAAGACCTGCATATGATCGTGAATGAAGAAGGCGAACCTTCGGATTTTAATTCTACAAATGAACGTATTGATGATAGAAGACGTCGTTTTTTATTAACAACTGGTGGAATATTAGGAGGAATTGGGGCAGTCTGCGCTCTGACTCCTTTTGTTTCATCCTGGTTACCTAGTACTGATGCTAAGGCTGCTGGTGCTCCTGTTCAAGTGGATTTATCAAAAATTGCGCCAGGGCAGCAAATCACTGTTGAATGGCGAGGTCGTCCAGTCTGGATATTAAGACGAACTCAAGAAATGTTGTCACAACTTGATGGAAAAGTTTCACTATTACGCGATCCAAATTCCTTGGTTGAACAACAGCCTGATTATGCAAAAAACCAATACCGTTCAATTAACCCTGAATTTCTGGTTTTAGTTGGGATATGTACTCATCTAGGTTGTGTGCCTAAATATACTCCCCTTAAGCAAGATTTAGGCAATTTCAGGCCGGGTGGTTTTTATTGTCCTTGTCATGGTTCTACTTTTGATCTTGCGGGCCGGGTGTTCAAAAATGTTCCAGCACCAATAAATTTAGAGGTTCCTCCTTATCAATTTATTTCAGAAAATATTATTGTGATTGGCCAAGATGAAGAGCAGGGATAAGAATGAAAGCCCTGATTAATTGGATTGATGCGCGTTTTCCGCTGTTAAGTACCTGGAAACAACAGGTTAGCGAGTACTATGTTCCTAAAAATTTAAACTTTCTTTATTTTTTTGGCTCCTTGTCTTTAGTAGTCTTATTGATGCAATTTTTGACAGGCTTCTGGTTAACTATGTTTTACAAGGCCTCTGCAGCGCAGGCTTTTGATTCAATTGAATACATCATGCGCGATGTAAATTATGGCTGGCTTTTGCGTTATATGCATACGACTGGGGCTTCCGCATTTTTTATCATAATATATTTCCACTTATTTAAAGCCATTTTATATGGTTCCTATCAAAAGCCTAGGGAGTTAGTTTGGATCTTTGGTGTGTTCTTATTCTTTTTATTGATGGCTGAGGCCTTCTGCGGCTATCTATTACCCTGGGGACAAATGTCTTATTGGGGTGCGCAAGTGATTACTTCTCTTTTTGGAGCAATCCCTTATATAGGAGATGGTTTGGTTATTTGGTTACGCGGTGATTACAATGTGGCCGAAGCAACACTTCAGCGTTTTTTTGCCTTTCATGTAGTTGCTATACCCCTACTCATGTTAGGAATGGTTTTTCTACACCTTGTTGCATTGCGCAAAGTGGGTTCCAACAATCCAGAAGGTATAGAAATAAATGCTCATCTTAATGAAAGAGGAAAACCTTTGGACGGGCTGCCTTTTCATCCCTATTTTACAGTAAAAGATTTTTTCGTAATTTTGGTATTTTTATTTATTTTTTTTGTAATAGTTTTTTTCTTTCCAGAAATGGGCGGTTTATTTTTAGAAAAAGATAATTTTCTGCCGGCAAATCCCCTGATTACACCCGAGCATATTGCTCCGGTTTGGTATATGACCCCCTTTTATGCGATCTTAAGAGCAATTCCGAATAAATTATTGGGCGTTATGGCTATGAGTTCAGCCGCATTAATTTTCTTATTGATGCCTTGGCTGGATAAAAGTCCAGCTCGTTCGATGCGATATAAAGGGGCTTTTTCCAGGTTTGCTCTAGTTGTTTTAGTAATCTCTTTTACAGGCCTTGGTTATTTAGGCATGGCTAATATCACCCCATTTAAACAACTTTTGGCCCGAATATTTACACTTCTATATTTTAGTTATTTTTTTATGATGCCAATTTATACACGCTATGAAAGGTCTAGTTCATTGCCTGAAAGGATTAATCGGTGAATAATAGTTTTTTTGGGTGCCTGCTTATCCTTTTTCAATTAAAAGCTGTCATTGCCGCACCTGAAGTTAATATCCGCGATAAAGCTAAACTTCAGCGCGGTGCTGCGCTATTTATGAATTATTGTTCAGGTTGTCATTCTTTGCGCTATATGCGTTATAACCGTATAGCTAAAGACTTAGGCCTTACGACTTCTGGCAAAAAGGTTGACGCAACTTTACTCTCGAATTTAATTTTTACCTCTGCGAAGATTTCTGATCCTGTAAGAATCGCTATGCCGAAGACTGACGCCACAAAATGGTTTGGTTTAATGCCTCCCGACTTATCCTTAAGTGCGCGGGAACGTGGTCCGGTATGGATATATCGCTTTTTAACAGAATACTATCCAGATAAAACACGACCCTTTGGCACAAATAATCGGCTAGTTCCTGATACGGCAATGCCTGATGTTTTATATCCGCTTAAAGGTTTGAATCAAGATGAATATAAAAAGAACCTGGATGACTTGCTAACCTTTTTAGTCTATGTGGGTGAACCTATAAAAATTCTTCGTTTTCAAATAGGTTGGTTTGTTATTGTTTTTCTAGGTATTTTTTCTATAGTGGCCTATTTTCTTAAACAAATTTATTGGAAAAAAATAGCAAAAGTCTTTTTTTACCCCCAAAATAAAAATTTGTAGTAAGGTTGCTCATCAACATTGAGAAAACTGTGTTAAAATGGTCCCCTTTGACATCTTGTCAAGTAAAAAAATTAACGATTAGGAGTGACGATGGCAATTGTGGCAAAGCGAACGATCATGTCTTTGTATTCTGACAATGATGATGTTTATAGTCACCAAGTTCGCATAGTTTTAGCCGAAAAAGGTGTTAATGTGGAAATTCTTCATGCTAAGCAAGGCGAGTGTCCTGACGATTTGTATGCTCTTAACCCCTATGGCTCAATTCCTACACTGATAGACCGTGAATTAGTATTGTATGAAGCACGGATTATTATGGAGTATTTGGATGAGCGCTTTCCCCATCCTCCACTTTTACCTGTTTACCCAGTTGCTCGTGCAGAAGCAAGAAAAATGATGCATAGAGTTGAGCAGGATTGGTACCAATTGTTGCAAAAAATTAGAGCAGGAACTGAAGTTGAAGAGGCACGTCAGCATTTATCTGATAGTTTAATCAGTCTTGAACCAGTTTTTGCCGATAAGCCTTATTTTCTTAGTGACGAATTTTCGTTACTCGATTGTGCTCTAGCTCCATTATTATGGCGTTTACCCCAATTAGGCATAGAAATTCCGATTAAACTTAAGGGTTTAAATAGCTATATGCAGCGAGTTTTTAAACGTGATTCATTTCAAGCAAGCCTAACGGATGCTGAGAGGCAATTAAGAGCGGCCTAATCATGACAAAAATGACATCCAATAAGCCCTATCTGATTCGTGGTCTTTACGATTGGATAGTAGACAATGATTTAACGCCCTACATTTTGGTTAATGCTGAATATCCTACTGTTCAGGTTCCGCAAGAACATGTGAATGCTGGTCGAATAGTATTAAATATTTCGCCCAAAGCATGCCGTGGTTTACACCTTGAAAATGATAGAATTGTTTTTACTGCCCGATTTTCTGGGCAAAGTGTGCAAATCTATGTGGTTCCTGCTGCTGTTCTTGCCATTTATGCTAAAGAAAATGGCCGAGGAATGGAATTTGGAGAAGAATACGGAGATGAATTACCGCCTCCTCCACCAGTTGCTAGCCAGGATTCTAAAGGCCGGGGTAAACCTTCCTTAACTTTGGTTAAAAAAGATTAGGCTGTCGCTGCGAGTGAAAAAAAGGACTACAGGGATTAAATAATAAAAAGGCAGGCCATGACATCGTCAAAAACAGCGATTTACCAAGTTTCGCAAATCCGGTCAATTGAGTTGACGGCCAAGGCTGAATTGGGCTTGTGTGAAGACGAGCTAATGACTCGAGCCGGTTCATCTGCCTTTTCCTCTCTTTGCCTTTTATATCCCGCAGTGCGCAGCATCGCGGTTTTTTGTGGTAGTGGTAATAATGCAGGTGACGGATATGTTTTAGCCCGTCTCGCAAAGGAAAAAGGCTACTCTGTAGTTATTAATCAATATAAGTCCGTTGAGAACTTACCGCCTGCTGCGAGGCATGCGGCTTTGCAGGCTCTGGCTGCAGGAGTTGATTGTCAATGTATAGACGACCCCCTCGATAGTGAAGTTGAACTCATTGTGGATGCCTTGCTGGGCATTGGATTAAAAGGACCGGTGCACGGTCCTATGGCAACTGCAATTAACCAAATCAATGACGCCCATCTCCCTGTTCTCTCTTTAGATATTCCCTCTGGTTTAAATGCTGATAGCGGCGAAGTTATGGGTGTTTCTGTAGTAGCTACCCATACAGTCACCTTTATTGGCTATAAACTTGGCTTAATGACCGCGGATGGGCCAGATCATTGTGGTGAAATTATTTGCCATAACTTGCAACTGGATAAATGTTTAACATTTATTCAACCAGCAGCTTATTTTTTAGAAAATGACCTTAATAAAACGCTATTACCGAGGCGTCCCAAAAATTCTCATAAAGGACGTTTTGGACATGTGCTGATCATTGGCGGTGGTTATGGAATGCCTGGCTCCGTTTTAATTACAGCGCATGCAGCCTTGCGTGTTGGTGCAGGGGTTGTTTCAGTAGCTACAAGACCAGAGCATGCCAACAAGGTTTTCCCTTCGTTGCCGGAAGCAATGGTCTATGGCATTGATGAGCCAAAAGAATTATCCACTCTCATCGAAAAAGCAACAGTTTGTATTATTGGCCCGGGGCTTGGCAAGGATGAATGGGCGAAAGCATTGTTTGCCTTTGCCTTAGCCTCCCAATTACCAATGGTTATTGATGCCTCTGCCTTAGGCTTACTTGCACAAAATCCTCAGCACGATGATAACTGGATTTTGACTCCACATCCTGGTGAAGCTGCTTCTTTATTAAATTGCACAATATCAGATGTGCAAAATAATCGTTATCAGGCAGTAATTCGAATGCAAAATATCTATGGTGGAAATGTCGTCTTAAAGGGTGCTGGTTCGCTGATTTCTACTGATGATAATGAAATTTATCTTTGCAATTTCGGCAATCCAGGTATGGCTTCTGCAGGGATGGGTGATGCGCTTTGCGGAATCATTGGAGGACTGGTTGCGCAAGGTTTATTGCTATCGGACGCGGCCAAATTAGGTCCCTGGTTGCACGCCAAAGCCGGCGATGCTGCTGCTGCAGAGCTTGGAGAGCGGGGATTAGTGGCAACTGACCTTATGTCCTATTTACAACATTTAGTGAACCCTGGATCTATACATGTTGATTGAATTGGTTAATGAATCGGCTTCGATAGCTTTGGCAAAACAATTGGCATCTTGTCTGGTTTCGCCTTTAGTATTGACCTTTAGTGGTGAAATAGGAGCGGGAAAAACCACTCTTATTCGTGCTTTATTGCGGGCTTTAGGTATTAAATCAGCAATTAAAAGCCCAACCTTTTCATTGATCGAAAGCTACGACTGCGATAATTTGAAGATCCATCACTTTGATTTATATCGTATTCAAGATGAGTCCGAATTAGAATATATTGGCTTTAGAGATTACTTTCAGGACAAGGCAATTTGTTGTATTGAGTGGCCAGAGCGTGCAAAATTTCAATTAAATCAGATTGATATTAATTTTGCCTTCACAATTTCGGGGAGCGGACGTTTGCTAAGTTGTACTACGAATAGCGTCGCAGGAGAAAAAATTTTGTCATGCCTTGCAGGTAAACAATGAAAAAGCGAACACTTTTGTTTTGTTTTTTAATGGTATTCAGTTCTCTGTTAATGGCCGCAAAACTGTTATCTATAGATATCAAGCAAGGAGCAGGCCATCCTTCAGTAATGTTTAATCTGGATAGCGCTGTTGCTCATAAAGTCTTCACTTTGACTAACCCAAATCGAGTGGTTATTGATTTTGAAAATACTGAATTAGCTGTGGCTCTAAATCGAGTTAATTTGGGTTCGAAATTAATAAAAATTATTCGAAGCGGGCATCCTAATCCTCATACTCTCCGAGTTGTATTTGAGGTTAATCAAATGGTGCAAACTAGAACAAACCCCTTAAACACCAAATCATCAACACATGGGTTCTCACTTGATTTGTCTGCTAACGAAGCACTTACAAAACAACTAATAAAAGTTCCAGCAAAAAATATAGCAGCAATAGTTCCTGATAAAAAAATCGAAACTTCAAAGCCCTTAGCCATCCAGCATCCTCCAAACCGTGGATTACGCGATGTGGTTATTGTGCTTGACGCAGGCCACGGCGGTAAAGACCCCGGGGCGAGAGGTCCAGGAAATAATTCAGAGAAAAATGTTACCTTGGCTATTGCTCTCAAATTGAAGCAAATTATTGATAGGCAGCCGGGAATGAAGGCAGTTTTAACGCGCAATGGTGACTACTATATCGAATTGCGAGAGCGGTTAAAGATTGCAAGAAAATACAATGCTGATGTGTTTGTATCTATTCATGCTGACGCCTTTATTAATCCGCAATCGCGAGGCGCCTCTGTTTTCGCACTCTCACAATCAGGCGCTACTTCAGAAGCTGCCCGTTGGTTAGCTGAAAAGGAAAACTACTCGGAATTAGGCGGGGTCAATTTATCCGGATTGGATGATCAAAGCGGTTTAGTGCGCACTGTGTTGATTGATTTATCACAAACCGCGACTATTGGTTACAGCTTACATATGGGTGAGAGGGTGTTGCGAAACATGCAATCAATGACGGTTTTACATAATCATAAAGTTGAACAAGCTCGCTTTATGGTTCTTAAATCGCCAGATATTCCATCAATATTGATTGAAACAGGCTTTATTTCAAATCCGCGTGAGGAAAAAAATCTGACAAGTAGCAGTTATCAAACTCAATTAACTCAGGCTATTTTTCAGGGACTTAAGAATTATTTTTGGGATTACCCACCTCATGGAACAAGGGTTGAAGCACTAGCAACTCGGTCAAATATACATCTGGTACAAAAAGGGGATACCTTACCTTTAATCGCGGCCAAATATCATCTTTCGGTAGCTTCCTTACAAGTTGTTAACCGTTTATCAGGCGCGCAACTACGCCCAGGGCAAAAAATAATTATTCCCTCCTCTTTGCAATGAGAATCCACCAATTACCTGCGGAGCTAGCTAATCAAATTGCTGCGGGGGAGGTTATTGAAAGACCTGCCTCGGTAGTCAAAGAGTTATTGGAAAATGCTCTAGATGCTGATGCGGATCAAATAACTATCGATATCGGTTGTGGTGGCCTTACCCAGATTAAAATTTCAGATAATGGCAGAGGTATTTTTGCAGACGATTTACCGCTGGCAATTGCAGCACACGCTACTTCTAAAATTAGCCAACTTAAAGATTTATATGAAATTAGAACAATGGGTTTTCGTGGGGAAGCCTTGGCAAGCATCGCGTCGATTTCACGTCTGACCCTTAGTTCAAGGCCTGAAGATCAAGAAGTTGCAATGATGCTAGCCTCTGATTCTGACGGAAAAGTAGCTATTACCCCTTGTGCCAGGAGTAAAGGAACTACTATCGAAGTGCGCGATATTTTTTTTAACGCACCAGTTAGAAAAAAATTCTTAAAGCCGGAGCGCTTTGAATTTCAAATAATAGAATTTGTGGTTAAGCGCTTTGCCCTTAGCGCGCCTCATGTAGCCATTAACTTAAGTCATAATGGCAAGCAACATTTAAATCTAGCTTCCGCAAGCTGTGATAAAACTAAGCTATTACGGATCCGCAAATTATTAGGAAAAAACTTTGTCGAGCAAAGCTACCATCTTGATGTTGAACTTGCAGGTATGCGCATTGAAGGTTTGATCAGTACTAAAGAATATCAACGCAGTCAAAATGACAAGATCTGGATTTACGTAAATAATCGGATGGTAAAGGACAAATTGCTCAATCATGCGATCAAGCAAGCCTATGAGAGTATTCTATATCCCGGACGTCACCCTTCATGTTTGTTATATTTTACAATCAAAGCAAACGAAGTTGATGTGAACGTCCACCCGACCAAGCATGAAGTCCGTTTCCAGCAACCAAGACTTGTCCATGATTTTATTTCTTCACAGCTGTTAAAAGCATTAAAAGCACCAGAGCAAGTAATGGTCTATAAACCAACTCCTGCCTTAAAAAATTATTCTTGGCAGGTAGAAGAGCCTTATCAACCGCTGCCACTTGCAATTCAAACAGGAACTTCAAAAGATCTGAAACCCTGGATAGGTTTAAATCAATCATTTGCTTTACTATTTTTGCAGGAACAACCTTATTTAATGGACGTGCTTGCTACTCAGCGTCATTGGTTACTATCTATTTTGGCAAAGGAAAAGTTGCCGCTCGCCAGTCGCCCTTTGTTAGTGCCGCTTAGTTATTCAATAAACGTTGATACGGAAACGTTCACTCTTTATCAACAGGCTTTAAGTCTTCTTGGCATTGAGTCAGGACTAGCCAGTGAGCATTCAATTCTTATTCGTTCCTTACCTCAACTTGTTCCTCACTTGAACCTTAAACAATTTTTAACCAATTTTTTTTCTTCATCTGAATTTGAGATCAATAAACTGCTGGAAATATTAGTCGCTTCGCAATCGTTTAAAGTCCAACAATTACAACCTGAAGAAATGGCAATATTAATTAACTTTGTACAAACCTTGACAAGTGATAAACTCAAAAACATCGCAAAGCATTTAACCATAGAAACCTGTTGGGGTTTGCTAGATGCCTAATATTATTTTCTGTCTCATGGGGCCTACCGCCTCAGGAAAAACTGCTCTGGCCTGTGAATTGGTCAAAAACTTCCCCTTTGAAATCATTAGCGTCGATTCTGCGATGATTTATAGAGAAATGGATATTGGTACAGCTAAACCTTTCCCTGAAGAATTAGCCGCTGCACCTCATCATTTAATTGATATTTTAGATCCAACAGATAGTTATTCTGCCGCTCAATTTTGTGAAGATTCTGTATCGCTTTGTGAGGCTATTTATCGCCGTCAAAAAATCCCGCTTTTAGTGGGAGGAACGATGATGTATTTCAATGCCTTCCAACAAGGGCTTTCTCCGCTTCCCAAGGCCGATAATGAGTTGAGGGCTGTATTATCTCAGCAGGCTGATTTGCAGGGCTGGGCTTATATGCATCAGGAATTAGCCTTGATTGACCCGCAATCAGCAGCGAGAATTCATCCCAATGATAGCCAACGTATCATGCGGGCCTTGGAAGTTTATCAAATTACCGGCAGTCCACTTTCAACCTTTTGGTCAGAGCAAAAGGCGAATCAAAATTATCGCTTTGTGAATATAATAATTGAGCCTCAAGACAGAGCCTGGTTACACGCTCGCATTGCTAGTCGGTTTGATGAAATGCTGGAAAAAGGTTTTGTTTATGAAGTAGCAGAATTACTGCAAAAATGGCATTTAGCCTCAACCTGTCCATCAATGCGCTCAGTGGGTTATCGCCAAGTGATTGATTACCTTGCTGGCGATTATGATTATGAAACTTTACGAAATAAAGGTATTGCAGCCACAAGGCAACTGGCAAAGCGACAACTAACCTGGTTGCGCAATTGGTCAAAGGCAGATCGGTTTTTTTGTGAAAATCCAAAGACGAAGGCTGAAATTATAGCGCTCATAAAAGAAATATTAGATAATAGCCAATCTTTAAAAGCAAAAAATTGAGAAGCACCATGTCTGAACAGCAAAAAAAACCGGCCTGTACTGAAAAAAAATATACTGTGCGTCAACAGGATCTACCCCTAAGTTGCCCAACCGATGAAATGACACTATGGAACGCTCATCCTAAGGTTTATTTGCCAATTGAAAAAACTGGATCGGAAATGTGTCCCTACTGTGGGTCTAAGTTTGTTTTAGAATAGCCAGTATTGAAATAAGCCCAGTGGTTATTCATAAATCAAATAATGTGATACAATTTAAAACAGTTTGTATCATCAGAAAAAGAAGTGGCAGATTTAAAATCAATTAAAGCCTATCAATGGATAAGCTCTTTATATTTTTTCCAAAGCATGCCTTTTGTCGTTGTTAGCTTAATTGCCACGATTTTCTATCAACAGCAGGGCTTGGATAATACACAATCCGCTTTAATAACCAGCTGTTTAGTTTTGCCCTGGGCTATTAAGCCTGTATTCGCACCTTATTTAGAAAAAATTTCAACCAAAAAGCGGCTGACTATTTTCACGCAGGGCCTAATTAGTTGTTTATTTTTGCTATTAGCATTAGGCATTGACCGACAATACACATTTAGACTTAGTATCTTAGCTTTCTCTCTTCTTGCTTTTACTTCATCCCTGCATGATATTGTTTCAGATGGTGTTTATCTTATTAATCTAGATGGCCCCAGCCAGAAACGATATATCGCTTTAAGAAGTTTATTTTATCAAATGGGACGATTAGTAATCAAAGGCGGGTTATTGACCTTCGTCGCCCAAATTGCTAATTATTTTCTATTTAACACTTGGCAGGTTTTCTTTTATTGCTTATTTATAATGGCTTTTGTGCTTACTATTTGCCATGTGATAAAAATTCCCGAGATTGAAGCAATCTCAACTCAGGTTAAAAAGAACCCTCTTTCAATCTATAAAAGCTTAATGGCCTCCAAACAGTTTTCTGCAGCTTTGATATTTATTTTTTTATATAATTGTTCAGACGCCCAAATGCAAAAAATTGTGCCCTTATTTCTTTTGGATAAAATGGGTTTAAATCTAGGATTGTTTCAATTCGGCCAAATATATGGAGTTTATGGGTCTATTGCCTTGATAATTGGTATTTTTTTCTCAGGGTTTTTACTTAGTCGTTTCCCACTGCAAATTTGTCTTAAAAGGATTACCATTTTGCTTTTGTTGGGTCACTTTTGTTTTCTCTTTTTAACCCTAAATTCACCAAGCATGTATGCCATCTATTTAACGATGATTTTTAGCCAATTTGCCTTCGGTCTTGCCAATGGCGCTTACATGGGATATTTGCTTTTAATTGCTAATCAAAGCAAATACCCCATGTCAATGTATACGGTTTGCACAGCAACGATGGCTTTAAGCTATGTTATTTTTGGCTCTTTTAGCGGCTGGTTGGAGCAACAACTCGGTTATCAAGCTTTTTTCTTTGCAATATTATTTGTGAATCTACTCCTGGTTTTATTGACCTTTAAACGAATGGATAATCATGATCGACTGGCTTGAACAACTTGAAAATGAACTGGCAGGTGGAAACCACATTGGCGCTTGCAATGTCGCTTTGAATTCCTATTTGAAAAACAAAGGAATTACCACCTTTTCATTTACCTATTATGCTTATCATTTAAATTCTCCAAACAAATTAAAATATGATATGTGCTCAGCTAATTTTGCGACTTGGCATAAACATTATTTAGAAGAAGAATATGACAATGTGGATAGTACTTTGCGCTTTGTTTACAACAATCATTTGCCGATTCACTGGAATTTAAAGCAGCAATTAGCACAGGCTAGTTGTGAATCTGAGCGCAAGATGCGACAAGATTCTATTGATTTTGGAGCAATAGAAGGCTTGTCCATTCCTATTCATGGCGCTCATAATAATTTTGCGATTTTGCTTTTGGTAAAAATGAAAAAGGATAATTGTGATTTGCGTCAGCAATCGCTTCAACATGAATTCTTTGTTGCCTCCTATTTATATTTTCACTTTATTCAGGTTCATCTTCTCAATTCTGCGCCTGAAAAAAAATCATTCGGGTTAACACAACGTGAAATTCAATGTTTATTATTGATTGCCCAACATTATTCGGTGAAGCAGATGGCCCAATCTCTGGAATTAACTGAACGAACAGTAAACTTTCATATTCAAAAACTGAATAAGAAATTGGGTACAAAAAATAAATACCAATCATTAGCTAAAGCTTTGGAGAATCAATTACTCACCCTCTAACTATAAATGATTTGACTATGGGAATTCAGCTTGTAATATAGGGAATTTGCGCAAGTATATTAAATAAACATGTTGATTAAAAAAGAAAATTTTTCAAGCTCCCCTCATTCATTTTTTCCTCTCCAAAATTCTCAGTTTCCATGGAAAATAATTCATTCCGGTTGGGATTACAGCTTGTTTTTAAATTCCTCCTCCAAAATATTACTGGGTCTTGGTAATAATCCGTTTTATAAGGATCCTTATTGCTATGGAGAAAACACAAACAAACCTTGGTCAATTCCTTTGCGATCTGAGGTTCTTGTAAAACAAGTTGCCGCTGGTGATCGTCATGTTTTAATTTTATATGAGAATGGTTTGTTGGAAGGATATGGCTGCGGAAGATATGGCCAATTAGGTATTGGTATTTTTGATAATCACCATTCAAAAACAGTTACTATCCTTTTACCAAACGAAGAAATTCCTATTCAAATAGCCGCCGCTGGAAATCATTCTTTGATTATAAGCAACAAGGGAACCCTATATGGCTTTGGATCTAATGTCGAAGGGCAACTTGGTTGTGGAAATGATAAAATCATTGAATTCCCAAAGCCTATATCTTTACCAAATAATGAAGTTCCCTTGCAAATTTTTACTAGCTCTAACCGAACCATTATTGCTTGTGAGCAAGGTGAGTATTATGGATTTGGCGAGAATGGTTCTAGAGAATTAGGCGAATCACCAGGTAATTTTAAAAATTTTTCTCAAAGGGTTCCTTTAAGGTTAAAAACGATTGAAGCCTTAAAGCCTCGGACTCTTTGCATTGGAAAAGAGGCTGTTTTTGTGTTCTCGCAGGAAAATGGTTGTTATTTCTATGGAAGAAATTTTATTAAACTACCTGTTGACTACAGTTGCAGACGCATAAAGTTGCCAGAGGATTTAACGCCGAAGAATCTTAGTTTTAGTCATGAACATCTTATAGTTATTTCTGAGAAAGACGAGATATGGGAAGCTGGCGGTTTTTTCCGAAAGCTTGAACAGGATAAAGAGGGCTACTCTTGTTTTCAAAAAATTGAAATGCCACAAAATGTAAAACCGAACTCAGTTTATGCAGGAAGCGAAACAACCTTCATAGGCACTGATAATTTTTATTATGGCTTAGGGTCTAATAATTATTTTCAATTAGGCTTGGAGATCAAGCAAACTTATCTTCATCCTAATAGGGTAGCGCTGGAGCAGTTAGCATTTCCGGTCAATTCAAATTTTCTAAAGATGCCCCTTTCCAAAATAGCTAAGCCTGAAAGGCTTTTTCTTGAACAGAGTATAAGACCCGAATACCTGGATAACACAGAGATTATTGCTCGTTTTGAGGAAGATGAAGGAGGAATTATCGAAATTAATCGACCTTTAAATTTTAATTTGGCGGACATTTTTTCAATGTTGTATTGTTTTTATTCAGATAATTGTTTGCAAGAGCAAGTTTATTTATATGATAAAAAAATCTGGAATTTTAAAGAGATTGCTAAAAAGCAAGGACAAAGCCCAGTAATCTATCTGGATTTAAGTCAATTAGATTTAAGTTCGGAAAGTGTTTTTCGTTCAAACTTCAAACAAGTTGTAGCGGATTTGTATTTGATTCACAGAACTTCTCTTTTTACAGGTTATTTATCCGACAAGGAAGAAAGTAAAAAAAATTATCAAGATATTGCGACTCAATCCCTTGAAAGTTTGCCTCAAGATGCACTAGTCAATTTATTGAAATTTCTTTATTTCCAAAAGGATAATAAGGTTAAATTTCTCATAAACACTGGCTCTATTCATCCGTTATATGATGATAAATTTGTCGATCTATTAAAAAATTACTTAGATCCTGCAATAGGTGATTTTCTAAAAGAGGGAGAAAATCCCTATGTTTCACAAACTATTTTAATGGGTGTTCATCCTTCAACCTTCGGTCACGCCCATAAGCGTAAACATGAGTTGCTTGATTATAGTTCAAAATACAGGCCATTCTTAGTAAGCAAAGGCAGTGAAATCCACCTTTGTGAAAAACATTTTATTCAAGAGTTAAAAGTGAATTCTGAAGATTCTGAGCTACTTGGAATTATCTTGGATGGCAAAACTGTTATCAAGCATAAAACAGAAACAAATAAACTCATAAACTGCCTTATTGAACTTGGTCTTTTAAATGTAATTTTTCATGGGGAATATGAGCAGTTAACTATTAACAGCCAAAGTTCCAGAAACCTTTTAGAACCTCTGCAAAAAAAATGGCATTTGCAAAACCTTAAGCGAATAACCACCGTTTGGGATATCGATAACGTTCTTGCAACTCATGATTCCTGCGATTCAGAAACTGCTCTATTTTTTTTGAAAAAAGGCCTAATAATCAATGCTTATGGAATCAGTCATTATATACCTCCAGGATATGCGGAATTAATGCTTTATGAGTTTGAACACAAAGATAAATTTGAAGTTGCCTTTTTTAGCGCAGGCCATGTAAATCGAAATATAGCCTTTATTAAAGAATTTTTGATAGAAGTTTTAGGAAAAACTCGTTATTTATCGGAAGCTATAAACACAATTATGTGTTCACGTGATGATTGCTCTACTTCAAGAATTCATCTTAATAATAAACAATTTGAGGAATATAGCCTTGTTAGTCAGACCGATGTTCACAAGAAAGACATTAGCCGGGCTATTGCTAAAGAAGATGAGATAGCCAATGCCATCTTAATAGACAATGAGCCAAGGGTGGTCTATTACGGGCAGGAACGTCATTATTTAAATACTGAAACAGTTGAATCAAAAGATTTTGCAATGCTGAAAAATCCTGAAATACCGTGCGACAGCCCTGAAGACCCACTTTTTCGAAAAGTAAATGCAGCCTTTTATCTGGCAGGTGTTTTATCACGTTGCTTGAAAAATAAAGGAATAAAGTCAGTTACCGAATCTCTTTTTGAGTTGCAGTTTGTTAAATCTAAGGTAAATTACAAGCCTGATTGGAATAGTTCAAAAAAATGCCTCGAAATTTATCAGGAAGGACTCGCCGTTTTACAGAAATACAATTCAGATTTAAGGTTGATAACCAAAAGCTCTTATTTAGAATTGCAACAAGCAACTGAATATTATGACTGCGATCTCGCAGCGGTTTATGAGGCGCAAGCCAATGAATATCAAGATAATGAGTGCCGTATTATGTAGGCTTTTATCAGCTAATTTAATATATCTTGTGTGAAGAAGATTAAAAAGTGTATAATACTTGCTCAATCTATGGAATGAATGAAATTTATGAACTTTCTTATTTATTTGTATTTTTTTCTCAACACTAAAATGTGCACCGAGGTTCATACCGTTAAATTAGGTTCTACCCTGGTTCAAATCATAAAAACCAATGGTAAAGGCAAAACCTTTGTTCATGTCCACGAAAATGAGACCACAGCGTTGGCTGCTGCCAGACTTTATATACTGAAAAAAGGCGGTACCTTAATCACTTTGAAACATTCAGGCAAACGCAATATCGTGTTTTTTTTAGATGGAGTGCGTTATGAGTTTGATCCTAATCGAATTTTTACAAGCCAAGGAATTAAAAAAACCCTGCATAAATATGGTCACTATTCGCAAAGCGCATTCTTTGAGGTAAAAAAACTGGCTAAAGAAATTTTATGCTTAATCCCGCCAGGAAAAATAGTGGCCGTTCATAACAATAAAAATTATTCACTCAAAGAATATTTTCCAACGCATCACCTAGCTGCGGATTCTAAAGCCTTGGCTTATCAACCCCATACCAGCCTCAGAAACTTTTATTTTGTGACCAAAGGGCAAGAGTTTAGCCGCCTTAAAAGACTCAAATATAACGTCGCTTTACAATCACATAAGGCCCAAAATGATGGTTCTTTATCCTATTATTATTCAAAAAAGAACTATATCAATATAGAAGCTGCTTATGGCGCATTAAATGCTCAATTAAAAATGTTGCGATCAGCCTAAATAGTTAGCAATTCGAATCAAAAATTTAGCTCTTTGTTTGCTCAATGCAAATTCGCTAAATCTATTTCTTTGGGCTATGATAAATTCTGTAGAAAGGATATTGCTTGCAAATTCAACGGAGGATCCAAGTTATGAGTTTTTATCGCCCAAAAATTATTATAGCAACTTTACTAGTTAGTTTTTGTCCCTTTATAGCAAATGCTACTCAATCAACCACAACTAACTCCCCAACAACAACTACATCACCCACAAGTACACCTACTGGAATTAGTGATACCGGCACCTCAGGTACCACATCGACCAGCACTACTAATACAATGGATACTGGAACAACTGGAACAACTGGAACAACTGGAACAACCATCTCAACTGATCCAGCAAGTACTACGACCACTCCAGCCAGTTCAACAACCACAACTCCAGCAAGCACTACAACAACTCCAGCCAGCTCTACTACTACAACCACAACTGATGCCAAATCCGGTGAATCCTTTGAAACTATTTGCCTTTCATCATGGATGAAACGATTTGGTGATGTCCAAAATAAATCAGCCTATCAAAGTTTCGGTCAAAAATATTGTGCATGCGCTTTGACCCAACCTTTAGATACTGATGCTGCTGTTGATAAGGCAATCCAGGTCTGTATGTCTCGAACTTTATTACAAGATTCAATGGATACCCTGAAAACTGGCGTAGGTTTCGATAAAGCGACTGACCAAGATGTGAGTCAATCTTGTCTCGACAAATGGAAACTCATTTATCCCCAAATGTCCGAACAGGCCAAGACCAATACCACATCCTTTTGTTCATGCGCACAACCTAAGTTGTCGGAAGTGATCAAAAATCATAAAACCATGGTAGATAACGACTTAAAATCTCAAGTTGATACCATAGCAGGTACTTGCGCTGAGATGGTTAAACCCACTCAAACTCCATCACAAACGCATACACCTAAAACAACCCAGTAATAAAGATCTTATCTCATCGAGTGTGTTAGGATTTCAAATCTAACACACTCGAGACGTTTGGGGATTTGGTCATCGATAAGAACGCAGAGCTTTACTACAAAAGTGCTTTACAGTTGCTATTACCTGTTAATCGCATTGAAGACATTGAAGCATTTACCTTCCAACTAGGTAAAAATCTCTACTATTTTCGTGGAGGAGAAACACCATTCAACAACTCTTGTAGTGCTAAAATTGCCATAAACAAATACTGCACTAATAAAGTCCTTGCTCAGGCTTCTATTCCAGTACCCAAATTAACTGGAATTTCCAAATCGGAGTTTGAAGCAGGAAAGCTCAAGGAACGTCTTCAAGGCTGCCGTTTTCCTCTAGTAATAAAGCCTCTTGATGGTGGTAAAGGCTCTGATGTTTTATGCAATATCAAAACAATAACGCTTTTGGAAAAACTTCTACAAGAGTTATTTTTAAAATATGAATTATTAATACTCGAAGAATTTCACGCTAATTTAAGATCCTTTAGGGTCCTTGTGTTTAATCGTCAGGTTATTGGAGTAATTGAACGTTTTCCAGCCTTTGTCATTGGTGATGACGCTCAAACTATAGAACAACTAATTCAAACTACGAATCAGAAACGTAAAAAACTAAATGACGCACTAGGGAAAATAGTCGTCGATGTGGAGTGTCAAATAAGGCTTGATGAATTGAATCTGAGCCTGGGTTCTATTCCTCGCGAAGGTGAGCAAGTTCTCCTGGGGTACACTTCAAACGCCTCTCGCGGCGGTTCGTTTGTTTCCTTAAGTAAACAAATTTGTGCAGAAAATAGAAGATTAATGATACGCGCAGCCCAGGTATTGGATTTGAATCTTGTGGGCTTTGATGTGGAATGTGAAGACATAAACCTTCCAATTGAATCCACTGCCGGCGTTATTATCGAAGCAAATGATTGCCCTAGTGTAAAAATTCATGAAATTCCCATGGCGGGTCTTGCAAATCCGGTTACAAAGAAGATAATTCGCAGCCTTATTTATCGACATCCTCTGTCTTACCTGGCTGTACTCTATACTAATAGAAAGACTTATTTTTATGCGAGAAGCTTAATTTTTGTAATTTTGATGGGTCTGTTGTATAAGCTGGTAGTACATTGAGATTAGAACGTAAACGTGGTTTAGCTTATGAATACAATTCAGGTTTTAGATGTTTCACTTCGCGATGGCGGTCATCGCAGCAATTTTCACTTTCAGAATCGAGATTTAGAAGGTATCTTAACGCCGCTTGATAATTCTGGCCTGGAATATATAGAAATCGGATATCGCAATGGTTCTTTACATTCTATAGATAATTTAGGTAAAGCAGGTCTTTGTGAAAAAGATTACCTTTTATTCTGTCAATCCTTAATTAAAAAAGCCAAAATTGCAGTAATGGTTCATCCTAAAAATGTGACTAAAGCTGATCTTGCAGAACTCAAAGAATGTGGTGTTGGTTTATTACGCATTTGCATTGCAAAAGGAGAAACAGAATCGGCCTTTCCAATAATAGCAATGGCAAAGGACATTGGCCTAGCAACTTCTGTCAATTTTATTCATATGTCCTATTATAAGGAAAGTGAGCTGGATGAGGTAATGAGTGCGATAACGCAACATAATCCCGATATTATTTATTTCGCTGATTCAAATGGTTCAATGTTGCCAGCTAGAATTGAGGCAATCTATAGCAAGTTCACTGAACTTTATGCGATTCCCTTTGGATTTCATGCTCACGATAATTTGGGCTTAGCTCAGGCTAACGCTTTAACTGCATTGAAGAATGGTGTGCAATTTATTGACGTTTCCCTGGCTGGCATGGGAAAGGGTATAGGAAATCTCAAAACCGAATTTTTTGCTGCTTATCTACATGCGATTCATGTAAAAAAATATGGACTTTCCCATATTTTAACAGCAGCAAATTATGTACGCTCTAATTTAGGCATAGGGCAGGAAGATATTGAGATGGATGAATTCATCAGAGGGATTACCGATCTTTCAACGGCTGATCTCAAAATCTATAAATCAAATTTAGCCTAGAGAGAGTATGAAAAAAATAATAGTCCTCGGACCCGTCATGCCGCTTGCGACCGATATTGAAGCAATTGCTTCAACCCTGACCTTCCTTCGTAGAGATTACCAAATTGATTTTATAGATCCGCTTTCAATTCAGGCTGAGGTTTCTAATGAAAGCTATTATGATCTTTGGAAAAATGTATTAAAAAAGTACTTGGAAAATTACGATGTATTTTTTGGCTTTTCTTTTGGGGGCGTTATTTTAGAACAATGTTTTGATCTTTTCCTAAACCATGCCAAACCTATTGTACTATTTTCAACCCCAACCTTTGCTGATGAGGATTTAGCTAAAAAGCTGGGTCAAGTCATTCGTTTTTGTAAGGAGAATGAATTACTAACAGCGCTTGAACAACTTTATAGCGATGTTTTCTCACCCTATCAGGCCCCAAAACAATCGTTGAATCCTCTAAAGAAGGAACTTATAGCCTCGCGCCTGATCTTTGGTTTGGAACGTGTCCTGGCAAGTGATTCAAGCAGAATTTTAAGAGAATCGACCTTAAACTATCTACATTTAGTGGGTGAATGTTCAAATTTGGTCAATACAAAAAATGTGTTAAACCCTCATAAGGGACGCTTAGTGATAGTCCCAGGGGCGGGTATGCGAGTTTTGCAGGATAATCCGGCTTTTTGCCAAAAAATTATTTTAGACTATTTAGGGAGCGAAACCCTTTGATAAAAATCGCGGTTTTACCAGGAGACGGCATTGGTGTTGAGGTCACCAAAGCAGCAATTCCAATCTTTGAAAAATTAAAAATCCCAGTAAAATTAACGTTCGGCGACATTGGCTGGACTTTCTGGCAAAACGAAGGAAACCCAATCCCTGAAAGAACCTGGCAACTTATTAGAGAAAGCGATACGGTTTTACTCGGAGCAACTACGAGCAAGCCAAAGCGGGAAGCCATGGCCGAATTAGGAGTCGCCTTTCAAGAAAACCAACCAGCTTACATTTCACCCATCCTGCAATTAAGACAGCAGCTTGATTTATTCGCAAATGTCAGACCTTGCTTTAACATTAAAAAAGAAGGTAGCGATTTTCATTTTGCAGTGATTAGGGAAAATACAGAAGGCCTGTATGCCGGATTTGATTTCCATCCAATTCCCAGAGAATTGAAAACTTTGCTTGCTCAAAATCCTCTCTGGAAGAATCTGGATGCTAAAGAAATAAGCTGTAGCTTGCGGTTACAGTCAAAAAAAGGACTGTTGCGATTGTTTGAATTTGCCTTTCGATATGCTGAAAAACAAAATTTGCAAAGGGTTACTTTAGCAGATAAGCCTAATGTTTTAAGACAAAGCGGCGCTTTTGCACGGGAAATTTTTGAAGAGGTTGCGAGCCGTTATCCAGCTATTAAAGCTGACATCCTAAACGTTGATGCTGTGGCGTTATGGCTGATAAGGCGTCCAGCGGATTTTGGCATTATTGTTGCCGAGAACATGTTTGGGGATATTTTATCCGATGTGGGCGCAGGTATTATGGGTGGACTTGGTTTGGCTCCGAGTGCAAACATCGGTGAAAAGGGTTGCTATTTTGAACCCGTACACGGAAGTGCTCCAAAAATTCAAGAAAATCATGCCAATCCTGGTGCAATGTTTTTAACTATTGCATTATTACTAACTCATTTTGGCTATTCAAAGGAAGCTCACCTCATCCAGGAAGCACTTAGAAAAGTCTTACAAGAAAAAAAATCACTGACCTACGATCTGGGGGGCAGGGCTTCAACTGAAGCAATGGCTGCAGCTATACTTCAAGCGGTTGAATCAAAGGGTAAGAAAGATGAAATTTAACCAAAGACTAGAAAAATTAAGCACAGCAGAAGTTTCCGACGCTTTGGATGCCTGCTCAATTGAAGGTGCCTTGTTAAATATAAAAGCGATTAAAGCAGGAACTAAACTCATTGGGTCCGCTTACACCATTGAATATTCTCTGTATGAAGAGAAACCAGAGCATTTTCAAGGCGCGGCTGATTATATAGATTCGGTACCTTCAGAGGCTATCATCGTTATTGACAATAAGGGTCGTACAGATTGCACAACCTGGGGCAATATTTTAACGGATGTCGCCTTGCAAAAAAAAATTGCAGGTACACTGGTACATGGCGCAGTCAGGGATGTTGAATCCATTCGCGCTTCCAACTATCCCCTTTTTTGCTCTGCAGTGTATATGCGCTCGGGTAAAAATCGTGTTTATAAATCGGGAGAGCTTTGTCCGTTAACCATCAATGGTGTGGTAATTAATCCGGGAGATATTATCTTTGCTGATGACAACGGCGCTTTAGTTATTCCTAAGGATTTTCTCGAAGAGGTGTTAAGCAAAGCGGAAAGAATAAAGGTCGCTGAAAAAAAAATTGTTGCAGCGGTTAAAAAAGGTTCCAGTTTAAGCCAAGCTCGAAAAGACTGTCACTACGACAAACCCTGGATAGAGGATTAGCGAAATGGAAAATTATCAATTTATCGATATCCATTATCATGCGGATCCTGATCTTTATAAGCGGCGTTTAAATGCAATCGAAGCAGGGCGGTGTTACCAGGGGCTTAAAGGCGCTGTCGTTTTAAAAAGTCATTTGGGAGCAACTACGGTGCAAGCAACTCTTGCGCAAAGTATGGGGCTGCCTGTCTTTCCTTCTTTGGCTTTAAATCATATTGCTGGAGGGATTGATTATCGCGTCATTATGAGAGGATTAGCAGAATATCAGTCCGCGCATACGGCAAAAATGATTGTCGACTTTCCCACCATTACTGGCCGACAATATCAAAGCAAATTATCAAGGCAGTTAACGGCTGAACATTTAAGTCAGCAAACTCTTAAGCCGGAGACCCTGTTTAATAAATCAAACGATTTACGGAAAGAAGTGATTGATATTTTAAAAATGGCTAGCGAATATCCAATTGTTCTTTCGACCGGTCATGCCAGCAAAGAAGAAGTGTTTTCATTAATTGATGCATGCATAAAATATAAGGTTCCAAGTTTGTTATTAAACCAACCTGCAAATCCATTAACCGGTTTAGAGGCAAAGGATTTAAAAAAGCTCGCGGAAAACGAGTTTGTTTGGATTGAACAAACAGCACTTACCTTTTTGTTGGGACATCAAACAAAAGACGATTTCGTTGAGGTTTTAACCCGCTTGCCCCGCGTTATTTATAGTTCTGATTTAGGACAATTAAGCCAAATAGAGATCTCTCAATGGCTTGTCGAATCAAAAAAATGGTTCGATGAATTTAAACTATCAGAACAACGTAAAGATGAACTCATGCATAAAAATGCCTATCAACTGTTGAAAATTTCCTCTAAAAACTGAAGAGTAGATTGCCAGGAGCGGCAATCAGCAATTTTATTATAATGCAGGCCCATTTCATCATCATTAGCCTGGGGATCGGTAAACGAATGTGCAGTTAATCCATAGATATGCAATTGCCAATCAGCCTTTCTTGTTGTCATTTCATTAGAAAAATCGAGCAAATCGTCTTTGGGAACTAAAGGATCATCGAAACCATGCAAAACTAGAATTTTTGATCTAATTGGATGAAAAATTGCCTCAGGTGCTGCCGAAAGCAAGCCATGAAAGCTGACTACTCCTTTAATATCCACATTAGCTCGGGCTAAATCCAAAACACATAATCCACCAAAACAATAACCGATTGCCGCTATTTTATTAAGATTTACCTCAGGCAAGCGCGCAACGGTATTAAAGGCAGCGAGCATACGATTTACCAAAGCCGCTCTATCTTGTCTAAAAGGAGTCATTAGTTGGCGCTTTTCATCCTTGCTATTACCAAGCTTTGCTTGCCCATACATGTCGATAGCAAAGCCAACGTAACCCCTCTTGGCCAGCAGCATCACTTTGTCGCAGGCTTGTTCACCACGACCGCCCCAGTCTGGCGCTACCATTACAGCGGGTACAGGCAATTTCAGTTCATTATCATAGGCCATAAATCCACGGCAAATTATTTCGCCATCAGAATAATCAATTTCTTTGGTTATTATCATCGTTGCTCAGATTTAAGTTATTTTTTCGACTTTATCAGGACTTGGAGGCAGTTCACATTCTTTGATACAAAAATCTACATTAGCTCTATAATTAAGAGTATTTAAAATTGGAGATTTTGATGGATTATAATCGTCTCGTGGATAAAAAGGGAAAACCCTATTTGGTAGTGAAAGTAAGCGACTTTAAGCTAATTACTAATCCAATCCTGAATAAGGGAACTGCTTTTTCACAAGATGAGCGCGAAACCTTTAATTTGTTTGGTTTATTACCCCCTGAGGAAAGTAATATCAAGGAACAAAGCGCTCGCTCCTATAAGGCATTTAAAAGTAAAGGAACTGATCTTGAAAAATACATGTACTTACGCGATTTGCAAGATTCTAACGAAACGCTTTATTACAATTTACTTTGTGGACATATCACCGAAATAATGCCAATTGTATATACACCTGTCGTTGGTGAGGCCTGCTTGCAATTCAGTCATATTTATCGTCGTCCTCGAGGCTTATATATTTCTTACCCTGATCGAGAGCGAATTGAACAAATTTTGGCACATCCTCGCTTTGATCAGGTAAAGGTTATCGTGGTTTCTGATGGCGAACGCATCTTGGGTCTCGGAGATCAGGGAGCTGGCGGTATGGGAATTCCTATAGGCAAATTAGCTTTGTATTGCGCTTGCGCTGGCATTTACCCCGCAGATACGTTGCCGATTTTGTTGGATACCGGAACGAATAATCCGGAATTAATCTGTGATCCCCTTTACATTGGTTGGCGCCATGAACGCGTTCGTGCCAAAGAATACGATGAATTTATTGAAAGATTTATAAACGCTTTAAAACAACGCTTTCCTCATATTCTCCTGCAATGGGAAGATTTTGCCCTGCAAAACGCTACCCGTTTATTGGAAAATTACAAAGACCAGCTTTGTACCTTTAACGATGATATTCAAGGAACCGCAGCAATTGCGACTGGTACGCTATTTTCCGCAGTTCAAGTGACAGGAGTAGGCTTGTCTAAACAATATATCGTTATTCTGGGAGCTGGTTCTGCAGGCTGTGGAATTGCTGAACTTATTGTCCATGCGATGATTGAAGATGGTTTGTCAGATCAAGAGGCAAGAGATCGGATTTTTATGGTCGATCGCAATGGCTTATTGATTGAGGGCATGAAGGATTTATTAGTTTTTCAACAGAAATTTCTAAAATCTAAAAAAATAGTGGCTAACTGGAAATGTCAAAATAAGGAAAGTATTAGTTTTAAAGAAGTGGTTCAAAATTTACATCCTAATGCCTTGCTTGGCGTTACTGGTAAAGCCGGGTTATTCACCGAAGAAATCATTCGAGAAATGGCTGCACACGTAGAACAGCCAATAATTATGCCGCTTTCCAATCCAATAACCCATTCTGAAGCGACCCCGGCGGATCTCATGCATTGGACTGATAATCGTGCGGTCATTGGTACGGGTAGTCCCTTTGGCAATATTATTAAAGAGGGTAAGTTATTTCGTGTAGACCAAACTAATAATGTCTATATCTTTCCAGGAGTCGGTTTAGGGCTCATCGCTTTAAAGGTCAAGCGAGTAACTGATAAGATGTTTATGGCAGCTGCCAAAGCGCTGGCCAGTTGTTCTCCTGCAAAGAACAATCCAAAGGCAAATTTATTACCCCCTTTAACCGAAGTGCGTGAGGTGTCTTATAAAGTAGCCTTGGCTGTTGCAAAGGAAGCAGTGAATTCAAAGTTGGCAGAGCATTTAAGTGATGATGAAATCGAAAACCGAATAAAACAGCTAATTTGGAAGCCGGAGTATGTTCCTTATAAAAAAGAGAGTTGAGGTAAAATTTCGAATGGGCTTAGATCAAAGCCAGATTTAGATGCATCCCCGTCTAAGCGGGGATGACACTTGGAAACTTAATCAATTTTGTTCAAAGAAGCCTTAAAGATAAAGGCCTGTCTTAGAAGCTCCCTTGAGTTCCCAGAACACCAGTACTGGGTGGATTAAGTTGGGTATTCGGCTGAGATGCTTTTGCATTTTGAAGTAACAATAATGAGTTTGTCATCAAAATACGCTCTTCTTGTTGACGATTGAGGTAAAGCTGATAGTTAATTTCTGCAAGCAAAATGGCCATTTCTTTTTGTACAGTGGCTGCAGATGCTTTATTAATTTGCGAAATCCATTGCGTATCTTCTTGACTTTGATTGGGATTAAAAAGACGACGGGTGGCCATAGTGAATTCACTTAAAGCCTGACTTGATTGTGCTTTTCCAGTTTCGCCCTGAGGTAAGCGTTTTGACATAATAAAGTATAAGTTAGAAGCTCCCACAGAAACCTGAGCAGCATAAACCCTTAACGCAGTTAGGTAAGTGGCTATAACGGCTTGCGCTTGTTGTTGTACGACTGAGGTTGGTTGTTTGGCAATAGTTACCCATTTATCATAAAGGGCGCGATCAGGCATAACAATTGGCGCCACTGCACCCGTTGCATAACGGATAAAGTTGCCAGCTTGCTGTATTTGAGTACTTGCTTTTAAGCCGCCTGAAGCGTTTTGATTATTTTGCTGCTGGAAGCCACTTGGCGAATACATCATAGGAGTTATCAAAGAGTTGGCATTTAAATCGCCTATGACTGGTTGAATCTGGTTGGCTGAATAGTATTCATCAGTACCCGGGAGCGGTGTTCCAATTATATTGGCCATTACTTGATATTCTGTCATTAAACTTTTAGAGCCGCGGGAAGGTGCTGTACTGTAATCGCAGGTAAAATTTTTCTCAGCATTATCCATGCAATAACTGTAATCAGGTGTTCCCAAAATATTTAAAAGTTGCTGTGCAACTGGATCGGATTGATAGGGAGGTTGATCAATCAGTGGAGAAACAGAAGGGCCGGTTCCATTTTGATTAGCATAACTCGCTTGTCTTAGGAGACCTTGTGGATTAAAACTATAAGATGCAAAACGGTTTACATAATCTGGATACCCGCCTCCTGCTGCATCGGAAATAATTTGTGCAATGGCAGGAACAGTATTGACGATAAAACTACCACCCAGATAATTATTAAAAACAAGATTATTAATTAGTTGTATGGTTGGTACTTTTTGTTGATTTCCTTCAGTAGGAGTCGGATTAAGTAACTCATTCGAAACTTTTTCCTTACCTGAGTTTGTTGGATCAGTTTGCAGATTATAGCCAAGGTAAGAACCAAAATTGAGAAAATAGTTAATTAGATCGGAGATACTACCACCGCCTTGACCACCGGCACTAGAACCCCCGCCTCCGCCTCCAGCAGCTGTAAAACCTGTCGATGCATTCAAAATTAGTATGGTGGATAAAGCAAAACGGCCAAGTAATTTCATCATTCTTCCCCTTCAAGAGCGCGAGCAACAAGTTTTAAGCGATATTCAGAAAAAACTCGGGCAAGCAAACGTAAGCGTTCAAAAACTATATTTCGTTTAAGAAAAAAGCCGGCAGGATCATGACTGCCTGTACTATTTTCTTCGGCATGGATTAATATTCGCGAAGCGGAACCAGGATGAACGGTATCAATTGCTTGTAATAAACGTAAACCACGACCCGATTTAATGTTACCAACAAGACGAATAAAAACATCTTCCTGAGAGAGGGAGCCCATATCTATTTTTTCGATGTCTTCGAGTTCTCTACCGAGCTCATTGATTGCACTTTCAATTTCAGGATTACCATCGAGGGTCCAATCTTCAACACTTTCCATAAAGGTAATGACGCGATAGATCATGGGATCAACATACTCGTGCCAATATTGTGAAGAGGCTGCATGACTAAGATCGGGCATTTTTTACTCTTTTTTTACGGTGCAATTCAGGTATTAGGGTGCGATTGTTATAAGTACTATAGTATAGTATGAAGAGCAAAAGTCTATTTATTAAAAGTAAAGAAAATGAAAAAAAGGTCGAGTTCAAGAACAGCGAAAATATTTGGTAGTATATTTGACGTACGGACATGGATTGATTTTGACCGAATGAAATCATTTACGACCTATTTAACGAATGGTTTCAGGAAAATGTTTATACCCCAGGAAGAGGGGTCAGGAGAAAGCTTTGAGGAAGCGATGGTTCG